>JADJGJ010000001.1:0-644445 GCA_016708105.1 Crocinitomicaceae bacterium
TGTCAATTATACCGCTGATGCAAAAAAAGATGACGGAACTTGCACTTACCAAACCAGAGTGTCATTTTGGTTCAAGGAAAGCATGTCAAATACGCTGATATGGGGCGGGGTTGAAATACTGACCATGTATTTTGATGATGTTGCTCAGGGTACTATTGACCCCGCTAATTGGACACCCGGCCCTGATTGCGGCGGTGACGATTTTAATCTTGACTTGAACATGGGTTCTGAAAAATCAAAAACTATTTCATGGACCGCACGTGACCAATTTGGCAATTTACATTCCTTTGGTACTTTTACCATTGGTCCTAATGATTGTATGAGCATTGAATTGAATTAGTTTTTATTGTTTTAATCCGGATTTTAATTTGCGAAATCTATTTCAAGAGTTCTGCTAATACTTGGGGATAGTTGTTGGTAATAAGTGAGATCAATAATTCTTTTATTTCAATACCAACTCCCAACATCAAATTGAATTATCATCATGCTGTTACTTCCTTTATCACGTGAAATAATGCCTGTGAGCAAATTGGTTTCACTGTCATACACAAATTGAAATTCAGTTTTAAAAACATCACCCTCATAATAATTCATAGAATAGATATTTTTATTTTCATCATACGCGTAGGTATATTTAGATGCGTAATTTCCCATGTAGCTGCTTTGTGATGCACGTGACAAAATTTGATTTTCATTATTGTAATCAATTTCAGTAGTCTCTTTTCCTGAGCCTAATTTTGGATAAGATTCGGTTTTTGTTATTCTTTTTTTATGGTCAAGATAATAGTACTCGTTCTTGTAAATTTCATTGGCTGAATTGTGATAGTGTTTAATGTAGCTGGAGTCGCTGAGTTCAGTATACGTATATTTTTCTTTGAAATTTACAGTTTCTTCAGGCGGAATGTAATTGGTTTTATCTTGATTTGTGAAACTTTGCGCACGGTGTTGTGTTGAGGTAATTCGGTTTGAAGCATCATAGGTGTGATGTATAGAAAAGAAACCATATTTATCTGCCGAGCTTTTGATGATTAAATTGCTGCGTTCATCATAAACGTAGAGTGTATAAACGGTGTCACCATAATAGGTTTTGTATTCAAATGTCAATTCACCGAAGCGATTAAATTTATAATAGGCAGATTGATTTTCCGGTCTGATCACGTCATTGTCTGCTTTGCTGGAGTAGGTACAAAAAATTGATTTTATTCCCTTGGACATAATGAAAGTCCGATTGAATTCAGGCTTGCCCTCAAATGCGTGTAAGCGAGAATTGTCAAGCATTTGCGCATGTGCAGTGCAAGTTAAAATAAAAATAGAAATTAAGAATGTCCTACTCATTGAACTGCAAAGTAAAAGTTTATTCAGAACGGTTTTTGTGGTAATGGTTTCAAATCGTCAACAGCTTTGTTTTAATCAGCACCTCATCTTCTTGCGCATCTCCTTGATTTTAATTGATATTTTTGTACAAGAATCGTGCTGAACATGAAATTTACTATTCAGCATTAATATGGATAACATGAAGACAATGATTAGTCAATTCAAAAACCGGTGGAATGTAGTTTTATTTCTTTTGGTATTGCTTTCCTCAGCAAGTGCTTTTTCAACAGACACAACAAAGTATAAAACACGCTACGTCATTGTAATGGTGATGGACGGACCAAGGTGGACAGAAACTTGGGGTGATACTACGCATCAATATATTCCACACATGGCAAATGATATGGCGCCTCTGGGTATTGTTTCAACAGCTTTCAGAAATAATGGACCAACCTATACCAACGCGGGGCACACGGCAATTACAACGGGTATTTATCAAAACATCAAAAACAATGGATTGGAATTCCCGAAAAATCCTTCCATGTTTCAATATTGGTTAAAAGCAACCAGTAAACAACGCAATGCAGCGTATGTCATTGCCAGTAAAGATAAATTAGCTATTCTCACAGATTGTAAAAATAAAAAATGGAAAGGAAAATATCGCCCATATTCTGACTGCGGTGTAAATGGTTTGTACACCGGTTATCGCGGTGATGATGTCACGTTTAAAAACTCAATTCGCATTCTGGATACTGAACACCCTGAGTTGGTTTTGATCAATTTTCAGCAACCTGATTCATGGGGTCATGGAAATAATTGGGAGAAATACCTTAACGCCACAAAACTCTCAGACAATTACATTTATATGGTGTTTGAGTTTTTAAGAACCAACGAGTTCTACAAGGATAAAACAACCATTTTTGTAACAAATGATCATGGCCGGCATTTAGATGGACACAAAGATGGTTTTGTTTCTCACGGTGATAATTGTGAAGGATGTCGTCATATTAACTTCTTTGCTTACGGTCCCGATTTTAAATCAAATGTAATTCTTGATACTCCGGCTGAACTTATTGATATTCCGGTTACCATTGGTGAATTAATGGGTTTCACTATAGATGGTTCTGAGGGACGGGTTATGACTGAATTATTCAAGTAGTTTGAATATTATTTTTCTGTAACCTGATGTAAGCCGCATCAAATCAGGTTTATATAATATTTTTGTTTTTTTAAATGGTCGTGTTTTCAAAAGTTTAAATAGCTATATTTGCCTTCCTTAAAAAAAAGAACCATGGCAGAAGTTAGATATTCAGACAAGGATTTGACAATGTTCAAAAAGATTATTGAAGAGAAATTGGTAGAGGCAAAAGAAGATCTTGCATTGCTTAAAGGACAACTCGACCATAGTGATGATCACGGAACAGATGATACCGGTCGTTCATTCAATATGATGGAAGATGGTTCTGAAACTATGTCACGTGAAGAGATGGCGCAATTGGCATCTCGTCAAGAAAAATTCATTCAGAATTTGCAAAATGCGTTGGTACGTATTGAAAATAAAACATACGGAATTTGTCGTGTAACCGGAAAACTCATCAGCAAAGAGCGTTTGAAATTGGTGCCGCACGCAACACTGAGCATTGACGCAAAAAACCAACAAGGATAGTCTCTTGACACTGGGTAGAAAAATTATCCTTCTTATTGCCGCGATTTTAATCATTGACCAGTTGGTTAAAGTCTGGGTGAAAACATCTTTTTATCCCTATGAAGATGTAGATGTAATCAAAGGATTTTTCCAAATGTATTATATTGAAAACCGCGGTATGGCGTTTGGTACCACGCTGGGTTCAGGTGTTTGGGCAAAATATGTTTTGTCTATTTTCAGATTAATTGCTATTGTGGTTATTGCCTGGTATTTATTCAAACACATTCGTGAAAACAAGGTACACAAAGGACTGATATTTTGTATGGCACTTATTTTTGCTGGTGCCACCGGCAATTTGATTGATGGCATGTTCTATGATTTTATTTTTCCATTAGATCCTGATGTGACCTGGAATTATGAGTTGGATAGTAATGATCAGGTGATGCTTGACGAGTTTGGAAAACCCGTTTTGCGTGACACCGGATTTTTATTGGGTAGCGTTGTGGACATGTTCCGCTTTACTTTGGTGTGGCCTGATTTCATGCCAAAATCAATGGCAGGCAAAGAAATTTTTGGCGCTATCTGGAATATTGCTGATGCTGCAATTTCAGTTGGTGTTTTGCTTATCATTTTTAGATATCGCACCTTCTTCAAAAAACCGGTTGACACTGAACAAAAAGAGTCGGTTAATTCTTGAATTTTTTTAAAATTATTTTCATCTGGTGTAACTTCTTTTACTTGCAGAGTTATTTAAACAAACTGGTGCTATGGGAAGAGGAGGTATGTTGCTGTTAATGCTCTGTGCGGCATGGTCAGCCAAAGGGAAAGATATTTTGCTTGAGTGTGGAACCAACACCGGAAACGGTTTCAACGGCTGGAGCATTGCCCCTTATAAAGTGTTTTCTGAAGTAAATTTTTCTGAAGAAACGGTTTCATTTTATTCTGCTGCAGGAGGTGATTACAACATCACGCTCACAAGAAAAATTTCTGCCCTGCGTGAATATGCCCATCTCTATTTTAATCTTGATGTAAAAACCTTGCAAAATTGCGCTGTTAACGGGGTTGATATCTATACTTCTGCTGATGAAAAAGAGTGGACTGCTGTTAAAACGGATCAATCTAATTATGAAGGTGAATACCTCAATGAATCAGGGCATGAATTTGTGAAAATTGTAGTAAACGTGAGTTTTAAAAATGATGGATTGATTGAATGCGCATATTTGAAAATTGAAGGAGAAAATGATGCAGAAATGGAAACCGTAGAATTGGAAGATTCTGCCATTACCGATGAGCCGTTTTTTATTTTCAGCTTCAATCGCAGTATCAATGTGGAAACAAAACGTGAAGATGAATATCAAGTGATCATTACCAACCTTGCAGGTCAAGTAGTATACGTTGAAACAACAACGGGTAGTACCCGCATTGAACCTGAGCTAACAGATGGAATTTATATTCTGTCAGTCATATGTAAAAATGAAATTGCTGAGAGTAAAAAAATAGTATTGCAGGCAAATTGATTATCTCAGATTTAGCAAAGGAATTTTGAAGATATATTTTCGGGTTGCAAATTATATTTTTCCATTGTTTAATCTTGGATTATAAAAATCCTAATTCAAGCTGAGCTTCTTCACTCATCATGTCTTTAGTCCAAGGTGGATCAAAAACAATGTTTACTTTGCACTCAGTAACTTGCGGCAAACTTTCTATTTTAGATTTCACATCTACCGGTAATGATTCAGCCACCGGGCAATTTGGTGAAGTGAGGGTCATGTCAATTTCAACATAACCATCATTTTTTATTTTTACTTCATAGATGAGACCGAGCTCAAAAATATCTACCGGAATTTCAGGGTCGTAAATTTCCTTTAGTGCTGTGATGATTAAACCTTCCAGCTCTTTTTTATCTTCTGTTTCCATACCTGTTTCGTCTGAAATAATCATGATTTCATTTTCAATGCAAGTGCGTAAATTTTCATTTGTTTCACCATAGCTAATAATCCATTGGAACGGGTTGGTGAAAGGTGTTCATGTAATCCAATTTCTTTTATAAAATTCAAATTTGCGTTGATGATGGTATCAGGTTCTTCACCTGACATAGCATAGATCAATAAAGCAATCATTCCTTTTGTAATAATGGCGTCAGCATCTGCCGTGTAAACTATTTTTCCATCTTTTTTTTCGGCATGCAGCCATACGGTTGATTGACATCCTTTGATGATATTATCGTCTGTTTTATACTGTGCATCAATCATGGGCAAATCTTTACCCAGTTCAATGATGTATTCATATTTTTCCATCCAGTCAGAATAGACAGAGAAATCATCAATAATGCTTTTTTCTTTTTCAGCCAGAGTCATCCGCGCAACATATTTACAGCCTTGTCAAGGGCTTTGATGAAGTAATCAATTTCGTCTGCAGTATTGTATAATGAAAAGGATGCTCGGATGGTTCCGGGTATACCAAAATAATCCATTACGGGTTGAGTGCAGTGGTGTCCGGTTCTTACGGCAATGCCTTGTTGATTCAATAGTGTTCCAATGTCGTATGGGTGAGTGCCATCAATTAGAAAAGACAGAATTGCTGCTTTACTTTTTGCGGTTCCAAAGATTTTAATGCCTTCAATTTTTTGAATTTCATCCGTAGCTTTTTTAAGCAAATTTTGCTCATGCGATAATGCTCCCGCACGATCAATATTTTGCAACCAATTAATGGCTGAAGCCATGGCAATACCTCCACTGATATGAGGCGTGCCTGCTTCAAATTTGTGCGGCAATTCATTATAGGTGGTTTTCTCCATGGTAACTGTTTTGATCATGTCTCCCCCTCCTTGATAGGGAGGCAATTGATCAAGTATTTTTTCTTTACCATATAAGATTCCTGTGCCGGTTGGTCCAAAAATTTTGTGTCCGGAAAAAACTAAAAAATCACAATCTAATTTTTGTACATCTATTGGCTCATGCTGAATTGACTGTGCTGCGTCTGCCATTACCCAAGCACCAACTTTGTGCGCTTTTTCAATAATTTGCTCAATAGGATTTATTGTGCCCAGCGAATTAGAAACATGGACAACTGAAATCAATTTTGTTTTTTCAGTTATTAATTCATCAAGTGCTTTTAATTCCAATTCACCACCAGGTGTGATGGGAATATATTTCAACTTCAGATTTTTTTCTTCTGCTATCATTTGCCAAGGAACAATATTGGAGTGATGTTCCATTTGGGTAATGATAATTTCATCGCCGGGGTTAAGTAGTTTTCCAATAGATGAAGCAACTAAATTGATACTTCCGGTTGTGCCTGAGGTAAAAATTATTTCGTGCGCATGGTGTGCATTGATAAATTGCTGTATAGTGTTCCTAGCCTGCTCGTATTTTTCTGTTGCAAGTTGACTCAAGAAATGTACCCCGCGATGTATGTTGGCATTTTCATCAGAATAATACTGATTTATTTCTTCAATTACTTGCAATGGTTTTTGTGCAGTTGCTCCATTGTCAAAGTAAACCAGTGGATACTTACCAACCTGCCGACTGAGAATCGGAAATTGTGCTCGTATGTCATCTATATTAAACAAGAGAATCTTTTTTTCTGCAAATTTACATGGTGTTTTCGGGATATTCAATCAATATTTAGAACAATTCTAAATAACGATGATTTCGATTCGCTAACTTGCACATGCTGTTAATTAAATTAGACTTTGATATCTTGTTTGAAAGACGTGATAACTAGCAGTGGCATCGCAGGCAATATTCCTGTTGCCATCAACCAAAAAGAATAAGAAAGAGATGAAATCAAAATTACCACAAGTAGGCACCACTATTTTTACCGTGATGTCAGGCCTGGCGAATGAATGCGGAGCAGTCAATCTATCACAGGGTTTTCCTGATTTTGAACCTGACCCAAATTTATTGCCTGCCGTTGAAAGGGCAATGAAAGAAAATCAAATTCAGTATGCACCTATGCCCGGTAGGTTAGATTTGCGCACCACTATTGCTCAATTGACGGGCAACAGATACAAAATTGCTATTCAACCTGAGAGTGAAATAACTATAACAGCCGGAGCAACTCAGGCAATTTTTACGGCTTTGGGTGCATTGGTTGAACCGGGTGATGAGGTGATTCTCTTTGATCCGGCGTATGATTGTTATGATCCCGCAATACGTGTTTTTGGTGGTGTGCCCGTTCACCTGAATTTGGTTTATCCAAGCTTTCATATTGATTGGCATGAAGTGGAACAAAAAATTACAGCTAAAACAAAAGTGATTGTTGTAAATAATCCGCATAATCCAACTGGCTCTGTCTGGTCATTGGAAGATCTGAATAGTTTAGAAAAATTATTACTGAAGCATCCGCAGCTATTTGTTATTTCAGATGAAGTGTATGAATATATTCGGTTTGATCAAAAACATATTTCTGTTCTTCAAAATGAAATTATTAGACAGCGCAGTTTTGTGATGTTTAGTTTTGGAAAAACACTGCATGTCACCGGTTGGAAAATCGGCTATTGTATTGCACCACCATCATTAACAACTGAGTTTAGAAAAGTTCATCAGTTCAATGTTTTTTGTGTGAATAATACCATGCAATATGCCATACAACATTACCTCACACATCATGCTCAACTTGAAAGTATATCGGTGATGTATCAAGACAAGAAAAATTTCTTTTTAAATGGTTTGCAAAACACCAAATTGAAACCGCTTGCTTGTAACGGAACCTATTTTGTGCTATGTGATTATTCTTCTATTGCGCAAATGAATGATGTATCTTTTGCAGAAAAGTTGACGCGTGAAATTGGAGTTGCGTCAATACCCGTGAGTGTTTTTTATGAAGATCAGACAGATCATCAGGTATTGAGATTTTGTTTTGCAAAAAAAGAAGAAACCTTAACCAATGCACTTAATAAACTATGCAAAATTTAACCGTTGCAATTATACAGGCAAACCAATTTTGGCAAGACAAAGAAGCGAATTTTGCTCACTTTGAAAATTTACTTGAACAAGCTAGCGGCTCAACTTGTGATCTGATCATACTGCCTGAAATGTTCAACACATCTTTTTCAATGGATGCAAAAAGCTTAGCCGAAGACTTAAGTGGAAAATCAATTCAATGGCTGACCAAGCAAGCAAAAAAATATAATACACAAATTTGCGCCACCTTGATTATTGAAGAAGAAAATAAATACTTTAACCGCTTAGTAATTGTTTCAGATAGAGGAATTGAAGCCAGTTATAATAAGCGACATCTTTTCCGTATGGCAGGTGAACATCAATATTTTGAGGGCGGATCAGAGAGGGTTATCTATCACTTGCAGGGCTGGCGCATTTTATTGCAGGTATGTTATGATTTACGATTCCCTGTATTTTCAAGAAATTGCACGTTGGAAGGTAAGCCTGAATATGATCTGGCTATTTATCCGGCTAACTGGCCAGAGCGCAGAGCTTATGCTTGGACCACCTTATTAAAAGCACGTGCCATTGAAAATCAAGTGTATGTCATAGGCGTAAACAGAGTAGGTAAAGACGGGAATGACTTGGCATATTCAGGTGACTCTGCCGTGATTGATCCCTGGGGGAATGATGAGTATCTGGCTACAAAAAATACCGAACAAGTGAAAATTTTAACTCTGGATGCTGATAAGCTTAATCAAGTGAGAGCAGTTTTTCCAGCATATTTAGATGCTGATGCATGGATTTCACCGTTCAATCAGAAAAAGATACCGTTCAATCAAGATCAGCCATCCAATTAGGAAGTTCAACAATTTTACCCTATTTTTACGACTCACTAACATTTAAACAAAGGAAAAATGAAAAAAGTTTACTTAGCTGCATCTGCACTTTTTGTTGCAGGTATCGCTGGTGCACAAGTTCAGTCTGAATCAAATCTGAAACATATTGCACCATACACAACTCAGGTTCATCAGGAGCATGTCGCCGGACAAGACCGTACTGGTGGTGATCCAATCCCTGGTGGAACAGATAATTTCTCAGCATCTACCAACTGGAACATGCCTGCTGATGCCAACTCACACACTTGGTTTTATGCAACATCAACTCCAACTGACGTTACTTCTTACATGGGCGCAATGGCATCATCAACTGCGGCAAACGGTTTCTGCGGATTCAATGGTGTTGAGCACTTGCTTGCAGGTAACGTAGAACCTCAAGATGTAGTTCTTGAATACATTCCTGCAGTTAACTGTACAGCTTATCCTGCAGTTACTTTGAAATTTGAACAACGTTATCGTGCTTTCAACTCTGATCAAACTTTTGTTGAAGTTTCAGGTAACAACGGATCAACTTGGACACAATTTGAAATCAACACATCTTATGCAACTAACAGCCCTGCTGTACAAAATGAGGTGGCTTTGAACATTTCAACTATTGCCGGTGGTCAGTCACAAGTAAAAGTTCGTTTCAGATGGTTTGAAACATCTGGTGACGATTCTTATGGTTCTGGTTACGGATGGATGGTTGATGATTTTGGTTTGTATGAAGCGTATAGCTATGACCAAGAATTAACTGCTGTTTATGCTCGTTCTGGAGTTGTTTATGATCCAGGGTTGGATTATTATTTGATTCCAACTTCACAAATTACTGCTATTGAATTCTCAGGTAAAAGAACTAACCAAGGTGCCTTTGCTCAACCGGGTGCTAAATTGAATGTTGAGGTTACTAAAGGTGGTGTAGTTTATTCAGGTACTTCTACTCCTGGTTCTATGGCTTTTGGTGCTTCTGATTCTGTTGGATGTACTACTACTTTCACGCCAGCTGCCGGTACAGGGGTTTATGACATTACTTATTGGGTAGATCAAACCAACCCTGAAGATGTAACAACCAATGACACTATGTATGGTTTTATTGAAGTAACTGACTGGGAATATTCACGTGATAATGGTGATGTGAGCGGTTCAATTGAGGCGGTATCTTCAAATCCTGAAGGTGTTTTAATGATTGGTAACGTGTTTGAAATTTTTGGTGATGCTACCATTTCAAAAATTCAAATTGGTATTGCTGATGAAGGTTCTAGCGAAGGTCAATTGATCTATGCACAAGTGTACAAATTTGACGGTACTGATTATATCTATGTTGAAGGCACTGATGACTATACAGTTCAAGCTGGTGACTTAGGTATGTTGATTTCTATTCCTTTGAACGCATGTTTGGATGTTACTACCGGTGATGACTTGTTAATTGTTGCTGGTCACTATGGTGGAACTGACCCTGTAGATTTCTATATGGCACAAGGAACTGATGAAGGAACAGTATTAGGTTATATTGACGGAAGTGCTTTCTATCTTTCATCTCCTCAAGCTATCATTGTTCGTGCTGACATGACTGATCCTTGCGATATCGGATTTGATGAAATCACAGTAGACAATTTCTCAATTGGTCAAAACGTACCAAACCCATTCAATAATACTTCAACTATTGCTTATACATTGAATGAAGGTGCTTATGTAACTGTAACAATCACTGATGTAACCGGAAAAGTAATCCAAACTATCGTTCCTGGTAACCAGGCTGCAGGTAGCTACACAGTAACTGTTGATGCTTCTAATATGGCTGAAGGTGTATATTTCTACACATTCACAATTGGTGGCGACACAATGACTAAACAAATGGTTGTTTCAAAAAAATAATTGAATAATCAGATATTAAAACCTCTCTTGCTTCTGGCGAGAGAGGTTTTTTTTTGCGCTGAAATTTGTAACTTGGCGTCATGAGTTCAAAACTAATTACCGTTTGTCTTGTCTTGCTGTGCAGTTTTTATATGAGCGCATGCGCAAAAGAAAATCAAACGAATAATCCATTTGATGTGTACAAATTCCCAATGAAGAATAGTTTTGTTGCTATATCTCCACTACCCGGCAGAGTTGATCTAGAGGCAGACATGAAAAAAATTGCAGACAATGAAATTACCCATGTGGTTACACTTGTATCACAGGAAGAGCTGAACAAGTATAATGTGCCCGCCTTATTAACAAGATTTGATGAAGCGGGTATTGAAGTGTTGCATTCTCCCATTCAGGATTACGGCTTGCCTGAGCCTGAGCAAATGAAATCTATTCTCACCTGGCTGCACAAGCGCGTAAAGTCTAAGCAAAATGTATTGGTGCATTGCGTGGGTGGTTTGGGTCGCAGTGGAACAGTAATGGCTGTTTACGCAAAAGCATATCTAGGCAAAAGCGGAGAAGAAGCTATTCAATACGTGAGATCAATTCGCGGACAAGACGCCGTGGAAACTGAACAGCAACAAGAGTTTGTAATCAACTGGGAATAATTCAGAATTGTAGATTTTCAAGGGATATAAAATCAGTATATGGTGATAGATTTGCCTTAGCTTGTAATTCAAGATATCTTTTCTCAAAAACATCTTCATTTTCTGCCGCGTTCAGATACTCCATTCTGTAACGGTCGTAGTTTTTTAACGCAGTTTTTTCATCATCTGTCATGGGTAAATCGTCAAAATATTTATCGCGAATATCATTGATTGATACCGGCAGTTGATTGATTTTACTATGTACAGAATCTTTGTTCACCTTGTTACAAAGGTATAAAATATCTGCCTCTTGAATTTTACGTCATTTTGAAATTTTCACAAGCGTATTGTGTAAAAGCTTACCCTGCAGTGGGATTCATGAGCTTAAAAATAATCTGAACGTTTCGACAACTAATTTGTACTTTTAGTCAAATCAATTAATTCAGAGGTATGAAACGCCTGCTTTCCATCATCATTGTAATGCTTTCAGTAAGCACTGTAATAGCTATTACTTCATCAGCCAGTTCTAAACCAATCTCTACCGGTACTGATCCGGAATTTAAAAAGGAATGGGCTAAGGTAGATTCATTAGAGCGTAAAGGATTATATCGTATGGCGCTAACTGAGGTTGGGCTAATATTTGATCAAGCTGCAAAAAATCAACAGCACACACAAGTTATTAAGGCGGTTTTGTATGAGTTGAAATACAATTCATATTTAGAAGAAGATGATTATGTACTTGGAATTTATCGGTTGAATGAATTGGTAGAAAAAGCGCCATCACCGTCAAAAGAAATTTTACACTCATTAATAGCTGAGGTTTATTGGGGATATTATTATTCTAATTCATGGAAATTTGCTGATCGTACCAACGTGGTTGAAATGGACATCAAAGACGTGCGCACTTGGGATTTAAAACGCATTGCCGAAAAAGTTAGAATGCACTATTTTCTCTCTCTTCAGAACAGAGAGTTGAGTCAGTCTGAGGACATTTCAAACTATGACGCCATTGCATCATACACGTATGAATCAAATGAAATCAGACCAACTCTTTTTGATTTTCTTGCACACCGCGCGTTAGATTTTTTCAAGAACAATACGTTTGCTGTTCCCGGTCCTGCTGAAACTTTTGTGATGGAGGATGAAAAATATTTTGGAAGCAGCTCTACTTTTTTAGGTATTCAGCCACAAACAAATGATTCACTAAACACACAATTTTTTGCCGTTCTTGTATTGCAAGAGCTCACCAAATTTCATACAGAAAAAGGCAATATAGCTGCCTTGTTTGAAGTAGATCTTGAGCGTATAAAATTTACCTATAACAAATCTGTTTTATCAAATAAAGATGCACTCTATTATGATGCGCTGAACAGACTCACAACAGCGTACGAAAAATTACCTTACGTATCTGAAGCATGGTATGAAATTGCCTTAGTTCATTCAACGCGTGGTGATCAATACAATTATCTTGCTGATACAACACATCGCTGGGATAAAAAAGTAGCCGTTGAAATTTGTACTAAAACCATGGCACGATACAAAGACACGTATGGAGCAAATCTTTGCGCTGCATTAAAAAGTGGAATTGAACAAAAAAATCTTACCCTGCGAGGAGAAGAAGGAATTATCCCTGATACGCCTTCAAAAGTTTTACTTGAATACAAAAATGTAAACAAGGTATACATGAAGGTTGCGCCGTATGATTATAAAAAGTATTACAACAATCGTATTGATTATGATAAATTCATCAAAGAACTGCGAGGTATAAAGGGTATTTATTCAAAAGAAATTGAGATCACTGATCCGGGAGATTATCAAAATCACTCAACTGAATTATTGTTGCCTGAACTCGGCAAAGGTTTTTATTTTGTGATCATCAGTACTGACCCATCTTTTGCTGACAGTAAAAATGCATTTGCCTTTATGCCTATGTGGGTTACCAATATTACATATCAAAATCGTACCACAAAAGAAAACAATCAAATCATGGTATCTGACCGTGCATCAGGTAAACCCATGGTGGGCGCTAAGGTTAATGTAACCTATGAAGAATACAATTATAAATTGCGATTCTATGAGCAAAAAACACTAGGCAATTTTACTACGGATGAAAATGGTTTAGTTGAGTATCCTTTGGGTGAAGATTACCGCACCTATATGATTTCAGTAACACATAACGGTGAAGTATATGCGCCAAATCAAGGTATCTACAGCTATAACTATTATTCATACTACGATTACCAGCAAGAGGTGTACACGTATTTTTTTACTGATCGTAAATTGTATCGTCCGGGGCAACCCATTTATTTCAAAGGTATTTGTGTAAGCTACTCAGGTAAAGACAGAAAAGTACTTGCTGATTATACCAGCAGTGTTGCACTCTATGATGCAAACGGTCAAGAAATAAAAAGACAAGATTTCACAACAAACAAATTTGGTTCTTTTGAAGGTACGTTCAATGCTCCGTATGATGTGCTTACCGGCAACATGACTATTTCAAACAGTTCAGGTTCTGCTTATTTCAGAGTGGAAGAATATAAGCGTCCGAAATTTGAAGTAACCATGAATCCGGTTGAGGGCGAAGTAAAAGTGAATGAGCCGGTAACTGTAACAGGCTTTGCTCAGGCTTATGCCGGCAACAGATTGGATGGCGCTGATGTCAAATATCGTATTACACGTACTACCGGTTTCAGTTGGTCATACTACTCTTATTGGTATTGGTGGAGACCATACTATCAGCCAAAAGAAATTCAACATGGTGACATGGTAACAGATGATAATGGAGAATTTAAAATCACCTTCAATGCTTTGCCTGATAAAGAAGTTGATCCAAAAAATCTGCCTTTGTTCACATATACTGTTTACGTTGATGTCACAGATATTAATGGTGAAACGCATACTACATCAACCAGTTTTGTGGTGGGCTATCAAAGTCTGCAACTGGGCAATAACTGGTCGGCAGATATGAATAATGAAGATGATCATTTCATTCGTCTTTCAGCAACAAATTTGAATGGTCAGAAAATTCCTGCTCAAGGAAAAATCACTGTTTCAAAATTGCAAATGCCTGATCGTCCGTTCTACAATAGATTGTGGCAACAGCCGGATATGCAGACTATTTCAGAGATCGAATTCAAAAAACTTTTTCCAAATGAACAATTCAAAAATGAAAGTGATTTCTATACCTGGAAAGAGGAGAAAACTGTTTTTGAAACAAACTTTAACACCAAAGAAACGGATAGTATTGTTATTGCAAACTATAAAACATGGACGCCTGGCGTATACAAATACTCGGCTGTGGCAAAAGATAAAAATGGTATTGAAGTGAAGGATGAATATTATTTTACTGTATATAATCCATCTTCATCTACAGCACCAAAGAACGATGTATTGTGGGTAAAAAATGTACAAAACACGGCGCAACCTGGTGAAACAGTTGATGTACTCATTAGCTCTAAAGAAAAAGATTTGTCTGTTTTTTATGATGTGGAAGTGCAGAATAAAATTGTTGAAAGCAAACGAATCACGCTGAATGATGAGCAGAAAAAACTTTCTTTCACGGTAACAGAAGAGCACAGAGGAAACTTCACGATTCACTTCACTGCCATCAAAAACAATCGTAAATTTTCTTCTAGCATTACTGTTGTTGTGCCTTATACCAACAAAGAACTTGATTTGTCTTTCTCAACTTTCAGAAACAAACTTTTACCCGGCGCAGAAGAAGAGTGGACACTGACCATCAAAAACAGAAAAGGAAGTGCTGAGCAAGCTGAATTATTGGCGACACTCTATGATGCTAGTCTAGATCAACTCTATACACCAAATTCATTTTACATGAGTATATGGCAGAGCTATTATGGATCAATGTACTGGGGAGAACCAGAAGGAATGCAATCTACAATGGCATACAATATCAACTATTATTGGAATGACTATGTAAACTATCCGTATCGCTATTTCCCAACACTGAATTATCATGGTTTCAACGCGTACTATTATGGTCGCTA
Organism: Crocinitomicaceae bacterium; assembly: GCA_016708105.1. Classification (NCBI taxonomy): domain Bacteria; kingdom Pseudomonadati; phylum Bacteroidota; class Flavobacteriia; order Flavobacteriales; family Crocinitomicaceae; species Crocinitomicaceae bacterium. The sequence goes on from JADJGJ010000001.1 coordinate 15,226, forward strand.
TTATTACTACGGTTATTATGAAGACGGTGATTATTCGTTGGATGCTGTATCCATTCAGACTAAAGAAGAAGGAGGTGGACGCCGAGACAACGAACGCAGCAAAGACAATAAAAACATGGAATTGTCAGAAGCTGAAGCTCCAATGGATGCCCCTGCAGGAGGTGCTTTATTTAGCACAACAGGAGCAAGTGGTGTAACAGCAAATGAACAAACCTTGAGTGGTGAAATGCAACAAATGCCGGTGCAAGGCAATGATGGAAAATTGATGGATCTTTCAAATGTATCTACGCGAGCTAATTTCAATGAAACGGCATTCTTTTATCCTCAGTTGACTACTGATGCAAATGGAGATGTCAAAATAAAATTCACCATTCCTGAATCACTCACTAAATGGAAATTCTTGGGTATGGCGCATACTACTGATTTGAAAGTTGGCACCATTCAAGAGGAGGTTGTGACGCAGAAAGATTTAATGGTTGTGCCTAATGCACCTCGCTTTTTCAGAGAGGGAGATAAAATTGTTTTCTCAGCAAAAATTTCAAACATCAGCAAAGAAAATTTAAGTGGTCGTGTACAACTTGATTTGTTAAATCCGTTTGACGAATCATTATTGAATGAGCAGTTCAAACATAAAGAGGTGCAGTTGCCGTTCAGTGTTGAAGCCGGAAAGAGTACCGTGGTTTCATGGTCTTTGGAAGTGCCTTATGCGGTAAGCGCGGTGAAATATAAAATTGTTGCCGCCGCAAATAATTTCTCTGACGGTGAAGAAAATGTTGTGCCTATTCTGTCAAACCGCATGTTGGTTACTGAAGCAATGCCAATGCCATTACGAGGTAATCAAAGCAGAACATTTAAGTTTGAAAAACTACTCAACAATAAGAGTAAAACACTCAAACATCACAGGTATACATTGGAATTTACATCTAATCCCGCATGGTATGCAATTCAGGCTATGCCTTATATGATGGAGTATCCGTATGAATGTGCTGAGCAAACTTTTACTAGGTATTATTCTAATGCAATAGCCTCACACATCATGAATTCAAATCCAAAAATTAAGGAAGTAATTGAGGCATGGGGTGAAAATTCGCCGGATGCATTTTTATCAAATCTTCAAAAAAATGAAGAATTAAAATCTGTGATATTACAAGAAACACCATGGGTACTTGATGCGCAGAATGAAGAACAGAGCAAACGTAACTTAGCCGTATTGCTTGATATGGAGCGTATGTCACGTGAGCTAGATAAAGCCTTGACTAAGGTGATTAAAGCACAATCAGTAAACGGAGGCTGGCCTTGGTTTCCGGGCATGCCTGAAAACCGGTATATCACACAACATATCATTACCGGTATGGGACATTTGGATCATCTTGGAATAAAAGATGTAAAAGAAAATCACAAAGTATGGCAGATGGTGAAAAAAGGAGTTGACTATTTGGATGGAGAAATTGTGCGTGACTATGTCTACATAAAAAAATGGGATCCAAACTATCTAGAGAATCAACATTTGGGATATACGCAAATTCAATATCTCTATGCGCGTTCATACTTTCCGCAACTTGGCATGAATAAAGCAACGGAAGAAGCGGTGGGATATTTTAAAGATCAGGCGGTGAAATTCTGGCTCAATTTTAATGTGTATGCAAAAGGAATGATTGCTCTTGCGGCGCATCGTTTTGAAATGAAAGAATTGTCAACTGATATTGTAAAATCATTGAAAGATAATGCCATTCGTCATGATGAATTTGGTATGTATTGGAAAGAATATCAGATAGGCTGGTATTGGTATGAGGCGCCAATTGAAACGCAGGCGCTTATGATAGAAATGTTTGATGAAGTAACAGATGATCAAGAAACGGTTGAAGAATTAAAAATCTGGTTGCTGAAACAAAAACAAACAACCAACTGGAAAACCACCAAACAAACAACAGAAGCCGTTTATGCTTTATTATTAAAGGGATCAGACTTATTGGCAGACGATTCATTTGTAGAAATCACAGTGGGTGGCCGTCCAATTGAATATGTAACAAATGCCGATGGCACAGATCCTTATAAAGTAGAAGCACAAGAAGGAACCGGTTATATCAAAACATCTTGGGCAAATGATGCAATCAAAGAAAATATGGGCGAAATTACCTTGAAGAAAAATAGCAAAGGCATTGCTTGGGGCGCCGCATATTGGCAGTATTTTGAAGATTTGGATAAAATTACATTTGCTGAAACCCCACTGAGTTTGCAAAAACAGTTATTCTTGGTTGAGGTTACAAATAGTGGAGAAGTACTCAAACCAATCAACGATAAAAATGTACTACATGTGGGAGATAAAATAAGATGCAGAATAGAATTGCGCACTGACAGAAATTTGGAATACGTGCACATGAAAGACATGCGTGCTTCAGGTTTTGAGCCGGTTAATGTATTGTCCATGTATAAATGGCAAGATGGTTTAGGATATTATGAAGCCACAAAAGATGCCGCAACAAACTTCTTCTTTGATTACATTCCAAAAGGAACTTACGTGTTTGAATATGACATGAAAGTGCAACACAAAGGAGATTTTTCAAATGGAATTACCACCATTCAATGTATGTATGCCCCTGAGTTTACCTCGCATTCTGAGGGGATTCGGGTGGTTGTGGAATGATGTCATCATAGGGGCGGAATTTATTTCGCCCCCATGATAACACGGAATAAATTTCTAAATTCACGCCATTATAAATTTCATGACCAACAACGACATCCTCAAAAAATTGCGTGTAGCGCTGAAACTCACTAATAAAGACATTGTACACATTTGTTCGCTGGTTGATTTCAGAGTGAGCGAAAGTGAGCTTGGCGCTTTGTTCAGAAGAGAAGATCATCCGAAGTATAAAAATTGCGGTGACCAAATTTTGCGAAATTTTTTAAACGGCCTAGTCATTCATTTACGCGGACCCATGCCGGAAAAAAAATCTGGAAATACTGAAGATGATTCTGATGAAAATGAATGAGCACATCTGAACACATAGAGAAAAGCAAGGCGTCAAGAATTTGAATTGTGTTCAATGCAGAAAATGATATTGGAGTTGAACCAGTTGAATCCGTATTGACAACATGAATATTTTAGTAATATTCCATCGTGTATATTGAAATAGCAAAGGGATTAATTAGTGTAGTCCGGGTTCAGTTATCGTAATTCTGTCAATATCTATTTCCAACAAAAAATACTCCTTTTTCGAAAGGTTGAGAATTGTTTGAAGATTATCAGAAAAAATTTTTAGCAAAGTATCATTGGAAACATTTCCAAGATTTATTTTAGTCGTTCCTTAATAACTCTTCAAAATATTGACATTCAATAATATAATGTTGATAATTAGTGCTTTTTGTGTGATATAAATTGCAAGATATTTTAGAAGGAATCTCTAAAATATTTTAGAAAAAAGAAAACAAAAACACCAAAAAAAAACACACCACACCCGGCCCCCGCTTCGGATTTTATCGATATGCGTCATGAATTGGTTTTGTTATCAAATAAAATGGATTGGAAATATTTTGAAAGAGAATTCTCAGTTCATTATTCAAATCCGGTCAGCCATCATGCCAATAAGATTTATGATTGATGTCTTTTGTTAAACCATTTACAATTTGGGAGATGAGACTCTGGCTAAGGCATGGGTGATCAATCCTTACATGCAGTATTTTTGTGGTGCATCAAACTTTCAACATATTTTCCCATGTGATCCAAGCGCCTGTTCACTTTCCCCAAACCAAAGGGGGGGCCCGGGGGAAAAAAAAAATGTTAACGTCAATAAATTCACGGAACAAAAGCAAAAAATCAGACTGTTATCTGATAACTGTTCAAGAAAACAAACCACTTTTCCAAGGGGGGAAAACTGGCAAAAAAAGTTATTGACAGTGCAATGCCATTGCCAAGAAGGGATTAACCAACGCCAAACGTACACTAGAACAAGAACAACTTGTGCGTGACACGCACAATTCACATCACCCTAAAAGAATAAAAAATCAAGAAAGGCAAAATTAAAACTACGCACAATGCAAAAACAACTTCGAGAACTAGAACGTGAGCTTCCACAAGAAACACCTTTAATAGTTGACTGACACAAACGCGCTTGATAAAAATAAAGTTTACAGTCTTCAAAAACCGTTTAACACTTGTTTTGTTAAAGGAAAGGGGAAAAAAAAAAAATGTTTTTTTTTTAAAATTGGATTGATGGTGAATCCAAAACATTAGTTCCAGATAGAAAGTTTTTCGGAAATCCGCATGACGGTAACACAATAGAACCTCTGCTTAATCAAATAAAAATAATCTAAACTATTTACCAAAGAAATTGTTTATGACAGAGGTGGAAAGGGGAAAAAAAAATAAGGGGGGGAAAAAATGGAACAACCCCAAAACCTACAAAAACACAACGCCTTATCAAAAATTTACGACCCGAAAAAAATTCCGTCGAAGAGCAGCCATCGAGCCAGTAATAGGACATCTTAAGACAGATCACAGAATGGAAAATACATGGGGCGAAAGTTCATCAAAAATCAATGCAATGTTCGCAGCCACCGGATGGAATTTAAAGAAACTAATGGATAAATTAGTTCGTGATATTTTTGGTGATTTTTCAAATTGGTTCAGAGTCGATTTTTTAATTGTTCGGACTCAAATAAAATTTGGTTGGTAAGGAACGACTATTTTAATCAATTTCTTGGGTGTTTTGTTCAAAAAGAAGGAATCTCTAAAATCGGCATCTTTCGTGATGACAACAGATTGATTTGAATCCGCATAAGGGGGGGGAGATCACCGGGGGAATTTCTAAACGAAGCTATAGTCAAGCCATTTGCACACTAAATTTACAAAAAAATCCGCTACTCAAACTTCTTGGATTTCATGAATGGAATGTAGTTTACTAAATCATATACTCTATCTCTTCTTTTTCTTGAAACTTGCTTTATCCCCTTCCATCAACTTCTTCCAATCTCTTTCTTCAGGGTCTTTGAAAGAAATGGTTTCATGATATTCTGACTTTTCAATTTTCAATACTTCAACCGGTTTGGTGATATAAGTTTCAATTTCATTGAGCATGCTTTTTTCTTCTTTTGCGCAAAATGAAACGGCTTGCCCTTTTTGTTTTCCGCGTCCGGTGCGGCCTATGCGGTGTACATAAGTTTCAGGGTGATCAGGTAAATCATAGTTGATCACAAAATCAACATGAGGAATATCAATGCCGCGAGCACTCACATCAGTAGCAATTAAAATGCGTAGATCACCGGTTTTAAATCTGGAAAGCACAGCTTCACGCTCGCGCTGGTCCTTGTCTCCATGAATGGTGTCTGTTTCTATTTGTACTCTTTCCATGGCTGATTTTACTCGCTCTGCGCGCACTTTGGTGCGTACAAAAACCAACATTTTTTTTGTTGAATTTTCTGTGATCAATCGCTCAAGAAAAAATCTTTTGTCATCCATTTCTATAAAAGCAACCGCATGTGCTACATTTTTTGAAACAGGATCTTTGGGTGAAATCTGTATGCGTATTGCACTTGTGTTCACTAATGAGTAGGCAAGTTTTTTTATTTTATCATCAATGGTTGCTGAGAAAAAAAGGGTTTGTCTTTTCTTTGGCAAATATTGAATGAGCTGTTCAATGTCTTCATAAAAACCAAGCGCCAGCATGCGGTCGGCTTCATCAAGAATTAAAATTTCACACCGGTTTAAATGAATATAACCTTGACTAGAAAGATCAAATAAACGACCCGGTGTTGTCACCAAAATATCAATGCCGTTTTCTAGCGCAGCAATTTGTTTATCTTGCTCAACACCGCCGTATACGCAAAAGGTGCGAAGTTTTGTGTTTCTGCCCAGTTTGTGAAACACCTCAGTTATTTGTAGCGCAAGTTCACGCGTTGGAACCATGACAATGCATTTAATTCCTTCAATTTTTTTCTTGCGTAAGAACTGCAACTTGTCAATTACCGGAATTGCGAATGCAGCAGTTTTACCCGTACCCGTTTGCGCAATGGCTAATAAGTCTTCTCCTTTTTGAATGTGAGGCAGCGTTTTAAACTGAATGTCGGTTGGTCTTACAAATCCCATTGCTGCAAGATTTGTTTTCAGTTCAGATGATATTCTGTATTCGTCAAAGCGCATGGGTCAAAGATACGGTGAATTGTGAAAATGGATGATTTATTGTTTGAACTGGAGTCATACTTCAGCAATACTGAAAAACTAAAATAGCCATGGAGCAGAGTCTGATTTAACGGCAACACCAAAGTAAAGTGATGCGTAGAACTTTTGATTACACCATTAATTCATAGCACGTTATCGGCTCTGATAATAAAATAGTTGTACATTTATCAAGAATACCTGAAGGGCTAAATTTTTAACGGGCATGGAATCAATTTTAGATTATATCGTAAGTGAAAGCTGGACATTTTTCACCATGTTCATCGTCCTCACTTTTGTGCCGGCCATATTATTCATTCATACTCCGGTAAAAAATTTAGTTTATCGGCGACTGATTCAAATTGGTGGAGCAATATTTTGCTTTTGCACCTTGATGTATTTGTTATTAAGTCATCATGGTTATGCTGTGCAATTTGTGTCAGCCTCAACAAATGGTGAAAAAATTGCACTGATTGAATTACACTTTGAAGGTGACGGTGACGGCGGATCTTATGAAACTTATCGTTTATACATTGTGGATGCTTTGACAGGTGAGCGAGGTATGAGAACAACAGTTTCATCTTCAACCATGCTTTGTATGTCTGAACAGGGTGTGATTTTTTTTGAGTGGGGAAAAGCGGTTGAGTATGATTTAAATTCAGGAAATGTTTTACGTGAATGGTCTAAAGAAAAAGGATTTGAAAAATTCCCTGAATTACAAAATGGCATTGCTGACATGAATTATCAGACAGGAAACAAGATGTCAAAAAATGAAGCATGGTTGACCATCAAGGCAAATAACGGCCATGAATATTGTTATAATTTATTGGAAGATATTTTAATTGAGGAACGATTTCCGAAAGTCCAAAATGAATCAGAGATTGATTTTAATGATTACGAAATTCATTTGGGGAATGACTATTACAACCGCACGTGGACATTTGATTTCAGAAATAAAACCGGAGACATTAAAACTTTGCACAGAACGGACAAAGAGGGCAGCATTGAATATCCTGATGAATATTTATATCCTGAAATTATTGGTGCTTATGAAGATGGAAATTTATTCATCTTGCGAGCTTACACCACGGTGGAAAAAAAATCTGCTTTTTATATTGCGATCAGTTTCAGTGGTGAAAAATTATGGAAACTAAATCAGGAAGAAATTATTTCTGAAGATAAATGGGGTACTGAGCCATCATCCGGAATAGCCTTTACTTATGACCAATTTCTCTACATCACTATTGGCGGCGGCATTGCCTGTGTTGACATGAACACCGGACAACTTGTTTGGAAAAGTATTTTGTAATGATTAAAGAACAACTACTTTTCTCATCTCCAACGCCTCGCCCTGCAATACTGAAATAAAGTAAACTCCCGCAGCTAAAGCATCAATCACAATCTGCTGATCAGTTGTTGTGATAATTTGAAGTTGTGATCCGGTTTCAGAATAAATGGTGATGGTTTTTGATTCTGTATTCAGACCTTCAATAATAAAGTTACCTGACGCAGGATTAGGATAAATACTGAATGAATGAATCTCGCCGTTTTCAACTCCCAACGCCGGATTTCCGTTAATTAAATCGTAGCGGTAGTTTTCCAGAATCGCACGCATCATATCAATTTGACCTAGCGTGAAAGAATTCTGACAAGTTTCAGCAGAATAGTCCATATAATTTTCAACCATATCAGGCAAATCACCTAAAGTTCCAATGTTATCGGTGCAAGTATTTGATGAGAAATTACAATCTTGATTAGATTGATCAGCAGCGTTTGGTGTATCATCAATTCCATCTTCAGCGGTGCAATCACCATCACCCCAAATATGTCTTAAACCTAAGTAATGACCAACTTCATGAACGGTTGTTCTACCTTGTACATCAATTGGGCCACTGCCTGCATCAAGCTCATTGGGATTATTACTTCCAAACGCCTGATACTGGATTACTACACCATCACTCATGCCATCAGTTGAACCGGCCGGCCAATGAGGTAAATCAGCCGGTGGAGTAGCGTATCCAAGCAAAAAAGGAATATCAAATAATGACATATCACAAACCCAAATGTTGAGGTATCTTGATTGATCCCAAGGGTCAATGCCACCGTTGGCTGTTGATTTTACTCCTTCGGCAGGAGTACCGCCAACTCCAAAAAAGGAATTTTGAGCTGTGTAAGTTCTGGTAATACCGGTGGTTGGGTTTCCGTCAGGATCAAACATGGCTAGTTGAAATTCAATATATGAATCACCCACAATGGTTAAAAAAGTATCACGCGTATTCGTAGTATCTTCATTTAATCTGCGATAGTCTTCATTCAGCCTGGCTATTTGGTTAAAAATCACAGAATCATCCAAGTTCTCTTGTGGTGTATTGTAAACAATGTGCACCACAACCGGTATAATATAAACCGTGCTGCGATCTTGTGAACCGGTTTGTTTTGCCCTGTAAAAGGTTTCGTTTACATTTTCAAGATATCCCGGATGATTGGCATCATAATCAAGAATTGCCTGATGCGTACCGCAATGATTATATTGCTGCGCAAGTGAATTCAGTCCGGCACAAAGTGCAATTAACAAAACCGATTTTTTCATAGTGAAGTTTCTTTGGTTCTAAAATTAGACAAGATATTTTTTATTTATACGTGATTTACATGAACGGTGTTGGTATACTACTGATGGAATCTTCAGCTCCCCGCCCTATTTATTAATTATTCAAGTTGATTATTGCTGCGTATTGCATATCTACACCGCGGACTTGCTATCTTTACATCCATGTCTGATCACTTGAAAGATAAAATAAAAACTTTACCTGATAGTCCCGGGGTGTATCAATATTTTGATAAAAACGGAACCATCATTTATATTGGTAAAGCCAAAGATTTGAAAAAAAGAGTGACCTCTTATTTTGTGAAAGAACATGATAATGCAAAGACAACAATTCTGGTCAGAAAAATTGCAGACATTAAATATATTGTTGTTGAAACAGAATTAGATGCTCTGTTGCTTGAAAATAATCTGATTAAAAAATATCAACCCAGGTATAATATTCTTTTGAAAGATGATAAAACGTATCCCTGGATTTGTATAAAAAATGAAGAATTTCCACGTGTCTTTTATACACGACGAGTAATTAAAGATGGCTCAAAATATTTTGGTCCCTATGCCTCAGGAAAAATGATGCACACCTTACTTGATTTAATACGCGATGTTTATCCGCTAAGGAATTGTACACTGAATCTTTCAAAAAAAAATATTGATCAAAAAAAATATAAAGTTTGTCTTGAATATCATATTGGAAATTGCAAAGGACCATGTATTGGTGAACAAACCGAAAAGGAGTACGATGATTACATCCATGAAATTAAAAACATTTTACGGGGTAATGTTTCCTCTGTTATCAGTGAACTTAAACAACTGATGAAAAAAAAATCTGAAGCTTTGTTATTTGAAGACGCTTTGTTGATCAAAGAGAAAATTGAGACGCTTGAGAACTATCATAGCAAGTCTGCTGTCGTGAGTCCGGCAATTCACAATGTTGATGTTATCTCAATGGTTGAAGATGAAAACGAGGCGTATGTAAATTATTTAAAAATCAATAACGGAGCCATCATTCAAGGCCATACGGTTGAGGTAAAGAAGAAATTGGATGAAACGCCGGCAGAAATTATTCCGCTGGTATTAGTTGAAATGCGTGAGCGTTTTGGAGATGAAGCAAAAGAGATTATTTCAGAAATTGATATAAGCGAGATATTCAAAAATTTGATCATTACAGTGCCTCAACGTGGTGAAAAAAAGTCACTGCTTGAATTGTCACAGCGCAATGCAAAATTTTTCATGCTTGAAAAACATAAGCAAGAGAAATTAATAGATCCGGAAAGACATACTGAACGCATTCTTTCAACTATTCAAAAAGATTTCAGGTTAAAAGATTTGCCGTCACACATGGAGTGTTTTGACAATTCAAATTTTCAGGGAACAAATGCGGTGGCGGCATGCGTGGTTTTCAAAAATGGCAAACCTTCAAAAAAAGATTATCGGCATTTTAATATTAAAACGGTAGAGGGCCCAAATGATTTTGCGTCTATGGAAGAAATTATTTATCGCCGGTATAAACGATTGCTTGAAGAGAATGCTTCACTGCCTCAACTTATAGTGATTGATGGCGGAAAAGGTCAGTTGAGTGCCGCATTAAAAAGCATTGATGAATTAGGGTTACGAGGCAAAATTGCATTGGTGGGTATCGCAAAAAAACTGGAAGAAATATTTTTTCCCGGTGATTCTGTTCCGGTATATATTGACAAACGCTCTGAGTCGTTAAAAGTAATTCAGCACATGCGTAATGAAGCGCATCGCTTTGGTATTACGCATCACCGAAATAAGCGGAGCAAAGCTGCCATAGGTTCTGAGCTCACTTGGATTGATGGTATAGGCGAAAAAACAGCTGAAGAATTGTTACGTCATTTCAAGTCAATCAAACGTATAAGAGGAGCCAATGAAAATGAACTCACCGAAATAATTGGTCAGGCAAAAGCAAAGTTGGTGATTCAATACTTTCAAAATTCTAGTGGATAAGTACTGATCTGAAGGTTGAATAATTATTGGTTGACACGATTACTAGAAATGATCTTTTAGTCGTCGTGCTGATAGGTGCATTCGCAGGCGGCTACTTGCGCCTACGAATACGAGAACGATTGGAAATGTAATTTTTAACCCTCAAAATTCTTGAAAAAATTATTGTGTAATCTGGATTAATTGTATCTTGGTATGAACAGTGTGTAATGACAATCTGGAATCAACATGTCAATTTATTGAACTAATAATTGACAACAGAAATCACAAATATCACACACAAAAAATAACTACATAGATGAAAGATCAGATTGTTAAGTTGATTGAAGTTTGCAATAGAGCATTGAGTAATATAGTTGTTGAATCAGGCACCGTGCCACGACACAGGGTAAACGCAGAATTATTTGCTCAACTGAGAAGTGGTGCTTTGGCATGTATTTACCAGCACTATGGTGAAAAGCATCCGTTTTATCTTGAGTTTGAGAACTTCGTAAAAACGCCTGATAAAAGAGATACTGAACGCGCAAAAGGAATTCTTGCTGCAGTAAAATCTGATCTGGAAAAACAATAATTATCTTCTTGGAAGAACCGACATCATACCGCTGATAACTGTATTGGTATTGTCAAGCGGAACACTTTCAGTAGGATCTTCATAGCGTGTATTCATTGATATTAACGCCGGATTTGAAGGATCATACACTACCATGGTATTAGCATACTCCATGGGTGCAGGCTCATCACTTGATGATGTTTCAGGGTTCATTGCATAACCTTCAGGTACATGCTGTGATTCTGATGAATTGTCTGCTATGTGAGAAATGGAAGCATCTGAAAAATCTGACTTCTCAACAGGGGCATGATTAGCAAGTAGCAGTGTTGCAGGCTCACTCTCATTTTCAGATTGAATTGACTCATAAGCCTCAATCATGGAAAATTCAATGCCTTCACGAAAAGATCCATCTCGTGATGTCAGCTGGTTGACTAGGTCAAGATACCTTGTCAATACCATTGCAGTGAGTAATATGATTCCGATATTCTGAATCTTCATTTTTTTCAAAAGGGTAACGAAGGTAACAAATTCCACGAAAAATCAAAGGTTTACGCAGATATTTTCTTTACCATTCCCGTGCCATATACAACGTAGCCCAGTGTCTACGGTTGTCTCCGAAGGATATTAATTTACTCTTATCAATATATGCTCACCTTGTTAAAACGCTTAAAAACAGACTGAAACAATCCAAATGAATACATTATTTGATAAACGGCTAAGGCGTAAAGGGTTTTCTTTTTATCTTGTGCTGATAATCAACAGAGGTTTTAAGTATCAATTCATCATAGGCTATCAATTGCATAGGTTTCAATTTTGTTGAAATCGCTAGCGCAAAATGAATGGCGAATAATTAGAAAAAAGTAGAACACATGAAAAACACATTTTTGATTTTATTCTCTTTAGCAATCATGTTAAATATTGCTCGGGCTCAACAAGAGAATCTTCCGAGGTATATGACGCCTGAAGAATATCAGATAATGGATGCATATCTTCAAAGTTTTGATGAAAGAGGAATAACCACTCCACCACCTTTCACTTCACTGCGCACAGCAGCTGAGTGGGAAGAAGTGCAGGCGCTGGTTGTCACTTGGACTGATCAATACAATACCATACACCGTCAAATAATTGATGCGGCGCAAGAAGAGTGTCTAGTCATTATAATGTGTACTGACTCAAATGATGTGAAATCCAATCTCACATCCAACGGGGTGCCTGATGTAAATATTTCATACATTGAAATCGGATGGAACTCAGTTTGGATTCGTGATTATGGCGCTAATTCTGTTTATGTAAATGATGTGGATTCTCTCATTTTGGTTGACTGGATTTATAATCGCCCTCGTCCGCTGGATGACGTGATTCCGGATGCGTATGCAGCCATGCTGGGAATTAATATTTACTCCATGACAGCCAATCCTTATAAAATCGTAGCTACCGGTGGAAACTGGATGTCTGATGGCGCCGGTCAAGGTTTTTCATCAGAGTTAATTTTAGATGAAAATGATGGATCGGGCTCAGGTGGCCTTGCTTCTTATCCTACACATACTGAACCTGAAATTAATGATTTGTACAATGATTGGATGGGTATAACTTCCTACATTAAAATGACCGTGTTGCCTTATGACGGAATTCATCACATTGATATGCACATGAAAATTGTAGATGAAGAAACTTTGCTTGTTGGTGAATATCCTGATGGCGTTGCTGATGGTCCACAAATTGAAGCAAATCTGCAATATGTTCTTTCTAATTTTACAACCAAATTTGGAACCCCGTATAAGGTGGTGAGAATTCCGCAACCACCAAGCACAAGTGGTTTATATCCTGATGGTGGTGGATATTATCGCACGTATGCCAATCAAACTTTTGTAAATAATACTATTTTGTTGCCTACCTATCGTGAAGAATATGATACCATTGCACTGAATATTTTGGATAGTTTAATGCCGGGTTATACCATCGTTCCAATTGATGTAGATAATACAGGTATGAATTTGATTTCTGCTGGTGGGGCAATTCACTGTATCACTCATACAGTTGGCGTGAGTGATCCTTTATTGATATCGCATAAAAAATTGGAAGACACGTATGATGATGTGAATCCATATTTGGCAAGTGCTGAAATAAAACATAAATCAGGTATAGTAAATGCTAGTATTTTTTATAAAACAACTTTAGCTGGCGCCTATACTGAAATCCCAATGACAAATACCGGAGCAGATACTTGGACTGGTTCAATTCCGGCACAGGCAGTGGGTACTACGGTGTATTATTATATTGGAGCAGAAGCAGTGAATGGTCGTCAGACAGAACATCCAATTCCTGCACCTGATGGTTATCACCAATTTAAAGTATTGGATGGTGGCAATGTTGATATTGCATCTGAAAATCCTGTAGTGATGAATGCTATTTATCCAAATCCGGCTAAAGCAATTACAGTAATTCCTGTTACTTTTTCTCAGGCAGTTTCAGCAAAAATATATTTGACAAATATGTTGGGTGAACTTGTTGCAGTAATTCATGATGGAAATGTAAGTGTCGGTGAACAGAATTTTTTCATAGATGCTTCACAATTTGAAGCTGGAATTTATCAGGTTGTTATCGCGGTGGATGATTATCGCACGGTGCAGAAATTAATTATTCAATAGTCGGATAAGTATTGTGCTAAACGCTTCAGTCAGGAAATTTTTATTCCTTTTATCTTTCATTGAAGGTTCGTCAGTAATGGCGTGTGAGTTGTTTGGTGCAAAGTTGATTGCTCCATTTTTTGGCGGATCTCTCTATGTGTGGGCCGCCGTTCTTGGTGTTACTTTATTGTCACTCATGTCGGGATATTATCTTGGAGGATATCTTTCAAAAAAGTACAAACACACTTCGCTCGTCTATTTCATTTTAATTTGTGCCGGAATTTTTATGATCATCATGCCACACACCAGCTTGTGGATCATGACAGCAACATTAGATTTTTCTGTACAATGGGGCACTACTATTTCGTTGATGGTATTTATGTTTCCCGCTCTTTTATTGATGGGTACTACCAGTCCGCTCATTATTAATCTGATCAATGATGCTGCAGATAATTCAGGTAAGAGCGCCGGATCAATTTATGCATTTTCTACACTGGGAGGAATTTGCGCCACTTTTTTAGTGGGATTTTATTTATTGCCTGAATTTGGAATTAAGTGGCCTTGTTATTTTTTTGGATTATTACTTGCGTTATTTCCTTTACTCGCTTTAGTCGGCAAAAAATATTTCAAAGCATTTATTTTTTTAGTTCCTTTTGGTTTAACCGCATTTATCAACGCACAAAAAAATTTGGATCAAGAAAATTATCATGTCTTGTATGAGTCTGAAGGAATTTTGGGTCAGATTAGAGTGGTTGACATGCCATATTATACATCAACACGTGGTTGGAAAAATGGGCGCGCATTGCTGGTAAATAATACAGCGCAATCAATCATGGATGTTGATAATCCGGAATATGATTTGTGGGATTGGTCTTACTTTTTTCCAACGGCGGTAAGTATATTTCCAAAAGGAAGTGATGCACTTTTATTAGGTCTCGGTGGAGGAACCATTGTTCATCAATTTAATCGCCTTGGTTTCAATACTGATGTGGTTGAAATTGATCAGCGGGTGAAAGAAGTTGCCTTGAAATATTTTGCTGTTCCTGATTCAACCAATATTATTGTTGATGACGCGCGCAGGTATATCAATACCTGTAAAAAAAAGTATGACATTATTACGCTTGATCTTTTTCTGAATGAAACTCCTCCTTCACATGTGCTCACAGTGGAATGTTTTTCTACCCTGAAGAATATGTTAAAACCTGGTGGTCTTGTAATGATGAATTTTTACGGGTTTATTTCTGGTGAAAAGGGACATGCTTCACGCTGTATTTTCAAAACATTTCAACAAGCAGGATTTTATACACAAATTGTTGCTACTCCAGGTGCTGAGAACAACAGAAATTTAATTTTTTTAGCACAAGTAGATACGCTTGATTTTACCAGATGTAATTATACTGAACCACATGTTCAACCTGTTTCTGATCTGACAAAATATTTCATTGCTATTGATGAAGTTGATATGAATGACGCCATCATTTTATCTGATGAAATTCCGGCTCTCGAAAAAATATATTTACCCGCTGCGCTCGATTGGAGAAAAAGTACCATCGATTATCTTTTAAAGCCCACTTTGGGAAGGTAAATCCTCGCAATCTTACGCGTTAAATATATAACAAAGCTATGCTCTAAATAACAATTCGCTTATTATCGCTTAAACCATGTTTTAAAACGAAATATTTGTTTAACCAAAATGTATATAAACATCATATTTACAACAAGATAGGATGTTGATATTTTTTTGAGATAAAAGCATCCTTTTTTATGAATTTCAGGCAACTTCACATTTAACGATTCGTCAAGTTAATGTTAAATAGTGCTTATGAAATTCCTACAATCATTGATTTTAGTTTTTGCGGTTAGTGTCTGCTTTTCTCAGGCAGGTTCCCCTAACAGCAGAGTAGTAGATTTTTTGGGATCTGAAAAATATCAAGAGACATTATCATCCAACCCCGGATTGATAAAATATTTGGAAGCAAAACTGCAATTTGGTTTTGAATTGACTGACAAAATAAATGAGAAGTCAACTGGTTTAAAAACGCTAGCAGATATTCCGTACTCCGAATTTTCAAAAGATGGAATACTCAGTTCAGTAGATTTTGTGAATTCATTTCTGGCTGGAAGTTTAAATGTCCTCCATATTCAATTACCCGCAGATCCTAACGCAGATAATTATTATGTAATAGGAAGTACAGGTTATATTTTAGTTGTAAAAAGTAACAGTTATATCAATAGTCAGATTAAATAATAATTAACTGAAAATTTCATGAAGAGAATAAGTTCAATTATATTCATTGTGTTTATTAGTCTGACGGCATTTGGTCAAACCTATAACATGACCAATGGTAGTGTTACAACCTGTTCAGGTACTTTTTATGATTCAGGTGGCTCAGGCGGAGATTATGGAATTAGTGAAACGTTTGTGTTTACAATTTGCTCATCTGTTGCTGGTCAATCCCCACAACTAAATTTTACTTCATTTTCAATTGAGAGTGGTTGGGATGATCTTTATATTTACGATGGTGCAACTACAGGGTCTCCGCTTATTGGGTCCTACACAGGTACAGGTTCTCCCGGTGTTGTTACCGCATCAGGTAGTTGTATCACAATACAATTTACATCTGATGGTTCAGTAGTGTATCCTGGATGGGCGGCAACAATTTCATGTGTTACTCCACCCCCTCCAGGCTCAAATGTGAACATGTCTAATGGAAGCACTTCTTTGTGTAGTGGAAACTTTTATGACTCCGGTGGTCCTTCGTCAAATTATGGCTTTAGTCAAAATTTAACGTATACAATTTGCCCTTCTACTCCTGGCAGTATGGTGCAGGTAAATTTTACTTCGTTCGATTTAGAAAATAATTACGATTTTCTCACAATTTATGATGGTAACTCAACTGCCGCGCCTACATTAGGATCGTATACCGGTAGCGCTGGGCCCGGCATAGCCCAAGCAACTCCTGGAAATCCCACAGGTTGCCTAACTTTTGTCTTTACTTCGGATGGAAGCTTTAGCTACACAGGATGGGCTGCTACTATTTCTTGTACTCAGCCTTGCCAAACTATCACCGCCAATATTGCTTCAGTCACCCCTGCACCTGTTGCTGGTTATGTTAAGATATGTCAGGGTCAATCTGTAAATTTTACTGGATCAGGTACTTTTTCTTCTAGTGGGGCCGGAGCAACTTATTCTTGGAATTTCGGAGATGGAACATCAGGAACTGGAACTAGTGTATCTCATGCCTTTCCTACTTCGGGCAGTTATGCTGTTGGTCTCACCATTACTGATCCAAGTGGTTGTTCCAATTCTAACTCAGCAACACAAGTAGTTCAAGTTTCAACAACACCTACAATCGTAACTAATGCCGCACCAAATCCAATATGTTTAGGGCAAAGTTCTAACCTCACGGCCAATGTTACGATGACTCCGTATGTGCCTAATTGCACCCCGCCGGTATCCGGCACAACTTTCTTGCCTGACGGCTCTGGTGTTTCATACACAACTTCTATTACTGTTAATTGTTTTAATTCCGGTCAAACTATTACCAGTGCTGCTGATTTCTCTAACATTTGTTTAAATATTGAACATTCCTTTTTAGGAGATTTGGATATTGTCATCATTTGTCCGAATGGGCAAAGTATGACTCTGAAGGATTATCCAGGCGGAGGAGGCACATATCTTGGGGGGGCACTAGATGATGGGTCAACTACTCCCGGAACGGGCTCAACATATTGCTTTACTCCCGGTGCAACCACACTCTTGGTTGATGGATCAACCGTTACTGCAGGGAGTCCTGCTGGTGCCTCAATCACGCCAGGAAATTATATGCCTGTTGATCCTTGGTCAAATTTATTCGGTTGTCCGTTAAATGGAGCTTGGACAATACAGGTGACCGATAATCTTTCCATTGATAATGGCTACATTTTCAACTGGGATGTGAATTTCACCGTTCCTCCGGCTGCTGGCGGTTTTACACCTACCATCGCTTCACAAGGTTGGGTTGCTACTCCGGGACTTACCTCTACAGGTGCAACCACGGCCTCTGTTACACCTACGGCTGCTGGCACACCTTGTTATACATATTCTGTTACCGATAATTTTGGTTGTACCTATACCCAAACTCAATGTGTAACTGTCAATAATGCCCCAAGCATGACCAGCGCCAATACAGCTTCGATTTGTTCAGGCGGTACTGTGAGTATCCCACTTACAAGTACAATGGCAGGAACAACTTATACCTGGGTTGCGACAGCTAACCCGAATGTTACAGGTGAAAGTACAGGGACGCAATCAACGAGTACCCTTAGCAATACGCTTACTAATTCAACTGGTGCAGTTCAAACTGTTACCTACACCGTTACCCCAACTGCTGGTGGATGCGCGGGAACGCCACAAACTGTTACGGTTACCGTGAATCCGATTCCAACAGTAACTGACCCTGCAAATCAAACCCTCTGTGCCAATACTGCAACAACTGCGGTGAACTTCACAGGAACAGCAGGGGCCACCTTCAACTGGACTAACAACAACACCAGCATTGGTCTGGCAGCCAGTGGCAGTGGTAATATCGCATCCTTCACGGCTACCAATGCCGGTGCTACTCCAATTACTGCAACAATTACGGTAACACCCACGCTCGGGGGATGTACAGGGACGGCACAAACGTTCACTATCACGGTAAATCCAATACCAACAGTAACTGACCCAGCCAACCAGACACTCTGCGCGAACACAGCAACTACAGCAGTAACATTCACGGGTACAGCAGGAGCTACATTCAACTGGACAAACAATACACCTTCAATCGGTCTAGCAGCAAGCGGCAGTGGAAACATAGCATCATTTACAGCTATTAATGCAGGCACCACCCCGGTAACAGCAACTATTACGGTAACACCAACCTTGGCAGGCTGCACGGGTACTGCGCAAACATTTACTATTACGGTGAATCCAATACCAACAGTAACTGATCCTGCCAACCAGACACTCTGCGCGAACACCGCAACAACTGCGGTAAACTTCACAGGCGCAATTGCAGGGACAACATATAACTGGACAAACAGCAACACCACCATTGGTCTAGCAGCAAGTGGAAGTGGAAACATAGCATCATTTACAGCTATTAATGCAGGCACCACCCCGGTAACAGCAACTATTACAGTAACACCAACCTTGGCAGGCTGCACGGGCACTGCGCAAACATTTACTATTACGGTGAATCCAATACCAACGGTAACTGACCCAGCCAACCAGACACTCTGCGCGAACACGGCAACAACTGCGGTAAACTTCACAGGCGCAATTGCAGGGACAACATATAACTGGACAAACAGCAACACCACCATTGGTTTAGCAGCAAGCGGCAGTGGAAACATAGCATCATTTACAGCCACCAATGCAGGCACCACCCCGGTAACAGCAACTATTACGGTAACACCAACCTTGGCAGGCTGCACGGGTACTGCGCAAACATTTACTATTACGGTGAATCCAATACCAACAGTAACCGACCCAGCCAACCAGACACTCTGCGCGAACACGGCAACAACTGCGGTAAACTTCACAGGCGCAATTGCAGGGACAACATATAACTGGACAAACAGCAACACCACCATTGGTTTAGCAGCAAGCGGCAGTGGAAACATAGCATCATTTACGGCTATTAATGCAGGCACCACCCCGGTAACAGCAACTATCACGGTAACACCAACCTTGGGTGGCTGCACGGGTACTGCGCAAACATTTACTATTACGGTAAATCCAATACCAACAGTAACTGATCCTGCCAACCAGACACTCTGCGCGAACACGGCAACAACTGCGGTAAACTTCACAGGCGCAATTGCAGGGACAACATATAACTGGACAAACAGCAACACCACCATTGGTCTAGCAGCAAGCGGCAGTGGAAACATAGCATCATTTACGGCTATTAATGCAGGCACCACCCCGGTAACAGCAACTATTACGGTAACACCAACCTTGGCAGGCTGCACGGGTACTGCGCAAACATTTACCATTACAGTCAACCCAACACCAACAGTTACAGATCCGGCTGACCAGAGTATTTGTGCAGGAGGATCAACCACGGCGGTGAACTTTACCGGATCGATAGCGGGTACAACATATAACTGGACCAACAATAACACCAGTATTGGCCTTGCGGCAAGTGGTACAGGAAATATTGCATCATTTATAGGAGTTAACGGTACTGGAGCTCCAATTACAGCAACAATAACGGTTACTCCAACCACAGGCGGCTGTACGGGAACACCACAGACTTTTACGATTACAGTTACGCCAAATCCGGTGATTGCGGTTGCAGGCACCAACCCAACCATTTGTACCGGCACAGACGGAACCATAACGATCACGGGACTAGCAGCCAGCACGGCATATAGCGTGAGTTATACAGATGACGGCGTACCTGTTGGACCATTAGCGATGACCTCTAATGCGGGAGGGTCAATAGTGATAACGGGTCTTAATGCCGGAGCGTACACTAACTTCCAGGTTAGCATGGGATCATGCGTGAGCACGAGCGCAACGTTGATCACTTTAGTAGATCCAAACCCTCCAATGGTCAACGACCCGGCGGATCAGACCTTGTGTTCAGGCAATGCAACCACAGCGGTAAACTTTACGGGTACAGCTGGGGCAACATTTAACTGGACGAACAGCAATACATCCATAGGTCTAGCCGCAAGTGGCAGTGGCAATATTGCGTCATTTACTGCAACCAATGCAACAGCACTTCCAATCACAGCAACAATTACGGTTACACCAACACTTGCCGGATGTACGGGTACAGCGCAGACATTTACCATTACAGTAAATCCAACTCCAACAGTAACTGATCCGGCGGACCAGACTTTGTGTTCTGGCAACGCAACGACAGCGGTGAACTTCACAGGTACAGCTGGAGCCACGTTTAACTGGACCAACAGCAATACAGCGATAGGTTTAGCAGCGAGTGGTAGTGGTAATATTCCATCGTTTACCGCAACCAATGCAACAGCACTACCAATCTCGGCTACGATTACGGTAACACCGGTCTTGGGTCCATGCACTGGCACACCACAAGCATTCACTATAACGGTAAACCCAACACCAACGGTGACAGATCCGTCAGATCAAACTTTGTGTTCAGGCAATGCAACCACAGCAGTAAACTTTACCGGAACAGCGGGAGCAACATTTAACTGGACAAATAGCAATACTGCCATTGGTCTAGCAGCAAGTGGTAGTGGTAATATTCCATCGTTTACCGCAACCAATGCAACAGCACTACCAATCTCGGCTACGATTACGGTAACACCGGTCTTGGGTCCATGCACAGGCACACCACAAACGTTCACTATATCGGTAAATCCAACACCCACGGTGACAGATCCTGCAGATCAAAGTGTTTGTGCAGGAGGAACAACAACAGCTGTAAACTTTACGGGTACAGCCGGAGCGACATTTAACTGGACAAACAACAATACAGGCATAGGTCTTGCAGCCAGTGGCACAGGCAATATTGCATCATTTACGGGAATCAATGGCACAGGTGCGCCAGTAACGGCAACCATTACCGTGACTCCGGTACTTGGACCATGTACAGGTACCCCACAAACATTTACCATTACAGTGAATCCAAATCCGGTGATTGCGGTTGCAGGCACCAACCCAACCATTTGTACCGGCACAGACGGAACCATAACGATCACGGGATTAGCAGCCAGTACGGCATATAGCGTGAGTTATACAGATGACGGCGTACCTGTTGGACCATTAGCGATGACCTCTAATGCGGGAGGTTCGATCGTGATAACGGGTCTTAATGCCGGAGCGTACACTAACTTCCAGGTGAGCATGGGATCATGTGTGAGCACGAGTGCGACGTTGATCACTTTAGTAGATCCAAACCCTCCAATGGTGAACGATCCGGCTGATCAAACACTCTGCGCGAACATGGCAACTACAGCGGTAACATTCACCGGTACAGCAGGAGCTACATTCAACTGGACAAACAATACACCTTCAATCGGTCTTGCAGCAAGCGGCAGTGGAAACATAGCATCATTTACAGCTATTAATGCAGGCACCACCCCGGTAACGGCAACTATTACAGTAACACCAACCTTGGCAGGCTGCACGGGTACTGCGCAAACATTTACTATTACGGTAAATCCAATACCAACGCTAACCGATCCAGCGGATCAAACCCTTTGTGCAAACACGGCAACCACAGCAGTAACATTTGTAGGTACCGCAGGAGCAACTTTCAACTGGACGAATAACAATACAAGTATTGGTTTAGCAGCAAGCGGCAGTGGTGATATCGCTTCGTTTACGGGATTAAATCCAACACCTGGAACAACAGCAACCGCGACTATCACAGTAACCCCGGTATTAAGTGGATGCAGTGGTACTCCACAAACATTTACCATCAGTGTAATTAATACCCTTCCAACGCTGACATGTCCGGGTAACCTCACGGCTGTATGTTCAATTACAGAACAACCGGCTTATGCAAACTATGCTGCATTTGTGGCAGCGGGAGGTTCATCCTCATCGGTGGGAGGCACCATCAATACGGCAAGTTTTACTTTGGTGAGCGAAGTATCAGATGGCAATACTTGTCCTGAAACAGTAACAAGGACATATAGTATACAAGATGATTGTGGCAGTACGGCAACGTGTACTCAAACTATTGTGATTAATGACAATATTAACCCAACCGCCACGGCCCCGGCAAACATTACGGTTGAGTGCATAGGTGATGTTCCAGCCGCAGACCCAACGTTGATTACCGATGAAGCGGACAACTGTTCAGTACCGACAGTAGCTTTTGTAAGTGATGCAAGCGATGGCAACACCTGCCCCGAGACCATAACAAGAACTTATTCAATCACGGATGCATGTGGAAACACCATCACGGTAACACAAACAATCGTGGTAGATGATACAACTAATCCGACAGCATCAAACCCGTCAAGTATAACAGTTCCCGGAGGCCCAGCCCCGGCGCCGGATCCAACGGTTGTTGTAGATGAGGCAGACAACTGCACGCTGAACCCAACGGTAGCTTTTGTAAGTGATGTAACGGACGGCAACTTGTGTCCTGAGACTATTACAAGAACGTATAGTGTAACGGACAATTGCGGCAATCAAATTACGGTAACGCAATTAATTTTGATTACTGATCCAATCATGCCAACGGCGTCAAATCCGGCTCCTGTTACAGTAGAATGTATAGCAGATGTACCAGCACCGGACCCAACGGTGGTGATAGATGAGGCGGACAATAATGGAGTACCGACCGTTGCATTTGTGAGTGATGTATCAGATGGATTAACTTGTCCAGAGACGATCACAAGAACGTATTCAGTAACGGACAACTGTGCCAATGTAATCACAGTAACACAAACTATTACGGTGAATGATATCACTAACCCAACGGGGACAGCCCCGGCAAATATTACTGTTCAGTGTATAGCAGACGTACCGGCGGCTGATGTAACGTTGATTAACGATGAAGCAGACAACTGCACAGCAAATCCGGATGTACAATTTGTGAGTGATGTATCAGATGGTAATACTTGTCCAGAGACTATTACAAGAACCTATAGTATCACGGATGATTGCTCAAACACAATCAACGTAACACAGACCATCGTTGTTGATGATACCACCAACCCAACAGCCACGGCCCCGGCAAACATCACGGTTGAGTGCATAGGTGATGTTCCAGCCGCAGACCCAACGTTGATTACCGATGAAGCGGACAACTGTTCAGTACCGACAGTAGCTTTTGTAAGTGATGCAAGCGATGGCAACACCTGCCCCGAGACCATAACAAGAACTTATTCAATCACGGATGCATGTGGAAACACCATCACGGTAACACAAACAATCGTGGTAGATGATACAACTAATCCGACAGCATCCAATCCGGCAAGTATAACAGTTCCCGGAGGCCCTGCACCGGCGCCGGATCCAACGGTTGTTGTAGATGAGGCAGACAACTGCACGCTGAACCCAACGGTAGCTTTTGTAAGTGATGTAACGGACGGCAACTTGTGTCCGGAGACTATTACAAGAACATATAGTGTAACGGACAATTGCGGCAATCAAATTACGGTAACGCAAACCATTTTGATTACAGATCCAATCATGCCAACGGCGTCAAACCCTGCCCCTGTTACAGTGGAATGTATAGCAGATGTACCGGCAGCTGACCCAACAGTAGTGATAGATGAGGCGGACAATAATGGAGTACCGACCGTTGCATTTGTGAGTGATGTATCAGATGGTAATACGTGTCCAGAGACGATTACAAGAACATATAGTGTAACGGACAACTGCGCAAACCAAATCATGGTAACACAACAAATTATTGTGAATGATATTACCAATCCAACGGGAACAGCCCCGGCAAATATTACTGTTCAGTGTATAGCGGACGTGCCGGCAGCTGATGTAACGTTGATTACCGATGAAGCAGACAACTGCACAGCAAATCCGGATGTACAATTTATGAGTGATGTATCAGATGGTAATACTTGTCCAGAGACTATTACAAGAACGTATAGCATCACGGACGATTGTGGCAACAGTATCAACGTAACCCAAACAATCGTTGTTGATGACACCACCAATCCAACGGCGTCGAATCCGGCATCAGTGACGGTAGAATGTATAGCAGATGTGCCGGCAGCAGATCCATTGGTAGTGATAGATGAAGCGGACAACTGCTCTGTTCCGACAGTTGCTTTTGTGAGTGATGCAAGTGATGGCAATACTTGTCCTGAGACCATAACAAGAACTTATTCAATCACGGATGCATGTGGAAACACCATCACGGTAACACAAACAATCGTGGTAGATGATACAACTAATCCGACAGCATCAAACCCGTCAAGTATAACAGTTCCCGGAGGCCCAGCCCCGGCGCCGGATCCAACGGTTGTTGTAGATGAGGCAGACAACTGCACGCTGAACCCAACGGTAGCTTTTGTAAGTGATGTAACGGACGGCAACTTGTGTCCTGAGACTATTACAAGAACGTATAGTGTAACGGACAATTGCGGCAATCAAATTACGGTAACGCAATTAATTTTGATTACTGATCCAATCATGCCAACGGCGTCAAATCCGGCTCCTGTTACAGTAGAATGTATAGCAGATGTACCAGCACCGGACCCAACGGTGGTGATAGATGAGGCGGACAATAATGGAGTACCGACCGTTGCATTTGTGAGTGATGTATCAGATGGATTAACTTGTCCAGAGACGATCACAAGAACGTATTCAGTAACGGACAACTGTGCCAATGTAATCACAGTAACACAAACTATTACGGTGAATGATATCACTAACCCAACGGGGACAGCCCCGGCAAATATTACTGTTCAGTGTATAGCAGACGTACCGGCGGCTGATGTAACGTTGATTAACGATGAAGCAGACAACTGCACAGCAAATCCGGATGTACAATTTGTGAGTGATGTATCAGATGGTAATACTTGTCCAGAGACTATTACAAGAACCTATAGTATCACGGATGATTGCTCAAACACAATCAACGTAACACAGACCATCGTTGTTGATGATACCACCAACCCAACAGCCACGGCCCCGGCAAACATCACGGTTGAGTGCATAGGTGATGTTCCAGCCGCAGACCCAACGTTGATTACCGATGAAGCGGACAACTGTTCAGTACCGACAGTAGCTTTTGTAAGTGATGCAAGCGATGGCAACACCCGCCCCGAGACCATAACAAGAACTTATTCAATCACGGATGCATGTGGAAACACCATCACGGTAACACAAACAATCGTGGTAGATGATACAACTAATCCGACAGCATCAAACCCGTCAAGTATAACAGTTCCCGGAGGCCCAGCCCCGGCGCCGGATCCAACGGTTGTTGTAGATGAGGCAGACAACTGCACACTGAACCCAACGGTAGCCTTTGTAAGTGATGTAACGGACGGCAACTTGTGTCCTGAGACTATTACAAGAACGTATAGTGTAACGGACAATTGCGGCAATCAAATTACGGTAACGCAATTAATTTTGATTACTGATCCAATCATGCCAACGGCGTCAAATCCGGCTCCTGTTACAGTAGAATGTATAGCAGATGTACCAGCACCGGACCCAACGGTGGTGATAGATGAGGCGGACAATAATGAGTACCGACCGTTGCATTTGTGAGTGATGTATCAGATGGATTAACTTGTCCAGAGACGATCACAAGAACGTATTCAGTAACGGACAACTGTGCCAATGTAATCACAGTAACACAAACTATTACGGTGAATGATATCACTAACCCAACGGGGACAGCCCCGGCAAATATTACTGTTCAGTGTATAGCAGACGTACCGGCGGCTGATGTAACGTTGATTAACGATGAAGCAGACAACTGCACAGCAAATCCGGATGTACAATTTGTGAGTGATGTATCAGATGGTAATACTTGTCCAGAGACTATTACAAGAACCTATAGTATCACGGATGATTGCTCAAACACAATCAACGTAACACAGACCATCGTTGTTGATGATACCACCAACCCAACAGCCACGGCCCCGGCAAACATCACGGTTGAGTGCATAGGTGATGTTCCAGCCGCAGACCCAACGTTGATTACCGATGAAGCGGACAACTGTTCAGTACCGACAGTAGCTTTTGTAAGTGATGCAAGCGATGGCAACACCTGCCCCGAGACCATAACAAGAACTTATTCAATCACGGATGCATGTGGAAACACCATCACGGTAACACAAACAATCGTGGTAGATGATACAACTAATCCGACAGCATCAAACCCGTCAAGTATAACAGTTCCCGGAGGCCCAGCCCCGGCGCCGGATCCAACGGTTGTTGTAGATGAGGCAGACAACTGCACACTGAACCCAACGGTAGCCTTTGTAAGTGATGTAACGGACGGCAACTTGTGTCCTGAGACTATTACAAGAACGTATAGTGTAACGGACAATTGCGGCAATCAAATTACGGTAACGCAATTAATTTTGATTACTGATCCAATCATGCCAACGGCGTCAAATCCAGCTCCTGTTACAGTAGAATGTATAGCAGATGTACCAGCACCGGACCCAACGGTGGTGATAGATGAGGCGGACAATAATGGAGTACCGACCGTTGCATTTGTGAGTGATGTATCAGATGGATTAACTTGTCCAGAGACGATCACAAGAACGTATTCAGTAACGGACAACTGTGCCAATGTAATCACAGTAACACAAACTATTACGGTGAATGATATCACTAACCCAACGGGGACAGCCCCGGCAAATATTACTGTTCAGTGTATAGCAGACGTACCGGCGGCTGATGTAACGTTGATTAACGATGAAGCAGACAACTGCACAGCAAATCCGGATGTACAATTTGTGAGTGATGTATCAGATGGTAATACTTGTCCAGAGACTATTACAAGAACCTATAGTATCACGGATGATTGCTCAAACACAATCAACGTAACACAGACCATCGTTGTTGATGATACCACCAACCCAACAGCCACGGCCCCGGCAAACATCACGGTTGAGTGCATAGGTGATGTTCCAGCCGCAGACCCAACGTTGATTACCGATGAAGCGGACAACTGTTCAGTACCGACAGTAGCTTTTGTAAGTGATGCAAGCGATGGCAACACCTGCCCCGAGACCATAACAAGAACTTATTCAATCACGGATGCATGTGGAAACACCATCACGGTAACACAAACAATCGTGGTAGATGATACAACTAATCCGACAGCATCAAACCCTGCAAGTGTAACAGTTCCCGGCGGCCCAGCCCCGGCGCCGGATCCAACGGTTGTTGTAGATGAGGCAGACAACTGCACGCTGAACCCAACGGTAGCTTTTGTAAGTGATGTAACGGACGGCAACTTGTGTCCGGAGACTATTACAAGAACGTATAGTGTAACGGACAATTGCGGCAATCAAATTACGGTAACGCAATTAATTTTGATTACTGATCCAATCATGCCAACGGCGTCAAATCCGGCTCCTGTTACAGTAGAATGTATAGCAGATGTACCAGCACCGGACCCAACAGTAGTGATAGATGAGGCGGACAATAATGGAGTACCGACCGTTGCATTTGTGAGTGATGTATCAGATGGATTAACTTGTCCAGAGACGATCACAAGAACGTATTCAGTAACGGACAACTGTGCCAATGTAATCACAGTAACACAAACTATTACGGTGAATGATATCACTAACCCAACGGGGACAGCCCCGGCAAATATTACTGTTCAGTGTATAGCAGACGTACCGGCGGCTGATGTAACGTTGATTACCGATGAAGCAGACAACTGCACAGCAAATCCGGATGTACAATTTGTGAGTGATGTATCAGATGGTAATACTTGTCCAGAGACTATTACAAGAACCTATAGTATCACGGATGATTGCTCAAACACAATCAACGTAACACAGACCATCGTTGTTGATGATACCACCAACCCAACAGCCACGGCCCCGGCAAACATCACGGTTGAGTGCATAGGTGATGTTCCAGCCGCAGACCCAACGTTGATTACCGATGAAGCGGACAACTGTTCAGTACCGACAGTAGCTTTTGTAAGTGATGCAAGCGATGGCAACACCTGCCCTGAGACCATAACAAGAACTTATTCAATCACGGATGCATGTGGAAACACCATCACGGTAACACAAACAATCGTGGTAGATGATACAACTAATCCGACAGCATCAAACCCGTCAAGTATAACAGTTCCCGGAGGCCCAGCCCCGGCGCCGGATCCAACGGTTGTTGTAGATGAGGCAGACAACTGCACGCTGAACCCAACGGTAGCCTTTGTAAGTGATGTAACGGACGGCAACTTGTGTCCTGAGACTATTACAAGAACATATAGTGTAACGGACAACTGTGGCAATCAAATTACGGTAACGCAAACCATTTTGATTACAGATCCAATCATGCCAACGGCGTCAAACCCTGCCCCTGTTACAGTGGAATGTATAGCAGATGTACCAGCACCGGACCCAACAGTAGTGATAGATGAGGCGGACAATAATGGAGTACCGACCGTTGCATTTGTGAGTGATGTATCAGATGGATTAACTTGTCCAGAGACGATCACAAGAACGTATTCAGTAACGGACAACTGTGCCAATGTAATCACAGTAACACAAACTATTACGGTGAATGATATCACTAACCCAACGGGGACAGCCCCGGCAAATATTACTGTTCAGTGTATAGCAGACGTACCGGCGGCTGATGTAACGTTGATTACCGATGAAGCAGACAACTGCACAGCAAATCCGGATGTACAATTTGTGAGTGATGTATCAGATGGTAATACTTGTCCAGAGACTATTACAAGAACCTATAGTATCACGGATGATTGCTCAAACACAATCAACGTAACACAGACCATCGTTGTTGATGATACCACCAACCCAACAGCCACGGCCCCGGCAAACATCACGGTTGAGTGCATAGGTGATGTTCCGGCCGCAGACCCAACGTTGATTACCGATGAAGCGGACAACTGTTCAGTACCGACAGTAGCTTTTGTAAGTGATGTAAGCGATGGCAACACCTGCCCTGAGACCATAACAAGAACTTATTCAATCACGGATGCATGTGGAAACACCATCACGGTAACACAAACAATCGTGGTAGATGATACAACTAATCCGACAGCATCAAACCCTGCAAGTGTAACAGTTCCCGGAGGCCCAGCCCCGGCGCCGGATCCAACGGTGGTGATAGACGAGGCAGACAACTGCACGCTGAATCCAACGGTAGCCTTTGTAAGTGATGTAACGGACGGCAACTTGTGTCCGGAGACTATTACAAGAACGTATAGTGTAACGGACAATTGCGGCAATCAAATTACGGTAACGCAATTAATTTTGATAACCGACCCAATCATGCCAACGGCGTCAAATCCGGCTCCTGTTACAGTAGAATGTATAGCAGATGTACCAGCACCGGACCCAACAGTAGTGATAGATGAGGCGGACAATAATGGAGTACCGACCGTTGCATTTGTGAGTGATGTATCAGATGGATTAACTTGTCCAGAGACGATCACAAGAACGTATTCAGTAACGGATGCCTGTGCTAACCAAATCATGGTAACACAACAAATCATGGTGAATGATATTACTAACCCAACGGGGACAGCCCCGGCAAATATTACTGTTCAGTGTATAGCAGACGTGCCGGCAGCTGATGTAACGTTGATTACCGATGAAGCAGACAACTGCACGGCAAATCCGGATGTACAATTTGTGAGTGATGTGTCAGATGGGAATACTTGTCCAGAGACTATTACAAGAACGTATAGCATCACGGACGATTGTGGCAACAGTATCAACGTAACCCAAACAATCGTTGTTGATGACACCACCAATCCAACGGCGTCGAATCCGGCATCAGTGACGGTAGAATGTATAGCAGATGTACCGGCAGCAGATCCATTGGTAGTGATAGATGAAGCAGACAACTGCTCAGTTCCAACAGTAGCTTTTGTGAGTGATGCAAGTGATGGCAATACTTGTCCTGAGACCATAACAAGAACCTATAGTGTAACGGATAACTGTGGAAATACGATCAACGTGACCCAAACTATTGTTGTAGATGATACAACTAATCCAACAGCATCCAATCCGGCAAGTGTTACGGTAGATGTGATAGCCAATGTACCAGCAGCAGATCCATTGGTAGTGATAGATGAGGCAGACAACTGCACACTGAATCCAACGGTGACTTTTGTAAGTGATGTGTCAGATGGATTAACTTGTCCAGAGACGATTACCAGAACATATAGCGTAACGGATAACTGCGGTAATCAAATTACGGTAACGCAAACCATTATTGTATCAGACATCATTTTGCCAACGGCATCGAACCCGGCAGGGGTAACGGTAGAATGTATAGCAGATGTACCTGTGCCAGATCCATTGGTTGTGATAGATGAAGCGGACAATGGAGGAGTACCGACAGTAGCTTTTGTGAGTGATGTATCAGATGGCAATACCTGCCCTGAAACTATTACAAGAACATATAGTGTAACGGACAACTGTGCCAATCAAATCATGGTAACACAACAAATCATTGTGAATGATATTACCAACCCAACGGGAACAGCCCCGGCGAATATTGCGGTTCAGTGTATAGCCGATGTACCGGTGGCTGATGTAACGTTAATTACAGATGAAGCAGACAACTGCACGGCAAATCCGGATGTACAATTTGTGAGTGATGTATCAGATGGTAACACGTGTCCTGAGACGATAACAAGAACGTATAGTATCACGGATGATTGTGGAAATACAATCAACGTAACACAATTAATTATTGTGGATGACACCACCAATCCAACGGCGTCGAATCCGGCATCAGTGACGGTAGAATGTATAGCAGATGTGCCGGCAGCAAACCCTGCAGTTGTTATCGACGAGGCCGACAACTGCACGGCATCACCACTTGTACAATTTGTGAGTGATGTATCAGATGGCAATACGTGTCCTGAGACGATTACAAGAACGTATAGTGTAACGGACAACTGCGGAAATCAAATCACGGTCACACAACAAATCATTGTGAATGATATTACCAATCCAACGGCATCTAACCCTGCCCCAATCAATGTATCATGTGCATCCAATGTACCTGCTCCGAATGTTACGGCAGTGATAGATGAGGCGGATAACTGCACGGCATCACCGGTTGTAGCGTGGGTATCAGATGTGTCAGACAACAACACCTGCAACGGAGAAATCATCACGCGAACATATAGCGTGACAGATAACTGCGGCAATCAAATTACGGTGACCCAACAAATTATCATTGGTGTAACCACACCGACAGTAAACGCAGGAGTTGATGTTACATTATGCGAAGGAGAAGTAGTCACCCTTACAGCAAGTAATCCGGATGCTGCGGTTATTAGCTGGGATAACGGAGTAATCAACAGCACTGCATTCACGCCACCGGTGGGCACAACAACCTATACTGTAACGGCTACTCAATGTGGTGGAGAATGTTCATCAACCGATCAGGTAGACGTGGTTGTTAATCCGCTTCCGGATGTGGTGTTTATGGGGGATAGTTTGATTGGATGTTCTCCAATGCCTGTGAACTTCACAAATCTTACGATACCGGCAGGATCTAACTGTAGTTGGGATTTTGGAAACGGACTATCTGCGAATGGTTGTGGAATAGTTTCAACACTCTATGATATGGCAGGATCATATGACGTGACATTAACAGTTACATCTGATGAAGGCTGTGTTGCAACAGAAACGTATAATGACTACATTACAGTTGTTGAACCACCGGTAGCATCATTTATGTATTCGCCAGGTTATGTTGCCGTTTCTAATCCTGAAGTTGAATTCTTGAATGAGTCAATCAATGCAGATTCTTATTACTGGGATTTTGGTGATGGAACCTACTCTTTACAAACAGATCCAGAACATGCATTCCCTGCAATTGGAAACATGACCTACACAGTAACGCTCACTGCAACAAACTCGGTAGGATGTTCAGACACAGCATCTGTACAAATTGAAATAATGGATGAAATTCTCTTCTATGTTCCAAATGTATTTACGCCAGACGGAGACGGAAATAATAACACGTTCTTCCCTGTATTTACAGCAGGTTATGATGTCTATGATTATCACTTAACCATTTTCAACCGCTGGGGTGAAGTGATATTTGAATCCTATGATGCGTCTGTTGGTTGGGATGGAACCTATGGTGATCAAGGTCTGGTTGAAGACGGAGTTTATATATGGCAAATTGAGTTTGGTGAAACCATGTCTGACAAGCGCCATAGAGTAAGAGGACATGTAACAGTATTGAAATAAAAAAGTAAGAACAAAAAAGTAAGGAGGCTGCAAACAAAGGCAGCCTCTTTTTGTTTTTGTATGATGTACTTTTTACAATTATTGTGCAATCGGTCTGGTTATCTCTTGAAAAAAATGAGCCAAATTCAAATCTCAATAATTTTCAAAACAGTCAAATATCTGCAAATGGTATATTTTTATCAAAATAAATTGAGATCTTAAATTTGTATTATGGGAGAAGATATAATTAATAAAGTTGCTGAAGCAGGCATTGAGCAAATAGATCTTAAAATGTTTATGCCAGATAAAAAACAAATTATTCTGCTTGACATAAAAGATCAACTTTGGAATAATTTAGTCATAAAAGAAAAAGAATTCAGGGCTTGGATAAAAAATCATAACTGGATGCAGTATGAGGGAAAAACGGTAGCTGTGTTTTGTTCTGCTGACGCTATAATTCCGGCCTGGGTGTATATGCTCATTACATCTGAATTAAAAAATTCTACGGTGATATATGGAGATTTGGAGGCAGCGACAGAAAGTTTGTTCTTCAATTCTCTTTCCAGCTATGACAGCAGCAAATTACAGGACAAAATTGTGATGGTAAAAGGTTGTTCTGATATACCTTGTCCTGAAAAAGCATATGTTGTGCTAACAAAAAAACTGTTGCCATTTGTAAAATCGCTGATGTTTGGCGAACCTTGTTCTGCTGTTCCGGTTTACAAAAGAAAATGATAATCACATCATGATTACGCTAAGGACAATTATTTTGGTTACTAATCGAATTTTCAAAGAGTAGAAAATACTACATCAGAGTTCACAACTTTTCTCTGATTGATCTATTATATTTTCCAGTTACTGATGATAGATATGTCCTTTTTTGAAATAGCAAACTGCGTTTGATATGGTATCATCCATGCTTCTGAATTTAAAATTTAACTGCTGACAGATTTTTGCATTTGAATAGAAAACAGAAGCCATAGCGCTGCGTGCCGTTTCACGTGTAATGGTTGGTTTTTTTCTTAGAATAAATGACAAGAAAGCTTCAAACCTCCAATAGATAGCAGCCATCCAGGGTTTGGCACAAATGGATGGTGATTTAACCTGAAATGCAGCAGCAATTTGGTTAAACAAATTTTGATAAGATAAATTTTCACCGATCACTAAATATCTTTCGTTGAATATTTTTTTGTCAGAAAGTTCACAGAGAATATAAGCAACATCTCGGGCATCAACAAAAGCATTTGAACCAGGTGTATAAAATTTTAGGCCATCGCGAATTTTGCGGAAAATAGTGACAGAACTTTCATTCCAGTTACCCGGACCAAGAATGACAGAAGGGTTAATGATAACCGCAGGTAAGCCCTCTTCTATTCCTCTCCAAACTTCAATTTCAGCAAGGTATTTACTAACGGCGTATCCTGAATTTTCAGATGAAGAAATGAATTTACAGTTTTCGTCTAACACACTTTTATTCGGTGTTTTTCCGATTGTTGCTG
The DNA here is from genome assembly GCA_016708105.1 of Crocinitomicaceae bacterium. Taxonomy (NCBI): domain Bacteria; kingdom Pseudomonadati; phylum Bacteroidota; class Flavobacteriia; order Flavobacteriales; family Crocinitomicaceae; species Crocinitomicaceae bacterium. The sequence goes on from JADJGJ010000001.1 coordinate 49,487, forward strand.
TGGAGCTAACATAACATAAATGACTCACCCCGGCAGTGAGGCAAACATTAACGACGTTTGCTGTACCTTCTTTATTATTTTTAATAAGACGATTAAAATCTTTTTTTCTGAATGACACTAAAGCAGCACAGTGATACACCACATCACAACCTTGAATGGCCTTTTGGAGAGAACTAATATCCAATATATCACCATCAATCCACTCTATTAAGTTTAATTTGTCAGGAGCATTCTCTTTGAAATAATAATTGAATACTGATTGCAGGGCAGACAAATCAGAAGTTGGTCTTTTTAGTGCCCGCACGGCTTGACCTCTGGATGTTAGTTCAGCCAGTACATGTGTGCCTAATAATCCCGTTGCTCCGGTAACAAGTATCATACTGCAAAGGTAAGGGTTATTCAGGATTTCAATTCTGTTACCCATGCTTAGCGCAAATAGGCACATAAATTGTTTATCTTTGTTAACTAGCAAACAATGAGATATTACTATTGATTTTGCTGAATAAAGAAAATTTCAACGCTGATTAATAAATAAAAAGATGATTATGAAAATTATAGTTTCAATTTTACTCGTTCTAATTGCCGGATTTAGTTTTACACAAACTGACTTACAAGATGGAATATATGCCAAAATTACAACGGCAAAAGGAGAAATACTTATCAAACTGGAGTATGAAAAAGTGCCAATAACAGTGGCAAATTTTGTTGGTTTGGCAGAAGGAAATTTTACCTATGATTCTATAAAAATTACCAAACCATATTATGACGGATTAAAATTTCACCGGGTGATTGCTGATTTTATGATTCAGGGTGGAGACCCCGCAGGTAATGGATCAGGTGGGCCAGGGTATGCATTCCCTGATGAAATTGATACTACGCTTTATCACACGGGGCCAGGTGTTTTATCAATGGCTAATGCCGGACCGAATACGAACGGAAGTCAATTTTTTATCACGCATAAAGCAACACCTTGGTTAAATGGAAAACACGCCGTTTTTGGACAGGTAATTGAAGGACAAGATGTCGTTAATGCGATAAAGCAAGGAGATGTGATGGAAAAAGTAGAAATCATTCGTGTTGGTGAAAAAGCTCAAGCATTTGACGCATCAACTGCATTTGCAGAAGGAATAGCAGCTCTCAAAGAAAAAGAAAGACTGGCTTTGCTTGAAAAGAACAAAGCTTTTTTTGCAGAGGTAAAAGCCTTAGATAAAAAACTTTACAAAAAGGCAAAACAGACTGCAAGTGGTTTGGTATACCTCATCACTACAGAGGGTAATGGAACATTTCCACAAGTGGGAGAAAATGTGGAAGTACATTATACCGGATATTTTACTGATGGAAAAAAGTTTGACTCATCAGTTGACAGAAATCAAACATTTAAATTTTTGCTGGGTCGTGGAAAAGTAATTAAAGGTTGGGATGAAGGTATTCAACTCTGCAGTGTTGGTGGTCACATTCGTCTAGTTATTCCTTATTGGTTGGCTTATGGTGAACAAGGACGCGCCACCATTCCGCCTAAGGCAACATTGATTTTTGATGTACAGGTTATTGCATCAGCTAAATAAATAGATTGATCAAATTGTGCATATTGGTTCACGCTAGTTGAACTTTTGTATGGATTTTTTTCAGTGAATTACTTTAGTTTTTTCACTTGATGCTTGCAGAAAATCACCCAACTACAATGGGTATTTATACGTATTTGAGTCATGGGTAATCTGAAATTACGATATCAATTTCTTTTGTTGATTGCATTGATGCATTGTGTTCATTCTCATGCTCAAATTCTTTTTGATCCAACCACAAAGTATGCGCAAGCCGGACAATTCTATCATTACGGACACATCAGTACGCTTTCAATAAATTTCTACAATCCTGATCATCATGCCATATTAAAATACTGGAAAGAAAACTACATTGAAAACGCCCTGCCGGCAACTCTAACTTATGGCAGTATTTTTCTTGACAGTGTTGCAGTAAAATATAAAGGCAATTCAACTTTTGCTGTGCCTAATATGTTTGGTAATCAGAAATTGCCTTATAATATTGACCTCAATGATTTGATCAGTGGACAACAAATTCAGGGTTTCAGAAAATTGAAATTAGGCAATGCCTGGTTTGATCCCACTTTTTGTAAAGAACTGATGGCATCATTTATTTATAAGCAATACATGCCTTGTTATGAGGCTAACCTGGTGCGACTGGTTGTCAACGGAAATTATTTGGGTGTGTATGTGAATCAAGAAGATGTGGGCTATCAATTTTTGAAAAAACATTTTGGTGAAAATGATGGAGCATTTTTTAAATGTGAACCCATGACAGAAGAACAAGCAGGGCATCCGGTTGATTGGCCGGGATTGGTTTGGGAAGGGTCAGACACGCTTGATTATTATGAATCATACGAAAGAAAATCACCAACGGGTTGGACTGAATTTCTGGAGATGATTTACACACTCAATATTAACCCAGGCAATATTGAAAGTGTTATTAATGTTGATCGCGTGCTATGGAATTTTGCGGTTTCTCAAGTTTTGTCAAATGAAGACACCTATAACACCACCATCATTCATAACTACTATATGTACCAAACAGCCGATGGAAAATTTCAGATGTTGCCGTGGGATTTAACAGAAAGTTTTTGCGGAATTTTATTTTCAGGTGGATCACCGGAGTCGCATTATGAACTTGATCCGTTGTATGGCTTGTCGCCTTATTTTTCTGACCGGCCATTAGTTTTTCAATTACTGTCTAATGATTATTATCGTAAAAAATATTTTGCACATATCCGCACCATAATGAATGAATATTATTCTGCCACATGGATTAAAGATTGGATTACCGCAAGACAATCAACCGCATATTCTGCCGTGAACTCTGACCCAAACAAACCGCACAACATGACTAAGTTTACACAGAACGTAGATTCGCCGGTGAACTATTTGCTTATGTATACTATTGCGGGCATAACAGATGTGATTACAAACAGAAAACCTTATCTTGAAAACTATTCAGATCTAACGTATTCGGCTCCGTTGATTTCAGGTGTAACACAAAGTATTCAGCATCCTTCTGCAGATGATACGGTATTCATTTCTGCACAGGTTTCTAATGCAACCGGTGTTTCATTGAAAGTGACAAATAATCCTGCGCCTTATGCGTCTGACTTTACAACAATAACAATGACTGATGATGGATTGAACGGAGATCTTGTTGCAGGTGATGGTATTTACACTGCGGAGGTTCCTTATCATACCAGCAATGACCACGTGAAATATTATATTGAAGCAGAAAATGCGCAAGCCATGAAGTTGAATCCTGAGCGGGCTGAATTTTTTTACTATCACTATTATATAGACCAGGTTGTTTCAGCCAAAGAAAAATCCAAACCTCAATTTGCTGTTTACCCAATACCCGCAGATCATGAGATTAACATTCAGCCTATGGTTGATGACAAGTTGTATGATGTGTTAATTTACAATAAAGCCGGACAGGTTGTTTACAAAGCACTTCAGCTTTCAGGACATACACAAATTGAAGTGAGTGAATTAATTCCGGGCAACTATATTCTGGAAATTTCTACAGAAAAAAACACCCAAAGATCAAAGGTTATTATCCTTTAAGAGTTTGTTCAAGTTTATCAAGAAAAGTTGTGAGGCGTACATTTTTAATGAGTGAAGGATCGCCTGTAACCAATACGTTTTTTGGTTTGTTATTTTCAAGCCAGAATTTCAATGAGCCAGCAGAGGCACTCATGGTTGCATTAATATCAACCTGATGTACTGATTTATGGTGACTTTCCAGTAGTTCACGCAATTCTTTATTCTCACGTGAAATATTATAATCTTCATGTAGTATTACTAATGACTCAACCAAGTCAGTGAGACTTTCTTTCCCATCAAAAAACGCCACCGGAATATTTTGTTTTTCTGCCCAAGATGCAAGGGTATTTTCAAATGCATCCTGATTGCGCAGGATTATTTTTTTTAGCAGCATATTTTTTTCAAATCAGTTACAAAAATAAGTATCGGTCTGAGCTATGGTTACAAAATGGAGCAGAAAAAATATCAACCGTTGATCTGTTTAAAACAATTGAGAAAATATAATTGGTTATTCAAAATTTCAGAAATGATGTCATTACAAATTGAATTCAAAGCAATATTCTAAAATATTTGTAGTTTAGACATTTAAAGACACATTGTAGAAACTAAAAGATATACCATGAAAGTAGGAATTAGTGTTGCAGCGTTATTTATTTTTCTCCATGCCTCAGCGCAGGATGAGATTAAATATTTAGAGAAGGGACAATTTGCACCTGGGTTGCGAATGACCACCAGTGTGTTTGGACATGATCCGGTACCAGGTCTCGGAGTAGGTGGGCAAATGCGTTTGCAGATTCTTGATTACATAAGTACAGATTGGTTTGCAGATTATATTACCATGGATTTGAATGGAGCAGGCACAAGAAACAATGCGCATATTGGTTGGTCAGTGCTTTTTTATCCAAAACAACTTGATCGTTTTGTGCCTTATGTCATTGCCGGACATTGTTTTGATTTTGCAAAAGTGATTCCGTTGAGCACACCATTTGATGATCGTAGTAATGAAATCGTGCAGCGCTGGAGTTCTGCCGTGCAAGCCGGTTTAGGCACTCATTATTTTTTGACAGAGAAATTTCATCTCACTTTCTCAGCTCAGTTTATGATGCACTTAGGAAATCATTTAGACTATACCTTGGATGAAACCAGTTCAGGAGGCTACTATCTCACTACAAATCCTGCTTCACACACGCATGACGAGCGCCTTGAAAGTCACGTGTTGCTTACGCTAAGTTTAAATTACAGAATTGCTGATTTCTGGTAATCATTTTTTTGTATCACTTGGAAAATATTAATGTATGAAAAAGTTATTTGTTATAGTTTTTACCCTTCAGATAGTAACTGGTCAGGCGCAAGAATCAAGAGACTGGAGAATAAAAACTGCATTTTCATTTGCACCGGGTCTGCTCACAGAAAAGACCTATTCATTGCAACTTCAGGGATATCTCGCTTTTATTCAAGAAAAAATTGAATTTCGTGGTGAGGCATTTTATTTTTTAAATCAATTTGGTGAAAGACCAAGATTCAGCATGAATCACCAAATTTATACGGGGGCATTTTATCATTTTACTGAAGGTGCATTCCAACCCTATGTGGGTTTTCAACCGGGCATTGCCATCTCTCAATCATCAGAGTATGGGGCATTGAACGAAGAGACCAATGAACTGAATTATAAAATTACTGCCAACCCGGTTGGTTCTATTGGTGGTGGTTTTGATTTTTATGGACAAAAATGGTTCTATCTCTTTGCTGAAACTCGGTATATATTTGGCAAACATAAATCTGACACATATCCTGTATACCTTGATGAATGGCGCTGTTCGTTTGGGCTGGGAGTCTACTTTTAAACATTTTCAGATGATTTTAAAAGAATTCTTAATTTTGACACATGGAAAATTTCAGGCTTGAGGGTACACCCAAATCTCCGCGCGTTGATTTTAATGCCAGTAATGGTCAATTAATTATCAGCGGACGCAGCATACCTGAAAATGCCAGAGAGTTCTATCGCCCTTTGATTGACTGGATTGAACACTATGGTCATAATCCCAAACCTAATACGGTATTTGATGTTTGTCTTGAATATTTCAATACCTCATCTTCAAAGGCACTTTTTGATTTATTTAAAACGGCTGAAGAAATTCAGTTGAATGGAAAATCAAACGTAGTTGTAAGGTGGAAATACGAAAATGACGATTGGGAAATGCGTGATGCCGGCTTAGAATACAGCCGAATTATTCAGATTCCGCTTGAAATGATTGAAATTGAAGTTTGATCTTCCTCTCATACCTTGTCTTATGCGATTTTTATTTTTATTTCTTTGCGTAAATGCATGTATTTGCTCATGCACCTCGTTTATTTTTGCCCAAGATTACACATCTTATTTTACAGGCAACTCAACTGATGTGATAACTCAACCTTATGGTGGTGTATGCCTGATGGGTGGCGCAACGGAAGATGATAATGCCATGATATGGTTTCTTGAACAGGCTAATGGAGGTGATGTTTTAGTTTTGCGTGCCAGCGGTTCTGACGGATACAATGATTATTTCTATACTGATTTGGGAGTCACAGTTAACTCTGTTGAAACCATTGTTTTTAATAATGCGGCCGCATCAAACAGTGCATACGTTCAACAAAAAATTGAACAGGCTGAAGCTATTTGGTTTGCCGGGGGTGATCAATGGAATTATATTTCATATTGGAGAAATACGCCGGTAGATAGTTTGATTAATATAGCCATCACTGAAAAAAATATTGTTGTTGGCGGAACATCGGCGGGCATGGCTATTCTGGGTGATGTGTACTTCACTGCTGAAAACGGAACGGTGTCGTCAGCCACTGCGTTAAATAATCCTTACGCATCTGCAGTAACCATTGATTCTGCTGAATTTATAAATGTGCCATACATGAACAGCGTGATTACTGATACGCATTATGACAGCCCTGACCGACGCGGAAGACATACCGTTTTTTTAGCAAAAATGTTTGTTGATTTTGGATATGAATTCCCGCTTGGTATTGCGTGTGAAGAATATGTTGCTGTTTGTATTGACACATTGGGTATTGCCCATGTATATGGTGGATATCCAACGTATGATGAACAAGCATTTTTTATTCAGCTAAATTGTGAGATGAATGATATAGTATTGATGCCTGAAGTATGCAGTGATGGTAATCCTCTCACGTGGTCTTATAGCCAGGCTGTTTTGAAAGTATATAAAGTAAACGGCACATCATCTGGGGCAAATTATTTTGATTTGAATGATTGGGAAAATGGCAGTGGTGGCGTATGGGAAACCTGGTATGTTGAGGCAGGAAGTTTTGATGCTGTTTCATCTACGCAGCCTGATTGTTCAGTTTCAATTCAGGAGCATCCAACAAACGCAGTAGATTTTATTCTTTACCCTAAACCTACTGAGTTCAGTATTTATATTGCGTCGTCTTCAGAAAATTTGATTGAGCAAATAAGAATTTTTGACAGCGCAGGTAAATTGCACTCAGATAAATTAATTGGTCAAAAGGATACAACCATTAGCACAAATGGACTTGAAACAGGTGTCTATTACTTACACTGTCTCGTAGGTGGGACCTGGTCTACCGCCCGATTTGTGGTTTTGTAAACGAGTCTTGATTTTGCGTTAATCGCAAATAAATAAATCTATCTGCTGAATTCAATTTTAATCTGAGAAATTGATGTCACAACTTTGGGTCATTAAAACAATGATTTTATGATAACCAAAGTTCAACTTTATTCTTTCAATGCATCCAATGCAAAAACCGTATCTAAACGTCAAATTAAAATGAAGTTTGCGTCAAAGCGAGCTGAAATTATTGCGTGGTCAGTTTTTTTTGGAGTTGGTGTTCTCTATTATTTTGCAACCTTGATGGTGGCTTTGGTTTATTGATGGAGATTTGATGCAAGCTCCGTTTTTTTCTTGAGATGGTTCTTTTGAAATGGTGAAATTACCCAAAAGTTACCCTTTGTCTAGTATGCAATTTTTTTGTTTCCGAGTTGGCCAAGGGTCCCAGGCTGCCTGTGTCGCCTAAAAATTTGTCGATTGGGTACTACGCCCAAAGCTTGTGGCCATTGTTGGTTGTTTTAAACCCAGCTAATCGGCTTTTCTGTCCCAAATTATTTTGAATTTCGGTTTTACCACTTAGATAATTCCTTAAGTGCGTCGTTATGAGAAACTGAATTGCCTTTTTCGATGCGAGCAACCGCGTCGTTGATTTCTTTGTTGTATTGTTTGCGAGTGATCCGCTTAACGTCTTTGTCGACGTTTAACAAGGTCTTAATCATTTCAAGAACTAAAGTCTGCTGTTTTGAAGAGAGTAGGGGAAGATAATTGTCTACTTGTTTTTTTATAGCGGTCGCCGTCATGGTTGAAACTATTATTAAAACGAATTTACGAAAAATAATTGCAAAAGACAAGGTCCGTCGCAAGTCACTCGTTAAATAAGGCTTAAATGTAAGGGATTTGTCAGTCGAATGTTTTTTTCCGAGGTTTGTCCTGGAGCATTGCTGGTAACGGCAGGTCGTCCAAAACCTCATTTACACTTTCCACATGATTAAAATTAATCAATCAAATGACTTGTAAGAAAAGATATTTGGGTGATTTTTTAAAATCGGCTTTAGTGATTGACAAAATAATCTTACCTGATAAGTTGAAGTACTTCTTAAAGCTATATAACCCCGGCCAAATCCAATATTAAACTCCTCATCCTTTTCCACCGACTGTGCGAATAAGTTGAAAGTCAATCCCACTCATATTAAACATAAAATGGTCTTTATGAATTGCCACTATCTCCCCTCTTAAAACGCTACTCCAATTTTTAACCCCATGTGAAAGCGCGGCGCTAATCTTGAATTTTCTTCTACAGTATATTCAAACTGACCGGTGACGCTGTTGTAATTTTCTTCCAATGATGCATCATTAATGCGTGAAATACCAAAACCGGCAGAATAATCAATAAAAATATTGTCATCAAAAAAATATACGTAACCAAAAGATACGCGTCCGGTAAATAAGGTGCGTGATTCTTCTACTTCCTGCTCTATACCACCAAAATCAGTGTACGTTTTAAGGTTGTGATAATAGCGATATTTGAATTCAGGGGCAAAATAAAATTCATCAGCCGCACGATATGGGTAGTATCTTCCACCGGCAAGAAAGCTAAAGCCCATCAAGGGTTGAACGGTTTCATCAGAGAAATCAAAATTATCAGACCACATCATAGAAAAATAATCAGACATGGTTACTCCTAATCCGCCTTCAACTGAAAAATTTTCATTCAAAATCCGCTCATAGTAGAAAGCAAAATCTCCTGAGAAAGCCTCAAAAACATTAAATTTTATCAGGTTGTGTTTTGACCAGTAATCAGGTTCTTTTGATGAAGAAGAATTGAATACTACCACGGTTGGGCCATCTTGCGCAATACCCATTACGCTGATGAAGATAAGACTGAGTAATATGATGCGGCTCATAAAATGATGTATTAATTTCTAATGCAAAGGTATGTGCTTTGTCTGTTCTAACGAATAAAATGACATAATAGTTTGAAAACAAAGTGATTTTGTTACATTTGGCAACGCAGCGCAAATTGAGCTTGCGCATGAGATAGAAGAACTTAGTTGAAAATTAAAAAGTAATGAAAATGAAAAAAAGAATTTTGAGTTTTCTGATTGCGGGGATGGCACTGACATCGCTCCCGGCTTTCAGTCAAACCATTGAAGTGCATAACGGAGCGCAATTTCAGGTAACCAGTCTTGAAAGTGTTGAAACAATCATTGATGTTTCTGAGCAAGGCACATCGTTTCTGACACGTGCAGGTTTTATTGCCAACAAATTTCGAGTACTCAATTTGGATGGACAATTGAATGAACTTTCAAAATTTGAAATTGAAGTGCCTGAAGTGAATGGAAAAAAACTTAAATATTTCTGGTCAGTTAAACTTGGAAACAGTGTGTATTTCATGTCACGTTATTTTGATCGTAAAGCTGATGAGTATACCCTTTATGCATCGCAGTTAGATCCAACAAACGGACAATTCAAACAACATTTTGAAGCCGTGAAAGTGGTAGACAAAAAATTTGGTTCGCTTTCCAATCCTTTTGCTGCCGTGCGCAGTGTAGATTCAACCAAAGTTTTATTCATTACAGAATATCCAACTTCAGGCAGTGAAAATGCAAGATATGGATTGAAAGTGGTGAAAGATGATATGTCAACCGTATGGGCTAAAGACATTGAATTCCCTCATCAAGACAAAGATTTTTCCGTGTTGGATTATGATGTTGACCGCAATGGAAATATTCACTTTACCGCTGCTATTCGCATGGATTGGGATGAAAAAAACGACAAAGATTCTCGTGGTAGATATTATATCACCATCTATTCTTATTTCCATGAAACAGGTGAATTGAAACAATATGAAATTGGATTCACGCAAGAAATCATTCGCTCAATTGACCTTGTGATCAACGAAAAAAATGAACTGGTTGGTACCGGTTTCTACAGCGAGAAAAAACTAGCTGATTCATATAAAGGATTTTTCTTTTTGAGAATTAATCCTGAAACAAAAGAAGTGGTTGCAAAAACGCTAACACCTTTCAGTCAGGAATTACTTGCTCAACTAATTGGTGAGCGCAAAGCAGAAAAAGGAAAAGAGTTGCCTGCGTATGAAATCAGACGTACCTTGCCTTTACCAAATGGAGGTATGGCAGTTGTTGCTGAGCACTACGTTTATCAAAGAACTGAATCAACAAATTCATCAGGTCAAACTACTACCTATGAAACTTGGTTGTTTGGTAATGTGGTTACCATGTTTATTGATGCAGATGGTAAAATGCAAACTGCCGGCGTATTAAAGAAAAAACAATTATGTACTGCTAAAAATGGTAATGCTACGCTGATGCAACAAATGGGTATAGGTATGTATCCGGGGGTTAACGAGCTTCCATATTATGGTATTGGTATTCTTGAGCACAATGGAAACATCATGATTCTGTACAATGAAAATCCAAAAAATGCTGAGCGTGTAGCTGCAGGAAAAAATCCTCTGTCAGTACGTCAAAAAACATCAGTAACCCAATTGGTAACTTTCACGCCGGATGGTAATGTATCATCTGATGTATTGTTTAAATCAAAAGATAAAGAAGCAGGTTACAGCATGCCATTAATGCCGCGTTCATCTATTCAATATGCATCTAACTCAATGGTGGTGTTTGGACGCAAAGGAAAAAACATGAGGGTATCACGTTTGACTGTGAATTAACATAATTAGTTTACTTAAAAAGAGCTGTTCCAATGATGGGGCGGCTCTTTTTTTATAGTTACTTTTGATAACATTCAACATTCACCGGTATGAATTATATCCAACGTCATGCTCTTTTTTTATTCTTGGCTCTTGCTACATTTTGTCGGGCACAAGATGTTGAAATATATAATGGGGCAGAATTTAAAATTGATTCCAAAACTCGCGTTGATGGCTTTGTTGAAAACAATGACAACATGCTGTCTTTTGTCACTTATTCGTATAAATTGTTTGATACTGATTTGAGTAGAACTGAGCTTTATGTGTTGGATGAACAATTGAATTATTACAATAGTTTTCCTATCATGCTGCCTGATTCAGATGAGGGCAAATTGTATTTCAGAGAAACAAAAAAATTTAAAAACAAATTGTATTTGGTCTCACGCATGAGTACGCGCACAGGGGGTGGTATGAAACTTTTTGCAAGTGAATTGGATGCCAGTACCGGAACATTGGGAATACACTTTGAACTTTTCGGAACTTCTAAAACAGAAGACAGGCTGGTTGAACGATATGATTTTGTCATGTCAGCTGATTCAAGTAAAATGGCATTGATGCTTGAATATGCAACAAAAAAAGATGAAAATGTGCGCACGGGTTTTAGGGTATTTAATGAAGATTTGAGCGTGTTATGGGAAAATGACATTGTCATACCGGGTGCTGATAAATACACTACCATTACTGATTATATGTTGGACAATAATGGCAATATGCACATTGTTGCTCGCATTGCACTTACCAAAACTGAGCGTGATGAGCAGGGCACCAATGTAAGATATCGTTACGCATTGTTCAGTTATTTTTATCAAGAGAATTTGATCAAAGAATATGATTTGTTTTTGAAAGACAATTACCTCAGCGGACTAACCTTATTGCAGGGTAAAAATAACACCATCATGGGTTCTGCATTTTATACAAATGACAATGCCTCTGCCGGCATTGTTGGCTTTTTAAATTTTAAACTAAATCTTGAAAATTATGCTATTGAAAATTCTCAAATGAATGATTTCAGTGATGAGTTTCTCAGCAATTTTTTAACTGAAAAACAAATTGATAAAGGCAAAGGTGTGCGCAATTTCAGAACAAGATATCTTTTTGCAACCAGTGATAACGGGTACGCATTTGTGGTAGAAGAATTTGACTACTCTATTCACACATCAACCTCATATAACCCGCAGACAAAAACGTATGAAACACGCACCAGTGAGCGATGGTTATTTGGAGATATTGTAATTTTTTATGTTGATGCTGAAGGCAAAACAAAAGAGATAAGCATTATCAATAAAAGACAATTGGCATCAGCAAGCAGTAGTGGTTATTCAAGTCATGGTCGTGATGGGTATGGAACTTATCACCCCGCACGTTATTGGGGAATTTCAGCTATGATGAAAAATGATATGATATATCTTGTGTATAATGAAAACAACAAGAATTTAACGCAGTCAGAAAAAGTGTATCCTGCAAACAATATAAAAAAATGTACTACCGTTCTTTGTACCGTTAGTCAAGGGCAATCATTCAGCAGAGCTGCACTCTTTGCATCGCGTGATAAATCTGCCAAATACAAATCAGCCATTATACCACGTTTCAATTATACATTCAGTGAATCAGAGCAAGTACTGGTTGGCGGGGCAGGACAATATGTGCGGTTTATGAAAATTAAAATCAAAGAATAATTGATTTGTCAGATGCGATTTCTGAATTAATACTATTCCTTTTCTTTCTTTTTAATTGATAATGTAGGCACAGGTCTCGATCTGAACCAACGAGAGAAATTTATTTTATAATCCAAAAAAACACCCGCGTGATTGTATTGCTTAATTTGAGTTAAATCAAATAATGAATGGTCTTTAGTTTGCGCAGTCACATGCAACATCAAATTCAATTTTAACCCAGGGTAAAAGAGTAGTCCATTTTTTTTGAAATTCTTTGTTGTAAGTAATTCCGCGTAAGTCAAGATATCGCAATTTTTTCATGGTGGTGAAGGCTTGTGGCAAATCAGCAATTGGATTAAACCAAATATCAAACTTTACCAATTCTTGCAAATTGCCAATGCATTCAGAAATATATTTCACTTCATTTCTTCCCATGTAGAGTTCACGTAATTGAGTGTTGAGACAAATTGCAGGGGGAAAAGTATCTAAATTATTTTTTTCAATTTTCAGAATTTCAAGATGAGGAAAAATAAAATTATCAGGCAAGGTGGTTAATTTGTTTTGAGATAAATCCAACTCACGCAAATTTTGAAATTGCATGAGCTCATCAGGCACCACTTCATATTTCATTTTGGTGAGAGATAATTTGAAAACAGAATCAACGGGAACTGTTATGGCTTCTTCAATAGAATAGAACACATGATTTTTCTGTGCAATCAACTCAGCGTTGAAAAACAGCAAACTGATCAAGAATATGGCGACAGTTGATTTCATCTTTTTCCAATTGGTTTTTTAAGGCGGCAAGAGATTCAAAATTTTTCTCTTCCCTCACGCTATCTATCAAATATACGACCAAATTCTGACCATAGAGTGAACGGTTAAAATCAAAAACATGTACCTCAACACGCTTTTCGCCGTCAGTGCTGACAGTGGGGCGTTGACCAATATTCATCATGCCTTTATACGCTGTGCCGTCAATTTCAATCTGCACCGCAAACACCCCGCTATCTGGCAATAATTGTAATGGATTGGTTTGGAGATTAGCAGTTGGAAAACCTATTTGTTGCCCCAATTGATCACCAGTTGTTACCGTACCGGTGAAATGGAAAATCTCACCCAACATGGCATTGGCATCCTTAACTTGTCCGGTTGAAATGGCTTCTCTGATTTTTGTTGAGCTCACCTGAATTTCATTTTCAAGATGTGCAGGAATTTCATCAACATGAAAACCAAAAGCGGGCGCAAGTTCACGCAGTAAATCAATATTGCCTTCGCGGTTACGTCCAAATTGATGATTATAACCAATCACCAGCGTATGTATATTTAATTTGCCTACCAGAATATTCCGCACAAAGTCTATAGCAGCAATGCGAGAAAATTCTTTGTCAAATGGACATAATATTAAGTGATCAATACCCAGTTGCTCCAGTTTTTTAATTCTATCCTCAATAGTTTGTATCAAGGCCAGTCCATGATCATGAGGATGAAGAGCAATACGCGGATGAGGATGAAAAGTGAACACCACGGATTCTCCACCAATCATTGCGGCTTTTTCTTTGAGTTTCTGTAATATAGACTGATGACCAAGATGCACGCCGTCAAAGGTTCCCGGGGTTAATACCGGTTTCCTGATTTTTGTCACTTCGTTCAGGGTGTGATATACTTTCAAAGCGCTGTTTTCAAGGGTTTACAACTGATTCCAAAAGTAATTAAAAATCTTTCACCAAAATAAACCAACCGATAAAAAAGCGTTACCTTTGCGCCGCGAAAAAAGATATACTAATTATAAATAGAATACAGCATGTCAGGAGTAAAAGGTAAAATATCACAGGTTATCGGGCCTGTTGTTGACGTAAGTTTTTCAAAAGGCTCATCTTTGCCAAACATCTTGGATGCGCTTGAAGTTGTAAAAGCTGATGGTACAAAAGTAATTCTTGAAGTACAACAACACATTGGAGATGATGCCGTGCGCAGCATTGCAATGGATACTTCAGATGGTTTTACCCGTGGAATGGAAGTGGTATCAACCGGTTTTCCTATTCGTATGCCTAAAGGTGAGGCAATCAAAGGACGCTTATTTAATGTAATTGGTGATGCAATTGACGGCATTGATAATGTGGATAAATCAAACGGATTGCCAATTCACCGCGAAGCTCCAAAATTTGAAGATCTTTCAACCTCAACTGAAGTTCTTTTCACCGGAATTAAAGTAATTGACCTGATTGAACCTTATGCAAAAGGTGGTAAAATTGGTTTGTTCGGTGGTGCAGGTGTTGGTAAAACTGTATTGATTCAGGAGTTGATTAATAATATCGCAAAAGCTTATTCTGGTCTATCTGTATTTGCCGGAGTGGGTGAGCGTACACGTGAAGGAAATGACTTGTTGCGTGAAATGCTTGAGTCAGGCATCATTACTTACGGTGATGATTTTATGCACGACATGGAGAAAGGCGGATGGGATCTTTCTAAAATTGATAAGTCAAAACTCAAAGAATCAAAAGCAACATTTGTTTTTGGTCAGATGAACGAGCCTCCGGGAGCACGTGCACGTGTGGCTTTATCAGGATTGACTTTGGCAGAATATTATCGTGATGGAGAAGGTGAAGGAAAAGGGAATGACATTCTTTTCTTCGTTGACAACATCTTCCGTTTTACACAAGCGGGTTCTGAGGTTTCGGCTCTTTTAGGTCGTATGCCTTCAGCGGTGGGTTACCAACCAACACTGGCAACAGAAATGGGTGCAATGCAAGAGCGCATCACCTCAACTAAAAACGGATCTATCACTTCAGTTCAGGCGGTATACGTACCTGCAGATGACTTGACTGACCCGGCGCCGGCTACAACATTCGCCCACTTGGATGCCACTACTGTATTGTCTCGTAAAATTGCTGAGTTGGGTATCTATCCTGCGGTTGACCCGTTAGATTCTACTTCTCGTATCTTAACTGCTGCAATCGTTGGACAAGAACATTATGATTGCGCTCAACGCGTAAAATTAACCTTGCAACGTTATAAAGAATTACAAGATATCATCGCCATTTTAGGGATGGATGAATTATCTGAGGAAGATAAACTAGTTGTGCACCGCGCACGTCGTGTTCAACGTTTCCTTTCACAACCTTTCCACGTAGCAGAACAGTTCACCGGTCTTAAAGGAGCGTTGGTTGACATTAAAGACACCATCAAAGGATTCAACATGATCATGGATGGTAAAGTAGATAAATATCCTGAGGCCGCCTTCAACTTGAAAGGTACTATTGAACAAGCTATGGAAGCAGGAGAAAAAATGCTTGCTGGAAATTAATTGACACACCATGTTACTTGAAGTAATCACACCAGACGAACTCCTCTATAAAGGAAATGTAAGTCATGTCGTTCTTCCCGGACTGGATGGACAATTTGGCGTACTGAATCTGCACGCACCCATGATTTCTGCCTTAGCTAAAGGATCTGTAAAGGTTGATCAAAAAGTGAGTGAAAACAATAACCCTGAACTTTACAATGGTAAACTAAATGCAAAACACAAAAGTGATGCAAGTTTTACCTTTGAAATCAACGGGGGTGTTATTGAAATCAAGGATAACAAAATCATGGTTTTGGCGGAGTGATTTGGGGTTTAGGGATTAGGACTTAGGGCAGAGGGGTTGCGCTCTCACACTGCGTCTGCGTAAGTGTGAATACTATTCGCCTCTACGGTTATAATCTCCGCTCTCACACTCAAACTCACACTGTGTCTGCGTAAGTGTGAATGCGATTAGCCCCTACGGTAATTATCTCCGCTCTCACACTCAAACTCACACTGTGTCTGCGTAAGTGTGAATACGATTCGCCCCTACGGTTATAATCTCCGCTCTCACACTCAAACTCACACTGCGTCTGCGTAAGTGAGAATACGATTCGCTCCTACGGTTATAATCTCCGCTCTCACACTCAAACTCACACTGCGTCTGCGTAAGTGCGAATGCGATTCGCCTCTACGGTTATAATCTCCGCTCTCACACTCACACTGCGTCTGCGTAAGTGTGAATACGATTCGCCCCTGCGGTAATAATCTCCGCTCTCACACTCAAACTCACACTGCGTTTGTGTAAGTGTGAATGCGATTAGCCCCTACGGTAATAATCTCCGCTCTCACACTGCGTCTGCGTAAATGTTAATACGATTCGCCCCTACGGTAATTATCTCCGCTCTCACACTCAAACTCACACTGCGTCTGCGTTAGTGCGAATGCGATTCGCCCCTGCGGTAATTATCTCCGCTCTCACACTCAAACTCACACTGCGTCTGTGTAAGTGTGAATACGATTAGCCCCTACGGTAATAATCTCCGCTCTCACACTCAAACTCACACTGCGTCTGCGTAAATGTTAATACGATTCGCCCCTACGGTAATTATCTCCGCTCTCACACTCAAACTCACACTGTCCTCTTCCTGTTAACCTTTGTTAAACCATCAATATCCGAAGATAAGTCTCGTTAGATTTACTGCAATGTCACAAAAAATGAGCAAATTTGCGGCTTCGCTATGAGCTATAAAGATCAGTTGGATATGAATCGCATTCCTCGCCATGTTGCAATCATCATGGATGGTAACGGGCGTTGGGCAAAAGAAAAGGGGCAGGCACGTTTGGTTGGTCATGCTACCGGCGTTGAGGCTGTGCGAGAATCTCTAACAGCTGCCAGCGAAATTAAAGTGGAGTTTCTCACGCTCTACGCTTTTTCAACTGAAAACTGGAATCGTCCCAAAGAGGAGGTTGAGGGGTTGATGGACTTGCTGGTACAAACCATTGCCAGTGAGCTTGAATCGCTTTGCAGTAATGATGTTCGCTTAGTATCTATCGGAAATATGGCAGAATTGCCAGAGCGGTGCCGCGAAGAATTGTTGTCTGCTATTGACAAAACAAAAAACAATAACGGAACTACTTTGGTGCTTGCGCTGAATTACAGTGCAAAAACTGAAATCATTGCCGCAATAAAAAATATCGCGCAGCGTTATAAGTCGGGTGAAATTGAATTGAATGATATTACAGCTGAATTAGTGAGCAATCATTTGTATACTGCCGGAATACCTGATCCGGAACTTATGATCAGAACAAGTGGAGAAATAAGAATCAGCAATTTTTTGTTGTGGCAGTTAGCGTATAGTGAGTTGCATTTCACACCTAAATTCTGGCCTGATTTTAAAAAGGAAGATTTTTTTCAGGCAATTTATGAATATCAGCACCGCGAAAGACGATTTGGAAAGGTTAGCGAACAAGTACAATAACTAGGATGAAACTACTCAGAATATTTTTTACAACAACAATTTTAGCACTTGTCTATCAAATGACTTGGGCACAATACGGCACTACCATTGGTGGTGATAATTCTTATCTCAATCCTGAAAAACATACCATTGCCGGTATTCGCGTTTCAGGGGTGCCTTATTATGATGAGTCGGCTATCATTTTAATTTCAGGACTTACCGTTGGAAAAGAAATCACCATTCCGGGAGAAGATATTACCAACGCAATTAAAAAATTGTGGGAGCAGGAATTATTCTCTGATGTTCAGATTTTACAAGATGGTCCGTTTATGCCAAATGGGGATGTTTTTCTGATTATTCAGGTTGAAGGTCGTCCTAAATTGGGATCATTCCGCTTTGCACAAAATGGTCAAGTTTCAAAATCAGAGTCTGATAAAATACGTGAAATCATAAACCTTTATTCAGGTAAAACAATTACTGAAACGCTTGTTAAAAATACGGAGAACATCATCCGTGGTTTCTACCAAGAAAAAGGATTTTTATATGCTAATGTGAAAATAACTCAAGAGAATGACACCACTAATTTTAATTCGCGGAATTTCATTATCACGGTAGAGAAGGGCGAGAAAATTAAAATTGGTCAAATCAATTTCTACGAAAATGAGTTGACGGTTTTTGAAGAAGAAGATTCAAAATTTGAACAATGGAAACAAAAAAATTCTGTCAGTGACAGAGGTTTGCGCGCCGGCATGAAAGACACCAAACAAACAGGTGTTATGCGCATTTTCAAGCGATCTAAGTTTAATAAAACGGCGTATGAACGAGACAAGGCATCCTTGATTGATCGGTACAACGCTATTGGTATGCGTGATGCAATTATTCTAAAAGATTCAGTGTACAAAATAGACGATAAACATATTGGAATTGACATCTATGTGAGTCAGGGTGAGAAATATTATTTTGGTGATATTGTATGGGTTGGTAATTCAAAATATCGCGGTGGTCAGCTAGATACTTTACTGGGAATTAAAAAAGGAGATGTCTATAATAAGCCATTGCTTGAGCAGCGCCTCTACATGAGTATGGACGGGCGTGATGTTACATCACTGTACATGGATCGCGGGTATCTTTTTTTCAATATCATGGCGGTTGAAATGAATATTGATTCAAACAACTACATCAATTATGAGTTGCGAATATCTGAAGGAAAAGAAGCGCGTGTAAAAAATATCATCATCAAAGGAAATACAAAAACAAATGATCACGTAATTCTGCGCGAAATACGCACCAAACCGGGTGATCTTTTTAGCCGAAATGACATCATCAGAACGCAGCGTGAGTTAGCAAATTTGGGTTATTTTGACCCTGAACAATTTCAGGTAAATCCTATACCTAACCCGGTAGATGGTACGGTTGATATTGAATACACCGTGGTAGAAAAATCATCAGATCAAGTTGAATTATCAGGTGGATACGGAGCCGGTAGATTGATTGGTACAGTAGGTTTATCGTTCACTAATTTTTCTACTAAAAACTTTTTCAAAAAAGATGCTTGGCAACCATTACCAACCGGTGACGGTCAGCGTTTGAGTATTCGTGGGCAAACGTATGGTAAAGGTTATCAGTCATACAATTTTTCTTTTTCTGAACCTTGGCTTGGCGGTAAAAAACCTATTTCATTTTCAATTTTCATGTCTCACTCGCTGTTGAGCAGCGGTGATAAAGAATCAACTACCTACAGTCAAACATCCATTACGTCTATTGGTTCGGGTATTGGCTCACGCTTAAAATGGCCTGATGATTATTTTCAGATTTATGCTGAGCTTGCTTATCAGTATTATGATTTGAGAAATTCGTCATACTTTGTTTTTTCTAATGGATATTCAAACAATATCTCAATGCAAACAGTAATTACACGTAATTCAGTTTCTGATCCTATTTATCCACGCAGTGGTTCAAAATTTACGCTGACCTTAAAATCTACCTTGCCATATTTTCTTTTTGAAGATTATTCGCCTGAAGAATATCTGGCGATGAATGATCAAGAACGCTATAAATATGTTGAGTACTATAAAATCAAATTCAGTGGAGAATGGTATGTGCCGTTGACGCAGAATAAAAAATTGGTACTGCGCCCTAAATTTGGATTTGGTGTAATGGGTGCTTATAACCCGTATAAAGGTGATTCGCCGTTTGAACGTTTTTACTTAGGAGGTAGTGGTATGAACGGAACCTGGCAGTTTGATGGTCGTGAAATTATAGCCTTGCGCGGGTATGACGGAACAAGTCCAATCTCACCAACAACTGGAGCAACAGTAATTACGAGATATTCATTAGAATTGCGTTATCCACTTTCACTAAATCCAAGCGCAACTATTTACGGTTTGGCATTTATTGAAGCAGGAAATACCTATACCAGCCTGCGTGATTTTAACCCGTTCAATGTGAAGCGTGCAGCAGGTGCCGGGGTGAGAATATTTTTACCTATGTTTGGTATGTTGGGGGTTGACTTTGCCTGGGGATTTGATCCGCTTGATCCCGGATCTAACGGCTTTAGCAGCCCATCTTCTAATCCGGGCTTGAATGAAAAAGGAATAGTGTTTGGTGTATTCCCAGTTATTGGTATGACTTTAGGAGATTTATAAACAGAATTTGAATTGAGATAAAAACAAAACGTATGAAAAAATCAGGATTGTTACTGGCTCTGTTTTTTGGTTTGATGTCTGTCACATACAGTCAGAAATATGGCTATGTAGATACGCAGTACATTTTAGAAAACGTACCTGAATACGCTGATGCACAAGCTGAGTTGAATAAACTTTCAGAGCAGTGGATGCAAGAAATTGAAGAAAAATTTATGCTGGTCGATAAAATGCAACGTGAGTTTGACTCCGAAGCTATTTTATTACCTGAAGAAATAAAAAAACAACGCCAGCAAGATATTGATAATGGGCGCACAGCTGCCATGGAATTACAAAAACGCAGATTTGGTGTTGGTGGTGATTTATTTATGAAGCGTGAAGAATTGATAAAACCCATTCAAGATCGTATCTTTACCGCCATTCAGGAAATTGCCATTGAAGGTAGCTACGCCTTTATTTTTGATAAAGCAAATCAGTCTAATCTGCTATACGCAGATCCTAAATTTGATTTGTCAGATAAGGTGCTCCGAAAAATGGGCATAACAATTGCAAAGAATTAAAAAAAATAATAACCCGGCTCAGAAAAAACCGTAAACAACCTGAGCCATCAAACGAAAACCTCGAATTATGAAATATCTTAAATCAACCGTGATTGCATTACTAAGCTTATTTGCTATTGGATTTTTTTCAAACTCAGCGCAATCACAAACACCAAAATTTGCTCATATTGATTATTTGAAAGTGGTAGACAGTATTCCATCTATGATGGCAGCAGACAAAGAAATACAAGGATTTTTGGATGCCGGTCAGAAAACTATTTTGGAAATGGAACAGGCACTGGATGATGAATACAATAAATACATGACAGAAAAACCAACCTTGTCACTTGTTATGCAAGAGTTGCGTGAAAAACAATTAATGGAGCAACAACAAATGCTTGAATACAAAAAACAATCCTTGCAACAAGATTTGGAAATTCTAAATCAACGTTTGTATGGCCCAATTGAAGAGAGCTTGAAAAAAGCCATTGAAATTGTTGCTGTGCGTTATAAAGTTACTTACGTGCTTGAAGTAACATCACTATTATACACTGACCCTGCAGGTGGTTTAGACCTTACTAAAGAAGTACGTGTAGAACTACTTCGTTTAGAGAAAGAGCGTACAGGTTTGTAGTTTAATAAGACTATAAGGACAGAAGGAGTTGGATTGAAATTATTCTGTGATGCCCTCAAGGTTTAGGAGAAAGGCGTATTCAAGTGCAACTTCACGATATTGTTCATAACGGCCTGAGGCGCCACCGTGTCCAACTTCCATATTGCAATGTAATAGCAACATGTTGTCATCTGTTTTTAAATCACGCAGTTTAGCAACCCATTTGGCAGGTTCCCAGTATTGAACCTGGCTATCCCAAAAACCGGTTGTTACCAGCATGTTTGGATATGCTTTTTCTTCCACATTATCATACGGAGAGTAACTGAGCATGTAGTCATAATACTCTTTTACTTTTGGGTTGCCCCATTCGTCAAATTCAAACGTGGTTAGTGGAATGGTTTCATCCCACATGGTAGAAATTACATCAACAAAAGGTACTCCGGCAATTACGCCGTTCCACAAATCAGGACGCATGTTTACAATAGCCCCCATCAGTAAACCGCCGGCACTTGCTCCATTGGCATAAAGGTGTGCAGGTGCTGTATATTTTTGCGCAACAAGATATTCAGCGCATGCAATAAAATCAGTAAACGTATTTTTCTTTTTCAGCAATTTTCCGTTTTCATACCAATCTCTGCCCATTTCTTGTCCGCCTCTCACGTGTGCGATTGCATAAACAAACCCGCGATCTAATAAACTAATTAATCCTCTGCTGAAATAAGGTTCTTCATTTGAGCCGTAAGAACCATAAGCGTATAACAGCAGCGGATTATTCCCATTTTTCTCCATTCCTTTTTTATATACTAATGATATGGGTATCAAGGTTCCGTCAGATGCCGTTGCATAAATTCGTTCAGCCGTATAGTTGCTTGTTTTGAAATTAGCATCCATGATTTTTTGTTGCCAAATGACGTTTTGCTTTTTTGTATTCATGTCATATTCATACGTGATTTGCGGGGTAGTTAATGAAGTATAAGAATAGCGCAAAACAGGTGTATTGTAATCATGGTTGTCATGATACGCTGCATAATAAGCTGGTTCAGTAAACTCAAGATAATAGTCAGCTTTATCAGCCCAGCGCCGAACTCGAATTTGTGTGAGTCCGTTTTTGCGTTCACCAAGCACTAAGTATTCCTGAAAAATTTCAAAAGATTCAAGCATCACATCATCTCGGTGTGGAATTACATCAACCCAATTTGATTTTGATGGATTGGTTATAGGAGTGCGCACTAACTTAAAATTTTTTGCATTCAAATTGGTGCGTATGTAAAAATCATTACCAAAATCCTCTACATGATATTCAAGACCACGTTCACGTGGCTGAACAACTTGCCATGCCCCGTCTGGTGTATTGGCGCTGAGATACCGGTGTTCAGTTGCCATGGTTTGGTATGAACCAATCATGATATATTGTTTAGATTTTGATTTATAGACCTCGCACGAAAACGTTTCATCTTTCTCTTCATATACCAATACATCTTGTTTTGCATCAGTACCCAGCACGTGTTTGTAGATATAACACTCACGCAAGGTTAGTTCATCACGTTTAGTATAAAAAATTGTTTTGTTGTCATTTGCCCACACTGCGTAACCTGTAGTATTGTCAATGCGATCAGCGAACGTGGTGCCTGTTGTGAGATCTTTAATATACAAGGTGTAATTGCGGCGTGAAACCGTATCAACACCATACACCATGAGTTGATTGTTGGGGCTCACTTCATAACTACCAATTTCAAAGTATGATTTATTTATTGCAAGTTCTGGTCCGTTCAAAATAATCTGCACAACAGAATCACCCGTTAATTTTCTGCAATAGGTTGGATAATCTTGTCCTTCATCATATTGTTCAAAGTACGAATAACCATTCTCAATAACCGGTGCTGACTGCTCATTGGGGTCTATGCGATCAATGATTTCCTGATAAATTTTGTCTTGCAAATTTTTTGTATGTGCCAGTTTTTTATCGGTGTATTCATTTTCTGCTTCCAGATAATCTAATACCGCTTTTGTTTGTTCATCAGGCACGTCTGCATTTTTTTGTTCATCTGTCAAACGCATCCAATAATAATTGTCAATGCGTTTATTGCCATGTTCATGGTGAATGTATTCTTCTTTTTTCACATCCGGCGCTGTGAGGGTATCAGCTGCGTTTGATTGGTTTGAATCACCTGAGCAAGATATTAAACCAATACAAAGAACATATACGGGCAGTGCAAAAATTTTTGAATACATAGATTAGGGTTTTAAGTCAGCAACGTGAACGAAGTTAATGTTTTTTTGAAAAGTTGTAATTGGTGGTGGGGGTAGGGAGTGGGTAAAAGAGCATTACTAAATTAATTTTGCGTATCTTAGTAAAATAATTCAGACCTATTTCTACATCTGAATTTCTATTGCCTGATTAAATAAGAATATCATCATGGCAATGACAAATCAAAAACAAATTATGGAAAAAGATAAAAACTTAGCCGTGCTGATTGACGGTGATAATATACCCTCAGGCAATGTGCGTGAGATGATGGAAGAGATTGCCAAATACGGTAATCCAACCATTAAAAGAATTTACGGAGATTGGACTAATCCACGTTTGTCAAAATGGAAAAGTATTCTGCTTGAAAACGCCATTGTACCTGTTCAGCAATATGGATATACTACCGGAAAAAATGCAACTGATTCGGCTATGATTATTGATGCCATGGATATTTTGTATTCAGATAAGGTTGATGGATTTTGTATTGTATCAAGTGACAGCGATTTTACCAAACTGGCAACGCGCTTGCGTGAAGCAGGTAAACACGTGATTGGTATTGGTGAGAAAAAAACACCGCAACCCTTCATTGTTGCTTGTGATAAATTCATCTATCTTGAAATTATTGGTGGAAAAACAGGCAAAGTAAAACCAGAAAAATCAGATCAGAAAAAGAAGACACAAAACGCCATTGAAGCACTTACGCCAAGGGTAATGGAATTACTTTTTGCCACGGTATCAGATGTTGCAGATGAAGATGGTTGGTCATTTTTGGGTGACGTTGGAAGTTTGATTTTAAAGAAACAACCCAATTTTGATTCGCGTAATTTCGGGTATGAAAAATTAAGTCAGTTGATGCGGGCAAGCGGAGTTTTTGATATGGAAGAGCGTGTAAACCAGAAATCCAGATTCAAATTAATCTTCGTACGACCGAAGACAAAAAAATAATCTCGGTTAAAATGCTTACCTTTGCAACAGATTGCTGATTTTTATTACCGGTGATCATGACAAACACCTGCATTTTTTATTGCACAATTCCTGGCGGAATTTTTTCAATAATCAGTAAAGGTCTGATCCTTGTCAACGGTTGATAAGGAAAATTAATTGAAAAAAAACGCATGAGCAAATCAAGAGAAACGTGGAATAAAAAAGAAATGGAAACCATCCGCAAGAAGAAGCGTGAGGAGAAAGAGAAGCGGAAATCAGAAAAAAAAGCAGATTCAAAATCATCAGGAAAGAGATCATTTGAAGAGATGATTGCTTATGTAGATGAGAACGGGCAGCTCACTACCATGGCTCCTGACAAAACAAAAAAGAAAGAAGAGATTGACGTTGATTCAATTCAAATCAGCATAAGTCGAAAAGAATTTTCAGACGAAGAAGATCCGGGATTCACCGGCGTTGTTGCCTTTTTCAATACCTCAAAAGGCTATGGTTTCATCAAAGATCCGGCAGCCAATAAAAGTTATTTTGTTCACATCAATGATTTACTAAGTCCTATCAAAGAAGGCGATAAAGTAACATTCAAAACTGCTGCCAGCCAGCGCGGATTGAAGGCAGTTGAGGTGAAGGTGATGGGTTAGTGCGGCTGCTTTTCCATATTTTTTATTCGGTAATCCAAATTTAATATTGGAGTAATTTCAGTTATGTACCTTGTTCTCAAACGAGGACTATGAAAGATTACATCAACCTAGAAAAAGTAAGCATCCAATTGCTTGACAAAGAAATTATCTGTACACATTACAAAAGTGGCTTTACCATTACGGTTGATGATGCGCGTGAAATTGACAACGCTCAGCATGTTATCTCAGGTGATCAAGAAGTGGCTATGCTGGTTGACATTTACAACGTTGACAATAAAATTCTAAAAGAGGCTAAGGAGTATTTTACCAAAAAAGGAAAGATGCTTGCACTCACACGCGCAGTGGCAATTGTTCAAAAATCAGGACAAGAAAATTTGCTCGGCGGATTTTTTTCAGGTCTGATCAAACCTATTTATCCGGTAAAAACTTTTGAGACAAGACAGGATGCTTTGTTGTGGTTGAAGGCTGTGAATTGAGCTTTCGGGAATTGGTTCAGTTGTGGTTGAAGATTATTAAATAATCCATTTGAAGTAGGCGCAGGTCGCGACCTGCGCCTACTTCAAATGAACGACCTGCACCTACTTGAAATGACCTGCGCCCAATTGAAACATACGGAGTTTCTAAACCACCAATGATTCAATCCTCCCCAAATTCTCCACCGCCTTAGATATGCTTTCACGTGACAAAAATAAGTGGTAATTATCCGTTGGGTTGGTTTTTTATCTAATATTTTGGCTAAATAGGCAGAACTTTAGGGCTTGGCACAAGAAACTGAGGTGCTGATATCATTTGTCGTTTTGATTTGTAAAAGGAGCTTCGCACATATCCTTATGCCGGATTAATCATGTTACCAAACTCTGAAATCCATGTTAAGGTTTTCAAATCTAGAGGTAGGTATTTGCATGCCATTTGATAATTCGTTCACCCTTTTTGTGAGATAATTCTTCAATTCTGAAAGCATAATATCTCCATCCTTGTTGATATCAGCACTTTTTGTTCTGATTCCGTCGAGAAGGCAGTATGTAAAGAGTCCGTTTTCCCAGTTATCGCCTTCCAGTGCATATTCAATTCCGCCCGCTGATGAAATGACTGTGGTTCCTGTTCCGGTAGAAATATCACTAAACATTTGTTTGAGTATCTCAATTGTTTTTTCAAGATTTTTTTTCTCTTGAAATATTACAGAGGAATCTATGTTTCTGAAATTCAGGGAATCATTGAATTTTGCTCCTTCATTGGTAAGCGCTTCAATTTCGTCTCTATAAATTTTACCACTGAGACACGTATCCATAATAAGTAATTTACGGATTGCCCTTATTCCATCGAATAGCGATTCGAGTTGTTCGTATGAAATTCCATTTTTATCGGGAAGGAGAAAGTCCATATCGTAGGTACAAAAAAAGTAGTCGAGGTTGTTGTCTCTGACCCCATGCCCCGCAATGAAAAACAGAACAACGTCATTTCGTTGGGCTTTCGCCAAAAATTCTTTGAGTTCTGATAATTTCTCTCTGGTCACCATGTCATTGGTGAGCAGTTTATTATACACATTGGTGTAAAAGTCAACACCAGAAAAAAGAGTATTAACATCTTCGGCGTCTTTGGCGGCGTATTCAAGATTATACGTTGAGTCTTCGTATTCAGAAACTCCAATACTTACTAAATAAAGATTGCTTTCGGTTTGGTGCTCATTATACAATACAACCTTTTCTTTGAGTGATTCAGCACCTACGGAATTCGTAACAGAAACCTCTATGTTATTTATGCCGGATATCAGCTCTAATTCAACTGTTCGTTCAAAATAATTCAAGCCCAAGTGCTCAATTGGAAGTCCATTTAGACCATAAATTGGTACTTCATTCAAGTAGATATTAACTGCTTTAATCGTAAAAAGGCTATCTGATGCCTCAATGGTAATTGTACCGGAATTTTGATTGGTACCGTAAGCTACAATATCAATGACCGGAACATTGATTACGTCGCTCAAAGCTGCCTCATCAAGTTGCATTCTTTTTAGTCGTTTCAAATAGGCAGCATGATAAAGTTCTACAATGGATTTATCAATGAAGTTTAAGTTTGCCAATACAATATCAGGTCGGTTATATTTGTAATCAAACTGTTCGAATGAATAGAACTTTGCTTCTCTGTTTCTGCCTTGATTTATATGAAAACCAACATAGGAAGCCCCTTTTTTAGAACTTGTATAGTAGCCTTCTTCAGTCCAAATTACCCATTCTTCATTTTGCGCAATGAAAAGTGAAACAACTGGGTAGATTGTTTCGTGCTTTCCAATGTCTTTGAGTTTCCATAATCGAATTGTTTGATCCCGTCCACTGGAAATAAGAAATTGTTTATCATCGGAAACTGATAGTCCGATTACATCACCCGTATGGCCAGTCATAGAGGTGAGTTTATTTCCCATTAAGTCGAAGGCATCAAGCCTGCCAAAACCGCCACCGGAAACCAAAAATTTTTCCAAAGCAAAAGTTACAGAAAAATGTGAAAAGCCGCTGTAAATATCTCTTTTGATAGATGAAATTATCTTATTACCTTTTTTTATGTACAGCGTAGAATTATTGTTCGAGATTTCCAATGAATAGTCGTTGAACTCATGAATCGGCTTTGGGAATGATTCTGTGCTATCATAACTTTGAACATTTCTCTCGTAGAAATCAAAAACAAAGTTGTACGGACTTAAGCCAAAGTTTTGGATGTTCGATTTTGTTCCGAGGGCTATTTTGTTATGCTTCATTCCAACGGAATACGGGATATTACCATAACCGATTAACTCATGAACGATTGGACCGTATTTCTTATGATCTTTGGCTCGCCAGACTACTATTTCATTTTGCAGACCTCCTGCAGTAACACAAACTGAATCATTAACAAATGCTGCACAAAGAACCGCATCCTTATGTTTCTTGTAGCTGGATATGACAGCCCAATCCCCGGTAATTTTTTCATAAACCTTCATGATTTGATTTTCAATAAAACCTGAACAGGCTGCTACTAAAAGTCTTTTGCCATCATTTGAGAAACTCAGTTTTGTAATTTTATGTTCAGGTTTACCATTGACGTATGCATTAATTTCTTTTAAATATTGATCGAGAATAATAACGAGATGTCCGCATGAAACGGCAATGTGCTCACCGGTTGGAGAAATGGCCAACTTGTTGGCAGGTACTTTATTCCGGTATAATCTTTTGTAGGAGTATATTGGTTTCATTGGTTGTTTTAAATTCCATTGGTTAACCATACCATTCCGGTGAGAGGTAACAATGCAGTCAGAAAATATTTTGAGATCATTGACGTCATTCCCGAATTGTTCCATTTCCTGATGGGTATTCTCTTTCAGGTCCCAGAAAAGTACTGATCCGAATTGATCAACTGAGTACATGCAATCGGAAGAAGGACTAAAAGCAATTTCTAGGGCAATATCGTAATGGCCTTTTAGTAATCGTATTAGTTTACCTGTTTTATATTCATATAGCCTGATGTCGGTCACATCTTTTATGTCGTAACCTTCATATCCGGGGTCATCGCCAAACCAGCCGCTTACCGCCAGATATTTATTATCAGGAGAGATGGCAAGACTGTAGATTATCCCTTCACATCCATCTCCAATCTGTCCGAGAATTTCTCTTTCAAGATAGCCTTGCTCGCTATTCCATACTTTTATTGTTTTGTCCAAACCAGCTGTGATTATTTTGCCTTCATTGTCAATGACCATTGCTCTGATCATTCCTGTATGACCTTCAGGTTTAATGGCGAGAAACTTATTCTGAGTTTGAGCTGCTGAAAAAGCTGTGACCGCTAAAGAAATATAAAGGAGAATAATACGCATCTACGAGACGGGAGGCTATCTTTCATGGATTACCTGCAATGTCAGAAGAAAATTGTTCTTTGCAAAGAAAAGCGTGAAAGATTTTCAATTAAAACGCTTGAATAGAATTCGCAGAAAGGTTGTACTATGTCAGTAAATTAATATAACTAAGAAGCTCTTTGTTGAATGCATTGTATCAACTATAAGTTGCATGTAATCCTACCTATTTCTCGATTGCTTTTGATATACTTGCGTGACCAAATACCAATCGCAGTTTTTTTACGAGCTATCTGTGTGTTTTGTAGTGTATTACAAATTAGCAATGCACAGCAACGAATTATTAGTATTTATCAATAGTATAATACCCATTATCAGTACAAGGACAAAAACTCAAGTCGCCCTCATCATAAGAACCATCATAAAATGCAACACTTGCACATCCTGCGTAGGTAAGTGAATAATATGCCGTTCCATAAGAAGGCACGTACGTTGTTCCGCCTCCAGGCCAGTAAAGAGTATAGTTGTATTGGTCGTTATTATAGATGGTGTAGTATAATGTACATGGTGTAGGGGTAGCATCATAATAATCATAGTAGTCAAAGTCACCAGTGCCATAAGCAGGGTTCCCCTGATTTTTTGGATTTACCGGAGTATATTTCTCGCATCCGCCAAGCAGAATTGAAAATAAAAACAAGAAAAAAATAGAATATTTCATATATCAAAGTTTAAAAAGCGAAGCCTAAATCAATGCTGATATTTGCAAGTTTCATATTGGTCGTAAAATCACGATACCATGTTCCTGAGAAATAACTGCCGTCATCATAACTGAAGTAAAGATTGTGGTAGGTTGAGCAGTCCTGATAAACCCAACCTCCCGTATTCATTGATGCTCCGAGGTAAAACATATTGTAATTAACACCAAACTTGAAAGTTGTGAATGAGGTAAAACCAGAATTCCCTTCTTCAAAGTACTCTGGGGTAACACTCATGCTGTACTCAAGGGAATTTGCTGGATCGTCGATTGCAATGGATTCTATGTCTGAACTTAAATCAGAAAAGAAAAATGAGGGAGTGGTGCTTACAGAAATTCTTACGTCCATCCCGTCAACCGGTGTGTGATACAACAAACCAAGACCAATATATCCGCCAAGAATTCCAATATAGCCTTTTGATTTTGTGAGTACATCTGTAAATAAATCCTTATCTAGATCATTATAAGTAGTGGGTATAGATGAACTCAAATCACTCCAGTTATATGGAATGATTGATAAAAAGAAACCACTTTCCAAACCAACTTCGATATCGGTGATGAGATTTTTATTGATGAAATTGATGCCAGAAAAATTACCATACGTGATATTGAATCCAGTTTTTGCTCCAATTTCACCAGTCTCTAGTGGACGAGACCAATTACCATTGCTTTCCCATGTTGTCCAAAAATCTGCGGGTAAACTTTTGCTTAATGAGTTTGGTAGCACTGGCCCAACTGTAAAATAGCCTAAGTTATAGCGTTCTATAGGTACCGGCACTTCTTCGTAAATTGTATCACGAATAACATGATACAACTCGTAATTCTTTTTTGATCCACCTTTAGTTCTCTGAGCATTCAGGGTGAATGACATGCTCAAAAGTATTAAAGCAAAAATGAGGTTTAATTTTTTCATCGCTGATATTTCATTATAAATTGTAATCAATCATCCAAACATTATATCCGCCATCCTCTGTTCCTCGTTGTGAAAGGAAATATATCTTGGATCCGTCCGGACTCCATTCTGGAGATACATCATGCCCGGGATGAAAGGTTAATTGTGTAAGTTGGGTTCCATCAATATTGACGATATACAAATCTAAATTCTCCATTCGCTCACGGGTTGCAAGTGTTGAACCTACGCAAAGGACTTTTTTTCCGTCAGGTGAAAGTCGAGGGGTAGAAAATCCCATCTCCTGATGACTTAATATGAGTGTTTCCTGACCGGTTGTTACATTGATTGTCCATATTTCTCCAAGTCCGGTTTCTTTATTATTTCTGTTAATTACAAGAAGGGAATTATCTTTTGAAATATCCGGACTGAAGCCTTCTGTATATTGTGTAGAAAGAGAAGATTTAATATTATAACTCCAAATATAATAACGGGTTGTTTGTTGCTCATACGAATATTCCCCCTTGCAATAGAATAATTCTGTGAAATCTGAATTGTAGACCGGTGCAGATTCAGCAGAAGTAGAACTGGTTATCTGCTGTATAGCTGCTCCTTGCTCTGATTTAATTTGGTAAATATTCAAATCACTATCCATGCTTTCAGTGAAGGCAATATATTCGCCATCTCGTGAAAAACAAAGTCCAATCACGTTATTGCGAAATGTTCTTTGAACAGTACTTTTCCCACCTTCAGTACTTTTGATATAGATATTAGTCTGGTCGTTTTTTGAACCTATGTAGGCCACTTTTTTACCGTCTGGGCTAATACTTAAAAATGGGGCTGCGTACCAATCAATAACACCCTCACTACTTTTGATATTAGGACCAATTACTACGTCTGTTTCATCAGTGAATTTTGTGAATTTTGTACCGCCCTCTTCTGGTACGGATAGATCACGGTAATTCACAACCCGTTCTTTGACAACAACCTTTGGAACTGTTTTAGTCGATGTACTTCGCTGGTAGCATGATTGAAAAACCAGTGCTGTCAGTAAAAATGGAATAATCTTTTTTCTCATTTATTATCAAATATTACTTTACCTCAAAGAAGCGAAATAGCCACAATATCTGATGAAAAAACATCATCGAATATTTTTTGCCTAATTCTTGCTCTAATGAAAAAAATTCTGTGCGAATGTACTGATTAGTTTTAAAATATACAATACCCACAAATGGGTAACACATTTAGTTAGATTTCTGATTGATGTAGAGTAACTGAACACATCGTTCAATTATCTGATTTAGATGTTTAACGTATGCAGCATGTTATCTCAGGTGATCAAGAAGTGGCTATGCTCGTTGACATTTACAACGTTGACAATAAAATTCTAAAAGAGGCTAAGGAGTATTTTACCAAAAAAGGGAAAATGCTTGCTCTGACCCGCGCCGTGGCAATTGTTCAAAAATCAGGACAAGAAAATTTGCTCGGCGGATTTTTTTCAGGTTTGATCAAACCTATTTATCCGGTAAAAACTTTTGAGACAAGACAGGATGCTTTGTTGTGGTTGAAGGCTGTGAATTGAGCTTTTGGGAATTGGTTGAGTTCCTTGTGTTTAAAAGTCGTCCCAGTGGGACGACTCCACACACTTTTGAGACAAGACAAGATGCTTTGTTGTGGTTGAAGATTGTGAATTGAGCTTTTGGGAATTGGTTCAGTTGTGGTTGAAGATTATTAAATAATCCATTTGAAGTAGGCGCAGGTCGCGACCTGCGCCTACTTCAAATGAACGACCTGCGCCTACTTCAAATGAACGACCTGCGCCTACTTCAAATGAACGACCTGCGCCTACTTGAAATGATCAACCTGCGCTCAATTGAAACATACGGAGCTTCTAAACCACCAATGATCCAATCCTCCCCAAATTCTCCACCGCTTTGGAAATGCTTTTCACATGATCAAAAACTAATCGCAGTTTTTCATTGCGCTCATTCATCACACAATCATTTGGGTTTGTTTGAATGAAGTTTAGTACACTGGTAAATGTGTTGGATTGGTAGTAAGGCGAATCTTGTTTTGAGATGAAATAGCCAATCATTTTTCCGCCTTTGATTACCAGTTTTTCAAAGCCAAGTTCTTTTGCCATGCGCCGCAATTGCATGGAGTAAATGAGCTCTTCAACTTGCAATGGGAGCGGGCCAAAGCGGTCAATCAAACCGGTTTTAAATTGGGATAGTTCTTCATCGTTTTTTGCGCTGTCTAAATCTTGATACAAAACTAAACGCTCTGTCACCTGATTGACATAATTATCCGGAATCAGCAATTCCAAATCGGTTTCAAAAATGCAATCTTGAACAAAGTCTTTTCCATCAACATCAGGATCGGCATCAAACAAATCTTTAAATTCATTTTCACGCAATTCTTGAATAGCTTCTGCCAGAATTTTCTGATACATTTCAAAACCGATATCATTGATGAAGCCTGACTGTTCTCCACCTAATAAATTTCCTGCTCCGCGAATATCTAAATCTCGCATGGCAATATTAAAGCCCGATCCCAGATCTGAAAAATGCGCAACGGCCTCTAATCTTTTTCTTGAATCAGCCGGCAAATGATGCATGGGCGGCGTGATTAAATAACAAAATGCTTTTTTATTAGAACGCCCTACACGTCCGCGCATTTGATGTAAATCACTCATGCCAAATGTCTGCGCGTTGTTGATGATGATCGTGTTTGCGTTTGGAACATCAATACCTGATTCAATGATGGTAGTTGCAACCAAGACATCGTATTCGTATTCCATAAAACCGGTCATGATGTCTTCTAATTTTTCACCATCCATCTGACCATGTCCAACAGCCAACCGAATGCCGGGGCAAAGTCGTTGAATCATGCCTGCAATTTCATGAATATTTTGAATGCGGTTATGTACAAAAAATACCTGACCGCCGCGTTGAACTTCGTATGTTATGGCATCACGAATCACCTCTTCATTCATGCCGATAATTTCAGTTTCAACCGGCTGACGATTTGGTGGCGGTGTATTGATTACTGACAAGTCTCTTGCACCCATCAGTGAAAATTGTAAGGTGCGTGGAATGGGCGTAGCAGTAAGCGTTAAGGTATCAACTGAAGTGCGCATGGTTTTCAATTTATCTTTTACACCCACACCAAATTTTTGCTCTTCATCAATAATGATTAAACCAAGATCTTTGAACTTTACATTCTTTCCAACTATAGCATGCGTTCCAATGATGATATCAATTTCGCCTTTTTCTAAAGCTTTTAAAGTTTCTGTAATTTTTTTCTGTGATTTGAAGCGGTTGATATACTCAACCCTCACCGGAAATTCTTTCAAGCGCGCGCTAAAAGTTTTGTAATGTTGTATAGATAAAATGGTAGTTGGTACCAACACGGCAACTTGTTTTCCATCTGTTGCGGCTTTGAATGCAGCGCGTATGGCAACTTCAGTTTTTCCAAATCCCACATCACCGCAAATTAGCCTGTCCATAGGCGCTTCTGACTCCATATCTTCTTTCACTGCCAGGGTTGCTTTTAACTGGTCAGGCGTATCTTCATAAATGAACGATGCTTCTAATTCATTCTGTAAATACGTATCAGGCGCAAAGGCAAAACCTTTTTCTTTTTTTCTTTCAGCATACAATTTAATTAAATCATACGCTAATTCTTTTACGCGAGATTTGGTTTTCTTTTTAGCATTACTCCATTGTTGTGATCCAATTTTATTCATCGTTGGCTCGGTGCCGTCTTTGCCTGAATATTTTGAAATACGATGCAGTGAGTGAATTGAAACATACAATACATCATTGTCTTTATACACTAAGCGAATAGCCTCTTGCGGCTTGCCATTCACATCAATAATTTCTAAACCTGAAAAACGACCAATGCCATGATCAATATGTGTTACAAAATCTCCTTTTTGAAGATTGTAAATTTCTTTCAGCGTTAATGCTTGTTGATTTTTACGGTATCCTTCTTTTAATCTGAAGCGGTGATAACGTTCAAAAATTTGGTGATCAGTATAACAAACAAAACGCATTTCGTTGTCAATAAAACCCTCATGCAAAGCAATGGTGAGCATGCTGAATTCTACATCTGCTTTTAAATCTTTGAAGATAGAGTAAAGGCGTTCAATTTGTTTGGGCTGACTTGAAATG
The DNA here is from genome assembly GCA_016708105.1 of Crocinitomicaceae bacterium. Taxonomy (NCBI): domain Bacteria; kingdom Pseudomonadati; phylum Bacteroidota; class Flavobacteriia; order Flavobacteriales; family Crocinitomicaceae; species Crocinitomicaceae bacterium. The sequence continues at coordinate 84,544 of JADJGJ010000001.1, forward strand.
ATGAAGTTGATAAACTTTGCTTTTTTTCTGTTTGTAAGATCTTCAATCAGCAAATCAAAATTTTTATTGAAGCTTGGTTGCATGCCGCAGTTGAAGTGTACAGCCGTTTCACTCAATACCGGACGATCACTGTATTCAACTAAAGCATATTTTTTCAATTGATCAAGCAAGTGATGCTGATCTAAAAAAAGATCAACCGGCGGAGAATGTTTCACCGGTGATTCTGCCAATTGATTGTATGCCTCAGTTGCTTTCAAATATGCTTTTTCCATTAAGCCGCAGATGAGGTCAACATCTTTAATCCAAATGGTGGTTTGTGGCTGAATAAAATGCAGAAAACTTTCACGCACCTCTTCCGTTTTTTGATGCTGAATATTTGGAACAACCGTAAAGCGATTAACCGTTTTCACAGACAATTGATTCACCGGATCAAACGTGCGAATGGTATCTACATCATCTCCAAAAAACTCAACTCTGAAGGGCTCATCATTTGAAAAAGAAAACACATCAACAATACCACCGCGCACGGCAAATTGTCCGGGTGCGTAGACAAAATCTACTTTCTCAAAATCATACTCAATGAGCAGTTCGTTGATAAAATCAATCGAATAATTTCCGCCTTGTTTTATTTCAAGAATACTTTTGGCAAATTGTTTTTTGGTGATTACTTTTTCAGATAATGCTTCAGGATATGTCACAATAATTGCAGCTGCGTTTCGGTTGATACGCTCCAACACTTCAGCGCGTGAAACCACGTTGGCATTATCAGTCTCTTCTATTTGATAAGGTCTTTTATAACTATGCGGAAAAAATAAAATACCCTGATTCAAATGATCCAAATTCTGCAAATCATTATAAAAAAAAGCAGCTTCTTCTTTATCCGGCAGAATGAAAAGATGATTCCCGCCAAGCTCTTGAATCACCGCATCAGCAATCACCGTTTTAGCTGAACCCGCCAAACCCTGCAAACTAATTTTTGGACAATGCGCCGCCAAGTGAGAACAGATCATTCTCACTTTTTCACTTTTTGCGTAAGCTGAACGAAACTCAGAAACGTTCATGGGATGCAAAGATAGGGGATGTTTTCTATTTATATGGTGTAAGTTTTGAGAATACTAGTTATGGCATTTTGAAAACTGTTAGTTATGAAATCCATTTGAATAGTTTACCCAGTGTTTGTGTATATCATTGTTGATGGTATATTTTGAGTGAATAAATAGTTGGATTTTACACATTATGCTTATTTTAGATGAAATAAATTCAATTTGTGGATAAAAAAAGTCTTTCAGAAAGAGATATATGCACCAAGTTTATCACCCCGGCCTTAATCAAGGCAGGTTGGGATAATCAGCTTCAAATACTGGAAGAGGTTTCGTTTACTGACGGTAGGATTTATGTGAAAGGAAAATTAACCGCCCGGGGCAAACGGAAAAGAGCCGATTACATTCTTTATTATAGACCCAATATTGCAATTGCGATTATTGAGGCAAAAGACAACAAACATTCTGTTAGGGCTGGAATACAACAAGGCTTGGATTATGCACAGATTTTAGATATTCCTTGTGTGTTCAGCAGCAACGGGGATGGATTTTTATTTCATGACAGAACTGAGACTTCTGAAAATCTTGAACGTGAAATTTCATTAGATGAATTTCCAAGTCCGCAAGTTTTATGGGAACGCTATAAAAAATACAAAGGCATCACCACCGCTGAAACTGAAAAAATTGTCTCGCAAGATTATTATTCAGATGGTTCTGGACGGTCACCGCGCTACTACCAACAAATTGCTGTAAATAGGACTGTTGAAGCAATTGCAAAGGGCCAAAACCGTGTACTGCTGGTAATGGCTACTGGTACAGGTAAAACTTATACGGCTTTTCAAATCATTCACAGACTTTGGAAAAGTGGAGCAAAAAAGCGAATCTTGTTTCTGGCAGACAGAACTGCTTTAATTGATCAAACAAGAAAAGGAGACTTTAAGTATTTCAGAGATAAGATGACCATTATCAAAAAGAAAGTCGTTGGGTCTAAAGATGGAAAAGATGAACTGGTTTCAAATAGAAAAAAAGGGATTGATAGTTCTGACAAGGCGTATGAAATATTTTTGGGATTATACCAAGGTTTAACAAATAACGAACCCGGTATTGAAGATGCCTACAAAGATTTTTCTCCAGACTTTTTTGATTTGATAATTATCGATGAGTGTCACCGTGGCAGTTCAAAAGAAGATAGCAGTTGGCGAGAAATTTTAACTTATTTCCAAAGTGCAACACATATTGGTTTAACAGCTACTCCTCGTGAAACTTATGAAGCAAGCAACAGTGAATATTTTGGAGATCCGGTTTATACCTATAGTTTAAAGCAAGGAATTTCTGATGGATTTTTAGCGCCATATCGTGTGGTTAGAATTCAACTGAATGTAGACGCTGAAGGTTGGCGGCCAGATAAAAATAAATTTGATAAACATGGTCAGACAATTGAAGACAGAATATATAACCGCAAAGATTTCGATAAGCATTTGGTCATTGAAGAACGGACAGATGTAGTTGCCAGAAAGGTCACTGAGTTCCTCAAAGGTTATGACAGATTTGCTAAAACCATCATTTTCTGTGTCGATATCGATCACGCCGAACGCATGCGTTCGGCCATTGCTCGCCATAATGCAGATTTGGTGTCGGAGAATTACAAGTACGTGATGCAGATCACAGGAGATAACGATGAAGGAAAGAGGGAATTGGATAATTTTATTAATCCCGAAGAAAAATATCCGGTGATTGCTACAACATCGGAATTGATGACAACAGGGGTTGATGCACAAACATGTAAAGTTATCGTGCTGGATGCAAACATTAATTCAATGACCAAGTTCAAACAAATTGTTGGACGCGGAACCAGGATTAATGAAGAGTATGGTAAAATGTATTTCACCCTGCTGGATTTTAGAAATGCAACCGACCTTTTTGCAGATCCTCATTTTGATGGAGAGCCGCTTAGAGTAAAACCAGTCAATGAAGAAACACCGCTGAATGAAATTGTAAGCGAAGAAGAAAATCAGACAATACCCGTGCTAGATGAAGAAACTGGTGAGGAGCTTCAGATTTTAGCGCCCCAAATACGTTATCCGACAAATACTGCTCGACCGGTAATGACGGATAACCGACAAAAAGTATACGTGAATGGGGTAGATGTGTCGGTCTTGGTAAGTCGCGAATTGTATTTTGACCAAAATGGTAAGCCCATAACAACCAGTTTGAAAGAGCATACCAGAGATCTTGTTCAAAAGCAATACAAGTCTCTTGATGATTTTCTTTTAAAGTGGAATTCAGAAGATAAAAAAGAGGCAATTATAGCTGAGCTAATGGAGCAGGGTGTAATGGTGGATGCACTTTATGAAGCAGTCAATAAGGAGGTTGATTTGTTTGACCTGATTTGCCATGTTGCATATGATCAACCACCGCTGAGCAGAAAGGAACGCGCCACTAAGGTCAAAAAACGAAATTACTTTACAAAGTACGGTGATCAAGCCCGCAAAGTATTAGAAGCATTGCTAGATAAATACGCTGATGAAGGTATTACCAATATCGAGAGCATTGAAGTTTTGCGTGTAAATCCATTTGATGAATTTGGAACACCGGTGGAAATAATTAGTCAGTTTGGAAGTAAAGAAAAATATTTGGAAGCAGTAAAAGAGTTGGAAAATGAACTTTACAAAATTGCTTAAAACAAGAAGTCTATTAAGGCTTTAAACAGCTTTATTCACTAAGGTTGGTTTAAAATAATATGAAAAAAATGACAGCGTGAAAAAAAATGCTTTATATTTGTCTCAACAGTACCCGTCACGCTTCTCGTAAGATCAGCGCACCAGGACGGGTCTTTTCATTTTATACAATCATGGAATTTGAAAAATCAGCCTTTACTTTAGATGACCAAATTGACCTTCTCAAAGAGCGAGGCATGATAATATCCAACGACGCTAAAGCAAAGGAATATCTTTCGAATATTAGCTATTATAGATTAAGCGCATATTGGTACACGCTTCTGGAAAATCCGAAGACAGATCATTTATTTATTGAAGGAACAACGTTTGAAACCGCTATTGATACATACATTTTTGACAGAAAACTTAGATTAATAATTTTTGACGAATTGGAACGCATTGAAATAGCGATGCGCACAACTCTGATTTATAATTATTGTCTTGATTACGGTAATAATTGGTATGAAGATAAAGCACTTTACCGCGGCAAGGACACCTATTTTTATAAGTTTCAAACTATTCTTATTGATGAAATGGACAAGACTAGCGAGGTCTTCATTAAACATTATCGCTCTAAATACACTAAACCCGCAAACCCGCCGGCATGGATGGCATTAGAGTTAATTTCCTTTGGGCAACTTTCCATGTTGTTCAAAAATTTAAAAAACTGTAATGCCCGTAAAAATGTAGCAACCCACTTTGGATTGGATGAACATGTTTTTGAATCTTGGCTTGATTCACTTTCTTATGTAAGAAATACCTGCGCACATCACATGCGTTTATGGAATCGTAAAATTCCCAGAACACCAATTCTGCCTAAAAACTCAAAACAACCATGGTTGAGAGAACTACCACCACCTGATAGAAACAACAGGATTTATATTTCGCTTTGTATGATCGCTTATCTCTTAAAATCAGTGAGCCCAGGAAACAGTTTTGCATTAAAGGTGTCTAACTTGTTAGATAAATATCCAAAAGTACCCAAGCAATACATGGGCTTTACTAACAACTGGAAAAGTGAATTGTTATGGAAAATAAATCCCTGAAAAATTTATAATCTTATGTGACTGTCATGTGACTAACGCAGTTAAACAATTCGTAAGTCATTGATAATCAATGTTCATTTATGTGACGGTCATGTGATTAATGAACAAAAAATAAACGTCCCTGATTACCGGCGACCTAAAATTTAAGCAATACAAAAGACATAAAATGAGCAACATATCAGGCATAATAAAATCAATTCAAAACATCATGTGGCAAGACACCGGCCTTAACGGTGACGCGCAACGCATTGAACAATTAGGCTGGATGCTTTTTCTGAAAATTTTCTCAGATAAAGACAAAGAGTTGGAGTTGTTAGATGACAAATACAAATCACCCATCCCGGATAAATTTCATTGGGTAAAAGAAAAAGGCAATTGGGCAGGTGATGATGAAGGTATGACCGGTGATGAATTGCTGGAGTTTGTTGACCGTCAATTATTCCCTGCTTTGCGCAACATTGATTTAAGTTCAGGTAATCAGCGCGCGGTGATTGTGCGTGAAGTTTTTGACGGCAATAACAATTACATGAAAAGCGGAATCAATATCCGCAAGGTGTTGAACAAACTGAATGAAATTGATTTTAACATTGCCAAAGACCGCCATGCTTTTGGTGAATTGTATGAAACCATTTTAAAAGAATTGCAGAGCGCCGGTAAAAGTGGTGAGTTTTATACGCCTCGCGCCATCACACAATTTATTACTGAAATTTTAGACCCGCAGTTGGGTGAAAAAATATTAGACCCTGCTTGTGGAACCGGTGGTTATTTAACTTGCGCCATTGAGCATTTAAAAAAGCAAGTAAAAAATGTAAAAGACCGAAAAAGCATTGAACAAAATATTGCCGGTTGGGAATACAAACCATTGCCGTATTTGTTAGCCACTACCAATTTAATTTTGCATGATATTGAAGTACCTAATATCAGATTTGGTGACGCATTAGATCAACCCCTTGGTAATTTTACTGAAAAAAACAGAGTAGATCTTATTTTGGCAAACCCACCTTTTGGTGGCATTGTAGCCAATAACAACGAAACCAATTTTCCACAAACTTTCCGCACTAAAGAAAGTGCTGATTTGTTTTTGATATTGATGATTCACCTCTTAAAAAAGGGCGGCCGTGCTGGAATTGTTTTACCAGATGGCTCTTTAACTGGTGATGGTGTTAAACAACGCGTGCGTCAAAAATTATTGGAAGATTGTAATTTGCACACCATTATCCGTTTGCCCAATTCTGTTTTTCAACCTTATGCAACAGTAGCGACCAATCTTCTATTTTTTGAGAAAGGAAAACCAACCAAAGACATCTGGTATTATGAACACCGCATGCCTGAAGGGTATAAAGCCTACAATAAAACAAGACCTATTCGTGTTGAAGAATTTGAACCCATCAAAAAATGGTGGAACAAACGCAAAGAAAGTGACATCGCTTGGAAAGTAAATATCAAAACCATTATTGAACGTGGGTATGATTTGGATATTAAAAATCCAACCAAGCCCGAAGAAGAAAAAGAATACAACAGTTCAGATCTAATTGGAATGCTTAATGCCTCTTTTGAGAAAAGTCACAAACTATTGAATCAACTTAAGCAAGCAATAAAATGAGTTGGCAAAAAGTAAAACTGGGTGATTTACTAACTGAGAGTAAAGTCATTTCAGAAAACCCAAATCCGGATCGCAGAATTAAAGTTAAGTTGAAGGTACTTGGTGTTGAAAAAAGAGGATTGGAAAATGAAGTTGAAGGTGCCACAAAACAATATTTGAGAAAAGCTGGACAATTCATTTATGGTAAACAAAATTTCCATAAAGGTGCATTTGGTATTGTACCAAAAGAGCTAGATGGGTTTGAAAGTAGTTCAGATTTACCGGCTTTTGATGTTGACAAATCCTGTTTGCCAGAATTTCTTTTCTACTTTTTTAAACAAGGAAATTTTTATTTAGAATTGGCTAAAATTGCTTCAGGCGTTGCAACACAACGTATTAATACTGCTGAACTATTTGAATTGGAAATTTTGTTGCCTGACATCAAAACTCAAAGAAAATTAATTTCAAATATTCAATTATTGGAAAAAAATGGAGGAGAGATTTCCACCGAACTCACCCACCAACAAGCCCTCGTAAAAAAACTCCGCCAGCAATTATTGCAAGATGCTGTTCAAGGCAAATTGGTTCCACAAAACAAATCCCAAAAGCTATCGGGAGAACCCACCAGTGAGCTGCTCAAAAAAATAAAAGCTGAAAAGGCAAAGTTGATTGCTGAGAAGAAACTAAAAAAGGAAAAAGAATTGCCGCCTATTAAACCCGAAGAAATTCCATTTGAAATTCCGGAGAATTGGGTTTGGTGTCGGTTGGGGGATTTATGCACAGAACTTTTGGGCGGTTTTGCTTTTGACAGCACCCGTTATTCAAAAACAGAAACTCCAAATCAAGTTATTAGGTTAGGAAATGTAAAACCCAATCAACTTGTATTGGAAACGACCCCAGTATATATTGATGATAATTATGCTTTTGAGGCCATTCGAGCAAAACTAATAGAAGGAGATATCTTAATCACAATGACTGGTACGAGAGCTAAAAGGGATTATTTATTCACTTTATGTTTAAGTCAATCTGATTTAGAAACAAAAACTCTCTTTCTAAACCAACGTGTTGGTTTGCTTTCGCTTTGGTTCTTTCATTGCAAATAAGTACATCAATATAACTCTAAAGGATGTTAGATTACTTCAAGTTGTATTCGATTCATCAACTGGTGCTGCAAATCAAGCAAATATTGGTATCGCAGCATTAAAAGATATTTTAATTCCGCTTCCACCTTTAGCGGAACAAACCCGCATCGTTCAAAAATTAGATGAGTTGATGAAATGCTGTGATGCTTTGGAAACAAGTATTAAAGAAAGTCAGTCAACCAATGAAAAATTATTGCAGCAGGTTTTGAGGGAGGCGTTGAGGGGTGATTCGGATAAAAATGAGTTGTCAGAAATTGGAATTGATGCAGAACCAAAGTCATTGAAGAAAAGAAAAAACAAATGAAACGGGTTAATGCTGTTGCCTATTCTAAAGATTTCAAAACAGAGGGTCATAAGCCAGTTTTGATACTTGCGGATGACCGCAAAAAATATGTCATTAAACCACAACGTCCAGATCGATTTGATTATTCCATTTACAATGAAATTTTGGCTCATCACTTTTTAAAGTTATGGGGATTTCATTCACCTGAAATTGCTTTGGTAAAAGTTGATAAAGAAATTTTGAAGAACTCTTACAATGCAAAAACTTACAGTGTCATTAACGCCTTTAATGATAGTATTATATTCGCAAATAGCTCGTCAAATCATAAAAATGGCGAAGCCCACCAACAAATGGATTGATTTGCAACCTGAATTGTTTTACATTTGTATAAAGAAATGTCAGGGAAAATTTGATGAAATAATTGAAACCATTCAACCTCATATTCCGTTGAGTAAAGACGAAAGGTTGAATTTGCAAACATTCCTTTTTCACAAGGAAAGAAACGAACAAGTGTTTAACGATTTTCTTTCAAGAATCAAAAAATGAAATTTTACTACAGCATATTAAAAATTAGCCCGAACACATCATCGGGAGATTCATTTTCAATTGGCTTGTTAGCCTTTGATAAAAATGAGGCAGTGATTCATTTTTCTGAGAACAGAAAATTGCTTGCAAAAAAACTAGTTGAACCATCGCTGATTGATTTCTTCTGCAAACAACTTGTTCAAAAGGTAAATGAACTAAACAAAATTCATCAACGAGATTTGAAAACACTCTTCAAAAAAGAATACGTTTTTGATGAGTCTTATTTGGATTACCTCAGTAATTATTCAAGCGGATTATTACAGTTGAGTAAGTCCAATGTCTTTAAAGGTTTAATGAATGAAGACAATCTGACCTTCCTTTTCGAATCATTAATTGAAAAAACGAAGATTAAAAAACAAACGCACAAAAAGAAATCTGCAATTATGGAAATTGTAGAAGAAAAGCTGATTGAGCGTGTCAAAGATAAAGTTCATACACATGTAAAATTAGATTCAAGTGTATTGAATACGTTGCATTATTCATTTGACATGGATTGTATCGGAAAGAATGGAGTTTTTGTTGGTGCCAGAACACTTGATTTCACAAATTCACACCTTACGTTAGACAACACAATCAGTCATTATATAAATCTGATCACACTGCTAACGCTAGAACACAATAAGAAAATTTCAGAAAATAAATTCTACGTAATTGGTGAAGAACCGATGGAAATTGATTCAAAGGAACATGAGATTTGGGATTCAATCCAAGGAAATCCATTATTTTCCGTCATTCATCCTGAGCAATCTGAATTGGTAGCAGTGCAGATTGAAAAAAGCAAAGCAAAGAAATTTATTTAATAGAATATAGTCAAAATTTTATTTAATTTTATTTCATCAAAACGCAATAGCAATTCCCATTTCTGAATTGCAAACTTCAACCGAAGAGAAAACGCAATCACAAAACATTGTTTTCAAGTAATTGGAAAAGTAAGAGTAAAAAATTGTACGCGCTTGGGTTAGATATTGGGTTTCAGTTGATAAGTCAAAAGGAATATATTTCGCTAACAGATATAGCGAAATATAAAAATCCAAATCATAGTGATGACGTCATAAAAAACTGGTTACGAAACCGAAATACAATAGAATTGTTAGGTTTTTGGGAGCAACTATATAACCCGGATTTTAAACCCGTCGAATTCGACGGGTTTAGAAAAGAGTCAGGGTTAAACAGTTTTGTAATGACACCAAAAAAAGTGGATTGAGACAACCAACGCACGGGGCATTAGTTCAAAATCCGGAAGATACGGCGGTACGTTTGCGCATATTGATATTGCCTTTGAATTTGCAAGTTGGGTATCAATAGAATTCAAATTATACCTCATTAAAGAATTCCAACGATTAAAAGAAGAAGAACAAAAACAATTAGGTTGGTCAGCAAAACGTGAATTAGCCAAAGTAAATTATCACATTCACACAGATGCCATTAAGGAACATTTGATTCCGAATGAAATTACTGCGCAGCAGGCTTCAGTGATATTTATGCCAGTGAATCAGATGTATTGAACATGGCACTTTTTGGAAAAACCGCTAAGCAATGGCGTGATGAAAACAAATCACTGAAAGGAAACATAAGAGATTATGCACACATCAATGAACTAATTTGTCTATCAAATTTAGAAAATATCAACGCGCTTTTGATCAATGAAAAACTTTCTCAAAAAGATAGATTAATTAAACTAAATCAAATTGCCATTAAACAAATGACCTTGTTGCAATCTGTTGAAAACCGCAAGTTTTTAAAATAAAAATGACCAGCGCTACTATATCAAAACCAACAAGGAGACATCAAATTGGATGTGACTTTGGTTGATGAAACTGTTTGGTTGACACAGGCGCAACTTTGTGAATTGTTTCAAAAATCCAAAGCAACAATTAGTGAACACATCAAAAATATTTTTGAAGAGGGAGAATTGAATGAAGAAGTGATTGTTCGGAATTTCCGAACAATCACTCAACATGGTGCCATTGCTGATAAAACGCAACAGAAGGAGGTTAAACATTATAATCTGGATGTAATCATCTCTGTTGGTTATCGTGTGAAATCAGCTCAAGGCAAACAATTTAGTATTTGGGCAACGCAGCGATTAAAAGAATACATCATCAAAGGTTTTACGCTGAATGATGAGCGTTTCAAAAGCGGTAACACCATGAATTATTTTACGGAGTTGCAAGAGCGTTTTGTCGAGAATCTCAATTCATTTAGGTTTTTCTATCAGAAAACATGGGACATGAACCATACAAGATTTAGTATTGAAGACTCTTTCATTTTTTGTACCTTTGGGTTATGCCGCATCAAAATAGAGATGAAATAATTAAAGATGCAATTGCCGGAGGATTAATAGGCGCCGCACTTGGAGCCATGTTGACCGGAAAAAGTGATCGTTCTATTCTTGCTGCAATTGTTGGTGCAGCTATAAACGCTTCGCTCAAAGCGCAACAGGAAGTTAAAGCATTGGACACCTCAGTTGTGTATGAAATTGATGGAATCATTTACAGGGTACACCCGGATGGTTCGAAAGAATTCGTAAAAAGACTTCCACGATCTAAAAGACGTATTTATAAACGAGAATTTCGTCTTGAGTAAATCACAACATAAGCGACTCAGAATTTATGCCGGACCGAACGGCTCTGGGTAGTCTCTTCTTTCAAAGGAGCTTAAAAATCCAACTGACAAACGAATAAAAATTGGAGTTTTTGTTAACGCAGATGAAATTGAAAAGTCTTTAGTAGAAAAGGGGTTTTTAAATTTGAAAGATTATAAAATTTCTGCCAACACAGAAGAACTGCAATTTTTTGTTTCTGAATCAGGAATGTCTCCAACTAAAATGAAATCTCCGAATATTTATAAGCAATTTAAAATTCGTTTCAATAGAATACAATTTTCTGGACAAGTCAATTCTTATCTAGCTGCTGACGTTGCTGCATTCATTAGGAATAAATTATTGAAAGCCGGAGTAAGTTTTGCTTTTGAAACAGTATTTTCGCGTCCATCTAAATTAGAGATAATGCGTGTAGCCAAGGAGAACGGATATCGAGTTTATCTCTATTTCATTACCACGGAAGATCCAAAAATTAACATCGACAGGGTGAAATTGCGAGTGCAAAAAGGTGGACATAGTGTTCCTGAAAATCTTGTTTCTAAGAGATACTATAAAACCATGAGACTTTTAATTTCTGCAATCAAGGCAAGCTATAGATCATACCTTTTTGATAACTCGGGAGAACATTATGAATTAGTTGCGTTTGTTGATCCTGGAAATATTGTTAGAATAACTGATTTCGATAGAAAAATTCCAAATTGGTTTATTGAATATGTATATCAAGGTAAAGCATAGTTAGCGTTTCGTATTATTCTTTCACCCCCCCATTCATAAACAATAACAGTCTATTAATGAACTTATGGGTGATCGTTCCTGTTCCTTGATTACCTTTGCAAAAAAATAAACGACTACTTATGAAAAAAATGCTACTCTCTATGAGCGCCTTTGTTGCGCTTTCAGTTTCTGCTCAACAAGCGGTGACAGATGTTTCCGGTGTTGTGAATAACCCGGTTACTGAATCTGATGTTCAGACAAAAACCTACAACGCTTGCAGTTATGTGCAGGAAGGAAATTCCTACCAACAAGGTTATGGTTGCAGTACCCTTTTTGCTACCGTGATTTCTGAAGATTTTACTGTGCCTGATGGTGAATGTTGGTATATTGATGAAGTGATGGCTTCATTCTTTACAAACAATCTAGCTGACATGACTGCCATTGATGTTGCAATTTATGATGATGCTGCCGGAGCACCGGGAACATTAATTGCTTTACAAACAATACCTGTTGCCGATATCAATTCGGTATATGATGGAACTGCGTATGGGCTCAACATTGATCACCATTTTATTAGTTTATCTTCCCCTTATACACTTTGTGGTGGTGTTGGCGGAACTAAATATTGGATTTCATTTCAAGTAGTTTGTTCGTCGGCAAGTTTTTACTGGGAGTGTACTTATTTGACTACCTACGCCAACAATTGTTATTCTGCACCGGATGAAGCCGGGCCATGGTCTCTTTTTGGTTATGACATGGTGATGGAAATTTTTCACAAAGATTACAATTACATCAACCAAACAGAATGTGCAGGTTATTCAATCACTGTTGGTGCTAACACCTACGACTCAACCGGAAATTATATTGATACACTAACATCAGTGGCCGGTTGTGATTCAATTGTTGAAGTAGATTTAACTATCATCACTGTTGATGCAGGTGTAACACAAACCGGTGTTATCCTTACGGCAGACTTGGCTGCAGCAAGCTACCAATGGTTAGATTGTAATAATGCTTACGCAGTTATTGCATCAGGTACAAATCAATCATTCACTTCACCAAGCAATGGAAATTTTGCTGTTGAGGTTACTGATGCAGGTTGTGTTGATACATCTGCTTGTTTCTTGATTGATTATACCGGTGTTGAAGAATCAGAAAATGGTGTGGTTACTTTATATCCAAATCCATCAAACAATATAGTTCAATTGCAAGGCATCACACAACTGCAAGGAGTAAGTTTGATTACTATTACCACCATCACAGGTGAAGTAGTGGTAGTGTATTCAAAAGCAGTTTCTGAAATAGATTTATCGGCACTTTCTGCCGGTGTTTATTTCGTAAACATTCAACATGAAAATGGATTGTCATCACTTAAATTGGTGAAAGAATAAATTCATTAAATATATTTTGAAGAATACCGAATCAGCATGTGTTGGTTCGGTATTTTTTTTGTGAAAAATCAATTGAATTGTAAAATGGTTGATTTATATCACGTATTCATCGTCAAAAGTCACGGTTTCATCTAATGCACTCCGTAACTTTGTCTTTAAATAATTTAAACGATCTTATGAAAAAAATTCTACTCACACTCTCTGCTATTGGTGTACTCTCGCTTTATGCGCAACAGAGTACAAGTTTGTCAGAAACTAGTGCACAGCCTTCTGAGGCTATTGTTGTTTCACAGCAAAAAACCTATGCAAGTTGTTCGTATTTGCAAGAGAACAACGCATTCGAAAACGGACGTGTCAGCAATGTGCTGTTCCCACTTGTTTCAGCAGATGATTTTGCTATTCCTGCTGGAGAGAATTGGTTGATTAATGAAGTGCAAGCCAATTTTTTTACCTATGACCCGGCAAATGCAACGGCCATAATTCTGAATTTCTATGCAGATAATACGGGATTACCGGGTTCAATACTTGGTGCTGACACTATTTTACCGGTAGACTTTACTATGACTTTTTTGGGAACCAATTTTGGTTTGAGTATTTATAAATATGTAATGACGCTTGATAATGACATCGTTCTTTCAGGTGGCAGTACCTACTGGTTTTCAGCTCAGGTTGTGAATACTACCAGTTCAACTGATTTTTATTGGGAAACGGTAAATACCGGATCACCTTATGGAAACAATGGTGTGAATGCTCCAACACCTGCCGGACCATGGACAATGGAAGTTGCTGATAACTTTGTTTTTGAATTAGGTTATGCACTCAAAACAACCATCATTGAATCAGAGTGCGAAGGATTTTCTGTTACTGTGGGAACCAATGTGTATAACTCAACAGGTTTTTATGTAGATACTTTGACATCAATAGATGGTTGTGATTCTATCGTTGAAGTAGATTTAACTATATTCAATGTTGATGCCGGCGTAACGCAATCTGGTTTTACACTCAATGCTGATTTGGGCGGAGCATCTTATCAGTGGTTAGATTGTAATAATGCCTATGCAGTTATTCCTTCTGAAACTAATCAATCATTCACCTCAGCAGTGAATGGTAGCTTTGCGGTAGAAGTAACGGATGGTGGATGCGTTGATACTTCAGCGTGTTATTTGTTAGACGATAGTGGTTTGGGTAATGAACAAAAAAGTGTAGTTACCCTATATCCAAATCCATCAAACAATATAGTTCAATTGCAAGGCATCACACAACTGCAAGGAGTAAGTTTAATCACTATTACCACCATCACAGGTGAAGTAGTGGTAGTGTATTCAAAAGCAGTTTCTGAAATAGATTTATCGGCACTTTCTGCCGGTGTTTATTTCGTAAACATTCAACATGAAAATGGATTGTCATCACTTAAATTGGTGAAAGAATAATTTGAGTAAAATACTTTTTGATGAATACCGAATCAGCGTATGTTGGTTCGGTATTTTTTTTGTGAAGAAACAAACAAACATCAACAGGATTGACTTATATCCAATGCTGTTCATCATTATTCACCGCTTTATCGAAGGCGTTTCTTACCTTCGTGCTGAAATAATTGAAAAAATTTATGAAAAAAATTCTACTCTCTATGAGCGCCTTTGTTGCGCTTTCAGTTTCTGCTCAACAAGCGGTGACAGATGTTTCCGGTGTTGTGAATAACCCGGTTACTGAATCTGATGTTCAGACAAAAACCTATAACGCTTGCAGTTATGTGCAAGAAGGGAATGCTTTTGAAAATGGGTATCTAAGCAGTACATCTACCAACTATGTTATTGCAGAAAATTTTATTGTTCCTGATGGAGAATGTTGGTATATCAATCAAGTTTTGACGTATTTTTTTACTGATAACGTGGCTGATTTGTCAGCAATGGAAATCACCGTTTTTAATGATAACGCCGGCGCGCCCGGAACAATCGTATCATCATACACTGCCTCACTTTCAGAAATAGCTACAAATTATGTCGGCACTAATTATGGATTTAATATCAATGCGCATTTATGTACTATTGGAACACCATTCAATTTATGTGGTGGACCCGGCGGAACCATCTATTGGATTTCATTTCAGGCAGTAAATACATCAGCCTATTTCTTTTGGGAGTCAACCACACTCGGAACCTATGGTAATAATGCGAAGTATGCTGCAACTGAAGCCGGACCATGGACTGACTACGGTATTGATATGGTTTATGAAATTTTCCACATTGATTACAATTACATCAACCAAACAGAATGTGAAGGTTATTCAATTACTGTTGGTGCTAACACCTACGATTCAACCGGAAATTATATTGACACATTAACATCAGTGGCTGGTTGTGATTCAATTGTTGAAGTAGATTTAACTATCATCACAGTTGATGCAGGTGTAACACAAACCGGTGTTATCCTTACGGCAGACTTGGCTGCAGCAAGCTACCAATGGTTAGATTGTAATAATGCATACGCAGTTATTGCATCAGGTACAAATCAATCATTCACTTCACCAAGCAATGGAAATTTTGCTGTTGAGGTTACAGATGCAGGTTGTGTTGATACATCTGCTTGTTTCTTGATTGATTATACCGGTGTTGAAGAATCAGAAAATGGTGTGGTTACTTTATATCCAAATCCATCAAACAATATAGTTCAATTGCAAGGCATCACACAACTGCAAGGAGTAAGTTTAATCACTATTACCACCATCACAGGTGAAGTAGTAGTAGTGTATTCAAAAGCAGTTTCTGAAATTGATTTATCTGCACTTTCTGCCGGTGTTTATTTCGTAAACATTCAACATGAAAATGGATTGTCATCACTTAAATTGGTGAAAGAATAAATTCATTAAATATATTTTGAAGTATACCGAATCAGCGTATGTTGGTTCGGTATTTTTTTTTGAAAAAACTTGACATGAGGTTTGTGGTATTATGCTTTAACCATTTTTCCAAATCGGAGGAGTGATTTTTATTTCCACGTAGAATTAATGAATAAGATCTCCAGCCCAAAGTTTTTGAATAAATTGTCGCCACGGAAGAACTAGTACATTTCCAATTTTGCGGGGTACAGTTTCATTGCAAACAATAATGGAGTGCTTGACTTTGTATTCTTCACTGAAGGCATTTAACCCTTTTGCATGACGTTCACTTATTTTGTCAGTAGATTTTATTTCCAATGCAATTTCATGATTACCCAATACAAAATCAATCTCAAGTTGTGATGCTGTGCGCCAATATGCAATTGGATAATCTATGCCTGAATAACTGCTGTGCGCATTTATTTCGTGGAATATGAATTGCTCAAAGGCATTACCGAAAATTTCAGAACCTGGTTGAATTTTAGAGCGTCTCAGCAAATGATTGACAATTCCAATATCGTAGAAATAAAATTTGGGAGCTGTGATTACGCGTCGTTTCGGTTTCTTCTGGTATGCAGGAACAAATCTCCCTATCAAAGTATCTTGTAAAATTTGAAAATATTCTTTCACGGTTGGAGATGAAACCCCACAGTCAGTGGCAATATTGTTGTAATTCACAAGTTCGCCATTACTGAAAGCGGCCGCTTCAAGAAATTGTGAAAATTGAGCAACATTTCTGATTTTAGCTTCATTAACAATTTCGTCTTTCAGGTAGTTGCCAATGTAGGCAGCAATGAGTTTTTTAGGTTGTGCACTCAAATAGTGACGAGGTAACAGACCGTGGTTAATAGCTCGGATCAAATCAAAATCAGGTATCTCTTCACTGATTAATGGAAATAATTCATAACGCAATGCCCGACCGCCTAAAAGGTTTGAACCTGAACGAATAATTTTTCTTGGACTTGAACCGCTGAGTATGAATTGTATTTTTTTATGTTCAATAAGCCAGTGTATTTCATTCAGTAGTTCAGGTATTCGTTGAATTTCATCTATAATAATTTGCTTGATTGAGTCATCAGCAGCAACCATTTCACGAATCAATTTTGGATTTCTCTGCAACTTTTCATAAACATCCGAAAGCAACAAATCAAAAATCAGGACATTTGGATAAAGTTGTCCCAGCAATGTACTTTTTCCGGTTTGTCGTGCTCCCCAAAGAAAGAGTGACTCACGGCCGGCATCCTCAAAATTCAATTTTCTTTGAAACATAGATATGTATTGATTTACCGACGATTTTATCAAGCCGTAACTTAAGTAAAAAACACATGATAAAGTAAAGTGATACTTTATTTTATCATGATAAACTAAAGTGGTACTTTAAATTGTCATCATCACAAATCTATAAAAAAGAGATGAAAAACACAAATATTGGAAACAAAGAATGGTATAAATTGAGAACATCGAACGTCAAAATTCAAGTGCTTCTGAAAGAAAACATGATAGAATCAGTAATGTTTTATTGCTACAAGATGGAGATATTGTTGTGTTATTTCTTCTGCAACTGTCCATTGGTGTTTACTCTTTCACCAACTCGTTTTAATTTTTTTGAAGGATCAAAATAACATGTTGCAATTGAATCCATTTCTACTTCTCCTTTGATAATGCGGTCAACTTTTTTCAGAATGGTATCCTGAACAAATTTTTTGAGCGGTTGATGCACCTCGTTGAATTGAGCAAGTCCGGCAATTAATTTTTTGTCCCATACATCTGCATAGCGAAGCAAATCGTCAGGATAAACCACTTTGCGTTTTGTGCCTTCATCAATACCTCTGAATGGTTCTGAGATATTGAGATATCCATAATCATCGGTTAGTTGCTCACCTGGTTGAATATCACGAATGGCAATTTCAAATTCATACGCAGTAGTTAGACAATTGGAATTGAAACTATGATTGACAAAACGGGCATTGTCCCAACAAAGAATAAAATTGCCTTTGTTATTACGGTAACAATAGGTGTCAAGAATTTCAAGATAGGCAGGTCCCATTTTAACCGCTTCATCGGGGGTGATTTCTCGGTCTAGTTTATCCATAGCCCATGTGATGGTGCCTTTAGGAATAAATTTTTTAGCCACAACGCCATAACCAACTTCAGGACTTATAAAGCGCAATTCGGTATCCGGATGTATCATGCAAAGATGAGTGAAATATGCCGCTAAAGGTAATTGAATTTATTATCAGACATTCTTTTTCATAAGCCAAGGAACACAAAACTTATTAACGTGTAAATAACACAAAAACAGATTGATAGAGCTTAATTGCGAATAATTGTATCGCCATAATCGGTTACCATTTAATCAAAATGACATCCATATTAAACAAGATTGGTCTACGTTGATTTGAAAATGCCGGGGGTTAAATCGGTAGAAGGTACGGTTGAATCAATAGCGCCAATAAAAGCGAAAATTGGGCGTTAATTTGGTAGAAGTAAATGTTAAAGAAGTCTTAAAAGATCAAAACAAACCAACTACGCACAAATTACAAACGTCTAAACAAACAGAAAGGGACAACAATATGGATTACCTGAAAAAAGAACTCAACAAATTACTTCCGCTGGCACTGCTATTTGGTGCTTTTGGTGGTGTCCTGCTTATAATACTTGGAAATGTATTTAATGCTGATCAGTTTTCATATCTCACCATGTACTCTTTGGTTACTGCATGCAGTGTATATCTTCTAAACCGTATCCGCTATAAAAGAGAAATCAAAAGTTCTATACTCTATGGATATTGTGTCTTTGGTGTAATGACAACTATTGCTTTTTTAGATATGATTTTTAATGCTGATCCTCAATTCAGCTCGCCAATTTTTGAGCAGGCAGGATTTTTTGTAACACTCATCATCATGGTGTTTATAATTGCTGCGCTGATTCCGGCACTTTTCAAAAGACGGGTTATTGCTTGATATTTTATTGAACTCAACTACAAAATTCACTGATTGTTTATCGTGTGAATAAATCTGATTTGAAATTTTCATCATCACATTAATCGTTATCTGTTATTATGCAATGGCATCTTGTATTTAACGGGGGTGCAAATTGAATTCCATTGCGTTGGGGCAGGTCGCGACCTGCCCCAACTATTTAATTAGACTTGATTTCAAAACTCTTTTCTGTATATTTATTCAACAAAAAGGACGATGTTTGTTTTAAAATATCAAACAAGGAGATTCCATCTGCTGAATGAAACAAAAATTTTTATCACTGGTGAGTTATGGGATAAAACCTGAAACCCCTCCGGCTGTGGCTGAGCAGATACGTTTGCTCAATGGAATAAGTATTCTGGGAATACCTGTGGTAGCGCCGTATGCTTTGTTTTTTTTCATCATGGGATACCATTTGTTGGCGCTTGTTTTTGCGGTGGGTATCCTAATTTTTACGGCTCCAATTTTTATCAACAAGTGGTTTGGAATCAATATCGGTCGTGTGTTTACGTTTTTATTGGTTGCACTTTTTTTTGGACTCATTTCAGTTTTAACCGGACATGAGGCAGGTTTTTATCTTGGCTTTGTTGTAATATCTGTTCCACCGGTCTTGCTTTATCCTTCTATAAGAAAGGGATTCATTTTTGTTGGATTCATGGTAATCTGTCTTCTGTGTTCAATGTATCTGAGCATGAATACCGATGTATCAACTGCCTTGCCATTTCCAATGTCTATGGTGATTTATATGATTAATCTTTTTTCAGTGTTGTTTGTTACACTTGGGGTTGTCTACATATTCAAAAATGAACTCAGCGAGAGCCGCACAATTTTAGCAGAAAAAAACAAGGAAATTGTAGACAGTATAAACTATGCGCAGAAAATACAGTTCACCTTACTGGCGCATGAAGAACTTTTGCAAAAACATTTGCAAGATCATTTTGTATTATTCAAACCAAAAAGTATTGTAAGTGGAGATTTTTATTGGGCAATAGCGGTAGGAAATAGCGCAGCGCGACAAACAAAAAAATTAGATGAATCATTATTTGCTGAAGAAAACCAACATCAATCGCAAAACACTGATCTATTTTATTTGGCTGTTTGTGATAGCACAGGCCATGGTGTGCCTGGCGCCTTTATGAGTTTACTGAACATCTCGTTTATCAATGAAGCGATCACTGAAAAAAATATTTTGGAACCACATGAAATTTTTAATCATGCCCGTTTGCGTTTGACTGAAAATCTGGGAAAAGACGGACAAAAAGATGGATTTGACGGAATATTGGTTTGCTTTAATTCTGCAGAAAAAACCATCACCTATTCGGCAGCTAACAATGCTCCGCTTCTGTTTACCAATAACGGAATCATGGAATTGAAAAAAGATAAAATGCCTGTTGGTGTGAGTGAGAAAAAAGAAGGATTTACAACCTATTCTCTTCAGTATAATCCCGGAGATATTTTATACCTCTATACCGATGGTTACGCTGATCAGTTTGGCGGCCCCAAAGGAAAAAAATTCAGGTATAAAGCACTCAATGAATTAATCCAAACAATTGCGCCGTTATCTATGCGTGAACAAAAAGAAATCTTAAACAACACGCTGGAAAATTGGATGGGTAGCCTAGAGCAAATTGATGATGTATGTGTGATAGGCATCAGGCTATAAAAAAATCTTTTACGCCTTATATATGTAGCGTGATAAAAACTCACGCACCGGCCGATCTTTATTTTTCTGCACCGTCACCAAGCCCTTCTTCACTGATGATATCATGTGATTGCCCATCTGCAAAACTATCTTCAATGTCTTTTATTTTGAATAGGGCCCTGCAGATATAAAACAATGCGGTGGCACTAATAACGGCAACATTCAAATCATAAAAAGCCGTGAGCAACATAGTGTACATGATAAAAATAAATTGAATGTTCCGTTCACGATTTTTAAACCACTTGTTTTTGAAATAGGCAACCAGAAAATCTCGTTCAAAAACATCCAGCGCTGCTTTAATCAATACACCAATAAAAACTGAAGAGGCAACCAGAACCAATAAATCTTTAAAAACAAGAAAACCTAAAATAGTGAATGCACCTGCTAAGATTGGTGCCAATCTTGTTCGTCCTCCCTCTTGATAAATTAGTACTGAACGTATCG
The DNA here is from genome assembly GCA_016708105.1 of Crocinitomicaceae bacterium. Classification (NCBI taxonomy): domain Bacteria; kingdom Pseudomonadati; phylum Bacteroidota; class Flavobacteriia; order Flavobacteriales; family Crocinitomicaceae; species Crocinitomicaceae bacterium. The sequence continues at coordinate 105,648 of JADJGJ010000001.1, forward strand.
TTGCCTGCGCGCCGGGTATTCCGCCTAACACTGCAGCGGCTCCATTTGCTATGCCCTGACCAATTAATTCTTGATTTAATTTTGATTTTTCTTTGGTGAGGTGGTCAACAATCAATGCGGTAAGCAATGAATCAAGATATCCCAGTACCACTAATTGCAACGCATAAGGCAAGGCCATCCAAAGATATTCTGAGGTAAAAATATCTGAAGAAGGAAAATAAGAAATCACCAGATTTTTAAATTCACCAAACGAACCTACCGAGGCACCCAAAGAAATATTTTCAACACCAAAATTCATACTCACGGTAATCACAGTCATGATGATAATTCCGGTTAAAGTAGCAGGAACAAAACGTGCAATATTTTTAGGAACTTTCAACCACTTTAAAATTTTAGGCAAAAGAATGATGAGTAAAAAAGTACCAAATGCAAGCACATAATTTATTATCGGATTACCACCCGGCTGCACTTTGCCACCAAGGCCGAATAAAATTTTAAATTGATCAACCCAAATAACCATGGCAATACCACTCATGAAACCAAGTATTACACTTTTGGGTACCAGTTCAATTAATTTACCCAATCGCACAACCCCGGCAATAATTAATCCAACTGCCGTCATTAGAAAAACTAACGTGATGAATTGTTCTGCCAATAATTTATCACCGGTAAAATTATCATAAGCAAAAGCCACAACAACCGCACTTACTGCAGTCATTGGACCTGTTGGGCCAGATACACTCAAGCGAGTACCACCAAATAAACCGGTCATAATGGGAATGATACCTGCCGCAATCATACCGGCAAATGCACCACGACCGGACATGACACCAAACGCCGCACCTAATGCCAGCGCAGCAAAACTTACAGACAATCCTGAAAGTAAATCTCCTAAAAATGTTTTTTTCATAATTACTATTTGTTTATGCTGATCGTCCCGGAACGGGATGATTCAATTTTACATGTTGCCCCATAAATACGCGAGAAAAAATGCGTATTAATGCAAGGCCGTTAATAACAAAACTCAATGCAACCAAGGCCAACAAAACAACCTGATGCGTTTCAATATGACTAAATATTAAATCTTCCCCCACGAAAGAAGGTGTTATTGGAAAACCTGCCATGCCTAAACAAGCAAGCAGAAAAATGAAAGCAGCTTTTTTATATTCGTAGGCGTGTCCCTGAAATCTGTTGAGACATAATCCTGATTCACGTTTGCCTAACCAGGCTAACACAAGGTATCCAATTATACCTGAAATTAGAACGCCACTTAGGTATACTACCGTGTCCCAATAACTGAAATGTTCATTGAAAGTAATCCCCAAGGCAATCCAAAAATGATTCTGAAATAAAAGCAACCAACTAAAGCGTGCATCATTTCTTTTGATGAATGCTTTCAAGCTGAGTAGTAAACCAATTCCACTAAAAAGTGCAGAGAAAAAATGTCTTGTTGATTCAGAAAATTCATTTTGATAATACAACAAAACGCAGCCTGCAAAAAAGAGTGGTACTAATACAGCAAGCGCCGTTTTTGGATTGATGAAACGTAAGGCATTTCCAACTCGCTTCATAGGTGCCCACAAATAATAGAATGATAATGAATCTAAACTCCATTCTTTCAAACTCATCAGATAAATGGTATTCATGATACGCTTTGAAAAGAATTTGTTCTTCACTTCATCACGCGGTTGAAAATTGTAGAATTGATCTCTAATTAAATAGGTCACTACAGATGGTGAAACCAACAATTGATAGGTTCTTAAAAATGCATTTCCGGCAAAATGAATCAATGCAAGAATTTCAAATCCAAACGCAATTTCAATGAAAATTATTCCAATTTGCGCAATGGATGAATACGCTACCTGCGCTTTCACAGATGATTGCACCCGGGCTGCAAAAGTTGACAGAACAGCTGTGATCAAACCAACCATAAAAACCAGAATGCGTGCCACGGGCAAATGCTCCCAAAAAGGAAACGTGCGCAACAACATAAATACACCAATATGCACGGAAAGTGAACTGTAAAAAATTGCACTTGACGGAGTTGGGCCTTCCATGGCGCGTGGCAACCAAAATGAAAACGGAAACTGCGCAGATTTCACAATGGCAGCAAGCAACACAAACAAGGTGATGAACAGCGCAACCCATGTGTGTTCATGCAAATGCAAACCAACCTCAGCATGATTATTCAATTCAAGAAAGGTTATGTTGTGATGCCATAAATGATGACTTAACCACATGGCCAGAATCAATCCAATATCACCTACACGATAAATTGAAAAAACTTTGAAGGCATTTTTTACCGGCAAATAACGATCACGGTAAAATGCAATCAGGAGAAACGATGAGACTCCTAAAATTTCCCATCCTATAAAAAGTGTTTCAAAGTTGCCTGAAAAAATGGTGATGTTGTAACCAAGGTAGAAAAACAATAACGTGTTGAAGAATCTTTTATACCCCTCTTCACGATGCATGTAATACTTGCTGTAAATGGTAATCATAAAAGCAAGCAGACAACCAACCAGCAAATAAACTACCGTGATTTTATCAAAATAGAGATCAATAAAAAAACTATAATCTTCATTTGAATACACTGAAAATTCTTTGATATTAATTGGATGATGTCCGTTCAATAACCAAAAAAATGTGAAACCTATTGCCAGCAATAAGTGAATGCCAATTGAACTAAAAGAAATCAAGGCAAGCCATTTTTCATTTGTTTTTGGAACAACCAGACTCACTGCAAATCCGCACAGAGGAATCAAAATGAGTAATGCAATCATGCTATTCATAGCGCTCCCTGTTTTAACGTGAATACCGGTAAATTTTCTGATGTACTCTCTACTAGTTTTTCCAGATTATCTACTGCTAAAACCTCTTTGGTCAAACATGAATAAGGCAAAAATTGACCATTGGTAAATACATAGAATTCTTCTGAAACAGGATCAACCACTACTAAATGAATCCATTCATTGATAAACCATTCGTATGTAGCAGGATTTATTTTAATGGTGTTTAAAACAACGTCAGGTTGATGTTCTACTACCAACAACAATCGCAACGGATCATGAATTTCAATCATTTGCTGAGGTAATCCCGGCCGCAAATCTCCTTCAATGCCGTTGGCTACACCAATTAACCCCATCACGTTGTGCGGTAATTTTGAACCTGCCCCCAGTTTGTGATTATCAATGCGTGAGAAATAATATTCCAGGTTTATACCACCGCAAACCGGAGCAGCTGCATTTAATATTCCGAGCAACCATTTTCCATCAGGATCAATTTCATAATCATACGAATTTAAAAATGCACGACGATCCAAATGCAAGTTTTGAGTCAATGATCTTTTGCCCACAATGCAAAGCGTATTGGTCGCATGGTTATATTCTGGTCTCGGTTCAAATAGCGAAACGGCGCGCAATTTAACACGTTGATGCACATCTTCTGCTTTTCGTTTGGTGTTCACTAAATCAAATCTTCGTGATCGTTCTTTTGAATTTAAATCCAGCGCATGTCTGAATGTGTTTAAATTTTGATGATGATATCGCTGATTGGTTTCTGTCAGTTTATGTGCATCGTAGAAATGAAATTCATCTGTTGTGGTATCATGCAAACCACCTAAAAATTGCGTGGTATCCGGAATATTTATTCCACGCGTTGCTAAATTTTTTCTCACCAGTGGATGATTCCCCATTGCACTGAAAACACGTGCATTAACAGATCCCGGGCGACCGGAACAAGCACCGCAATCATACGCTGAAAAATGTGTATTGTTTGTACTTGAAGCACCATGACCAATCACATAAATCAGCGGCGCAAATTGATGAACCAAACCAATACTTTTAAGCACGGATTCCACTCTGTCTGTCATTTCAATTATAGAGTATCCAATTTGTAAATCATCTATTTTGTTTGATGGGTTTTGGTTTTCTAACTCTAATTCTGATTGAGAATCCATGTGCCTGAAAGAAGATGCTGAGGCGGGTGATACAGTTGGTCTGAAAATATTCATGAAAAGTTTCAGAGCGCTCCAGAAGCCTACGGTTTGAACAATCAACCAACCTGCAAATAATCCATGAGTGCGCTTGTTATAATGCAAATCTTTTTTCTGTTTTGATTGATCAGCTTTTTCACAAACGATATGTTTGGGATTTACCGGCAACGGACAAATCTTGGTATAGAATTTTCCTCCTTGGGGTTTGAAATAAGTATCTATTCCAAAATGACCTGCCGTTGAAAATGTCTCACAGTTTGGTTCAATATTTTCAATGTACTCACGCAGCGTCATCTCTCTGTCATCAATACAAAACATGGCTTGAAAGCGCAAATCACGCTCATGCAAATCAGGTGTTAATCTATCTGTTTGCAAACCGGCAATCACGGCATCATAATATGACCACTCATAGGCATCTTGCCAAATGCGATAATACAATTCTGTTTCGCTCAATTGGATTGGGTCAAAAATACCTTGCGGTTTTTCTGTTAATGTTTCTGACAACGATTTCCACTTGTTACCAAAACGGTGATCAAGGGTATCAATCTCTAACATGAGCTCAAGCAATACTAAATCTTTCAGCGTAATTTTTCGCTGGTCAAGTAAGGTTTGAGGCTGAGTTTCAATTGTTGCTACAAGACCTGACCAGCCGGGATGTTCAAACTGCTGATCAAAAACATAGTGTTCAAATAATGCAGAATCTCCAACTAAAATTTGTAAAAGTTTTTCAATCGTGACGGATGAGTCATGCAATAAATTTTTGCCTCGTTCAGTTCTAAAAAAACCTGAAAAACTTTCTTTTTCTAATTGACGAACAGCTTCTAATAATCCGGTATTGGTTAATGGAAATTTCCAAAGCGCCACTCCTTGATCAAGGTAACTATTCAACAACCTGAACACGTTTACATGAACTCTGCCATTGAGATCAAAATGATATTGATTTTTCCAATGGGCGCGCAATTTACCAACCTTTTGACTTAGGTATTCTCCTTCAGTACATGCTAGAAGTTTTGTTTCAAGTTCAGTTGCATTTTTATCTCCTTTAAATTTTTGAATTGAGCGTTGGAGTATCTCTTTTTTAATCTCATTTTTTCTAAGCAAAACATGATACTCATGAAGTGAAAGATACACGCGATATCCAAACATGCGCGAAGCCTGCACCACGCCGTCATGAAAATTCAAGTGCTGAAATTCATGCAGGGTATTGTGATGCACAAAATCTTTCAACGGCGCCTGAGCCGGCAAATAGTGCCGTAGTTCATGAAGTAGATGTTCTTCATTAAAACATGACGATTGCATGATATTTTTTATTCAATTGAATAGAACTCATCCAAAAAAAAGATGAGCAACCGGGAAATGAAAAAGAATAAGCGCAGAATAACTGAAACCCGTGGTCAGTTATACAGAAAAATAAACGCGCTTGAAAATGCTAAATGAGTAGTGTCCGGTTCAGAAGATAAACCGGAATAACATGAAACGCATGTCGGTATTCAATTAATTTATCCGCATGCTGCGCTTGCTTTTTAGAATCGTGAACAAGTCCGGTGAACACATGACACAAGCCAAATGAACGAACATCATCATCATCTGTACGCTCATCTTCAATGGATGTTATTTCTTCATCCTTATGTGTTTTGAAAGGCTGATCAAAAGGATTGGTTGATTGATAATGCAGCACTAAATAGAATTCATTATGCTGCTTGACAGTGTGATTGGTATGTGTTGATTCTACATGTCCTCCAAGGAAGAACATGGCAACCGTGATTAGCGGAAGAATAAAAAATCGCAAATTCGATTTTGTAGACATAATCCCTTATTGCAAAACAAAGGTAGATTGAAAATATGATTCAAATTCTGCTGACACCTGATTAAATTTTTTTCAACCTTGTCAACTCGCCGTAATCAAGCACTTTAGACGATGTAGTGTTTGCTGCCAGTTTGGTGATTTCAAGTTTAAAATTTCCGGGCAAGGCATTACAAACCGATCTAATTTCTACATCAGTAAGCCGCGGCGAATACGTGTTGACGATAATATCTCCACCGCGTTCAATCAACTGGGAGGCCAGATTCAATAGATCCGCAAATTTATCTTCAATTTTCCATCGCTCTTTGTTGGCACCAATACCAAAAGCAGGTGGATCCATAATAATGCATTGATATTTATTGGCTCTTTTCACTTCTCGTTGAGCAAACTTCACCGCATCTTCTAACACCCAATGAATGCCATCCAAATTTGAATCACGCATATTATCTTGCCCCCATTGAATTACTTGCTTAACAGAATCACAATGAAACACCTCAGCACCGCAGGCTTTGGCAACTAAAGAAACCGTTCCGGTATAACCAAATAAATTCAAAAACCGGTCTCCGCTTTTTACCACATTTGCAACAAAGTCCCAGTTGGCTTGCTGTTCAGGGAATAGACCCGTATGCTTGAATTTTGTGAGTTTTAAATTCAAAATCAACTCATGCGAAATATGCTGAGATGAGAACGGATATTTTATTTTCCACTGATCAATCACGTCCGGTTTTAACATTTTCCATTCGCCGGCAGAAGAATTTTTTTCTATGAATTCAACCTGCGCCAATTTTTTCCACTCATCAAAAGACCAAGCCGGTTTAAAAAATGCATTCCGATCAGGACGAATGGTGATGACATTTCCCCACCGTTCTAATTTTTTTGAATTACCCGCGTCAAGCAATTCGTAATCGCTCCATGATTTTGCAAAAGTGCGCTGCATGCCGCAAAGGTAGAAAAATGGTTTGTATTGAGATTTTGGATTGAGAGATGCATGCGCGTTGGTGTAGGCGCAGGTCTCAAAAATATTCACGTTGGTGTCGGCGCAGGTCGCGAAAATATCAACGTCTGTGTTTGCGCAGGTCTCAAAAATATTCACGTTCGTGTAGGTGCAGGTCGCGACCTGCGCCTACGGAAGAATGCTTACACTGCAATCTAATAAAAGGATATATATTTGACATTAACCCATCGCAGAGATCAACTAATGATGGAATGAATTCAAAAAAAATTGACAAATGAGTATGGTTTTGTTGGGTGTTCTTGGTCCTGTTCAGGGTTTATTGTCATTGCTCATACTGGCCGCTCCTGTTATCATCATGGTGATCATAATAAACAATTCCAGAACGAAAACAAAAAATAAGCCTAAATCAAATACGCTTGATTCAATACCCGAAGACGAATCACTTGCGTCAGATGACACGTATAGTAAAATTCAACGCCTTTACAAATTGTATAGGGAAGGTGAATTATCAAAAGAAGAGTTTGAAGCAGAAAAAAGGAAGTTGATTCAATAGTCAATATGGGTTGACGCAGGTCTCAAAAATATTCAACGTCAGCGCAGGCGCAGGTCTCAAAAATATTCACGTTGGTGTAGGCGCAGGTCGCGACCTGCGCCTACGTAATGAACGTAATGAACGAGAAGACAATTTTCCATTGATCGTATTTAATTTTTATTAATTTTACTGCGTCAAACGAAAAAACGTATTTGCAGTTCTTGCAGATGCACAATATCAAAACGATTCATCTTAAATTAATTTAATTATGCGAAGAACGTGTACCACTCCGCGCTTGAAAGATTTTGATTATACATATAATAATTGCTTTTTTGTAACGTCTGTTGTAAAACATCGAATGCCTTCATTTGGACAAGTATTAGACGGAAAAATGATTTTAAACAACTATGGGAAAATTGCTTCAACACAGTGGTTCTGGTTACACCAAAATTTTCCATATATTTTATTACATGAATTTATTGTTATGCCTGATCATATTCATGGTATAATTGAAATAAATGATTCGATCGTTGTAGGCGCAGATCGCAAAACAAAAAACGTCAATGTAGGCGCAGGTCGCGAAAATATTCACGTTGGTGTAGGCGCAGGTCGCGACCTGCGCCTACCGGATGAACGTGATGAACAGAATAAAAACATCAATCATCAACAAAAAATAAAATCCTTATCAGAAATCATGGGCGCATATAAAACAACCGTGTCAAAACAAATTCACCAGGCGGGATTATTTTCATTCAATTGGCAACGCTCGTTTTATGATCATATTATCAGAGATGATAACGAATTTTTTTGGATGTCAGAATATATCAGAAAAAATCCTGAAAATTATAATTCAACGTCAGCGCAGGCGCAGGTCTCAAAAATATTCACGTTGGTGTAGGCGCAGGTCGCGACCTGCGCCTACGGGAAGAACGTGATGATTGCGACCTGCGCCTACGGAAAAAAATCTCACCTACACCCCTCACACAAGCCGCTGCCCAATATTTCAAGATGATGAATTTTGAATTTTGGATATTTTACTACGGGGAATTCTTTGAGTTCTAAACAAAAAACCTGGTTGCAGTTTTCACATTTGAAGTGGAGGTGTTGATGTTCGTGTCCGTTTTCATGTACGTGACAATCGTCTTTGCAGAGGGCTAATTTTCTGGTGTCGCCGGGCATCACAATTTCGTGGATAATGCCTGTTTCAATGAATGTTTTTAGCGTGCGGTATAAGGTGATGCGATCAAATTCTTCTAATGAATTTTCAAGCAGTTCGGTGTCAATGGCATTTTCATGACGCTTGAATACTTCAAGAACCTGCAAGCGGAAGTCTGTAACGCGCAATCCTTTTTCTGATAAAATATTTTTTGTTTCCAAATGCAACAATATTGCAAAAAGAGATTTATATTTGCAACAATGTTTCAAAAATACAAAATATTCTGGTTGGTTATTTTGTTGGTTGTTGAATTTGGTGTGCAAGCCCAAACTTTCAAGGGTCGTGTATTAGATGTAGAAACTCAGCTGCCTGTGCCCTTTGCTACGGTTTTTATCAATGAACTTTCTAACGGAACATTTACGGACAGCGCAGGATATTTTGAATTTCAAAATTTTCCATCGTCTGAGGTCAGCTTGAAAATTTCAGCCGTGGGGTATGGTTCGTCTACTTTTCCCGCATCAATGAATATGACTCAACCCGTGGTGTTTTTTTTAACGTCAGCGCATATTCACTTGGATGAAATTATTGTATCAACTCCGTTTGGAAAATTACAACAAGAGAATGTAACAAATGTTGAATGGCGTCGCATCAATGAATTGAACAGAATTCCAAACATGACACTTTCTGATGCCATTGTAAATATTCCGGGTGTATATATTAGTAGTTTGGGTGCGGGAATTGGAAAACCCGTCATTCGCGGCTTAAGTGGCACACGCGTTCTAACTTATTTGAACGGGCTCAGAATTGAAAATCAGCAATGGGGAGATGATCATGGTATGGGATTAACTGATTTGGGTGTAGATGCCGTTGAAATAATAAAAGGCCCCGCATCTTTATTATACGGAAGTGATGCTTTGGGAGGTGTACTTTATTTTGTGAATGAACCGTATGCACATCTCAATTCGTTTGAAGGATATGTTCAAAGTCAATCTGAATCTAACAGTTTAGGTTCATCTAATAAAATTGGATTGAAATGGAATAAAAACGGAGTGAAGCTAAATTTTTTCGGGGGACATTCTTTTCAGGGTGATTATATAATGCCCAATGGATACCGAATTTTTGATTCGCGGTTTTCATCATCTGCCGCAAAAATTTCTCTGGGTTATAATAAAAAATTCTGGGTAGGTAATTTGCATTATGGTCTTGTATCTAGCTTTGTTGGACTCCCGGGTCATACGCATGATGATAGCCTGTATGCTGAACTTTTCTACAGCACTGAACCGGCCTGGCTAAAAACGCTGCCACACCAGTTTATTACCAATCATTTTATATCGGCAGAAAATAAATTCTATTTTGAAAATAGCACGCTTGAAATTTTGTTGGGATATACCATGAATCATCTGCGAGAGTTTGAAGAAAAATATACTATTCCCGGAATGGATTTGCGATTAACCAATAGTGTAGGTACTATCAAATGGAAAAAAGAATTAGGTAAAAAATTTGAATTTATTCTTGGCGGTCAAGGCATGTATCAAATCAATCACAACAACCCAAAAGCTGAAGAGACGCTGATTCCGGATAATACCAGTTTTGATGCAGGACTTTTCAGCTTGCTTTTATTTGAGCACAAAAATCTGACTTTTCAAGGCGGTTTGCGATTTGATTTGCGTAACGTTGAAACGAAAGAACCGTTCAATGGTTTTGACGCATTTAACAAACAATATCAAAGTTTTAATTACTCAGCCGGTCTTGCTTATCAAGCTGATTCATTAAGTTTCAGAGTAAACGTTTCCAGCGGTTATCGTGCGCCGCACACATCAGAACTATTGGCTAACGGCATACATCATGGGACATTCAGGTACACCATTGGAGACCCGGATCTTAAAACCGAATATGCAACACAAATTGATTTTTCAATAGGCGCACATTATGATCATCTTGAAATTATTTTTAATCCATTTTTTAATCAGATAAACAACTATATTTTTCTATCACCTCAAGATACCCTGATTGAAAATTTTCCGGTTTATCAATACAGTCAAAGTGAGAAAGCACAATTATTTGGCGGAGATTTTTCTCTGCACCTGCATCCGCATTTTGCACATTGGTTACATATTCAGTCATCTTTCTCATATATCTATGCGCAGCAACAAAATGAAACACCATTGCCCCTGATACCGCAAAACAGAATCAATACACAATTGAAATTTGAATTACACAGTCATCAGAAATTTTCACTTGCTGATATTGTTGTACAACACTATTTTTATTTTGCACAGAACAGAGTAACCACTTTTGAAACGCCCACTTCAGCGTATCATCTGATAAACCTTGGATTAAATTTTAAATGGATAACAAAACATCAACCCGTATTATTTCAGGTTGGTGTGAAAAATCTTTTGAATACTGATTATGTTGATCATTTGTCAAGACTCAAAAATATTGGGCTCAGCATGCCGGGTATCAATTTTTATCTTGGCATAAAATACAATTTTGAAAAACGACTCACTACTAAAAACAAATAATATGAAAACACGAAAATATTTTACCATCATTGCATTGGTTTCAGTAATCGTATTGTTTAGTGCATGCAATAAATGTCATGAATGTCATTATGATAAAGCCGGTGCAGAAGTTGAACTAGGGGAATATTGTAATGAAAATTTAGAAGAAGTTGAAGCAAATGGTTACACTGACTCAACCGGCACTTATGAAGTGCATTGCCATGAGCATTGAGAATGAAATAGCGAGAAAATTATTTCAAATTCGCCAGAATAGATTCAAAAATCAATTTACCATCTGTATTTGATAAATTTTCATCAGCTGCACGTTCAGGGTGCGGCATCATGCCAAACACATTTTTTGTTTTATTGGTAATGCCGGCAATATTGTCTAACGCACCGTTTGGATTTGATTCATCGGTTATATTTCCTTGTTCATCACAATATTTGAAAAGAATCTGATCATTATCGTACATTGATTTGAGTAAATCATCAGGTGCATAAAATTTACCTTCACCGTGCGCAATAGGAATTTTAAATGCCTTATTGTGATCAAGACTTTTAGTTATTGCCGCAGATTTAGAAATTGGTTTCAGAAAAACATTTTTGCAAATGAATTTGCGAGAGTTATTATGCATGAGTGCACCCTCAAGCAAAGGCGTTTCACACAAAATCTGGAAACCATTACAAACACCCATCACGTAACCGCCGCGCTGACCATGTGCAATTACCTCTTGCATGATTGGAGAAAAACGCGCAATAGCACCGGATCTCAAATAGTCACCATACGAAAAACCGCCCGGCAATACAATAAAATCACATCCTTTTAAATCCTGATCTTTATGCCACAAACGTTCAACCTTTTGTCCGAGCAAAGTACCCAGCGCATAAACCATGTCTTCATCACAATTTGAACCGGGAAAAGTAACTACGCCAAATTTCATTTCTTTGAGATTTTGATATGCAAAGTTAGTCAATAACCAAGAATGAGCGCAGTAAATTTCTGAACACTCAAGGTTCATTTATCAAAGACTCTTATGATCGAATGAATTCTTGTCGTTGGAGTGTCTTGTTCATGATTAAAAAACACCTTAGATGTTCACCCAAAATATATCATCAATAAACCGGCAATCAGCCATAAAATGGTGAGCATATCCATCATAAATCCAAATCGTGTATTGAGCAGGTAAACTGACAAAACAAACGAAGCAGGTAAATAAAATGAACAGTCAAACCGATTGAACATCAACCAAGACACGATAGACGAAATCAGCGAAAGCAAAAGAATATAAAGTACTATTTGAGATGTTTTTTTGAAGCTCACTACCTGCGAACGCATGACGCCAATAAACCCAAGTGAGCCAATGAGTAACAACAACAGGGCAAAACCGTAGGCAATTTGTTCAAACAAGGAAGGATTAAATTCAGATTCTATGAGCTTGAAGCTTGCTGTTTGAATGCTCCAGAAACCGGTTACAGCAAAGTGAATACAGACATGATAAAAAGATGGCAGTGCAATTCCTAGCAAAGCAATGAGCCATTCACGCCATGAAAAAGGACGAATAATTCCCAGGGTAATCCACGGAACGATGACCCACAAAGCCAACAGCGGATTAAATATCAAGCCAATACCAATCAATAAACCACTTGCAAAAGTTTGAGCCTTGGCTGAATCTTGCCGTTTAATCTGAAACAGAAAAGCCAAAGCCCCAATCAAAGCCAAATGCGCAAGCAAGGCCGGTGAAAATGTGAGGGTATTAAAAGAAATCAAACCACATACATAAATGAAACCGGGCAAAAAAGTATCTCGGGTAAAAAAACTGTTCCGGTTAAATACATTGTTGATTTGGTGCGCGTTGACTGAAATTAAAAGTACAGTTAAGGAATAATTAAACCAGGTTATTCCTTGAATATCCTGCATTAATTCCATTTGCCAGTTGAAAAAACAAACCGGTTCATCCGGTACATTCCATAGCATACCCGCGCATGCCAAGGCAATAATCACAGGAAGTGAGAATATTGCAACGGGCGTTTTGGATTTATATAAATTTACCGGCACGGAGTAAAATTAGTGCAAATAATTATTACATTTGCTCATCACTATTATATACTGTTATGAGTTTCGCAGATTTTTTCTACGCCCTTGGAGATGGTTTTTACTGGTTGTTTGAAACCACCCTTGAGCCAACCGGTGAACTATTTTGGAAAGTAGTTATGTTTGGCGGTTTTGGTGGATTCCTTTACTGGATGTACAGACAAGCGAAGTACAATAAAATGGCGAAAAACAATCCAAACCAGATTAAATAATTTATCCTTGATATCCGATTAAAGAAACCGCTCTGAAATTCAGGCGGTTTTTTTATGCACTCTTCTTTTCAGTTTTACTGAATAATTTTTTGAAAAAAGCGATGATGGGTTTTCTGAATACAATAAAAACGATGATGTACGGAATGGCCATCATGTAAAGAATGCCGGCGTTAATACCGGTTGCACCTTCTTCTTCTACCTCTTCTTCTGCTATGGCTTTGCACATGCTGCACTGTGATTTGAGATCTTCAATATAAAAGATGAAGATCAGGCACGTGAAAAAAATGCGCTTCAAATTTGTCATGTTGCAAATTTAGTAAATCCTGCCGGTGTTCTAAAAACACGAGCCGAATAGTTCACCTTTCAGTAAAACCCACTATTTTTGGAGCTAATCTAGCAAAATCACTATGGAGAATGTAAAAACCCTTGGAGAATTTATTATTGAGCAACAATCAGATTTTTCAGGTTCAACCGGAGAATTTTCAAGTCTGCTCAGTGCTATCCGACTTGCATCCAAAGTAGTAAATCAACAAGTGAATAAGGCGGGTTTGATGTCTCACATACTGGGTTCAGCCGGTGATATGAATGTGCAAGGTGAAGAGCAACAGAAGTTAGATGTGTTTGCCAACAACCAAATGATTAAGGCACTTACTCACCGTAAAGTAGTGTGCGGAATTGCTTCAGAAGAAAATGATGAATACATTCCAATCAACAATGACGGGCGTTATGTTATTGCCATGGATCCGCTTGATGGTTCATCTAATATTGATGTCAATGTATCCATTGGTACTATTTTCAGTATCTATCATCGCATTACTCCGGTTGGACATCAAGTGCGCGCTGAAGATTTTTTACAAACGGGTCGCAAACAAGTTTGTGCAGGTTATGTGATCTATGGCTCATCAACCATGCTGGTTTATACAACAGGTAATGGCGTGAATGGGTTTACGTATGATCCCGGAATTGGTGTATATTTTTTATCGCACCCCAATATGAAAATGCCTGAACAGGGAAAAATTTATTCTATCAATGAAGGAAATCTCAACCGCTGCAGTGCAGGTGTGAAACAATACGTTGAATATTGCAAACATATTGACCCTGCAAGCAAACGCCCTTACACCGGAAGATACATTGGTTCTTTGGTAGCTGATGTACACCGCAATTTATTGAAAGGTGGAATTTATATGTACCCTTCAACTACTGATGCACCGGCAGGTAAACTGAGGTTGTTGTATGAATGCAATCCGCTGGCATTTATCATTGAACAAGCCGGAGGAAAAGCAAGTGACGGACACCGCAACATCATGGATATTGAACCCACCGGTTTACATCAGCGCACTCCTTATTTTGCCGGTTCAAAAAATATGGTGGAGAAGGTGGAGGAATTGATTAAGCAAGAAAAATAGCCCATTTGAAATTTCCGAGAATAAATTCGGATGCGTAAATTCTTTCCTTCTATTGATTTTTATAATTTGGGATTATCTCTATAAAATCATAATAATATAATTACCTGCGTTCTGATTTATCCCAAAGTTTTATTGATACTCCAACATTGAAATTAAAACTTCTCACTTTGATTAATTCTGGTTGCCTCACAGCAACATCGCCTCCATGTATTCGCCCATAATTTGTCATTACACCAAGTTCTGAGTTTAAATAAAATCTATTATACAACGGAATGATGATACCGGTATTACACAACCAACCCAATTCATTTCTCACTAAAGAACTTTTATTGCCCGTATCCTGATTGAAATAGATCTGTGTGTATGTTTGTTCAGTATTCCAACCATTGCTATAAGTAACATATCTTTCAGTAACTCCGTCAAAATTTCCCTTGAACACTTTTCCATAATATAATCCGCAATTCAAATACCATTCCCACTTACCAATAGGCACGTGAAATTCGTACAACAATTTAGTATAAAGACCGTGAAGTTCAATTTCTGTTGTACTTAATTCACGCACTGAACTATAAGAAGAATAATACTCCTCATTAAATGTCGCAGTTCGATAGATATAATCACAACCCAAAACAAAATCAAAATGCTTGGTAAATCGGGTTCGAATAAAACATTGTGCATTGAATCCATAATCAGATTTTGAAGAAAATGAATAATATGGTTTGTAAGGCTCTCCAAAAAGATTAATATTAATTAAATGCCACTCTTTTTTTTCTTTCTCAAAAAAATCACTCTCAAGATAACCCGCACTAAAACCAATCTGAACCTGCGCAATTGACCAGTTCCAATTACAAACTAGCATCAAAGGCAAGAGCCATGTAAAAATATAATTTCTTGAAATTTCTCTCATTTCTTTATAGTTTAAATTTCATACCGAATGTAAAGAGATCTATTTATAGAAATTTATTGATTTCCGCAGGGTTCTAATATTTTATTGATTTCCGCAAATTGCGTAGTTACGTACTTTCAGAAGATGCCGCTATTCAAAATACACAAGATTCTCAAACTAAAACTTTGAGAAACGTATTAAGCAAGAAAAATAAAAAGGGAGCAGCGCCTTCTGCTCCCTCAAGGGTGTGATATTGGTTCTCAATCCATTTCCATGGCGTATCTCACTATTGCATGAGAATTTCAACGTTGTGTTCATCCATTTATCACTACCTGAATTCTGTCACCTTGTTTTTATAAATAATAAACGTGCGTGTACCGATACTAAACTTGTCTCCATTTTTTTTCAAGTGTAAATTGTCAAAGCTTTTTTGCATGGTGTGAATTTTATTTTTTGAATCTCTTGCCAGATTTAGATAGGTGGTGTTGATACCTAATGAGGCGCCGCACATGACAAATTCAATTGGAACTGTAATATTTTTCAGCAAACTGGTATCACGAGGCACCGCAAAATTATCGCAGATTAAAATTACCTTGGTGATGCTGTCATATTTCTCTATTCCATTTAAAACAGCTTCAAAATTATTTTCAGGAGTATCACCACCACCTCCTGCAGACATGCATGTTTCCATTGTTCTGAATAAAGTCAAAATATCATTGGTTTTAGCTGAATATACGCCTCCGGTTGAACCAATTTTTTTGCTTTCGTCACTCATCTCATTTCCATCATTAAAAAAAACGTAATGCTCTTTTTTTGTTGTATTCATTCGCAGGGTGTGCCACAAAACTAATTGAGAGTAATATGGATACATGCTTCCGGTCAAATCAGTAACAATTAATGTGTTTTTATCCATTTTGATTCGTCTCAACATTTCAATAACTGACAAATCACTAAGCGCATTATACGCTGTAAAAACACCTGCTCCAACTTTTGTAAGTACGTATCGCGCATTATAGTATTTTTTATCACGACCAATTGAATCATAATCCCATTGCACAATAACATTATCCACGGAAAGTTCTTTTGTGTAGGTTGCTTTTTGTTGTGATGTGATATTTCCAACCGTCAGGGTATCCACAATTTTTGGCTTTGTTAGCGAAATAGATTCAGTTGTTGCGTTTACCGTTCTATCAGCAATGGTTGAAATTAATCCTGAAAAAGATGTTGAAGATCTACCTAAAACTACCTCCATTGATTCATCAAAATAAACAATGAACCCATGAAATAATTTTGTGGCTTCTTCTTCAGTAGTTGCCGAGGTCTGATAGAAAACATTGCATTCACCTACTTGTGTTTTATCTATACCGGTGAAATCAAATAATCTATTCCATCTTTTTTCATCTAATGATTTTTGGTAAGAATCAATTTTAGTGCTGAAAGAACTTGCAACATAGTCAATCCGATAGACTTGCCCAATGGTAATTCCCGGTTTGGTTTTGGTGATGCTGTCAGAATCAAAACTCATGGGAATGTTGAGTGTTTTGAATGTGCCTCTTTCTTTCTGGTAGGTGTCAATAAATCTTGTTGTCTGAGCGCTTGCAATTCCTGCGAGCATGATCAGGAGTATAAGTGAATATGGTTTCATAACAAATAGTTGAGGTGTTTACTAGTTGAATGAATGAGAAATGAGAAAGTAACAAAAGAATTTTATTTTTAATTCTTATTTTGGGTAAAAATTTATCTATGCGTGTGTTTAATAAGTCTAACCTGTTACGCTCGTTGGGGCTAACTGTTCTGATGATTATTTTGTTTTCAATAATTCGTCCCGCCACGTTTGATGGCTTGTTTTTCATCTTTGTTGAAACTTTGGTTTTATGCTCTATTGTTTTTGTGATGAGTTTTATAGCTAAAGATTTTTTAGATGGAATGATGCAAGTACTTGTGAGTATTTTTGTTATTCCGATAATGCTTTTTTTTGTCGCATGCGGCTTTTTTTTGGTACTGTTAATATTTAGTGGTGGACCTGAATATGCTGCTCAATCAGGACAACCTTTACTCAGCTTATCATGGTCTTTGATAGATGATCCTGCCGTGGCAACGTCGGGCATTATTTCTTACCTGGGTTCTGATTTGATTTGGATAATTGTTTTGCTAGTTTTCTATTATGTTGCGTCCATTTTCTGGTTGAAGTTTTCTCAGAAAAAAACCGTGCTTGATTTATGGTTCTCAATGAAAAAACAATTCATGCTGCAATCAATCACCCTGCTGCTTGCCGCTTTATTTGCCAGCGTTATCTTGAGTGCAGGTATTGGTTATTTTGATCAACATCCCTGGTTTGCATATTTGATCATTATCGTCTTCAGATTAATGATTGAGTTCTGGAAATTTTATATGGAAAAACCAGAGGTAAAGCAGAATTAAATTAAATCATTCAGGATTAAATCAGTTGAAAAATTGTAAATTCACTCCACCATTTGCGGATTGGACAATGATGTAAATGATACTGCACATGAAATATTGGATCAATTTCTCTTTCGCTGTCTTGTTAGCTTTTACCGGACTTTCACAAACTCAAAACGCGATATTTCCAAACAAGCAAATTCGCTTCAATTTTTCTGAGGATGGGAAAGAATATGCCCGCCTCACGTTCCTGAATCAAACATGGATCAGATACACTGATGCGAATCCGGGAACAACGGTGAACGGCTATTCTCAACGCCATATTTTTGACATTGGATTAAGGCGGACCAGAATTGTATTATCCGGGAAAGTATCACCACGTAGTTTTTTCTATGTGCAGTTTGGCATGAATAATTTCACCTACAACACAAAACATTTTTCAGGATTTTTTATTCATGATGCGCTTTGTGAATTCGTCCTGTATCAAACAAAATTATCCATTGGTGCAGGCTTGTGTGGATGGAATGGCCTATCACGTTTCTCAAGTCAGGCAGCAGGAATGATATTAGCACTGGATATTCCACTTTATCAACTGGCTACCATTGAAACAGACGACTATTTTGCACGCAGATTAAGTCTATATGCAAAGGGCAAGTTGGGTAAACTGGATTATCGTTTGGTTGTTTCAAAACCTGCTGCAATAGTAAATGCAACGGCGACAGTTAATCCCTTGTCTCAGGTTTCTGACTTCTCTCCATTGCCGGCAAAATTGCAAACGCATGGCTACTTCATGTATCAGTTTTTTGATCAAGAAGATAATACGGTACCGTATACCGCAGGCACTTATCATGGTAACAAAAAAATATTCAATTTGGGTGCGGGATTTTTTTATCAACCAAAAGCAATGTGGCATCTTGGCGCAGCAAGTGACACACTTTTTAGTGATCTTATCTTGCTGGCTGCTGATGTTTTTATGGAGATACCTTTGCATGAAGAAAAGAAAAACACCATCTCATTTTATGGTGCATTTAGCCGTTATGATTTTGGACAGAATTACGTGCGCAACGCGGGCATCATGAATCCTGCGAATGGAGTGTTGGCGGCCAATTCATCGTTCAACGGTGCAGGTAACGCATATCCAACCTTTGGTACTGGTAACACCATTTATCTTTTACTTGGATACATGATGAAAAAGAATCTTATAGGCAGTGGCACGCTGCAATATTTTGTCGCCAGTCAGATTTCTGATTTTGACCGATTTTCTGATCTAATTGTCATGTATGAATTTGGCGTGAATTGGCTCATAACCGGTGGACATCAGTCAAAGGTTTCAGCCAATTTGCAAATGCGCCCGGTCATTAATAACTACGGTATTGGTTTTGAAACCTATTCGCATCACCGCGCCATGGTTCAATTGCAATATCAAATATCATTGTAATAATTGATTATTTTTGATTTTTCTTGCTCATGAAAATCACGCAATACTTCACAAAAAATTGGGAACATAAACTGTTCTTTATTGCAGTGGTTGCATTTGCATGTCATTTTTTTAAATACGTATATTTTGTCACCGGTGATGGCCCGGCACACATCTATAATTCACAGTTGCTGACTGATTTAGTGTTTGCTTCTCATGGTGAATTGAACCAATATTATCACCTCAATAATATTCCCGTTCCCAACTGGACAGGTCATTTTATTTTGAGTTTGCTCGGTCTAATTTTTCAAGCTGCATGGGCTGAAAAAATATTTCTCTTCCTCTATTTTATTGGATTACTTTTTTCCTTCCGCTATTTTGTTCGCGCTTTCAATCCAAATGCCGGCATCATTACTTTACTCATTCTGCCATTTGGTATGAGTGTTTTTTTATATTCAGGATTTTACAATTTTTCCATTGCATTTGTTTTCATGTTGTTTGCCTTGGGATATTTTTTAAGATTCAATAAAAAAATTACTGTTAAAAATTGGCTGGTTCTTGCACTGCTCTTGCTCTTAGTGTATTTTTCTCATCTTGCTGTATTGATGGCATGTTTGCTTTTTATGGCAGTTTTTCATTGCAGGAATTTAATACTTGATATTATCATCAATAAACAAGCTGCAGTGATACCTTGGTTGAAAAGATCCTTTGCTTTGTGTTTGACTATTCTACCGGTAATGATTTTGGTTTATTGGTATTCACGCATTCATATTCCGGGTGAACTATACACGTATCTGCCTTTTGAAAATTTGGTTAATATGCTTTTGAATGGAGAACATTTGGTGGGGCATGGCGCAGGTGAGCACCCGGCTACGCGTATCAATGTTTTGCTGTGGGTCTTACTTGCATTGATTGGAGTAATTTTTCAGATCTTATTTTTTTTCAGAGACAAAAAAAAATCTCCCGGTTTGATTCTCCTATTTTTAGCATTGATCAGCTTGATATTTTATTTTATTCTGCCTGATAATGATCATCGCGGCGGATATATATCTGTGCGTGTATTGTATTTGTTTTATTTATTGTTGGTGGCATGGATTTGTACGCTACCGCTATCATGGAAGTTTGCCTTGCCGGCCGTGATAACCACCGCTATTTTATTAATTATTCAGTTAGATATACGCGGTGAAGGACAAAGAGCGCTGAGCAAATGGGCACAACGCTTGGTTGAAGCTTGTGATAAAATTGAGCCAAGTTCAACTGTCTTGCCAATTAATACATCAAATCACTGGCAGGCGAGACATTTATATGGTTATGGTTGTTTTGACAAGGAGGTAATTTTCTTGGCAAATTATGAAACGTCACACGTGTATTTTCCTGTGCGTACGATAGAAAATTCACCTCTGCCTGTGATACGAGCCAATGATCCAAGCTATGCCTGTTCTCATTTTTTCAGTCAACTCAACAACACAACATCTTTACCGGATTATGTGCTTATCTATGGATTTTTTGAAAACCCCATCAACCAAAGCTGCGGAAATTGCAATACAGATAGTTTATTGAATGAATACACCCTAATCTCTGAAGATGACTTTTACCGACTTCTGAAATTTGAAGAGTAAACACCTGACATCCGGAAAGGTTAAGAATTATTTATTTTTTTTTTTGCGCAACGGTTTGTATTGGTAAATATCATCCAGTTTTTTACTGTTGTTTACAGATACTTTCAAATCTTTGATACGACCATTTTCTAGACTGTACACCCACCCGTGTATGTAGGGATATTCACCTTGATGCCATTCTTCTTGAATGAATGAGACTTTAGAAAGATTGTGCACTTGTTCAATCACATTCAGTTCAACATAACGGTCAAATCTTTTTTTCTCATCTTTGATTGAATCTAACTCTTCTTCATGTAAACGATACACGTCTTTTATATGCATGAGCCAGTTGTCAATGAAACCAAAATGCTCATTACCCATAGCAGCGGCAACACCTCCGCAACCATAGTGTCCGCATACAATAATGTGTTTTACTTTTAGAATTTTTACTGCATAATTCACCACGCTCAGCAAATTTGCATCAGTGTGAATTACCATGTTGGCAATGTTGCGCTGCACAAAAATAGCACCGGGCAAAGTATTGGTAATATCACTAGCAGGCACGCGGCTGTCAGAACATCCAATCCATAAAAAATCGGGAGACTGGGCCTGAGCAAGTTTTTTAAAAAATCCCGGCTTTCTTTTATTGGTTGCCTCAACCCATTTTACATTTCCTTCCAGTAATTTTTTTATTAATTCACTCATGGCTTATCGCTTTGTCTCAAAGATAGTACTCAAATTTTAATTTTGACTCGTCAATATGTATACCATCATATCAACGTACACTTCTACTAAAATTTATTTTATTCGTTTAATCTAATTCCATGCTCTAGATGCCAAAGGGATAATATTTTACTCAAGTGAATAGTGAACCAATCAATAATCCCGAAGGGATGACATTATATCAGCCGTTTAGAGAATCTTGAAACATTCACATCATCATCCGGCTGATGACCATGAACTAAAAATTCAGCTAATTGATTCGCATAATATGGTGCCAGTAAAACACCTTTTGTTCCAAGTCCGTTGAAGAGAAAACAATTCTTTTGCCTTGGATGTTGACCAATCACCGGACGTCGGTCAGCAATGGTGGGTCTGATGCCTGCTTCATGATTTATTAAGCGATACGAGCTTGAGATGAGATTTTCCAATTGATTGAGCAATTCTTTTTTCCCTTCAGTTGTTGGAGTAGGTGCTTGTAATTCCCAATTATACGTTGAACCAACTTTGAATTGTTGACGACCTATTGGCAAAATAAAAATGTTTTTTGAAATGATATCCTCTGTTATCAAGTCAGGAATTTCAAGGGTGAGAATATCGCCATGCGCCGGTTTCATGGGAATTTTTTTGAAATACGGATTAGTTGTCACCAAACTGCCTTCACAAAAAATAAATTCAATTTCAGGAGATTTTTCCACTTCATCGTAGTTGAAAAGAGTCTGTTCAAATTGGATATTTTCAGCAGATAATATACTTTTTACACTGCTTAAGAAATTGGCAGTATTTAAATTCCCGGGAGTTTTTACAAGCCCCGCACTATAAGGCAGTGCAATGCCTTTTATGATATTTTTTTCTGTGAAGTCTATATAATTTTCAAAAGCTTTTTCCTGCATTTTCATTCCCCAATTATTTTGTTCTTCAATACTTGAAAAGGGGTGAATAATATTTTTTTTACTGAGGAGAGAATTACCCGATAGATATTCAATTTCATGATAAAATTGAATGGCAGCCGGCAGCGTTGAATCTACATTCCATGTTTTTGTGAGGCGTTTAAAAACTATGGGATTGATTAGTCCGGCTGCAACTCGGGTGCCGAAATTATTATCTGAATCTATGACAGAGAACGAAACCTTACGCTTGAATAATGCCATCGCGAGACATGCTCCGGCAAGTCCCCAGCCAATGATTTGATAGTGTTTTTTGGAATTTACCATGGAATTCGGATACAAAAGAATAAAAATTATTCCAGCTGGTGTTCAGTTCTATTAAAAGCGATAAAGATGAATATAATTGTCCGAAGAAAAATTTCTTGTACCAATTCTAACATTGCTGCGTTTATAACTTTCAAAAACCACACTCAATACCCCTTCTCATCCGGCGTACTTTTACAGGTTGATACATTGCAGGCATACTACCTGAAATTATTGACGCAATTGATTTGCAGGATGAAACAAATTGGATTGATACTGCTTTTATTCTTTTCTGTGCAAAGTTTATTTGCGCAGCAATCTGAGCGTTATACGGGTGATTACACACGTTTTCACACAGCTGAAGATTTGTACGAGAAACAAAAATATTCTGCAGCGCAGCAAGAATTTAATTTGTTCATGACTGAACTCGGTGATGCAAACGATCCCTTTTTCATCAAGGCAAAATATTATCACGCTTTGTGTGCGCTTTACCTTTTTCATGCTGATGCTGAAAAACTTTTGCTCGGCTTCTTGGCTGAATATCCTGAAAGTATTTACCGAATGGACATTTATTTTGAATTAGGTAAACACTATTATAGAAAGCGAGATTACAAAAAAACAATCACCTGGCTTTCAAAAGTTGATCCTTACGAATTGAAAGATGAACAAAAAGGTGAGTATTATTTTAAATTGGGGTATGCTAATTTTCAAGAAGAGGATTACAAGGCTGCTCGCAACGCATTCTATGAGATCATCAATGCAGATACGGAATATTACGGTCCGGCTTTGTATTATTATTCTCACATTGCCTATACTGAAAAAAGTTATCAAACCGCACTTGAAGGATTTCTGAAATTGGAACATGAACCTTCATTCGTTGAAACAGTGCCGTATTATATTGCGCAAATATATTACCTGCAGGGTAGATTTGATGAGTTGATTGCTTATGCCCCTTCTATTCTTGATTCGGTTGATACTAAAAATTCTATCGTGATTGAGCAGTTGGTTGGTGATGCATTTTATCAGCAAGGGAAGTATGATGAAGCAGTCCCGTTTCTTGAAAGCTATAACCGTAAAAGTGCAACAACCCGTGATGATGATTACCAGTTAGGTTACGCCTATTTCAAAAGTGATGATTACATCAACGCAGTAAAAATGTTTGATAAAGTTGCAAAAACAAAAGATGAACTTGGACAAATTTCACTCTACCATATTGGCGAGTGTTATCTGAAACTAGACAATCTCTATTACGCGCGTAATGCTTTTGAACTTGCGTCTACCATGCCGTTTGATGCTCAGGTTGAAGAAGATGCTCTTTACAATTATGCCGTGCTCTGTTATAAATTAGATTTTAATCCATTCAATGATGCGGTAGAGGCGTTTAATCTTTATCTCACAAGATATCCAAAATCAACCCGTAATCAAGACATTCATGAATACCTGGTGAATATTTACACCACCATGAAAAACTATCCGGCTGCATTAGCTTCGTTAGACAAAATTGAAAATAAAGATTTCAAATTGAAAGTTGCATACCAGATCATGGCATATAATTACGGGGTTGAACTTTTTCAAAATAATGAACTAGATAAGTCAGTAGAGTATTTTAAGCTGACAAAAAAATTTCCTTTAGATCCGCGGCTGAATGCATTGAGTTTGTATTGGATTGCCGAAGTGTATTATCGCAAAAAAGATTTTCCAAAAGCCATTGCGGCGTATCGTCAATTTGTTGAAGAGCCCGGTGCTTATGGTCTTGAGCAGCACAATGATGCGTATTACAATATTGGATATTGCTACTACAACCAGAGTGATTATTTTAATGCCGCTACTGCGTTCAGAACGTTTACACAAAGCACTACTGAAACTGCTAAAGACAAAATTGCTGACGCCTATCTAAGAATTGGCGATTGTTATTTTATTCAAAAACCGGCTGATGATAATAACGCAATTTTGTTCTACCAAAAGGCCATTGATGTGGGTGCAGGTCAAGTTGATTATGCTAAATATCAGATTGGATTATCGTATGGATTTCTTTCAAAATATCCTGAAAAAATTTCTATCATGATGGATATTGTGAACAATCATAGGGGTTCAGTTTTCATTGTTCCTGCCTTGTATGAGGTGGCTGAAACGTATCGTATTACCGAAGATCATTTTAATGCCAAGCGATATTATAATCAGTTGTTGTCAGATTATCCAACACATAACTATGCCGTAGATGCGATGTTTCAATTAGGTGTAATTCATCATACCAATAAAGAATTTCAAACTGCTGAAACTTATTACTTGCGTGTTGTGAATGAGTATCCAAATTCAACCAGATACAAAGAAGCGCTTGAAAGATTAGGTGATTTATATTCTGCCATGGGGCAACCTGAAAAATATTTTGCCTTGTTGAATGATCACAATATTCAATTAGATGAAGCAGAGCAAGACGAAAAATATTTCCTTTCTGCTATGCGACAGTTTGAAGATTCATCTTATAGTGCTGCAATCACCGGGTTTGAAAATTATCTGAAAACCTTTGCTCGTCCACAAAAAGAGCTGGAGGCAAATTACTATTTGGGAACATCATATTACCGTACCGGCAACAAAGATGCTGCTGTGGCTGCATATAAAAAAGTACTGGATAAACCAACATCACTCTATACTGAATCTGCCGCATTAGTTGTTTCTAAACATGAGTATGATTTGAAAAATTATGATGCCGCACTTGATGCGTATAAAAAATTAGAAATCTCTGCAAGCTATGCACAAAACAGGTTGACGGCAAAAATTGGTTTGATGCGTTGTTATACTTTTCGCAATGAATTGGATTTTGCTAAACCTTATGCGCAGGATATTATCAGAGATTCACTCAGCTTAGACAATGTAAAAATTGAAGCAAATTATGTGATTGGTAAAGCAGAATTTGAAGATGGAAATTTTGATGGCGCACTGGATTATTTGCTCTATGTTTCTTTCAATAGTACTGCGGCTATTGGAGCAGAATCACATTTTCTGATCGCGTATATTTATCACTTGCAGCAAGATTACAGCAGCTCAGAAACGGAAGTGAGAGCCATTGTAAAAAAACGCTCATCGTATAGTTACTGGGTTGCAAAAGCACTTATTCTTCAAGCAAAAAATTCTATGGCAATTGAAGATTATGTGCAAGCTGAATACACCATCAATTCGGTTTTGGATAATTATAAAAATCAAAACGATGGTATTCTTGAAGAAGCGCGAGCTGTGAAAGAAGAATTAATGAATCGCAAAAATCAGCAAAAAAGTATTCAGATTGAAGATGGTGGAACTATAGAAATAGGAGGTGATGATGATTAGAACTTCAGTAGCTATATGGTTTGCTTTTGTTTGCTCAGTCAATTTATTTGCACAAGAGGATCCACAAATATGGACTAACATTACCGTGGGTGAACGCGTCATTACACCGGCGTATCGCATTGCTGAAAACCCTGTGGTGTTTGACACCGTTATTGCTAATCAGGTGACACAGTATCCTTTGTTATCACGTCACATGAAAACTGATATCATGGTGACTCCAATTGAACCTGCAAAAATTAAACTGGTTGAAAAGTTAGATAAATTGTATCCCGGATATGTGCGCTTGGGCATTGGTAGTTATGCCAGTCCGCTGGGTGAATTTTATTACAATTCTATGCGTAATAGAAAAGTGAATTACGGCATTGCACTGAAACACAATTCTTCTTTTGGCAATATAAAAGATTATGCGCCATCAGGTTTTGATCAAACAAGTGGTAAAGTATTTGGCGATTTTTTTTCAACCAATTTCCGCTTTCAGCCTGAGTTTAATTATCTCAATCATGGGTATCATTATTATGGTATTTCTGATACAGCAAATTTGATTGGAAAAGATTCACTCACCAACCGAGTGCAAGGTATTGGCGGTAGTTTCCGCTTTTCAAATTATACTAGTAAAGACAGTGCACATCTCATTTATTCAATTTATACACAGTATAATTATTTTCATGAATTTCAAAATGACCAAGACAGTTTAGGTCTCAACGGAAAAAATCATAGTTATAGTATTGGAACAGATATGCGTTATCGTTTCAAGAAAAATATTTTTGCTGTTCATTTTGATATCAATTACAATCAATATGATTATCGTTTTGCTGATACGGCTTTCTTGCCTGGTTATTCTGAACATGAACAAATCAATTGGTTGATTCATTTGCGTCCGGTAATCTCAACGTATGGAAATAAATGGAAAGTAACTTACGGAGTTGATTTGAGTCTTGACACGCCATCTGATACAGTATTTAAAGTAGTGCCGGTGGTTGAAGCCAAATACAGTTTGTTCAATGACATGTTTATTCCTTATGTTGGAATTGATGGTGGTGTAAAACAAAATTCGTTCAAAACACTCAACCGTGAAAATGAATTTATACTCAACAATGTGAAATTATACAATACAAAAACCATGAATTTCTATGGTGGAATTAAAGGGACCTTGTCAAAAACAGTTTCGTTTAATGCCCGTGTATCCTATAAAATGATTGATAATTTACCACTTTTTGTGAATGATACCGTGTTGAGTGATGGATACAAATTCAGAGTAATTTACAATGATATCAATGTGTTTACGATTGACGGATCTCTGTCATATCAAAATGGTGAAAAACTGAAAATTGATTTGATGGGAGAATACAATCAATACAAAAGCACAATAGTTGGTGATTTGTATAAATACGCTTGGCATTTACCAACCTACGTGTTCACGCTGAGAGGGAATTACAATTTGTATGATAAAATTTATGTAAAAGCTGATTTTGTTCTGAAGGGTGGTCGCAGAAGCCCTTTTGGTTTATATGATGCTGACGCTGCCTCTGCTGATGTTGATCTAGGAATTATTGCTGATGCCAATTTACATGTTGAATACCGTTACAGCCGCCGCCTTTCAGCATTTCTGCAATTCAATAATCTGGCTGCGCAACGCTATCAACGCTGGTATGGGTATCCTGTACAAGGCTTTCAAGTTATGGGCGGAATTACCTTTGGTTTCTAAATTTAGTTTGGGATAAAATCGAATTGAGTCAGTTGTTGCATGCGCTGCCAAACATTCAAGTGAATAAAAAAAAAGATTGGTCAGAATTGTACAAAAACAAAACATATCAATAGAGATGTGATATGGGTTAACGTGCATAACATTGCAAAAGATAAAATGAATAAGTTTGGTTTTTTGGGAAAGATTGATATATTTATTGATGGGTTATAACCCATTTTGACGGACATGAGATTATACTGCATATTGTTTTTCATACTTTTAATTGCGGTCAGTTGTAACCAAAATTCTTCTGATACCGCGGAATTTGTTGATGCATCATCTTCTATGTTGGATGACTCTGCTAATATTCTACCAGAATTTGACGAAATTGAACTCATCAAATTATTTCACGAAACGGAAAGAAACGGAACGAAAGAACCGCATTACCAACATTCAGGTGAAGACCGATTTCAAATTTCCAACAGCACCTTTGATGAACTTTTGATAGAATATGATCAGACCAATCTCCAAATACAAGGGGACAGTTTAGCTTCGTTTATAATTAAAAGTACCAGTATCCTTGAACCAGAACAAAGGATCGTTTATGATTTTGGTGCACAGCCCGGAAATTATGGTGATTTAAAGATCACTGGAGCGTCCTATAGCAGACTACAATTTTATGAGCGCTGGTACTATGAAGAAATTGGCTTCGATTAAACAGGTTATAACAGCAACTAAAACCTAAATGCGCTTGCAGGTTTTCTAATTGTGGTGGCTTTACTCTCTTCCGCCAACCAAAAAATTTTTAACGCAAGACGGATTAAAAATTTGTTGGCTCGGCTTGTCAGTTAACATCAAGTTCAGTATCTTCGATCACCAGCGACGCAACTGATTTTAACCTGTCTCCGTTAGCGTTGATATACAAAAAATAGACAAGTAACTTCGAATAATAATTCATCATCATAATGCGCTGTTTTAACTATCATTTATCATCAGAGAGACTTAGATTTAAATATGATACGTTTTATAATTCCATTGGTATTTTTATCGAGTCAAGTTTATGGACAAGACTTAATTTATGATACGATATTCGCAGAACAAATTTCATCAAAAGATGAGCGCTATGAAAATTCTATAGAATTATATAAGAAAAGTGAAACTTGGAGAATCTGGACTTTTCCAATGGAGAACAAATATGATTCGGTTATCACCACAATCAAAGAATGGCCTTACAAAATTCAGAACATCAACGATTTTGATTTAAATACTTCTTGGACTAAATTACAAACTGACTCAATAAAAAAAATACAATTTGAGTTCAAATTTGATTCCGGAAAAAGATTTTATTCAAGTGCATACCAATTTTTCGGACAAATAAATCTGTTTAACGGAAATCTTCAATCCATTACTGAATGGGAGAAACACGGACGAATTAAGACTTTAAGGATCATCTACAACGAAATTATTATATGCTATGTAATACTGATTGACACATGGCAATTCCAATTTTTTAGTATCGAAAAATACTTTAAGAATAGATACTTAGGAAAATATTTAACTGCCGAATATGAAATAAAGACAGGGGACAAAATAACCTTTGAAGTGGTAGATTATTATCCAGGAACGGTATTTAAAGACATTTCAATCTCCGAATTTCAAATTGAAGGGGCAAAGAACTGAAATTAAACCAACGATTACACCACACGCTATGTAAATCCTTAAGCCCTAACCTCAGCGCTCACCTTGGATTGAATATGTCAAAAATCTAATTTTTTATGCTGTTAATTGTTAGAAAATTGTGTTGGCATTTTGAGCAGTAGTAGGTATTAAACTGATCCAAAGCAAAACATATCAATAGAGAGGTGATATGGGTTAACGTGCATAACCTTGCAAAAGATAAAATGAATAAGTTTAGTTTTTTGGGAAAGATTGATATATTTATTGATGGCTAGCTGTGACTGCAAAAGCATTTAAAGCGACCAAATTTTTCGTAAAACAGAGTTGTACAATCGGACAACTTTGCTTATCTTTGTATCGTTATGAGTGAGATTAAACTTAGGAAAGTAGAATTGTACAAGAATTACTTTTCGGACTTTTATGCATCACAAAAGCAGAAAGTAAAGGACAAAATCATATGGACCTTCAGAATAATTGAAACTCAAAAACAAATTCCGACCGACTATTTTAAACACATGGAAGGTACGGATGGACTTTATGAAATCAGAGTTAAGCAAGGAAGTGACATTTATCGGATTTTTTGTTTTTTCGATGACGGAAAATTAATTGTGCTTGCAAATGGTTTTCAGAAAAAATCGCAAAAAACACCGAAGTCCGAAATTGAACGCGCATTAAAAATTAAGAAAGAGTATGAGCAAGAAATGCGAGGCATTCACGAATTCAAAAAAATTAAATAAAAGCTATGAGTAAAAGTAATTTAAAAACACTTGACCAATTTGTTGAAGAACAATATGGCAAGAAAGGAACTCCCAAACGTGATAAGCTTGAGAAAGGTTATGAAGCGTTCAAACTTGGCTTTCTAATTCAGCAGGCTCGACTTGAAAAAGGAATGACTCAGGAAGAACTTGCCGAAAAGTGCGGAACTAACAAAGGTTATATTTCAAAAATTGAAAACAATATTAAGGAAGTGCGCATTTCGACTCTTCAGAAAATAGTTGAACTCGGACTTGGTGGACATCTTCAGCTTTCCATCAAACTATAACAACAAGAATACAAAACCACAGCTAACACAGGCTGCTATGTAAAGCCTTAAGCCCTAACCTCAGCGCTCACCTTGGATTGAATATGTCAAAAATCTAATTTTTGATGCTTTTAATTGTAGGAAAATTGTGTTGGCATTTTGAGCAGTAGTAGGTATTAAACTGATCCAAAGCAAAACATTCAATAGAGATGTGATATTGGTTCATGTGCATAACCTTGCAGAAGATAAAATGAATAAGTTTAGTTTTTTGGGAAAGATTAATATATTTATTGATGGGTTAGCAACAATTTTAAGCGACAAACTTTGAACAAAGACGAACTACAAAAAATCATTGACCAACTCGAATCAAGCAATTCGAAGGAAGACGCTTATTTTGGGATATTTGACTTCGGCCATGAATCTGGCGAGAGTTTTGTAAAAGCTAATAAAGAAGGACTAGAACTTTTTGCCACTGAGTTGCTCAAAGCTTCACGGGACGCAGATGAAATAGTCGCCGACGAGAAAAAGAAGATCATTAACGTTGAATATAATGCCGCATGGATCGACGGTGACACTTTGATTCAATATGTTCAACCATCGATTGAAAAACGTGTCAATGCAAAATTCGAACCGCCGAAACAGACTTGGTTAGGAAGGATCGCCGGAGCTGGTTGTTTAGCGTTAATCCTTATCGCTGTCGCAGCTTTTGCAATAGGACTATTTACTATGTTCTCATGGCTGAATTGAACTCGACTAAACAGTGGCTAACACCACATGCTATGTAAATCCTTAAGCCCTAACCTCAGTGCTCACCTTGGATTGAATATGTCAAAAATCTAATTTTTTATGCTGTTAATTGTTGGAAAATTGTGTTGGCATTCTGTGCCGGAATTTTTCACAACCGTACATTATAATTCGAGAAATATTCTTACTCGACACTTTTAAGGTTGAGCCAAACGGGTTGCAAGTTTGATCGTCGTGTAGGCGCAGGTCGCGCCCTGCGCCTACGTCATGAATTTTCATTTGCAACCCTCATGCGTACCATCAATATTCTATTGTATAATTTTAAGAAATTTTTCAGCACGATTTTTTTTGCCAAAAGCCAAATCATTTTTATAAAATCTCAAATAATCATCGCTTAAAACTCATTTAATTGATTAATTTTAATTAGGCGGTTGGGGTTGAATGGGGTTTTTGAACGGACTACCGTTATGAGCACCTTCCAAAAAACGCATCAAATAACCAAAACCGAAAAAATATAAACGCATGAAAAATATCCTAATAAAAAATATAAAAGGTCTTGCCGGTATTCTTGAAGGAAATACTTCGGCACTAAGAGGTGATGCACTGGGTCAACTGAATGTTTTGGAAAATGCCTATCTGGCCGTTGATAATGGTCTCATTGCTGATTATGGAAAAATGGAAGATCTTGCCGGTTTAGCAAATTGGAATAATATTGAAGTGATTGATGCCGACGGAAAATTTGTTCTTCCCGCTTTTTGTGATTCGCATACGCATCTCGTTTTTGCTGCTACACGTGAAAGTGAATTTGTTGACCGCATCAACGGGTTAACCTATGAAGAAATTGGAAAAAAGGGAGGTGGAATTTTGAATTCTGCACGCAAACTTGCTCAGATGTCCGAAGATGAATTAATTCAATCTGCGCTGAAGAGACTTGACTTGATCAAAAGTTTTGGCACCGGTGCAGTAGAGATTAAAAGCGGATATGGATTATCAGTTGAAGCTGAATTGAAAATGTTGCGGGTGATTCGTGAATTGAAAAAAGTTTCTGAGCTCACCATCAAGTCAACTTTCCTTGGTGCGCATGCTTTTCCGCAAGAGTATAAACAGAATCAGCAAGCGTATGTTGATCTGATTGTAAATGAAATGCTGCCACAAATTCAAAAAGAAAATCTTGCGGATTATATAGATGTATTTTGTGAGCGAAATTATTTCACGCCTGAACAACTTGATCAAATTCTTACTGAAGGCGGTAAAGCGGGTCTTCGCCCAAAAATTCACGTGAATCAATTTTCTGTATTGGGAGGTGTAGAAATTGGCGTGAAACATGGAGCTGTTTCGGTTGATCATTTAGAAGAGTTAGATGAGCATGATATCATAGCTTTGGACGCTTCAAACACTATTGCAACGGCTCTTCCGGGTTGTTCATTCTTTTTGGGTATTCCATATTCTCCGGTGAGAAAAATGCTCAACAATAATTTAGCTATTGCGCTGGCAAGTGATTTTAATCCGGGCTCAACTCCAAGTGGGAACATGCAGTTCATTCATTCTTTAGCTTGCATTCAAATGAAATTGACTCCGGCTGAGGCATTCAACGCAACTACCATTAATGGTGCGTATGCGATGGATATTGCCGATCAATTGGGTTCAATTACCTTGGGTAAAAAAGCAAATATCATCATCACCAAAGAAATTCCATCGCTTGATTATCTTCCATATGCTTATGGTGAAAATAAAGTGGAGCGAACAATTTTATTTCGCTGATGTTACTAGTTGACACCACCTCATGGTGTGATTAGAAATGTATTCGCATTATGCATTCATCAGAAACTGTCTTAATATCTGGCGCAAGTGGGTTGATTGGAAGATTTCTTTCCAGATCACTAAAGGATAAAGGATATCAAGTTATTCAATTGGTAAGAAATAAATCTGCGCAATCAAGTTTTGACCAAATCACCTATCACGAATTGAATGGTGACGAAAAGAAAAATCTACTGCGCGTTGATCATATCATTCATCTGGCAGGTGCAAGTATTGGAGAAGGTAGATGGACAAAAAAGCGGAAAAGAGAACTGCGTGACAGCAGAATTGAAACTGCAAAATTCTTATTTGAAAAATTTTCAGACCAAGATTTGAAAACATGGATTACTGCATCTGGGGTCGCATGGTATGGCAATGAAACATCTGAAAAAGTATTCAAAGAAGATGATGCTGCTGGAGATGATTTTTTAGCCGGGTTGACGGTTGAGTGGGAAAAAGCGGCAAATGTATTTTCAACAAAAAATGTGCGCGTTGCAGCGGTTCGAACCGGAGTGGTATTGGCCCCACAAGCTGAGGTATTAAAAAAAATGCTGACACCGTTTAAATGGAATTTTGGTGCAGTGCTTGGTAAAGGCACACAATTTTTTCCATGGATTCATATAGAAGATTTGTGCAATGTGTACTTAACCTTACTTGAAAATAAATCGCTTTCCGGTTCTTTTAACGCCGTGGCTCCACAATTTATTTCCAATGCTCAACTTACTAAAGACATTGCCTTGGTATTAAAAAAGAAAGTATGGTTGCCTGCTGTTCCCGGATGGATACTGAAATTAATTTTGGGTGAGATGAGTTCACTTGTATTAACAGGCAATAAAATTTCATCGGATAAAATACAAAAAACGGGTTATGTTTTCAAACACACAGATTTCAAAGCGGCTTTGAGAACTTGTGTTGGAGATTGATAAAAAAAATCCCCCGTTCTGAAAACGGAGGATTTCCTGAATTTTGTATTAATTAATCAGGCTTAGTTTTTCTCTTCAGTAAAAGGAAGAACAGAAACAAATGAACGGTTATTTCTTTTCTTTCTGAATTCTACAATACCATCAATCAAAGCGAAAAGGGTATGGTCTTTACCAATCCCTACATTATCACCTGGGTGATGTTGTGTTCCACGTTGGCGAACAATGATGTTGCCAGCTATAGCGGCCTGGCCGCCGAATATTTTTACTCCGAGTCTCTTTGATTCAGACTCACGTCCGTTGGCTGAACTACCGACCCCTTTCTTATGTGCCATGGCTTAAAATTTTTATGATGCTTGAATATCTGTAATCTTAATTTCAGTGAACGATTGTCTGTGTCCGTTCAATTTTTCATGTCCTTTTCTGCGTTTTTTGTGATAAACAAGGACTCTGTCTCCTTTAACGTGTCTTAACACTGAAGCAGAGACTTTTGCTCCATTGATAGCCGGGGCGCCAACATTTACTTTTCCGTCGTTATCAGTTAAAAGCACGGTAGAGAAATCAACTTTATCTCCTTCTTTTGCATCTAACCGATGTACGAAAATCTGCTGGTCTTTTGCAACTTTAAATTGCTGGCCCGCTATTTCTACAATTGCGTACATACCAAATTTGTTTTTTAATTAGGGACGGCAAAGATAATAAGATTTTCTTACAAAATCACAGCGCGCCAATTATTTGGCAAATTTTCGGGGACCGTTATTTAACAGCCATACTCCGGAGATTATCAGTAAAATCCATAGAATATTGACGAATTTGAAGTCATCTCCATCAAGTAAACCAAATAAAATAGCCACAACCGGCATCAGATAAGTAACCCCTGATGCAAAGATGGGATTTGAAATAGAAACCATTTTATTAAACAGAAACACCGCTATTGCAGTGCCTACAACAGATAGAATAGAAAGGAAACCAAATGCTTTGATGCCGTCAGGATGTGATATTACTGGGCTAAACGCGTCAAACCAGAAAGCTGCAATAAGAGCCGGCCAAAGAATAATGAAAAACGCCAGCGAGGTTATTGTCATGGGTGCCAAATGCTGTAATTTGAATTTAATGGTGGTCAAACTTGTAGCATACATCAAGGTTGCAAGTAGTATCAGCAAAGCATATCCAACTTGGCTGAATTCAAAACGGATTTGCGCATGCAAAATCAGGTAAAGCCCTGTAGCGCCTAAAATTAAACCTGCATATTGATATTTGGTTGGATTGGATTTGTAGAAAATGATTCCTATTAGCACAACAAAAAATGAGGTACCCATATTCAACATACCTGCCAGTGAACTGTCAATGACGGTTTCTGCAACGGTAAACAAAGTTGCGGGTAAAAGATTTCCGCAAACCCCTACAACAGCTAAATAAATAAAATCTTTACGGGTAAGAAATGAAAAGTTTTTAATAGCAAAAGGAAGCATGAGTGTGCCCGCCAGCACAATACGCAAAGCCCCAACCTGATATGGATCAAGCACCATCTCATCAGAAACCGGGTACATGCTGCGTTTCATGAGAATAAAAGAAGATCCCCAAACAAGGGCAAGAAGGATCAATATGAGCCAGGCCCTGTTGTCAGTTTTCATAGCTTGGCACAAAGATAGTCAACCTTGATTCGATCTCTGTAAAATAATTATTAGCAATAACCTTCTGAAAACCTATGTATCGTTCTGGTATTCCACTCAAGTCTTTTTTTCTACATTTATGACCAAGTAACCTCATCATGCTCATTTACATTTTATCCCGCGGGCCAAAACTGTACAGTACGTTACGTATTTATAAGGCCGCTGTTGCAAAAGGACACACCGTTCGCATCATTGATCACATGGAGTGTGATCTGCTCATTGAAAAAGGACAATGCAAAATTGTTTACAATGAAGAAATTCTCCCCAAACCTGATTTTATTATTCCTCGCATTGGCAGCTCTGTTACCTTTTACGGTTCAACTGTGGTAAGGCATTTTGAACAAATGGGTGTACAAACGCTGAATGATTCTATTGCCATTCTCAATTCAAGAGATAAGTTTAGAAGTTTACAATTTTTGGCTGCAAATGATATTCAGATTCCAACTACCTATTTCTCTAACGATTTGTTTTATGCAAAAAAAATAGTGCAAAGCAAATTGGGTTATCCTTTCATCATCAAAGTACTTGAGGGTACTCAAGGTTTAGGTGTTTATAAAGTGAAAGACGAAGCTGCCGCAACAGAAACACTCAGTCATTTCATGGAGAAAAAAAGTAAAATTATTTTGCAAGAATATATTGAAGAATTCAGTGGAAAAGATTTGCGCGTTTTTGTAGTTGGAAGCAAAATAGTTGCCACCATGATGCGCATTGCAGGTGGAGACGATTTCAGATCTAATCTGCATCGCGGCGGACGCGGTGAAAAAGTGGAGCTTACTCCCGGTGAAAAAGAAATGGCAATTAAATCAGTAAAAGCTCTCAATCTTCAGGTTGCAGGCGTTGATATTCTGCGCAGTAAAAAAGGACCAATGGTGATTGAAGTGAATTCATCTCCGGGTCTTGAAGGAATTGAGCGTGTATCTGAAATAAAAATTGCAGAAGAAATCATTGATCTTTTAGAGCGTTTAAAAAAATGATAATTAATAACTACGAAGTATTACCCGGAAAAAATGCAACCCTTCGAATTCCTGTTGCCAGCCTGCCTTCAGGTAATACCGTAAATTTATTTGCCCATGTTTATCGCAGTAAAAAACCAGGTCCCACCATGTTGGTTATCGGCGGTATTCATGGTGATGAAATCAATGGAATTGAAATAGTAAGGCGCGCAGTAAAAAATGGCATGTTTAAAAAATTGCGCAAAGGTTCTGTCATTGCTATTCCACTTTTGAATATTTACGGATTCATTAATTTCTCCCGTGGTTTTCCAGATGGTAAAGATGTGAACCGAAGTTTTCCGGGAAGCAAAAAAGGTTCGCTGGCTTCTCGTATTGCTTACACCTTGACCCATGATATTTTACCTTTGTGTGATTTCGGTTTGGATTTTCATACTGGCGGTGCAAGCGTGTATAATTTTCCGCAAGCAAGGGCGTATCGTGATGATGAAGAAAGCATGAAACTTGCGCATGAATTTAACATGCCGCTCATTGTAAAAACCGGTCTCATTACCAATTCATTCAGAAAAGCTGCCCACGCCAAAGGCATTCCCATTGTTGTTTTTGAGGGTGGTGAATCTCTACGCATGGATGAATTTTCAATCAATGAAGGTTTGCGCGGAATTGTATGCGTATTGGCGCACCGTGGAATGATAAAATCTGAACCGCCTCCTATAGAAACTACCGTTTTTGAAACTACTACCTGGCTGCGTGCACACAGGTCTGGAGTATTTATCCACTATAAAGTTTCTGGTGAAACGGTGAAAAAAGGGGAGGTGTTAGGAATAATTACTGATCCATACGGCGGACCTGAAACTAAGGTACGGGCGCGTAAAAAAGGAATTATTTTCGGACATAATAATAAACCGGTAGTGAATCAAGGTGATGCATTGTTTCATATCGGCTATGCCAAATAAGTTAGTTTACTTGATTTTAATACACATAAAAATATGCGCGTTGGAGTAACAGGTGCAAGTGGTCATTTGGGAAATGTGGTTTGCAGAAAATTACTTGAGAAAGGATATACCGTGCGGGTACTTCACCGCAATGATTGCAGACCGTTTGATGACTTGAATGTTGAAAAATTTCCAGGTGATGTGTTAGATGTAAATGCCGTAGACGCCTTTGTGAAAGATTGTGATTACATTATTCATTCCGCTGCTATTATTAGTATTCACGGTGATCCAACCGGTATTGTGCATAAAACAAATACTGAAGGACCGAAAAATATTGCAGAGGCTTGCGTTAAGCATAAAGTCAAACGCCTTATTCACGTAAGTAGTACGCATGCTGTGATGGAATTACCTTTTGAAACTCCGTTTGATGAAACCAGACCCTATAAACAAAAAGGATCTTTTGCATACGACTTTTCTAAATCAACGGGAGAACAATTAATACTAGAGTATTTCAAGTCAGGTAAGTTGAGTGGTTTTGTTGTTAGACCAAGTTCTGTAATCGGGCCATTTGATTTTCGTCCATCTGAAATAGGCAAAGCGTTACTGGATTTTTACCATCAGAAGATTCCTGTTCTACCTCCGGGTGGGTATAATTTTATTGACGTTAGAGATATTTCTGAAACCATTGCATCATCTATAGACATAGGCAGAGATGGAGAAATTTATCTACTCTCAGGCGAATATTATTCCATGAAAAATTTTGCTAAAGTGGTACAAGAAGCGAGTGGAAAAAAAACGCCGCGTAGGGTGATGCCTTTTTGGTTTCTCAAAATGTTATTGCCTTTTGTGAAATGGTATGGAAAAATCAAGAAAGCAAATCCTGTTTTCACTATTGAAGCAATTACTGCACTGAAACTTGGACATCCGAACATGCGGAATGATAAAGCAAAACGGGAATTGAATCATACGTGCCGGCCGTTGGTTGAGACGATTAGGGATTTTTATTTGTCCTCTCTCCTCATTCCTCTCTCCGAGGGAGAGAGGAAGTAGCGAGACTAGGAGGATTGCGGAGACGGTTTAGTTATTTTATTCATCAGTGTTGCACACTGATGTTTTGTTGTCTTTAGTTGATAAGCGTTGCATGCTGATGTTTTGTTTGGTTTTCTTTCAGCGTTGGCACGCTGTGGGTTGATGACACTTCATTTCAGCGTTCGTTTGCTGGTTTTTGTTGCATGTTTCTTTCAGATTTGGCTGCTGAAGTTTTGGTGAACGATATCTTCATTGATCTCTGACCACTATAATATTCAACATTTTTCTCTTAACTAAATTACTGAGCAGTGTATCCTTTTGCCTAAAAAACGTTTACCTTCGTAACAAGCACTGAGTTTAGTTTTTTTCCATGTCTATAGAAGTAAAAAATGTTTTCAAGTATTATGGCAAACAAGCCGCATTGAATGATGTATCATTTAAAATAAACAGTGGTGAAATTATTGGTTTTCTTGGTCCAAATGGAGCGGGTAAATCAACGATGATGAAAATTATCACCTGCTTTATTCCTAAAACTTCAGGTGAAGTGAAAGTGTGTGGTATTGATGTGGATGAAGACAGTATTGAAGTGCGTAGACATGTTGGTTATTTGCCAGAGCACAATCCATTGTATCTTGATATGTACGTGAAAGAATATCTTGATTTCACTGCGGGTATCTACAAACTAAAAAACAAATCTCAACGCGTAAAAGACATGATAGCGTTGGTTGGTTTAGAGAAAGAACAAAACAAAAAAATTGGTGCTCTTTCAAAAGGATACAGGCAGCGGGTTGGTCTGGCGCAAGCCATCATTCATGACCCGGACGTGCTTATTTTAGATGAACCTACAAGCGGACTTGATCCAAATCAATTGGTAGATATAAGACAAGTGATTACCCATATTGGTAAAACAAAAACGGTGATGCTTTCAACTCATATCATGCAAGAGGTAGAGGCAATTTGTGATAGGGTAATTATTATCAAAGACGGAAAAATTGTTGCTGATGACACCACAGGACACATCCAGCATAAGGATGAAAAAAACCTGACCATTTTTGTAGAGTTTGAACAGGCAACAACTAAATCACAATTGAAACAAATTGATCAAGTGCGCAACATCAAACATCTTGAAAATAACCAGTGGCTTTTTGAGGCAAACAGTGATGTTCGTGCTGATATTGCCCGGTTTGCACAAAAGAACAATCTCCTCATACTCACCATGCGCATTGAAGAAAAAAGTATGGAAGATGTTTTCAAAGAATTGACAAGAGGATAAAAAAAAGGAGCTCTGGTTAAGACTCCTTTTCTGATTATTTTTTATTTCCCTTTTGGTACATGTTTATCTGTGAATTTTGCTGAACTATTATTCCAGTTGTCAAGGTGTTTATTATGGGGCAACTAATTGTAACAGGATTTTCATCCAAATTCCTAGTTTAATGCTGCGGATAATAAATACTCAGAAAGCATACTTGCAAACCATTTCCTCAATAGCACATATTGTGTATCTTTGGCGACGATTGCTTTTTTACAATAATAAAACATGAAGGCATTTTTCAAATTTTTCATCAGCAAAAGATACCTCAAACATATCTTGTTTATTATCGGGGTATGGATTCTTGTAGTTCTGCTGGAATCATGGTACTTGAAATGGACAACTGATTTTGGTGAACAAGTGAAAGTACCTTCGTTTTATAAAGTGCACGTAGATGATTTGGATGCATTAATAGCGGGCACTGATATCAGCTATGAAATAAAAGATTCAGTCTACATGGATGAATGGCCAAAAGGAACCATTTGCTGGCAATATCCGCGCCCAACCGATTCAACGGGCATGTATGTAAAATCTGGCCGCACCGTACAGCTTTCGGTTGTTCCTAATTCACCCAAAATGTTAACCATGCCTAAAGTGGTTGATATGTCTAAGCGCATGGCTGAAACTACATTGGGATCTATGGGTTTCAGAACTACCATCACCTATAAGCCTGCCCCCGAAGGAAAAGATTTTGTGTTGGCGCAGTTGTTTGATGGTAAACCAATCAAGGAAGGGACAAGAATTCCAAAGGGTAGTCGTATTGAATTGGTCGTTGCAAAAGGTAACACCGGTGAAACAACTCCGCTACCTAATTTAGTTGGCCTCACAATAATTGAAGCGCAGGAACGTTTAAAGACCCTGACGCTGATTCTTGCACCCATGTGTGAATCCTGCGCAACAGAAGCTGATTATTCTCGCGCCATCATTTCTAACCAAAGTCCTGCCGGCGGTGAAGGTATCAGTGTTGCAGCCGGTAGTACCATCACGGTATGGGCAACCATTGGCGGATAATTTTGTATTGAAGTCATGAAAGCTACGCTCTCTTTATTGTCTGTTTTTGTTTCAACCGTGTTGCTGGCGCAGCCCGAAACGGAAATAATGACACCCTTACTCGGCAATCCGCATATTGTAAAAAAAACGAATCAAC
Organism: Crocinitomicaceae bacterium; assembly: GCA_016708105.1. Lineage (NCBI taxonomy): Bacteria > Pseudomonadati > Bacteroidota > Flavobacteriia > Flavobacteriales > Crocinitomicaceae > Crocinitomicaceae bacterium. The sequence goes on from JADJGJ010000001.1 coordinate 146,724, forward strand.
AAAAAGCGAGTACAGCCATTGACAGCACTTTTATCTATGCAATTGACACGCTTGATTTACCTGTTTGGGATGATTTTTCTATCAATAAATTTGTACCCTACAACGCAAATTATTCTGATGGAAATGTGACCTCTCAATGGTATTACCGTCTGATGGATAATACCAATACAATTCCGCAAAACCCGTCCTTAATTTTTTGTGATTCATCTCACGCGCGCATTGATACTGTCTCAGTTGTGGTGGGAATTCCGACTGTAACGTCGGATTATTTTATTCCAAATCAGGTTTGGGTAAATAATTTAGATGTTTACCCAGTTAGCGGTCAGTTGAGAACACTGTATCAAGAATGTTACGTGCTCATTGATTCCATCATTGACGGGGTGCCTGACCCTGACCAGGATACTATTTTCTACACGGCATCACCTGATTTTGTGCAAGATTCTGCAAATGTATTTTTTGTAGATTATACTGATCCAAACACTATTTGGGTTGATGACTATGCCTACCATAATTATCGTTATGCCGTTACGCCATGGTCATTAGGTGTTGCAACATTAGATGGGGTTGATGAAAATGGCTGGCCTTATGATTGGGGCAATACCAGCGCACATGAAGAAGCTGATGTGTTGACTTCACGTCCCATAAATCTAGCCGGAAAAACGAATGTGTATCTCACATTTATTTATCAAGCTGAGGGCTGGGGTGATGCGCCTGAAGCAATTGACTCTTTGTTGCTTGATTGGTGGTTGCCTGATTCTAATGCGTGGTTTCCAAGCCAATGGTATGCTGTTGGAGGTGGAACTACAGATATTTGGGATACCGCACATTGGGCAATTCCTTCAGCAGCATTGGACGATGGATTCCGTTTCAGATTCAGAAATTACGCCTCAACTTCAGGTATGTTAGATCATTGGCATATTGATTATGTAAATTTAAAAGACAATGATTTGATTACGGTATCTAATTTTTCAGATCTTGCAGTATCAGAACCAATCAATTCCATCCTTGATACCTATACCGCTGTTCCATGGGATCATTTTAAAAATGCAAACGCAGCTGACAAAATGCTAGGCACGTTGAAATTGCGCGTGTACAATAGTGACCTCACGCCAACAAATTTTGCAAATGGAGGTATGGAAGTTGCCTACATGGGTGTGCTGCAAGGTGGCAGCCCTTATGTGTTGGCAAATCCGGCTATCACCAGTGAGTGGACAGGAAACTGGGAACTTGGCTTGAATAAATATCCATATCCACTGGCAAGTAATTATACCATTAATCAGAGTGTAACCACTGATCCGCAAGCTGAGTTTCATGTAAAAATTAATATTGATGCTGCCGTAAGTGGTTCAAATGTGTATGATGTGAATGATACCACTTATCACGTACAAGATTTTAGAAACTATTATGCTTATGATGATGGTTCAGCTGAAGCGGCTTACGGAATAACAGGTAGTCACTCATTGCTTGCCATAAAGTACACGGCGTATGAAGAAGATTCACTTGCCGGTGTATTGATGTATTGGGTACCTAGTGTAGATAATCACTCAGACAAAATTTTTCTGATCACCATTTGGGATGATAATGGAGGGCAACCGGGCAATATCATTTATCAAGATGACTATTTTAACACCAATAGTCCTGAATATAGCGGAGGCATAAATGCGTTCAGATACTATACTTTTATGGATGGTCAAAAAGTGGCTGTGCCAGAAACTTTTTACATTGGTTGGGAGCAGGTTGAATCAGCAAGTTTGAACATTGGTTTAGATAGAAACATCAGCAATGGAGATAAAATTTTCCGCAATGTTACAGGTACCTGGCAAACATCTTCATTTCAATCATCTGTAATGATCAGACCGGTTTACAGTACCTCCATGAACTATACGTTGAGTGTTGAAGATGAAGCTGAGATATCACAAACAAGTATTTATCCAAATCCTGCGAAAGATGTGGTGTATATAAATACTACGGAAACTGAATACCAAGTTTCAGTGTACGATATGACAGGTCGGTTGGTGTATTCTTCAACCAATGAATCTACCATAGATATCTCAAATTTGAATACCGGAATTTTCATTGTGGATGTAAGGTCAGCAAATGGTGTATCTTTGTACACTGGTAAACTGATCAAAGAATAATGAATCCTGATGATGAGTCTGAAATAGACGACACTTTTACTTCTTCCACTGAGGGAGATGAGCTTTTTGAGCACTTTCGTTTTATAGTGGATCCTGGTCAGGACTCTATTCGCATTGATAAATTCTTGATGGATCGTGTACCCAATGTATCACGCACCAGAATTCAGGATTTAGCCCATGCAGACAATCTTATTGTCAACGGAAAACCGGTTAAACCCAATTACAAAGTCAGGGCAAAAGATGAAATCTCTATCGTGTTGCCTTTTCCGGTGCGTGAGCTGGAATTGATTCCTGAAAATATTCCCATTAATATTGTGTATGAAGATGATGACCTAGTTGTCGTGAATAAACCTTCAGACATGGTGGTGCATCCCGGTTACGGCAATTACACCGGTACTTTGTTGAATGGATTGCTTTATCATTTTGAAAATTTGCCAAAAAAAGCAGATGATTATTATGGCAGACCGGGCCTAGTGCATCGTATTGATAAAAATACTACAGGCTTGCTGGTGATAGCTAAAACAGAAATTGCGCTGACTCATTTGGCAAAACAATTTTATGATCGCACCTCTGACCGCCGTTATTATGCGTTGGTTTGGGGTGACGTACAAGATGAAACCGGTACCATTGAAGGAAATATAGGACGATCACAAAAAAATCGTAAAGTATTTTGCGTTTATGAAGACGGATCTCACGGAAAACCTGCTGTTACACATTATAAAGTAGTTGAGCGTTTCAGATACGTCACCTTAGTTGAATGTAAATTAGAAACCGGCAGAACACATCAAATCAGAGTGCATTTTCAGCATATTGGTCATCCATTATTTCATGATCCTGAATACGGCGGAGATAAAATTATTAAGGGAACCACGTTTACAAAATACAAACAGTTTATTGATAATGCGTTTAAATTGATTCCGGGTCAAGCATTACATGCTAAAACATTGGGATTTAAGCATCCACGCACGGGTCAATGGATGGATTTTAATTCTGAACTGCCTGAAAACTTTCAAAAACTGCTTGAAAAATGGCGTACATATAGCCAGAATGTGCCTGACTAAACAGTTTCAAATTCTCTGAAAATATGTGAATAATTAAAAATATTTGTTATTTTCGCCTCTTATAAAAAACGCTTATCTAAAACTAAAACTATTTTATGAAGTCAATTAAGTTCTTAGTTACATTAGTTGCTTTGCTGAGTTTAAGTACCGCTGCATTGTCTCAAGCTGAGACAAGGAACTACGCCAAAGAGGCTGAACAATTGTGGCAAGCAGGAGCCTACGCCGAGGCTGCTGACGCATACAAGAAAGCCTCAGAAAAGGTGGATCCTAAGAACGACAAGGCCAGAATGAAAAAAGCATACTTTGCTTATATGTCTGCAACCTGTTATAAGCTTCTTCATGATTTTGCTGCAGCCGAGCAGCAGTATGAAAAAGCAATCTTGCTTAAATATTATGAAGTAGAACCAAAAGTGTACTTCTATCTTGCCGAGATGGAAATGGCACAATGCAAACATGATGAGGCAAAAGAAAATTATCTGAAATATGATAAACTGGCGCCTGGCGATCCTATTACCAAAGTACGCATTGAGTCTTGTGAAAAATATAAAGAGACTACTGAAAAATCTGCCACAAAACACCAGATGTCAAATGTGACCAAATTAAATACGGCTGAATTTGATTATGCGCCTATTATTGGTCCGCGTGGAACTGAGATGTACTTTTCTTCTTCTCGTGCAGGTTCATCAGGTGAAATGATTGATCCAATTACCGGACAAAATTATATGGATATTTGGGTAACTCCAATTGACAAAAAAAATAACTGGGGTCAGCCACAACCGCTACCTGCACCGGTAAATACAACAGACAATGAAGGAACAGCCTGCTTTGACAGCCGTGGTAAAATAATGTACTTCACTCGTTGTCCATCTGCTGAAAAAATGCGTTTGGGTTGTGATATTTACATGGTTGAGAAAAAAGGAGATGACTGGGATGAACCGGTACTCATTAAATTAAAAGATCACGATTCAACTCACGTGGGTCACCCATGTATTACGGCTGATGGAAAATCACTCATCTTTTCTTCAAATATGGCCGGTGGTTATGGTGGATTAGATCTTTGGATCACCACCTATGACAAACGTTCTGAATCATGGTCATTGCCTGTAAACTTAGGCCCTGAAGTAAATACACCGGGCAATGATTGTTTCCCAACCTGGGGACCAAACGGTGAATTATTCTACGCCTCTGACGGAATGGTTGGACTTGGTGGTTTAGATATCTACAAAGCTGCCCGAGTTGGAGAAGAAAACAAATGGGAAAATCCAACAAACCTTGGTTATCCAATGAACTCTTGCCGTGATGACTATCATATCATCTATACTGAGTCAGGAAAAATTGAACGCGGATTTATTTCATCAAACCGCAATGGTTCTAAAGGTGAAAACTCACAAGATATCTGGGATTTTTATTTGCCTCCAATTTTAGTTGATTTGGATATCATCGTTTCTGATCAAGAAAGTGGTGAGCCAATTATTGGTGCTAAAGTAACAATCATTGGTTCTGACGGATCAAACTATGTTATGACTACAGATGCCAACGGTAGAATCTCAATGTCTGTTAAAACTGACGGAACAAGATATATTGAACCAGGTGCTACTTGGACCATTGAAGTTGATGGTGTATTGAAACAATATCTGGGAACAAAAGATGCGTTTACTACTGTGGGGGTTGAAACAAATACCCGTGTTATTCGTGACTTGAAGGTGCTTGGTATTAAAAAACCAATTCGTTTGCCTGAGGTGCGTTATGACTTAGGTAGTGCTGAATTGCAGGTGAATGATTCAGTGAATTCAAAAGACTCATTGAACTACTTGTATAATTTGATGGTTGAATATCCTAACATCATAGTTGAGTTAGGTTCGCACACTGACAGCCGTGGTAATGATAAAGCAAATCAAGATCTTTCACAACGCCGTGCTCAATCTTGTATCAATTATCTGGTAAATGAAAGAGGATTGCCTGCTGAACGTTTTGTGCCAAAAGGATATGGTGAAACTACACCATTCACCTTAGTTGAAGTAAAAGCGCCTGGTGATACAACACGTACCTTGCTTACAGAAAAATACATCAACACCTATAAAACCAATAAACCGATGTTTGAGAAATTGCATCAATACAATCGTCGTACTGAGTGTAAAATTTTAAGTTTTGACTATGTTCCAAAACCCGGAGAAGGAGTAAAACCTGAAGACGGAACCGGAACAGGAGGAAATTAGATAATTGAATGTATATCAGAAAGCATCGGAGCCAAAGGGGTTCCGGTGCTTTTTTTATTTGAAAAAACAATGGCAGATAACCGCTATGATGCGCGGGGCGTTTCAGCTGGAAAAGAAGACGTTCACAATGCGATTAAACATGTTGACAAGGGATTATTCCCTCGTGCGTTTTGTAAAATTGTACCTGACTATTTAACCGGAGATGAAAATTATTGTCTGGTAATGCATGCAGATGGAGCAGGCACAAAATCATCACTGGCATATTTGTACTACAAAGAAACCGGAGACATTTCTGTATGGAAGGGCATTGCGCAAGATGCACTCATCATGAATATTGACGATTTACTTTGTGTTGGTGCTATTGATCATATTCTACTATCATCTACCATTGGGCGGAACAAAAATTTGGTTGATGGGACTGTTATCAGTGCAATTATCAATGGTACTGAAGAGTTGATTTCTGAATTACAAAAACATGGAATTACCATTCATTCAACCGGAGGAGAAACAGCAGACGTTGGTGATTTAGTGAGAACTATTATCGTGGATTCTACTGTTGTTGCTCGCATGAAGCGCAGTGATGTAATTTCAAATCATACCATTTCAGCCGGTGATGTAATAGTTGGGCTTGCATCTGACGGACAAGCAACGTATGAAACAACATACAATGGCGGTATGGGTAGCAATGGATTAACATCTGCACGGCATGATGTTTTTGAAAAATATCTTGCAGCAAAATATCCTGAAAGTTTTGATTCAGCTGTGCCGCAAAATTTAATTTATTCAGGTTCAAAAAAACTGACAGATAAAGTTGAAGGCGTTCCGCTTGATGCAGGTAAATTGGTATTGTCACCCACACGCACGTATGCACCGGTCATTAAAGCAATTTTGAATAAATACCGTGCAAATATTCATGGCATGGTGCATTGTAGCGGAGGTGCACAAACAAAGGTTTTACATTTCATAGAAAATCTGCACGTGATAAAAGATCAACTCTTTGATGTGCCCCCTTTATTTAAACTCATACAATCAGAATCAAAAACAGATTGGAAGGAGATGTATAAAGTATTTAATATGGGACACAGGATGGAAATATATCTGCCTGAAAAATTTGCAGCTGATATTATTTCTATTTCAGAATCTTTTGGAATACCGGCAAAAATTGTTGGACGCTGTGAAGCATATCACGGAAAAAAATTGACGATCAAATCAAATAAAGGAATTTTTGAATACGAATAAGCATTGACGCATGAGCGATTTATTAAAAAAATTAGAAGCAATCAATATACGGTTTGAAGAGGTTGGGGTTAAAATTACTGACCCCTCTATCATCAATGATATGGACCGTTATGTGAAACTAAATAAGGAGTATAAAGATTTGCAAGCCATTGTTGAGGTGTATAAAGAATACAAAAAAGTAGTCGGCAATATTGATTCATCAAAACAAGTGCTGGATTCAGATGAAGATGCAGAATTGAAAGAGATGGCAAAAATGGAGCTGGATGAATTAGTTCCAAGAAAAGAACAATTGGAAGAAGAAATTAAAGTACTGTTGATTCCAAAAGATCCGGAAGATGATAAAAACGTGATACTTGAAATTCGTGCCGGAACAGGTGGAGATGAAGCCAGTATTTTTGCCGGAGATTTGTACCGTATGTACACGCGATATTTTGAAAACAAAGGATGGAAAGTTGAATCCATGAGTGTGACTGACGGAACCGTAGGAGGATATAAAGAAGTAATTGTAAAAGTTTCAGGTGATGAGGTGTATGGCACATTGAAATATGAAGCGGGTGTTCACCGCGTGCAACGTGTACCTGAAACCGAAACACAAGGACGAGTGCATACATCAGCCGCAACAGTTGCTGTGTTGCCTGAGGTGGAAGAAGTGGATGTAAACCTTAACCCGGCTGATATTGATTTTCATACTTCCAGATCAGGTGGTGCCGGTGGACAGAACGTGAACAAAGTGGAAACCAAAGTACAATTAACACATAAACCAACGGGCATAGTGGTGGTTTGTCAAGTGGAAAGATCTCAGCTAAAAAACAGGGAGCTTGCCATGAAAATGCTTTATTCAAAATTGTATGATCTTGAATTGAATAAACGTAACGGTGATATTGCCAGCAAACGAAAAACAATGGTATCAACCGGAGACCGATCTGCAAAAATTAGAACGTACAATTATCCGCAAGGGCGCATCACCGATCATCGGATTGGCATGACGATGTATAACCTTCCGGTATTTATGAATGGTGATATTCAAGAGATGTTGGATGCTTTGAAGATGGCTGAAAATGCAGAAAAAATGAAAGAAGGCGAGACAGTGTAATTAGCCGCAGTTTTTGAAGCACTGCTTGGCATGAATAATAAACTGCATCACTTATTTTTAAAATTTAACGGCAAAAATTAATCAACATGACAAGACAAGAATTGGTCAACCAAATCAGATCTAAAAAATCTTTTCTTTGTGTGGGATTAGATACGGACATGACTAAAATTCCAAAATTTTTGCTGGAGTTTGATGATCCAATGTTTGAATTCAATAAACGAATCATTGATGCTACTCATGATTTTTGTGTTGCGTACAAACCCAATATTGCTTTTTACGAATGCCACGGTAGCAAAGGCTGGGATAGCTTAAAAAAAACCATGGATTATATTCCGAAAAATATTTTCACCATTGCTGATGCCAAACGCGGTGATATTGGAAATACATCAACCTATTACGCTAAAACATTTTTTGAATACCTGAATTTTGATTCTGTAACTGTTGCGCCATACATGGGAGTTGACAGCGTGACCCCTTTTTTGGAGTTTGAGGATAAATGGGTTATTCTGCTTGCACTTACTTCTAACACCGGTGCGCTTGATTTTCAATTTACAGAAGATGCAAACGGAGAAAAATTATTTGAAAAAGTGATTCGCGTTTCGCAGACATGGAAAAATGCCGAACGTTTGATGTATGTGGTAGGTGCAACACGCGGTGAAGACATTTCACAAGTAAGAGCTGCGGCTCCGCATGCATTTTTTCTTGTACCGGGTGTTGGTGCACAAGGTGGTTCGTTAGCTGAAGTTGTAAAATACGGAATGACAAATGAAACTGGACTCCTTGTAAATTCTTCACGCGCTATTTTATATGCTGATCAATCTGAAAATTTTGCTGAAGCGGCCAAAGCAGAAGCAGAAAAAGTTCAGCGAGAGATGGCGGCGATGATAGGGTGAGAGAATTTTTGTTGTAGAAAGGTATAGGGATCTCGCGCAGGATGTGGGCGCCAGTGCGGTAGGTTAGAAGATAGTGCAACATAATTTTTAGTTCCCGGCACGCCTCAGTTGTATAGTTATTTTCAGACTTTAGTATTCATTCTCGCATTTTACGTATTTGGAGATTGCTATTGAATTTCATGTTCCTGTGTCCAAATGGACTCTATCAGATTCATTTGATTGGCGTGCAGACAGCCATTAGTATTAGAAAAACAGACAATCGGACAATTAATTGTCACCTCGTATTATATATCCAAAAGTGAATAAATTCAAAAAAAAGCATAACCAGACGTGAATATAATCAATAAAAGACATATATTTGAAAGAAAAACATGTATCCAAGATATTTGAAAGAGACTATTTTGAAAAGAATAAATTCCGGCAAAGCTATTGTATTAATTGGCCCAAGACAAGTCGGAAAAACAACCTTAATCAAGGAGATTCTTGGCACAGAAAATTATCTGTTTTTGGATGGCGATGACCCAAAAACAAGAACCATTCTCAACCAACCAAATACCCAGGAGATCAAACAATTGTTAGGGAGAAATACATTTATTTTCATTGATGAGGCACAGCGAATTGAAGGAATTGGATTAACAATGAAAATCATTACGGATCAATTTAAAAACGTGCAATTATTTATTAGTGGATCTTCTTCTTTTGATTTAGCAAATAAAATTAACGAGCCTTTGACAGGCAGAAAATGGGAGTATAGATTATTTCCAATATCATGGGAAGAGTATGAGAATCATCATGGATACCTGCACGGAGAAAAGCAATTGGAATCTAGATTGCTTTACGGACTTTACCCGGATGTTTTAAATAACCCGGGAGATGAAGTGAGTATTTTGAGAAACCTTGTAAATAGTTACTTATACCGAGATATTTTAGCACAATCAGAATTAAGAAAACCGGAAATTTTGGACAAACTGTTACAAGCATTGGCCTTGCAGGTTGGAAACGAGGTGAATTATTCTGAACTGGGGCAGTTAGTATCAGTTGATCGGAATACCATTGAGAGATACATAGAAATATTAGAAAAGGGATTCGTGATTTTTAAGCTAAGTAGTTTTAGTAAAAATGTCCGCAATGAAATAAAGAAAAACAAAAAAATATACTTTTATGACAACGGCATAAGAAATATGATAATTGGAAATTTTGATCCACTTAACCTTCGAACTGATAAAGGTGCTTTATGGGAAAATTTTTTGATTTCAGAAAGAGTAAAGCAGAATGAATACAAGGAGAGTTTGGCGAGAAAGTACTTTTGGAGAACCAAACAACAACAGGAAGTTGATTTTGTTGAAGATATCGGGGGGAGAATCTTTGGCTATGAATTTAAATGGTCTGAGACGAAAGTAAAAAAATTACCAAAAACATTCACTGAAACCTATCAATCAGAAAATAAAATAATCACTCGAAAAAATTTCAGAGAATTTGTAATAGGCTGAACATTAAGGGTCTTGCAAACCCTTATGGAGTGCACACTACACTGTGAATAATCAAAACAAAAACGGAAAAACCGCTTTTCTCTCTTTGGGGTAATCTGAAAATTTGCTGTGATACCAGTCGTGATGATTTTTTGCACGAGGCACTAAGTTGGCGAAAGTCCACACCATAAAGGTAAGTGCGGGTAAGTTCCATGCCATGAGGGCAAAGCCACCCCATTCTACTAATTCACCAAACAGGTTGGGTGATGATACGTAGTCAAATAAAAATCCGCGCGGAATTTTATAACCGGTTTCGCCGGGTTTGCGCAGTCCAATTAAAATAGTATCGGATATCCAGTTGATAGAAAGGCCGGCAATAAAAAGAAATGCACCAAAAATGAAAGTTGGTGATGAGATCCAATCTGCTTGATAACTTGCCGGATCAGCCAACTCTGCAAGGAAATATCCGTTCAATCCGGCGTTCATTAGATTAAATAAAACAGCATTCAGCATAATGATCAATGGCATTTTCTTATCTGTTTTGTGAATGCGCAACGGATAAATCAAGGTGCGGTTGGCGTAATGAAAAATCCAAAGGCAAAATAAAATCCACGCATACGAATGCAGCGAATAAGTTCCGAAAACCAAAAAGTAGAACATAATTCCCAGTGAAGGTAATTCCATCAAAAACCAAGCAAGCTTGTTGTCAACCATAGGACCCCATTTAGTGGTAGTATGTCTTCCAAATGGAGCGGTAATAAAAAACATGGTGATGTGAACAGCAATGGCAATGCCCAGCCAGATATAACAAATGAGGTTCAGCGTGTAAAGACTCATGGAGATTTTTTTTGCAATATTAGGTATTTCATCTAAATTCAAATTATCCGTTCTGAATAAACAGGCAACTGAGTTTGGACGATGGCTTTAAAATAGTTGAATTCCAGCATGGGCTCAGGTAGCGACCAGAGCCTATGTGTTTCATTGACACCATTGTGCCTTTTGTTACCAATAATCTGATGTTTTGTTGAGAAATTTGTAAATGAATTGCTGAGCGAACAGAAATGCAGTACCTTTGTAAGTGAATACTCACAAACAAGTTTTAAAAATTTAAACTATGGCTGAGAATAAATTTTCTGACCGACAAATTGAAATCATGCAGGCCGCTACGGTTCGTATTCATAAACACGGTATACAAGAACTGACTACAAAAAATCTAGCTGCCGATCTGCATCTTTCAGAGGCTGCGTTGTATAGGCATTTCAAAAGCAAAAATGACATTCTATTAGGTCTCTTGAATTATTTTATAGCAGACATGGAAGACAGAGTGGAATTAATAGTGGATGATGAGAGACATACCTACGCTCAAAAATTGAAAAATTTATTCGATTCGCAACTGAAGAGTTTTGTGCAAAATCCCGCCATAGTCAGCGTAATTTTTGCAGAAGGGATTTTTCAGAACAATAAGATACTGAGTGCGCGTGTATCGTACATGATGCAAACCATGCAAAAAACGATTGGCGTCTTGGTGAAAGAAGGTCAGAAGAATGGTACGCTACGCAAGTTACCGGGCGAATCTGCAACAACTACCATCATCATGGGAAGTATGAGAATGACCGTATTGAAATGGAAACTATCAGGTCATAAATCCAACTTAGTGAAAGACGGTAAAACGGTGTTGAACGGAATTTTAAAATTGCTTGAAAAATGAAAAATCTAAAGAACTTTATCCGATATTTTTTAATTCTGGTTTTACTGGCATTTGGTGGTTTGTCAATATTCCTAACCTCATCGGTAATTTTTGATTGGTTTGATATCAGGTCACGCGAAGGGAATTATGTTTTGTTTATTGTTTATACTAATTTGATTTGTGGTTTACTTTATCTTGCGGCTGCCTTTGCACTTTGGCGTAATTCGCACTTAGCAACAGTGATTCTCACAATCAGTACTATTCTGCTATTACTGGGATTGGGAGGTTTGTTTTTACATATCAATTCAGGTGGAATTTATGAGCAAAAAACGGTGGGTGCAATGTTCTTCCGTACGGCTATAACTGCACTTTTTCTTCTCATCAGCTATTTTGTTTTAAAAAATAAATCAAGAAAAATCAATAATCAATTATCTAATTAACTATGAAAAAACTATTCATGCATCCCTTATTTTTTGTTGGCGGTCTTTTACTTGTGGGAAGTGCATTTATACTGCCGGATAAGAACTCAACCCCATTTCAGCCAAATGTACAAGCAATTGATACGACTCAAGATATCATGACTATGATTGACACGCGTTGTTTTGTTTGTCATAATCCTGATATGAAAGCAGAAAACAGGCTTGCGCCGCCTATGTTTATGGTGAGAAATCACTATTATAATGATACTATTTCAAGAGAAAACTTTATACAGCAAATGACTGCGTTTGCTATGAAACCTGATCTTGAAAAATCAGTGATGCCGGGTGCTGTGAGAAATTTTGGATTGATGCCTCAATCAAGTTTTGATGAAAATGAAGTCCGCTTAATAGCAGGATATATTTATGATACTGATTTGCAATCTGACGCCTGGTTCAAATCATGGAAAAAATTCAAAAAGGCGCAACTAAAATCAAAATAACTTATATGGAATACTATAATTCAAAACGAATTGCGAAAACTGATTTCGCAACATTGCGCACTCAAGTTGAGGCAGCATTAAAGACTGAAGGTTTCGGTGTACTAACTGAAATTGATATTCAAGCCACCATGAAAAAGAAACTGGATAAAGATTATTTGCCGCATGTTATTTTGGGCGCATGTAATCCTGTCTATGCTGATAAGGTGTTGAGTATTGATCCGCACATCAGTACCTTATTGCCGTGTAACGTCACTATCAGACAACTTGAAAATGGTGAGATGGAAGTGTGTACCATCAATGCTGATGCTGCTATGAGTAGTATTGGAAATGATGCTATCGCAATTCACGCCGCTGAAATTCAAGAAAAATTAATGCGAGTATTAAATCAAATTTAACGAGTATGGAAAAACATATTTATCATCTGAATCTTTCTTGGCAAGAGGGCAGGGTAGGACAAATCAGTTCACCCGAATTGCCTGAAAAAATTACTGTGGCAACTCCACCAGAATTTGAGAAGGGCGTAGCCGGTATTTGGTCACCTGAACATCTATTTACAGCATCAGTGCAAAGTTGTTTCATGACTACTTTTCTAGCGGTTGCAGAATATTCAAAATTAGATTTCAAAGAATTCTCTTGCAGGGCAGAAGGCATACTTGAAAAGGTAGATGGAAAATATCTGATGACTGAAGTAATCTTATATCCACGTTTGGTCATTACTTCTGAAGACAAGAAAGAAAAAGCACAACGCATTCTTGAAAAATCAGAAGCAGCGTGCCTGATTTCTAATTCAATAAAAACAAAAGTATCATTGAAAACTGATGTGGTTGTTTAACAACCGCATCAGTTCAAATTTTTTTAACTATGAAGTTAGTGAACACTCACATACTAATATTGTTTTTCCTGAATTCATTTTCCGGATTTTCACAGCAGGATATTTGGTCATTGGATCGCTGTCTTGATAGTGCACGCGTGAATAATCTTAAACTGCGCATAGCCGAAAATCAACAGACCATAATCAGTGAAAAGCATGACGAGGCAGTATCCGGTTTGTACCCTAAAATTGCTATTGCAGGAGATTATCGTTATTATACAAATCTGCCATATCAACTACTGCCACTTTCTGTTTTTGGCGGACCGGATGGTGTTTACAAAGAAACTCAGTTCGGTGTTCCGCATGTGATAAATGCAAATGTTCAGTTTAACATGAACTTGTATAATCCACAAACTTACGGGGCAATTGATGTCACAAACACCATGGAGGAAATTGCCGCAGTTCAATATCAGCGAACTGAAGAGCAGTTGTTCTTTGAAATTTCCAACCTCTTTTATAATGCGGTAATTATTCAATACCAAATCCGTTTCATAGATTCAAATTTGGTAAACGCCGGACAGCTCTTAAATATTGTGACCTTGCTGCATGAGCAAAAAATGGTAAAGACAACGGATGCCGATAAAATTAAACTGCAAGTTGCACAGCTGGAACTGAATAAACAAAATGCAGCATCTAAGCAAACACAAATTCACAATCAGTTGAAATTTATGATGGGAATTTCTGACCAAATTCAGTTAGTTGCTGATACCACGTTGAATTTGTTTCAACCTGAACCAATAGTGTTGAATGAAACCAATGATTTAAAATTGAACCGACTATCAGGTGAAGTGCTTCAAACGGAATTACAAACTATTCGCAGAACGAGAATTCCTATGGTGTCACTTTACGGAGTGTATGGTACCACTGGTTATGGATATACCGGAGATCCTCAGTCATTTCTTGATTTTTATCCCGTGGGTTATGCCGGTGTGCAATTAGTTTATCCGCTGTTTAACGGTTTTGCCATCAATCAAAAAATTGATCAGAAAGAACTTGAAATTCAAAATAATCAGTATCAGCAGGAATTAATATATAAGCAAACAAGCATGCAAGTTGACAACGCCATTTTGCAGAGAAGCATAGCGTACAATATGGTTCAATCTGCGCAAACTCAAATTCAACTTGGTGAAGAAATTTACAAACAAATAAAATTGCAATTCGAGCAAGAAACAGCAAGCCTTACTGAGGTATTACTGGCTGATCTTGCAGTGCGTGAATCACAGCAAATATGGATTAATGCAATTGTAGATTATTTCAAAGCAGATCTGGAGCTAAAAAAAGTATCCGGCAATTTTAATATTAAAGAATAGATTATGAAAACAAAACAATCAATCATTAAAAAATTGGTTTACGCTTTCATCGGAGTATTGCTGATTGCAATTACCGTGATTCAATTATTGCGCAATAAAGAGGTGTCGCAAGACAAGGTGTATGTCTATGATCGTACAAAGGCTGTTTCGGTTGAAGTGGATACTTTAATGAAAACTTCAATACAAGCTGAGCGTTCCTATTCAGGTACATTTGAGCCCTGGCGAGAAACAAAAATCAATGCTGAGTTACAGGGAAATATTGTACAAATATTTTCTGAAACCGGCGCTTTGGTAAAAAAAGGATCTCCCTTAATTCAGCTTGATAATAGTTTATTAAAACTACAGTTGGAGTCATCTGAAATTCAAATCAGCGGATTAGAAAATGATATGGCGCGCTACACTATTTTGACACAAGGTGATGCAATACAAGGAGTACAATTGGAGAAAACAGAATTGGCATTGAAAACAGCAAGAGTGCAAAAAGAAATACTTGAAACTCAAATTGCCAAAACAACCATTCGTGCGCCATTTGATGGAATTGTTACTGCAAAACTTACTGAAGTAGGATCATTCGCAGCACCTGGTGTTCCTCTGATTCAACTCACCGATTTGAATAAAGTGCGCTTCACCATTGTAATTCCTGAATCTGATTTAGCAAATTTTATTTTGAATGAAACATATCAAATTCATGCAGAAGTTTTTCCTGAAAGAACATTTGAAGGTAAAGTGATTCTGATTGGCAGTAAAGCAAATCCGGGAAACAGTTATCCGGTTCAATTTGAAATATCGAACACTAAAAATCTTGATATCAAGGCCGGAATGACAGGTGACGTGAGTATGAGTAATGATATGAACGGTGAAGGCTTTCTTATTCCAAATGAAGCGTTGATTGGCAATTCTAATGACTATTCTGTTTATATTATTAAAAATGGAAAAGCCGTTTTAACCAAAGTGGTTACTAATGGCAGAGTGAAGAATAATACCATTGTTACCGGTGGAGTTTCAGAAGGTGATATTGTGGTGACACGGGGTATTATTAATCTATTTGATGGTGCAGCAGTTGAAATAAATTAGGTTATGAATCTGACAGATATTTCTATAAAAAGACCCTCACTGATCATTGTAATGTTCAGTGTATTCACATTACTTGGTGTGATAGGATTCATGAATCTGAGCTATGAATTAATGCCGGATTTTAATCAGCCGGTTGTTGTGATCCGGACTATTTATCCGGGTGCTGAACCTGAAGAAGTAGAAAGTTCAGTTTCAAAAAAAATTGAAGATGCTTTATCTAATCTTGAAGGAGTTGATTTTGTCGTTACTAAATCAATGCCCAATGCTTCAGTAATTATTGTCAACCTGAAATACGGAACAGATTTGGATAAAACCATGCAGGATGCGCAGCGCTTTATTGATAATATCAGAAAAGATTTACCTGCAGATATTCAAAGTCCGGTGATGAGCAAAGTTTCACCCAATGATTTGCCCATGATGTCAGTGAGTGTAACAAGTAATTTGAATGGCACTGATTTTTATCAGCAGTTAAAAGAAGATATTCTTCCGCAAATTCAGCAGATAAAAGGTGTTGCAGAGATCACCGTATTAGGGGCAGAAGAACGTGAGATTCAGGTTTTGGTTGATCAGGATAAACTGAGATATTACAAGGTGAGTATGCAGCTGGTGGTTGAGGCAATTAACCGCTCAGGGTTGGATATTCCGGCTGGAAAAGTTGAGTCTGATTATACAAGTAATTCTGTTCGGTATATTGGTAAATTTTCATCCATAGAAGATATTCAGAACGTGATGATCTCTATGCCTGTTGCGGGTAGTCCGGTATATGTAAAAGATGTTGCTGTTGTTGAAGATCATGTTGCTGATCAAACTTCTTACAGTCGGTACAATGGTCAGGCAGGAATTGGATTACTCATCAAAAAGCAAGGTGATGCAAATGCTGTAGATGTTTCATCTGCAATTCGTGATAAATTTAAAGAGATTGAATCTCAAAATGCGTCATCTGATTTACAATTTATAATTGCCGATGATAGCACAGATAATACCATAGCTGCAGTAAATTCTGTTGTTGAAGATTTGATTCTTGCCGTTATTCTGGTATCTGTTGTGATGTTGCTTTTTTTGAGAAGCTTCAGAAATTCACTCATTGTATTAATTGCAATTCCAACATCGCTCATTACTGCTTTTGCGGTGATGTGGTTTCTTGGTTATACCTTGAACTTGATGACCTTGTTGGCCATGTCGCTCATCATTGGAATTCTGGTGGATGATGCAACGGTTGTGCTTGAAAATATTCAACGACACCTGGATATGGGTAAAGAAAAACGTACAGCCGCAATGGACGGCAGAATGGAGATTGGTTTTTCTGCTTTGTCTATCACGCTGGTTGATGTGGTAGTTTTTTTACCCATTTTATTTCTTCAGGTTTTTGTAGCTGATATGCTTAAGCAATTTTCAGTTGTTGTAATTACTTCTACCATGACAAGTTTGTTAGTCGGCTTCACATTAACGCCTTGGCTAGCATCACGAATTGGGAAAAAAGAAGATCTGAGACCAACAAATTTCTTCAACAAGTTTTTACTTTGGTTTGAGCGTCAGTTAGAAAAATTCACAAACGGTTATGGTAATGTTTTGAAGTGGACACTCAATCACAAATTGATTTTTGGGGGCATCCTTGTTTTTCTTTTTGTCATTACCGGTCTGATCATGAAGCAAGGCATTATTGGTAAAGAATTAATTTCCACCGGTGATCAGGGAAAATTCAGATTGAGTCTTGAATACGATAAATCAATTTCGCTGGATGAGAATTTATTCACATCAACTCAAGTAGAAAATTATCTCAATGATCAACCTGAAATACAAAGCGTATTCAGCAATATTGGCGGTCCCGGCACAGGTATTGGAAATTTGGGAGTGGGCGCCGCAAATAAAACCGAATTTACCATTCAATTGATATCTGCTGAAGAGAGAAACCATCAGGCTACGGAAGAATATATGCAAATATTGAGAGAAAATATGCAACATCAATTTCCGGGTATAAATTTTTCAATGGCAAGTCTTGGTTTGATTCCACGATCAGCACCTATTGAGTTAACACTTAGCGGACCTGATGAAGAAGAGTTAAGGCTGACAGCACAAAATTTAAAAACAGCTATTGAAAATATTCCGGGATCAGATAATGTACAACTTTCTGTTGAAGAGGGAAATCCTGAATACCGTGTGGTACCTGATAAAGATAGAATGCAGCGATTTGGTTTAAACAGTGCGTATACCGGTTTGAATTTACGCACAGCGTTAACAGGTAATGATCAGGCAACGCTGACAGAAAATGGTGATGAATATCCGGTGCGTATTTGGTATAGTCAATTTGATCGCAGCAATCCTGATGACATTGAAAATATTACTGTCATTAATCCAATGGGTATTCCGGTTGAGTTGAGACAATTTGCAGATGTTGTACAAGAAAATTCCCCTTCAATGCTTGAGAGAAAAGACAGACAACCGGCTGTAACACTAACATCGGATGCGCTGGGTCGTCCTTCAGGTTCTGTTGCAGATGAGGTGATTGCCTACATCAATGAAAATCCTTTACCGCAAGGTGTGAGTATGACATGGGGTAGTGATATCAAAAGACAACAGGATAGTTTTGGAGCTTTAGGTTCTGTTTTGGCTATTTCATTTCTGCTGATTTATTTAATTATGGTGGCGCTTTATGATAGTTTTATTTACCCTTTTGTCGTTCTGTTTTCTATTCCTGTTGCAGTGATTGGTGCTTTTCTTGCACTCAATCTAACTATGAATCATCTCAGTCTGTTTGCTCTTTTAGGTTTAATTATGTTAATGGGATTGGTAGTGAAAAATGCTATATTAATTGTTGACTTCACCAATCAACTCAAAGCCGGAGGAATGCATTACAAAGAAGCATTAATAGTTGCCGGTAAAGGCCGAATGAGACCCATCTTGATGACAACACTTTCTATGGTGATTGGTATGTTGCCAATTGCCATGGCCAGAGGAACAGCGGCAGAATGGAAAAATGGCTTGGCATGGGTGATCATCGGCGGTTTGATGTCTTCATTGATATTAACTGTTTTTCTGGTGCCTGTGGTATATTATCTTGTTGATAGCGTGAAAGAAAAGTTTTCACGTACTTCTCAAATTCAACCGGCCGCTTAAAATATTTTTTTAATGGACCAACTTTTCAGGCGTATGACCTATCTCATTTTTAAAGCAGATGTTGTTCTGTAATTTTGTATTTGAAGTGAAAAAAATATTCAGCATATTGATCTTATCCAGCATCTTGATTTCTACCGGAAGTCAGTCGCTGATATTTTTTCATTACCTGCTTAATAAGGCTGAAATCACTGAGAAATACTGCGTGAATAAAAACAAGCCTGAAAAAAAATGTCACGGTCAATGTCATCTCAACAAACAGATGAAGCAGGTTGAAGAGCAAGAACAAATTCCCGTGAATCCATTAAAAGAAAAAGCTGAATTGCAACTTTTTGCACAAGATTATAAGGACTTAAGTTTTGATAATTATCTTGTTTTTGAAAACCAATTTTACGGTTATCAGGCAATTCTTTCTGACAGACATCTTCCGTCTGTTGATCATCCTCCTCTAGGTTAATTTGCTTTTTTTCTCTTGAATTATTTTGAGTGCTCGTTGAGCGCACAAGTGGCTGTGTGAACATCTATGATTTGCATTTTCGCTTGCCTGAATTCATTTCCTGAGAATGTGTGCGCTTTGATGTTATCTGAAATCAGATTCAAAGTGTGATCAATTTTTTTCTTCAATAACAAATTTAAATTGTATGATGTATTTGTGGATGCTGCTGTCCTGGCACGTTTTAACGGTCGGTGATCAGGAGCCTTGGGTTGCACCTGAGACTGCAGCCGAGGTAAAAAATCCGGTAGAAGCCGGAACTAAATCTTTACAAACCGGAAAAAAAATCTATACCAGTTTTTGCTGGTCATGTCATGGAACCACCGGCTTGGGTGATGGCCCTGCTGCGGCGGGTATGGATCCAAAACCTGTGGCGTTCAATACGTCTGAATTTCAGAATCAAACCGATGGAGCAATTTTCTGGAAAATTTCTGAAGGACGCGGAAACATGGCTTCATACAAATCAATGCTGTCATCAACTGAACGATGGAGTGTTGTCAATTATTTACGCACACTTAAAACAGAATAGGAGAGAATATGAAAAAACACATTTATACTTTACGAATCCTTGTTGTCATGATGATAATTTTTCTGAATGGAAACATTGTCGCTCAAGAGGATTCAGAGAAAGAATTTGCTGAACAAGTTTTTGGAAGTTCACAACTCATCAATTCACAAACTGCTGTTATTCCTGCAGCAGGAACATGGCGTTTTGGTATTCAGCATCGCTTTGGAAAAATTGGCTTAGATTCATCTATCACGCAACAATTTCTGGGTTTGGATTTACCTTCAGTGATTCGCTTTTCTTTTGGCTGGACATTGGGTGATCGTCTTGCGCTGGATATTGGTCGCACCAATCATTTAAAAACGTATGATCTGGAATTGAAATATCTCATTGCAAGACAAACAACTAATTTCAGAATGCCTTTCAATATTGCTTTTTATTTCAATGCAGCGTATCGTACTGAAAGGTTTCCTGCTGTTCCGGCTAATGCCTATTTTGAAGATGATACAACGGTGTTTGTGTACAAACCGTCACATCGGTTGTCGTACAATTCACAATTAATTTTTTCATCAAAAATCACAGATAAATTTTCAGTTCAGTTGAGTCCTATTTTTATTTATGAAAATCTGGCTGATCCTTATACTGATAATTTCACTTTGGTATTATCTGCCGGTGCACGGTATAAACTAGGTTTCTCATCAGCCATTGTTGCTGAGTATGCTTATGTATTCAATAATAGAGGGGAAGCAAAATTTTATGATCCATTTTCTTTAGGTGTTGAATTTGGTACAGTAGGGCATAGTTTTCAAATTTTTATTAGCAATGCTCCACGTATTCTGGAATCTCACATTTACACAATAAGCTCTGTAAATATTGCAGCAGGTGAATTTCTGATTGGGTTCAATTTGAAAAGATCTTTCTGGAATAAAAAATCTTCTCAATCAAGTTTATGAAAAAATTTCAGCTAAAAATTACTAGTCTATTTGCAATTGCAGTGATGTTTTTTTCATGCGCAAAAGATGAGGGGCCATTTGTAAAATTTATTCCACCGGTGAATGACACGGTACCGGATGTGCAAGATTCTATTCCCGCACCAACCGAGTATAGTTATACCATCAGTTTTTGGACAGATGTTAAACCCATTTTTACCGGCAATTGTGTGATGATGTGTCACAATATGGAACATCCAAAATTAGATCTTCGTCCTCCGGTGGCGTATGATCAATTATTAACTAACGGAAGCAGCGCACCCTATGTAATGCCTATGGCGCCGGCAACATCTAATCTTTATTTACATCTCACCGGAGAATATGAATTAATGCCGCAAGGCGGACCCAAACTTTCTCAAGGAAAAATTGACACCATCTATACCTGGATTGCGCAAGGTGCGCTTGATAATTAATGTTTATGAAAAAAGTAATCTACTTTCAAATAATCGTGCTGATGAGTATTTCTTTACTCACGCAATCATGTAATAAAGATGAAGGACCATTTTATCCTGATATGGATAATAGCATTGATACTATTGATCTAAGTTATGCAAATGATATCCAACCAATTTTCAATACCTATTGCACCGCTTGTCATAATGCATCACACGCAAAATTGAATTTGTTGTCATGCTGTTCGTATGAACAACTTTGGGATGAAGGTTTTAGTGCGCCATATATTGATACGGTGAGTATTGAAACAGGGAATCTGTATAAGCACATCACAGGCTCATTGTCAGCCATGCCGCCATCAGGCTTAATGCCCGAATATGAAATCAATAAAATATATCAATGGATTGCTCAGGGAGCAGAAAATAATTAGGAAATAAAATTAAAATAAATTGAATATGAACTCAACAAAAAAAATCTACTACGGTACTATCATGTTTATCGCATCAATATTTATTGTTACAAGTTGCGCAAAAGAAAAACCTGAAGATCCGGTTGAACCGGTTGCCGATACAACGGATCCCGTGATTACCTACCTAACAACAATTGAATCTTTATATGGCACTAGTCAAAAAGTGATCATTGATTTCAAAGTAAATGATGAGACAAAATTGAAGTCAGTTGAATTGACCGTGAAGAATACCACCATAGATTCAATTTATTTACATAGAATGGATATGAACGATGCCAAAGAATTTTTTGTAAAAGATTCTATTGTCACTAATCTGACAACCACCATGGCCAATTTCACAGTTGCAATTGAAGCCATAGATTCAGCCGGGAATATTGCCTCATCGAGCAAAGGTTTTCACGTGATGGACTAATTAAGCTCTATGATTAAATTTTAAAACCTGTTTTTTAGAAGTTCTCAGGTTTTTAAAACCGGGTGTCGGGAGTGGCATCCGGTTTTTTGTTTTTATCAATCTAATTTTGCCTGTTTCTGCTCAAGCATTTTCTTAAATTTCAGCAGTGCTTTTCCATCAACAAGAATTTTGCTGTAGTGCAATTTTCTATCAAAATCATTTGCATGCACCATGATGTTGCCATGTTCAAATTTTATATCGTCTGCTGAGTTGAATTTTGCTCTTCGCCGCGGCATACCAAATTGATTGTTCACCCATATTTCATTTTCTGTAACCACGATATAAGGTAAAAAATACATAGGTAAACTGAGCACCAGCAATGCAATCACAATGAACCAGGTTTCACCCGTAGTTTTGTATCCTTTTTGCTCAGCCAAATAGGCAAGTACACCAATCAGAACAGCCAGCGCAACGGGCAGTGAAACGATGAGTTTATTGTATCCGATTTTTATTGACATGAATTAAATGTTGAATGAATTGTTGCCTCAATTTGTTTAGAAATAAACTATAAAAATAATTCTTTGTTCCCAGTTATTTATTATCCATTCTTGCGGATTAATTTAATTTCATTTGAAAGTATGGGAATGTCTTTTTGAATAATTGACAAAATGAGTTCACAATCAACCGAATCATATGCGTGTGCTATGATATTTCGTATACCAATAATTTTCTTGGCAAAAGTGATTTGAATAGATGGCTTATAGGAAAATAATTTTCGTAAAGCTTCACCAATTATTTCCAAATCTCTCTCAACGGCGCGTTGAAGAACGATATCCTTTTGAAAAATAGAGAAATCATTAGATGAAGTTGTCTTGATTGATTCAATCTCTTGAATAACAGATTCGATATTCAGGATATATTTCAGTATTTCAGGCCGCATACAAGTCAATTTTTGACTTATAAATCTCTTCCTTCAGCACTGGGTTTTTTAGAGTTTTTACATTGAGAAGATCAATTTGTCGGCCGGTTATTTTTTCCAAATGTTCCTTTAGTGAGAAGTAATTATCTGCGTAGTCGATTAGAGGTATTTCTTCTGAAAATTCAACTAAAAAATCGACATCACTACTGTCATGCATAGAATTTTTTGCGGCAGAGCCAAAAAGAGAAACTGATTTAACACCATGTTTTCGACAAAGTGAAATAATTTCTACTAAATTATTTGAAATAAAAGGCGCCAACATATTTCAAAGATATTGAATTTTTGTCAAAAATCACGGCTTAGGTTGGTTATAAGCCTTTGCATGACAACAATATCTGCAAAAGTGCGAGGCCTGAAAGTGTTCTTCAAAATCAACCTATAACCAATCAAATGCGTTGATGGGGTCTATTTCAAGTGCTTATCTAACCACGCATAAAATTCACGATGCCAAATGATGGCATTTTGCGGTTGCAATACAAAGTGATTTTCATCCGGAAACAAAATGAGTTTACTTTCAATGCCTTTGAGTTGCAATGCCTGAAAGGCTTCAAGGCCTTGGTTAAGCGGAACACGAAAGTCTTGCTCACCATGAAAAATTAGCATAGGCGTGTTCCAGTTTTCTACTTTGCGGTGAGGTGAATTGTCAATATATTCTTGTGTCAATTTCACATTATAATATTCACCACCAATATCACTGTTTGCAAAAAATAATTCTTCAGTTGTACCATACCAACTTTCTAAATTGAATAATCCGCAGTGAGATATAAAACACTTGAAACGGTTTTCATGCACGCCTGCAAGATAGTAAACTGAGTAACCTCCATAACTTGCACCAACGGCACCAATTTTATCTGCATTGATATAGGGTTCTTTTTTCATTTCATCTACCGCTGCCAAATAATCTTCAATAGGTTGTCCTCCCCAGTCTTCACGTATGGCGTCGTTCCACTCTTGTCCAAATCCCGGCAAGCCTCTCCGGTTTGGTGCAATGACAATATAACCATGTGCAGCCATTAACTGAAAATTCCAACGGTATGAAAAAAATTGTGACACCGCACTTTGTGGTCCACCCTGGCAATAAAGTAATGCCGGATATTTTTTTGTTTTATCAAAATCTGGCGGATAAATAATCCACACCAATTCTTTTTTTCCATCGGTGGTGGTTATCCATCTTTTTTCTATAGGTCCGGTTTTTATCTTGTCATAAATTTCTTTGTTCACATCGGTAATGGCTGTTTGTTCACCTTTTTTCAATGATACTTTGTAAATATCCAATGGATGATTCATGTTTTGTCTTCCGCCAATTAAATAATCACCGGCAAATGAAATTGAGGTATAGTCATGATCTCCGGTGGTAAGTTGTTTTGATTGTTTTGATTTCATATCATATTCAAATAACTGAAATGTTGCTTCAGTTACTGATTTGAAATACATTTTATCTCCCTTAGGTGACCAGCAAAAAGCACTCACTGTTAAATCAAAACCGGCAGTTAAATTGGTAATTTGTTTAGTAGTTAAATCATATACTACAATATCATTTTTATCAGCTTCATAACCATCTGTTTTCATGCTCAGCCAAGCAATTTTAGAGCCGTCGGCAGCGTAGGCAGGGTCAACATCATAGCCTTTCATGCCTTCTGATAAATTAGTGGTAGTTTTTGCTGCAATGTCATAGGCGTAAATGTCAGAGTTGGTACTGGTAGCAAATTCTTTTCCTGAAAATTTTTTGCACACATACAAAATAGTTTTGTTGTCAGGTGAAATAGTAAAATGTTCAATTCCGCCCATAGGTTTTAGCGGACAATCAAAAATTTCACCGCTCATTATATCGGTCCCTTCTGCCTGAACTTTACCATCTACTAAGGGTGAAAAAAACACATGTGATCTTATGCCGTCCTCCCACTCACTCCAATGGCGGTACATCAAATCTTCATAAATACGCACGTTTGATTCAGGCATGTCCGTATGTATTTCTGCACCCGTGTATTTTTCTGTTTTTACATCTTTTGAATACACCAGCAAGGTTTGATCTGCTGATAATTTATAACCGCTTATTCCGTCAGCAATGAATGAAACTTGTTGTGTTATCTTGCCATCTGTACTAATTGAAAAAATATTCATTCCCTGTTCAGCTTTTGCAATATAGAAAATTGATTTGCCGTCTTTAGCCCAGGTAATATTGTACTCAGTGCCTTTTGTAGTTGTAAGTTGACTAATGATTCCACCCGCAACGGGTACCAAATAAATATTGCTTTCTGATGAATTTTCTGCCACGTTATATTCGCGCAAGGTAAACGCCACGGTAGAGTAATCAGGTGAAACAGCAATCTCACCTATGCGTTTTAATTTCCACAGCAAGTCTTCCGTTAGTCTGTCTTGTGGCAATCGGTTTGATGTACTTTGCGCAAATGTTGTCCCTGCTAAAAGGGTTAATGTAAATAGCAAAAATTTTCTCGCGTTCATGGGGTTTATAGTTTTAATGCTTGTTCGTTTTGATAAAATTAAGCAATATTACATTACCTGATTATTTTTGTTTCATTGAAAACAACTGGTTGTCATCTGCTATAGTATTTTCACAAGAATTACCGTATCTCTACAGTAGGCAATGGCCCTATCATTCCACCACCTGCCTAATCAAAAATTTGCTTGGTAAATAAGATACCAATGCACCCAGCACGCAGGTAATGCTCAAAATTAAAATCAAATCAGTCAGTTCAAAATAAACCGGAAAAATTTCTTGCAATTCTTCATCCAACATAACAAAGCCAAATGTTTGTTGTAAAAAACAAATACCATAACCAAGTCCTAGCCCCAGTGCCAGCCCAAAAAAGTTTATCAATAATCCTTCATAAAAAAATATGCGCACTAACTGAATTTTTGTAGCGCCCATGGCCCTTATGGTTTGTAAATTATTTCTCTTCTCAAGCACCAGCATTGTGATGGATGAAACCAAAGTAAACGTTACCATAAAAAATATAAAAGTCAAAAACAAAACAATCAACCATTTTTCCATCTGGCTGGTTTGGTAAATCAATTGGTTTTGTTCAAAATGCGTACGCACTTTAAATCCTTTACCTAGTAAGGCTGACAGTTCTAATTTTTTTGACTCCAGGTCAGTTCCCTCTTCAAACTGCATTTCAATTGCGCTAATTTCATTATTAAAGTTTAGCACCTCTTCAGCAAAAGCCAGCGGAACCACCAGCACACTTTCATCAACACGGTTATTAAACGCAAATGCACCGGCAATTGAAATTTTTGATGTCGTAAATCCATCAATACTTCCGGTTTTTATTTTTTCATTTTTGTTAGGTACATAAATGGTAATTACATCATACGGTATATCTTGTTGAGTAATGTAACCGGCTAAATTTATCAAAGCGCCAACACCAATTATGCCCAATTCTCCAAATTCATCTTCCAACAAAGCTTCCCCATCTTGCAAGTGATCTTCCATTTCACTCATTGCAATAAAAGGCGGTTCAACACCTTTCATCAAGCCAATAATAAATTGCTCTTCATTTTTAAGAATCACAATTTCTTCAATCACCTCTGTGCTGTTAACTAAACCATCCACTTCATAAATTGTAGGCGGAACGTAATCACGGCTAAAGCTTTTTGTTTTGACTGATTCAATGCGTATATCCTGCTCATACGCACTGTTAATCTCCATCACAAAATGTTCAAGTCCGTTAAAGGCTGACAGCACTATAACTAGTGCCATAGTTGAAATAGCAATGCCCACCACTGATATGGTTGAAATAATATTAATGGCATTGTGCGTTTTCTTTGAAAACAGGTAACGTTTGGCTATGAAAAATGAGGCGTTCATTTTCCCTTCAACAGTTTGTCTATTTTTTCTGAATAATCCAGTGAGTCATCTATCTCAAATGCAAATTCCGGAATTTTTCGCAGCGTTTTCCCCAGGCGTTTTCCCATCTCATACCTTATTTGAGGTTTGTGGTGGTTAATATTATCAAACACCACTTTTCGGTCAGGCACACCAAAAATGCTTAAAAAAACTTTTGCAAATGACAAGTCAGGCGCAACTCTCACGGCAGTGGCAGTAACCATTGCACCCTTGCACACCGTGCGTGACTCTTCTCTGAAATAGGTGCTGAATTCTTGTTGAATAAGCGCCTCAAATTTCTGCTGTCTAATTGAACCCATGGTGCAAAAGTACGTATTCTGCGCCGTAGTTCAATCAGCTTAATGTCACACCCATTGGTTAACCAAAAATCAAACTTTCAGCTCGCTTTTGAATCAGGTCATTTGTGTGATATAAAAAATTTTCAGGCTGCCCGGGCGCGCTTTCCGCTCTTAGTTGCGCATTTGCTTTTCTGTTCAGCTGTATTTGTTGAAGTAGCTTCCCTTGGTCGCTCATCAACAAATCGCTTCACAAAAAAATCAAACACGCAAGCTATCCGCTGCAATCGCTGGCAGGGGTTGAGTATTCCGCATTAAAAAAGTTCTCCATTATAAACATTCAATGGAATTTCCATATCAAGTAATTCAATTGAATATTCTCTTGCATCTTGAATTGGACGCATTATTTGCCCAAATGATTTTTTATCCTTTGTTATGTAGCCATCTATTCCCCTGTTGTATATTTGAGCAATCAGTTTGCAATCATCCTTGATAACATTTCGTTCTATATTGGCTACTTGTTTTTTGTTATCAATCAATATAGCGTGGAATTCACCTGCGGTTTTTCCATCAAAAAAATCGAACGGAATAATCTTAACAAATTCTATTGGCAAGTTGTTAGCATCGTCCTTAACTGAATATTCTGCAATAACAATCGTTGACAAGTACATATCAATTTTCTTTTCAAGAAAATACTTGAAATAATCCTTTGCATTTTGATGCAAAGGATCATTGTTTTTGAGCAGTCTTATACAGAATGATGTGTCAAGTAGAATACTATCCATTTGCACCTCCCCGTATTTGTTTCAACCACAAATCCACATTAGTTACAGGGTTCCATACAACTGAAGCTCGATTTATCAATAGATCTAATTTATGCTCGTTGTAGTTTGGATTATAAGTTATATAATCAATAAGTTTTAAATCAAACGGTTTTCCATCTTCAAGATTTTGCTTGCCTTTTGCTCGTACGCCATAAATTTTGAACAATCGCTTCTCTCCTTCTAATAGTTGTTGCTCTGTTGCACTGATAATTAATTTACCATATTCTTTAGTTAATAAGTGAAAATTAGGATTATTTCCGCCCTCTTCATTGATCTTACCGTACAAAATAAACTCAGTTTCAATATAGGTTGCTGCAACTCTAAAATATGAAGTCTCTTTATTGATGATTAAAATAGGTTCTGTAAATGATGAGCTTAAAAATGAAATTTCAAGATTGTTTTCAGCTGCTTTGCGTTGAAATTTGTCAATAATTTCTGCTCTTTTGTTGTCTAAAAAATCTACATTGCCCCTGTTTTTAATTTCTGCTGTAATACCGTTAAAAAGTAACACTGCTGAAATTGGAAGATAAAAAACATTTCTGGCTGATCCCTCCTCAAGCTTGTAAGAAATATGTGGTCGTTCAGCCTTTTCATTCCTTGTCGGATATAAAAAAGTTTCAACATCGTTAATTATTTCTTTAATTTCAGAAATATCAATATCGTTGGGCTTTAGTCGTTTCTTTCCAACTACACCTTCTATTTTAACTTCTATGAATCCCTGTTCTTCCACAACGTAAATTTACATAAATTAATCAAATCATGACATCCTCTTTTATCGCAATAGTGAATAGAAAGCTAACCGCTGCAATCGCTGGCAGGGTCTTTCGGGTAGGCGCAAGTAGGTCATCCAGTAGGCGCAGGTCGCGACCTGCGGCTACTGGAAAACTAAAATGTATATTCAATATGGAATAAGCTCAAAATTCAAATTAACTTTGGCTTGTGAAAGGTTTCTCGCAAATATTTAAACTGGCTTTTGCTTATCGCAGTCATGCCCTCATGGTTATCATGTTTAATTTTCTGTTTGCCATTTTTAATCTTTTATCACTTGTATTGTTTGTTCCTTTTCTTGAATTAATTTTTAAAGAAGATAGCGCTGATAAACTTGAAACTATTGTAAAACCAAATTGGGAAACGCGTGAAGGCTTCATTGAATATTTTAAAGATTATTTTGAATACCTGCAGGCTGACTTCATTGAGGTGCACGGTAAAGGCGGCGCACTTGCATTTATTTGCATGGCAGTGCTCATGGCGTTTTTTCTAAAAAACCTCACCCGTTACGGTGCCATTTGGTATCAGTCATACCTGCGCATGGCGGTTGTGCGTGATCTCAGAAAACAACTTTTTGGCAAAGCCATTCATCTACCCTTGTCTTATTATTCTGAAGAAAAAAAAGGGAACCTGCTTGCCCGTATGACGTCTGATTTGAATGAAATTGAAGTAGCCGTGGTATATGTGCTTGAAATGATATTCAGAGAGCCTATTTCAATAGCCATTGCATTAACCATTCTCTTTTATTGGAGTGCTGAACTCACCTTGTTTTCACTTATTCTTATGCCGGTGAGTGCATTTTTTATTTCACGTATTGGCAAAAGTTTAAAACGCACATCAGCCAAAGGTCAGGCTCAAATGGGACAAGTACTTTCTGTTATTGAAGAATCGCTCGGCGGTGTGCGTATCATAAAAGCATTCAACGCTGAAAAAACATCTGAAAAAAGATTAGAAAAAGAAAATAATCATCACCAAAATTTAATTACCCGCACCTTCAGAAAAAGAGATCTTGCATCACCATTGAATGAATTTTTAGGAGCATCTGTTTTAATAGCCATTGTCTATTATGGCGGTAAAATAATTCTTGAACAACACGGTGGTTCCACCGGTATGACAGGTGATGAATTTATTGCTTTTATCATCGTATTCTCTCAACTGCTGCGCCCGGTGAGCGGTATTGCAAGTGGCATGGCAGCATTGAGCAAAGGCTCAGCAAGTATTGATAGAATCAACCAAGTGCTTGATGTAACTGACACCATAAAAGATCCTGAAAAACCAATTTCAAAAAATTCATTTGAACATGAAATTTCATTTCAAGAGGTAAATTTCGCATATGCTGATGAGCCGGTTTTAAAAAACATATCATTTACATTACCTAAGGGAAAAACGCTTGCTTTGGTGGGTGAATCAGGCAGTGGTAAGTCAACCATTTCTGATCTCATACCACGTTTTTATGATGTGCAATCAGGCGCAGTGAAAATTGACGGAACTGATGTGCGCCAGATGCTGAAAAAAGATGTGCGCTCACTCATGAGTATGGTCACCCAAGAATCTATTTTGTTCAATGATAGCATCCGCAATAATATTGCCTTCGGTCGTCCTGACGCTAGTGATGAAGATATTATTGCTGCCGCTAAAGTTGCCAATGCGCATGAATTTATCACCGCTTTTGAAAACGGGTACAACACCCAGGTTGGTGACCGCGGCAATAAATTATCAGGCGGACAAAAACAACGCATTTGTATTGCGCGCGCCGTTTTAACCAATGCACCCATCATGATTTTAGATGAGGCTACTTCAGCGCTTGATACTGAATCTGAAAAATTGGTGCAGGCAGCCCTAGATCAACTAATGAAAAATCGCACTTCACTGGTTATTGCGCATCGTCTTAGCACTATCAAAAATGCTGATCATATCATCGTTCTTCGCAAAGGTGAAATTGTAGAACAAGGTACGCATGCACAACTTATTGCAGCAGGTGGTTATTACAAATCTCTCTGTGAAATCCAACAAGTTATTGATCATCAATAATTGGCAAGCCTATTATTATTTGTTTAAAATGCAGGTGCAAATCGTACCAAAGAAAATAATTATTCCTTTTAGGCTGTAAATTCATCATTGGGTATGGCGTTTTTAAATCAATACCTGCTATCTAAACTCAGGTTACTACAAGTTTTAGCAAAAAATTAACGATATCATTAAATGAATCCCTAATCTGAAAGCCAGAGTTCATGCCGTTTTTATAACTTTGGTACGAAAACTGCAATAAGCACCGCAGATAAATAACTACCCCGCATAGCCGAACCTCATCATTCATTGGTTTTTACCTCGTTCGTTATCCGGTGTACAACAAGAAATACAGATTTTATGAAAAGAATTTTTACGCTGATTGTACTGGCCTTCTTAACATCGTTCTCAACCTGGTCACAGAATTATGTGAATTATGATCGTGACTCACGCTGGTTTATGGGAATTAATGGTGGGGCAACTTTCCAAACCCAAACTGAAGTACCTATTCGTTATCGTGGCGGATACGGTTTCACCATTGGAAAATCCATTGGTATGCATCCCGGTAAAGTTTTCAGTTGGGATGTGCGCGCACGCTTTCTGCACGCCTTTGTTGCAGGGCAGAGTGTTGATCCATACAACCTTGATTCAACATCTTCTCAGGGCTTGTTTCACTATGGCACCACGCTGAATGAATATGAGGATTCTATTGGATATTTTATTCCAAATTTCAGAACCACATTAACGCGTTTTTCATTAGAGTTGGTATTAAACACTAATCGCTTGCGTGAACGCACGGGATGGAATTTATCGCTCTTTGGCGGAATTGGTGCAACGGGTTATCATGTAAAAACAGATTTGTATCAGAATGATTTTTTCTCAAATTCAATTTATGATTATAATACCGCTGGTTCATTTACGCAATCAAATTTGCATTCATTTCAAGACAATGATTTTGAAACTGATTTAATTGGTACTGACAGTGATTTTGAATGGGCATGGATGCCAAGTTTTGGATTTGGTATCTCGTATCAAATTGCACCTGCTGTTGCTTTTGGTTTTGAACATAAAATGACATGGACCCGCACTGATTGGTTTGACGGTATGCCTAATACAATGAACGGAATTCCATCACCAAAAAATGATGTTTACCATTATACTTCTTTAGGATTCAAATTTCACCTTTGGGGCGGAGACGGTTATGTATCAGACACCCATGTCGATAATTTTGATACCGATACTGATCACAATGACATTGTGCAACAACCCGCGCAAAAACCAATCATTGAAATTTATGATCCGGGTTCTAGCCCTTACACTACATCATGGAATCAATTTACTATTCGCGCCAGAGTGCACCATGTTGACGGCAAAGCAAATATTACATTCAAACAAAACGGAAATGTCAACAGTAATTTCAGTTATGATCCATACAGTGATGAATTTTACAGTGTAGTTGTTTTGAATCCTGGTCAGAATTTGTTTGAAATTTCTGCATGGAATGATGCGGGTTCTGATTATGAAACTACCATTATTATTTACCAATATGATGTTCCGGTTCAGGCACCGCCTATTGTAACAATTACTAATCCGCCATATTCACCATACAATACTTCTGATGCAGTATTCAATATGACATCCACGGTATTGAATGTTGACATGCAGTCACAAATTCAGGTTTATTTTAATGGTACTTATGTTCCTGGTTTTTCATTTAATTCTTCATCACACTTAGTGAGTGCAAGTTTAAATTTGATTGAAGGTTCAAATACTATAACGGTAACTGCAACCAATAACGCCGGTAGTGATAGTAAAACAGCTACCATCATTTATACAAAACCTGCTACCCTGCAGCCACCGGTTGTTACTTATGTTTTCCCGTCTGTTGATCCATATACACACAATTCAAGCAATATCAATGTGCTGGCAACAGTATTGAATGTTGCAGGTCAGTCTGATATTACGGTTACCGTGAATGGAGCAACAACCACTAATTTTTCATATAATATCACCACCAAAGAATTGCTGCTGAATACTGATTTATTGGAGGGTGCAAATTATGTAACCATTAAAGCCGTAAACACCGCGGGTATGGATATTGAATCAACAACCATTATCTATGCAAAACCTCAAGCACCTAAACCACCTATTGTTACTTTCCTTGATCCGGCGAGTGACCCAACTGTGGTGTATGTTTCAACTTACAACGTAATAGCAAAAGTTGAAAATGTATCAGGTGCATCAGACATTACATTGAAAATAAATGGAGTTGTGTCAACAGCATTCACCTACAGTACATCATCACAATTAATGACATTCACCACAGCATTGCAAGAGGGTGCAAACGTGATTGAAATTAAAGGGGTAAACACAGCAGGTATTGATATTGAATCTACCACTATTATATACAAGAAACTAATTACACAAGCGCCGCCGGTAGTTAACATTACGTATCCGGCAACTGATAACATGGTGTTCAATTCACCCTATGTTGATCTGGTTGCAAGTGTGTTAAATGTTGCATCTGCATCTGATATTGCAGTCATTGTAAATGGAAATTCAACCGGTGCTTTCTCTTTTAACACCTCTACAAAAATTTTGAATTTGCCTTTGATTCTGAATGAAGGCAGCAATACAATTCAAATTACCGGAACAAACACTGCGGGCACTGATACCGATACAAGAATTATTATTTACCAAAAACCGGTTCAACCTGCGCCGCCAACAGTTGTTTTTGTCAATCCTCCGGTGAGCCCTTACATGAGCACCATTCAGGCTTATACCGTAATGGCTAATACCACCAATATCACATCAAAATCTCAGATTGTTTTCAAAATGAATGGATCTGTTATTCCTGATGCATCTTATACAC
The DNA here is from genome assembly GCA_016708105.1 of Crocinitomicaceae bacterium. Classification (NCBI taxonomy): domain Bacteria; kingdom Pseudomonadati; phylum Bacteroidota; class Flavobacteriia; order Flavobacteriales; family Crocinitomicaceae; species Crocinitomicaceae bacterium. The sequence continues at coordinate 180,638 of JADJGJ010000001.1, forward strand.
TCACTTCAACCTATCAGGTTATTTACAATGCATCTTTGCTAGACGGGAATAATATTTTTGAAATTTCTGTCACCAATGCAGATGGATATGATGAAGCACTTGCCCTTGTTACGTATGATGAACCTGCTATTCCGTGCGTTATTCCAACGGTTGGATATATTTCTCCGGTTCCGTATTCTACTGTGACCACTGCCGGTGTAACTATTGATGCACAAATAAATAATTACTCAACAGGCACCACAGTTGAACTTCTGGTGAATGGCGTTAGTCAGGGTTACATGACATACAACGCGGGTACATCTATTGCTTCAAAATCAACTACGTTAAATCCCGGTTCCAATTCAATTAAAGTTATTGTAACAAATAACTGCGGAACTAATATGGCAACCTTTACGTTGAATTATCAAGAGCCAAGTGCACCTTGTGATGATCCAACCGTAACAGCAAACGGACCATCATCTATCACAACTCAAAACAGCAACATCAGCGTTTCTGCAATCAGTACTGAAGTTGCAAGTTCATCTAATATTAGTGTTACTGTAAATGGTTCATCAGTGCCATTTACATTTGATGCCGGTACGGGATTAATTTCTATCACCAATGCAAATCTTGCAATTGGAAATAATACTATTTTGATTTCAGTTTCTAACACTTGCGGTAATGCGGTGTGTGTATTTAATATCGTGCGTGAAGTATGTAATGCACCGATTATTTCAAACGTTACTCCGACTAATTCAAGTTCAACAACTAACACTGCGGTGACATTTACAGCAACGGTAAATAATGCATCGGCGGCTGATATCATTTTAGTGTTTAATGGAGTTTCACAAAGTTTTGATTACAATGATGTGACCCAAATACTTACAGCGGTACTCAATTTAGAAGTAGGTACAAATGCAATTGCACTTTCAGCAAATACACCATGTGGTAATGCAAGTGAACAAATAACTGTAACTCGTATTATCCCGTGTGAGCCTATTACGTATAGTTTGGTAAATCCTGCTACATCGGCAATCACCGTAACTGATCAAACATATAACGGATTGATATTGCACGTTAACGGAACCATTAATGCTTCGCAAATAAATGCCACACTGAATGGGGCAAATGTCAGCTTCAATTTTGATGCAGTGTCAGGTAATATTAGCATTCCGGTATTGAACCTTGTAAACGGCATGAACAACTTGGTAATTAATTTAACCAATGATTGCAGTTCAACTTCAGCAAGCTATGCAATACAGTATAATGGATGTATAGCACCGTCAATCACCATCACAAGTATTGCAAACGGGGCAACTGTTAATTCAGCAGTGCTCCCTTTCACGGCGCAGGTATTGAATTCAAACGGGCAAGCCAACGTATCATTGCTTGTAAATGGTTCAAGTGTTGGCTTTGATTTTAATGAAGTGAATGGATCTTTATCATCTAACATTTCCTTGAATGAAGGTTCAAATACTATAACCATTCAAGTTAACGGATGTCAAAATGCAAGTGAAACTATCACGGTGAATTATGTGATACCATGTCAAAACATCGTGATCAATTTAGTTCAGCCATCTACTAATTCTCAGGTTGTAACTGAGGCGGCTTATGCTGTGATATTACAAGCACAACAAGTTGATAATGCCGGACAAATTTCAGTAACCATGAACGGAGTTGCTGTGCCATTTAGTTTTGATGCAGGTAGTGGAATGATTTCAATCAATGGATTAACTCTTGTGAATGGAAGCAACACAATTGTGGTGAACACAACCAATGCGTGCAGTGCCGAAACCACAACCTATACTATTCAATACAACGGTTGTGTGCCGCCGGTAATCTCATTAGGCAGCAATGCAACAGCGGTTACAACGCCGGTTTATTCATTTAATGCTTCTGTCACAAATATTACTTTACAATCAGACATCGTTGTGCTTGTGAATGGTGCACCGGTGCCTTTTATTTTCAATTCAACCAGCGGTGAAATAAATGCTGAGTGTACATTGAATGAAGGATCGAATACAATCAACATTCAGGCAAACGGTTGTCAAAACACCTCACAGACATTTAACGTAACATATACGATTCCATGCGTGCCAATTAGTTTTACTTTAGGTACTCCTGCTACTAATTCGGTTTCTGTTGCTGATGGAAATTACGCCATTGAACTGTATGCACAAAATGCAAACGCATCTAATATCACGGTAAGTCTCAACGGTGCCTCGGTTCCGTTTACATACTTGAATGATGTTATCAGCGTGAATGGTCTTGCGCTTAATCCGGGTAACAATACCGTGGTAGTGAATATGTCAAATTCATGCAGTAATGAAACAGTAACATATACCATTACTTATAACAATTGCAACACACCGGTAATTAATCTTTCATCTAACAGTGCAAATTCATCAAGCGCTTCATACAATTTTACGGCCCTTACTGAGCACGTTACCTCTGCGGGTCAATTACAACTTACCGTGAACGGAACCACAGTACCATTTAATTTTGCAGGTGGTCTTGTTACCGCAAATCTCACCCTGAATGAAGGCAACAACACGATTGTTCTTGCAGCAAATACTTGTGCAAGTGCAACGGAAACAATACAGGTTGTTTACACGGTTCCATGTTACCCTGTTACTTATAGTTTGCAAGCGCCTGCGCAGTTGAACACCTTGGTAAATGGTGCAACAACAGACATATCTTTAGGAGTAGCAAATGTGAATTCTTCTTCTGACATCGCAGCTTCATTGAATGGAAATAATGTTCCGTTTAATTATTCGTCAGGTGTCATTACTTTGTCTGGATTGAATTTGAATGCAGGTGCAAATACTTTGGTAATTACAATTTCAAATCAGTGCAGCTCTGAAACAATTACATATACCATTGAATCAGATCAGTGTGAAACGCCAATTGTAAACATCACTTCTACCAATACAACAGTGAATGACCCATTGTACGCGTTGTCTGCACAAGTATACAATATCAATAATGCAAGTGATATTCAGGTGTTGGTTAATGGCACATCGGTGAATTTTGATTTCAATGCCGGCAGTCATGTTCTTACAGTACAATTCAGTTTGCAAGTTGGATCTAATACTGTTGTTATACAAGTGAACGGTTGCGAATCAGTAAGCTCAAATCAAACTATTGTTTACAACATTCCATGTAATCCGATTTCTTACACGTTGGCAGCACCTAATTCAAATTCTGCAACAGTAACTAATGAATCATACCAGATCAGTTTGAATACATTGAACGTACCTGCAGAAAGTAATGTAACCGTGTTTTTAAATGGAAATGCTGTGCCATTCAATTTCAGTAGTAATCAAGTAAGCGTTGCAGGATTAATACTTCAACCAGGCTTGAATACGATTACTGTAAATCTGGTGAATGATTGCAGTTCTGAAACCATTACTTATCAAATTACCTATAATGCGCCGGCACCATGTCTTGCTCCGGTTATTAGTTTCAGTTCATCAAACACTGTTGACAATGAAACCTATTCACTTCAGGCAACAGTTACCAATATTGATAATCCATCTGATATTTCAGTGACATTAAATGGAGTGCCGGTTACATCAAGTTACAATACAACAAGTGATTTGTTAACGGCCAACATCAGTTTAACGGCCGGAGTGAATACTATTTCAGTTACGGCTAATGGATGTGAAGTTGCAAGCGGAGTATTTACGGTTACCTATACGCCGGCTCCACCGCCATGCAATCCGCCGGTAATTACATTCAATTCATCGGCAAATTCAACGGATGATAATTATACCCTCACCGCAAGTATCACAAACATTGATAATCCTGCGGCTATTTCAGTATTGTTGAACGGAAGCCCGGTAACGGCAACGTATAGTACCGGTACAGATGTATTAACAGCAAATCTTGTTTTGACTGACGGAAATAATACGATTCAAATTACTGCTAACGGATGTGAAGTTGTTAGCGGTTCGTTCACCGTGAACTATGATGCACCAGATTGCGGAACTAGAATTAATCCTGGAAATTCATCATGGGAATTCTGTCTTGTTACACCGGGTGCAACCTATACGCGCGATAATCTTGCTAATGATAATTATTTCACTTATTCAGGACCAGCAACAAGTTTATTCTGTAAACCAATTGCCGGTGGCGGAGATGCATTTGTGAATGGTCAGGTTTATCCAATCAGTGTTGGTCAATACTATTTGTTTACAGGAAATTTAACTGTGACTGTTGCAAATGATAATCCTGCTGCAATGGGTCATTGGGAAGTTTGTATTCAATCAGACACTGAACCGGTTTATGGTAATGGAGGAAATCGCCCAACAAGTCCATGCGAAGCGGCACCTTGTGATGCACCGGTGATTTCATTTACTTCATCAACAACTGCAACGGCTGAGAATTATAATTTAACTGCCTCTGTTTCTAATATTGATAATCCTTCAAATATTTCAGTTACCTTAAATGGTCAACCGGTTTCAGCATCTTATAATACCGGATCAGATCAATTGAGTGCAACACTTACACTTGCTTCAGGTAATAATACAATAGCCATTACAGCAAATGGATGCAGTAGTGCTTCAGGTAATCTGGTTGTCAATTACACTCCTGAGTCGGGTGACGACAATATTGACTTTGATATTCAAAACAACGGGGGAGTTACCGTGAATGAAACTGCTTGCGCTACGATCACTTGTCTTGGAGAATCAGTGGTATACAATAATTCACAGGAAGCGTATGTGAAGATACAATTCAGCCTCAACGGCGGATCAAGCTGGTATGGTTTTGCAAACGACAACAACATTGCCGGTGGTGAACAAGTATCCGTGAATACTCCTGCAGGATCAAATGTTGTGATTAAAGCAATTTGTACTAATGCTAATCAAAACTGGACAAATACGCTTGTTTCTAATTCAGGCAGTGAATGGGTGTATGTTTTGAAAAACGGAGACATTGCGCCAAGTTTTGATCCGGCACAAGGACAACAATCATTGGATGCTTTTTTAGCTGGATATATTAATAGTGATGGTGTAGTTACCATTGGACCAAATGATGTAATTTATTTATTTGAGTTGCGTCACGTTGGTGATGTTGGAGTAGATTATCAAGATGCGGTCATGTTAGTTACCTTCAGTGATGATCAAAATTGTCCTGCACCAATGAATCCAAAAAGTGCCGGCGGACAACAAACCGGAGAGGTATTTCAAAAACCAACATTTACAAATATTGCTCCTGCAAAAACTTCAATTGAAGTAACTAATCCACAATTTAATTTCAGATTAGGAATAAATAATGTAAATGCCGGAGAAGATATTACAGTAACGGTAAACGGAAGTGCGGCAAGCGGTTTCTCTTACAATTTATCAACCCGTGAGTTAAGTGGAACAATGAATTTAGTTCAAGGTGCTAACGTGGTTGCAGTTACTGCGGTGAATGGCAATCAAACATCAACAGCATCTTATACTATTAACTACACTGCATCAACAACCAACAATACCAATAATGTTGATGGCAGATCAACGCAACCTGTAATTAGTCCGATTGCACCTGCCGGGCAAACAGAAACAGTGAGCAGCAGCACGTATATGTTCAAAGCGAAAGTGACCAACGTTGTTTCAAAATCAGACATCAAATTGTATCTGAACGGATCAGCTGTAACCGGATTTACTTATAGCACATCAACAGGAGAAGTTACTGCAGTACTCACATTGAACTCAGGAGCAAACACTGTAAAACTTGATGCAGTCAATGCAGATAAATCTGCTAGTTCAACTTGGACAATTACCTACAGCAATGTGGTAAATCCAGGTCGTGATGGCAATCAAAACATAGACACCAATAATGATGGCGGAACGAATAATGGAACAGATGGAAATACCCGTCCGGTATATGAGCAACCGGTTATTGGCATGATTGCACCTGCATCAAGCAGCGAAACAGTGACAAGTTCAACCTATATGTTTAAAGCAAGCGTAAGCAATGTCAGTTCAAAATCTGATATCAAAATTACGTTTAACGGAACAAGTTTCACCGGTTTTACATACAGTAGTTCAAGTCAACAAATCACCGCAGTTTTGACATTGCGATCAGGAGCAAATACCGTAAAAGTAGATGTGGTTAACGGAGATAAAACTGCGTCTACTTCCTATACTATAACCTACACTGAAGTGAGCAATCCACAACGTGACGGAAATCAAAATAATGGTGGTGGAACGACAACAGATCCAAATAAAGGTGGAGGAACAACAACTGACCCAAACAAAGGTGGTGGAACGACAACAGATCCAAATAAAGGTGGAGGAACAACAACTGACCCAAACAAAGGTGGTGGAACGACAACAGATCCAAATAAAGGTGGAGGCACGACAACGGATCCAAACAAAGGTGGAGGCACAACGACAGATCCAAACAAAGGTGGTGGAACAACAACGGATCCAAACAAGGGTGGAGGAACGACAACAGATCCAAATAAGGGTGGTGGCACAACAACTGATCCAAACAAGGGTGGTGGCACAACAACTGATCCAAACCGAGGTGGAGGAGGAACAACTACCGGAGGTGGCAGAGGTGGGTTAGAATAACTAAGAACACAAAAATAATAAAGGCTCAGGAAAAAATTCTGAGCCTTTTTTTATGAATGAAACTTCTCAATGATTTGCAGTTTCCAGCGGAATTTTTGCGCCGGCTTTGATTTCAATTTTCAAGGTATTTTCTTTTGGGGGTATCGGACAAAAATAACCATCAGTATAAGCACAATAAGGATTGTACGCGTGGTTAAAATTGATGACAATAGAATCTGAATTCGGAATGAGAAGATCAATGTAGCGTCCGGCACCATACGTTTCATTTCCGTTTGTTGCATCGCGGAAAGGAATGAAGAGATGATTTTTATATTCTTCAATTTCTCTCAATGAAAGACTTTGGTATACATATAATGAACAAGGAGCATCATGTAAACTGAAACGAACGAGTGCATAGTGCACGTATTTTTTTTCAGTATCTGCAGAGGTTTTCATGATAATTGTATCTGTACTTTCAATGCGCTCAAAGTGCGCCGTTACCACATAGTTGATACTAAAATTGAAATGCTGATGGCCGGGAAATTTTTTCCGCATTTTTTTCGGCAATGGTGATAATTCTTTACTCTTGAAATGTGCATCTTGCTCTTGCCAAAAATGAAAAAACTCGTCGCGGTAAAACGACGAGTCTTTTTGAGAAAATGCTGCTTCGGTTAGCGGAATGAGAATAATCAGAAGGTAAAAGCGCATCAGATTAATTTTATATTCTTTATTCCGCCAAAATAAAATTCAATATTATTTAAGCACAAAATTGTTGGTACCAATCATGGCGCCTTCACAATAAATTTGGCAAGTATAATTTCCCTTATCAATAGTTTCAGTCAGTTTGTGGAAAATACACACATCAATTTGCTGATTTTGATAATTGACTACTTTTTTATCAGAGTATAGCAATGATTGATCACCTGATTTAAATGTGTTGTTATTGCTACTTGCAAGCACTGATCCACCCGGAGTGATGATACGCATATACACTGTTTTATCACCGGGTGTTGCAATGGTATTTTCACCTAAAGTAAAACAAGAACGGATATGAGTACAACCTGAAGCGCGGTCAGTTTCTTTATATGAACCTGAACTGCGCTCCTTAATCCCTTCGGTCAAGAAACTGAATGCAGAAAGTTTGGATCCTTTGTTTACTTTTTCTGTTAACTGTTCAGACTGCGTTTTGTAGTCATCACGTTCAGTAGTCACATTATTCAAGTCACTACGGGTATTGTCCAAATCAACAACCAAACCTTGATTCACTTGGTTGAGTGAGTCAATAGTTCTGATATAATCTTTCATGATATTGCGCAGCGTTTCTGTTTCTTTCTGTAGCATGTACACCTTACTCATGTAATGTTTTCGGTCTCCTTTTGCATCATCCAGTTCTTGAATGAGTGTTGCAATTTTATCTTTCTGCAACTGAATACTGTCAGACATTTGTTGATTTGAAATTTCCATGTCATTGTATTGAGACAACATGTTTTCCAAATTTTGTCTGAGATTTTCACCAATTGCCAGACCTTCGTCGTGCATCATTTCATTGAGTGCTTCCATTTCCGTGATTAGCTCCTGTTTCTCATTATCACACACGTTAAGTGATTTATTTTTTTCAGAAATTAGGTAGCCCATGTAACCGCCTGCAATTAATAAAAGCAGAATAATTACAATGTAGATTCCATCTCTTTTCTTTCCTCCTCCTTCAGTTCCTGCTGGATTAGAAGGTGTGTTACCTTTTAATGCAGAAGGGTCAATGAAGGTTTTTTTCTCTTCTTCGCTCATGGTTGTTTGTTTTAACTGTTAATTAACTTCTCTCTCAAGTTTTTCATGAAACTAGAGGCGTAAACAAAACTTACAACCTCCTCATTATTTGTTCTGATAATTTCTTTATTTGTTCCTTCCCAGTCTTTTCTTCCCTGATTGATGAAAATGATGTGATCACCAACTTCCATTACAGAGTTCATATCATGGGTAATTACAATAGTTGTCATTTTATACTCGTACGTTAATTCGCGAATCAGGTTATCAATCACGATAGACGTTTTAGGATCAAGACCAGAATTTGGTTCGTCGCAAAACAAGTATTTTGGATTCATGGAAATAGCGCGCGCAATGCCAATTCGCTTTTGCATTCCACCAGAACATTCAGCAGGTAGTAAATGATCTTTTCCAATAATATTTACACGAGTCAGACAAAACGATGCACGCTCACGCATTTCAGCTTCTGTCATATTCGTAAACATACGCAAAGGAAACATGACATTTTCAAGCACAGTAAGTGAATCAAACAGGGCACTGCCTTGGAACAGCATACCAATTTCTTTTCGGATTACGGTTCTTTCTCTTCGCTCCATGGCAGAAAAATCACGACCATCATAAAGCACTTGTCCAGAATCCACTTCGTGCAAACCAACAATGCATTTTGCCAATACAGATTTACCCTGACCAGAAGCACCAATGATGAGATTCATTCTGCCCGGCTCAAATTTGGCTGAGATATCATACAGTACCTGTGTACCGGCAAAAGTTTTATTTACGTTGATTACCTCTACCATGACGTCAGATCAGAATGAGTTGAGTTAGCACATAATTAGCAAGCAGAATTGCAACAGAAGATGCGACCACAGATTTTGTACTTGATCTTCCAACTTCAAGGGCACCTCCACGCGTGTAGTATCCGTAGTAACTTGGAATAGCAGTTAGAATAAAAGCAAAGACAACAGTTTTAGTCAGTGCGTAGTAGAGGCCATCAGAATCTATATCCCAAAATGCTTTTACTCCGTGTACATAAGTCTCAGTAGAGTATAATCCGCTTTGCACCCCGGCTACCCATCCTCCTATCAAACTCAGCACCATTGAAACAATGACAACGAATGGAAAAAAAATCATGGTAGCCAAAATTTTTGGAAGCATGAGAAAACCAATGGAGTTTACACCCATAATTTCAAGGGCATCAATTTGTTCGGTTACGCGCATGGTTCCAATTTCAGAAGCAATGTTAGATCCAACTTTACCGGCAATAATCAGAGAGATAATTGTTGGAGAAAATTCAAGTATAGTTGACTGACGCGTGATATAACCAATGGTATAAGAAGGCAACAAAGGAGAGCTCATGTTAGACGCAGTTTGCAGACTGATAACGGCCCCCATGAAAACAGAAAGAAATGCAACAAGAGGAATGGAGTTGATGACAATATAGTCTACTTCGTTAAAAAATCTTTTGCGAAAAACTTTCCACTTTTCAGGTCTGGAAAACACTGAACGTAGCATGATGAAAAATCGGCCGATATGTTCAAACAGATTCATTGCGCAGGCACGAAGTTAAGGAATATTTTTGGCTGGTTTGTTGGGAAGGGGGAATGGTTGGGGTTTTTTAGGGACATTTAACAAGGTGGTTGCGGTATGACTGTGGTTGCGGTAGGTCGGTGGTTTCGGTAGGTCGGTGTGTCGGTAGGTCGGTAGTTGCGGTATGACTGTGGTTGCGGTAGGTCGGTGGTTTCGGTATGACTGTGGTTTCGGTATGACTGTGGTTGCGGAATGACGGTGGTTTCGGTATGACTGTGGTTTCGGTAGGTCGGTGTGTCGGTAGGTCGGTGGTTGCGGTATGACTGTGGTTGCGGTATGACTGTGGTTTCGGTAGGTCGGTGTGTCGGTAGGTCGGTGGTTTCGGTATGACGGTGGTTTCGGTAGGTCGGTGGTTGCGGTATGACTGTGGTTGCGGTAGGTCGGTGTGTCGGTAGGTCGGTGGTTGCGGTATGACTTTGGTTTCGGTAGGTCGGTGTGTCGGTAGGTCGGTGGTTGCGGTATGACTTTGGTTTCGGTAGGTCGGTGTGTCGGTAGGTCGGTAGTTGCGGTATGACTGTGGTTGCGGTATGACTGTGGTTGCGGTATGACGGTGGTTTCGGTATGACGGTGGTTTCGGTAGGTCGGTGTGTCGGTAGGTCGGTGGTTGCGGTAGGTCGGTGTGTCGGTAGGTCGGTGGTTGCGGTATGACGGTGTTTGCGGTAGGTCGGTGTGTCGGTGTGTCGGTAGGTCGGTGGTTTCGGTAGGTCGGTGTGTCGGTAGGTCGGTAGGTCGGTGTGTCGGTAGGTCGGTGGTTGCGGTATGACGGTGGTTTTGGTATGGCTTTAGATTTTTTTTGAGGTGGGAGATTTTTTTGGAGATTGAAATACTAGTTTTGTGATTATCAAATAGAAAAACTTGTTTTATGGGGTATGTTACGAGTTATCGGGAGTTGGAGGTTTATAAGCATGCAAGACGTTTGGCGCAGGAGATTTTTGAGACTACAAAATCTTTTCCAACGGAAGAAAAATATTCATTAACTGATCAGGTGCGGAGATCGTCACGGTCAATTGGGGCGCAAATTGCTGAGTCGTGGGCCAAAAGAAAATATCCTAAACATTTTATTAGTAAACTGACAGATGCCGATGGTGAACAACATGAAACACAACATTGGATTGATACTGCCCTTGATTGTAAATACATCTCTGAACAAAAAGCTGTGTATCTGAAAAAGGAATATGATTTATTAGGAAAACGCCTAGGCGTGATGATGGAAAAATCTGCCGTCTTCTGCAAGAATAGCTCTACAGAAAAAAAACCTAATAAAATTGTAAGCAGAAAATTTGCCGGGGAGTTGGAGATGGTGGATAATTGAGTTTGGGTTTTTGGTAAACAACCAGTTCAATGAAATTACTAAACATCATTCTCATATTGTTTCTTTTAACTCTGTTTTCTCGGAATTCAAGATTAAGGTTATCAGGGTTTTGTAAGTAATTATAAGTTTCGTGTATTAAATAAATTCCGGCTCCCATTAGCGGGTCGGAACTAAAGGCAAAAATTAATTTTAGAAAACACTTTTATTAATCTCGATGGAAAAACAATTGTCATGTTTAAAATAACGGTGTCACAGAATCGTTAGTCAATCTGAAACCAACAGTATGAAAATCATTTGTATAATAATTCTTGCAGTCGGACTTGCTTCTTGCCAAAAGGGAAAACGAGTAACAAAGGTCTGTCCAGAATTTATCGGTCATTGGAAAAATTTTTCAGCAAACGGCGGAATGCACTCGATTACCATTTTGACCAACGGACGAGGCTGTATACGGCTTGAATGACTATTATCCTCAACATGACAACAGCGCAGTGAGCCCTTGGATTGTGCAAGATGACATACTCTATTTCGGACGTTTGGGAACAAAAAGAGCTTTTAACCCTACCGCAGGCATAAACTTACACAACATAGGGGATAATAATGTAATGTTGTGTTTTGTCTGTTCAAATTTCATTACCGCGCCACGCAAATTTCTGTTGTTAAATTGTGTTGCGTAGTCGTTAGTGCCATAATCACCCGAAAATCGGCTGAAATATGCAATTGCAATTGGTGTATATTTACACCAGAACATAAATCAATATGAGACGACAAAGTATATCACTTACCGAACCGAACGACGAGTGGTTAAAAAGTCAAATTGACAATAAAGAATATTCAAGCAAGAGTGAGCTTGTTAACGATTTAATCAGACAAGCTAGAAGTCAGCAAAGAGAAATTGATTGGATTAGATTGAAACTTGAGAAGGCGGAACGAAATGGTTTCACATCAGATTCTCGTGTCCAAATTTTAAAGCAATCAAAGGACTTGCTCAATGAGTAAATACAAACTGAGCAATACAGCGAAAGATGACCTGATAAGAATCCATCATTACGGAGTGAAAAAATTTGGCGTTAAACAAGCTGATAAATAAATTCCTTCTTTGAGACAACAGCTGTTGATTTTTACGAAAACGTTTGGGGGAGCCGGAAATTTGATGTGAATAAGGAGTATTTAAAAAAATTTGAAATACAAAATGTTGGCAAGCAAATACACAATGAGCTGTGGATTCCCGCAGAAGAACTTGAAGAGTTTAATAACAATATTGTAGGACAAATTGAAATAACAAAATCATTTTATCCTACTGATAAATGAAAAGTTCTTGGTGCATGTACGTATATTTAAAATCACCAAGACAAAATCAATTTCCGATTATAAATTGCTCCTCTCCAATATCTGTCTGATCAATGCAGGCTTATCACCTCAGCTTCGATAAATTTCACACCGCAATTTTCTACCTCAAATTCACTTCGTAAAATCTTCAAAAAAAATCTGCACTGAAATGATATAATTGATTAATTTTAATCAGGCAGGTTGGATTGGAGTGATCAGGTTAATTCAGTGCTATGACAAAAAATTGGAATAACCTATATAAATGACATGATTGAATGAGAATAACTGAAAGGAAATATTTGGACGCATACAGAGAGGCTAAAGGGATTGAGATTTCTAGCTTGATTAAGGGTTTCGATTTTTCGGAAAATCGCGGTGGATTCGAGTATCTTACTAAAGCATCAGCAGTTTATTCATCTAATATTGAGGGAAATAGTGTTGATTTAAATTCTTTTATGAATTATGAAATGAATAAAGACAAATTCAAATCAGTAAAGGAAATTGATGAAATAGAGAATTTGATAGAGGCGTATGAATATGCTCAAACTAATGTTCTGAATGAAAAAAATTTATTGAATTGCCATAAAATATTTTCTGATACTTTTCTGATAAAGAGCAAAAGGGGAAAGTATCGCGTTGAACCGGTGGGTGTGTTTGGCACGGCAGGATTGGTTTATTTGGCAGTTGAGCCAGAATTCGTGGAAAGAGAAATGAAATTATTATTTCAGGATTTGAACGAATTAATTTTATCAAACCTAAGTGATAGTGATGTCTTTTATTTCGCGTCTCTCCTTCATTTGAAATTTGCACATATACATCCGTTCAGAGATGGAAACGGTAGAGCAGCCAGATTAATTGAAAAGTGGTTTGTTGCTGAAAAATTGGGACGTGATTTTTGGAAAATACCTTCAGAAGAATATTATAAAAACAATCAGAAGCAGTATTATGAAAGAATTAATCTTGGCGTGAATTATTATCAACTAAACTATGATAAGTGCGTTGGATTTTTAGAAATGCTGCCCAATTGTCTAAAATAAATATTCTATGCTATAATTACGGTTTTTTGAACTATTTTTCAGATGTGTGTTGAACATTATATGTTGGCATAAAAAAGTAAATTCTAACTTTGAAATCACGCACGAGATTGTTTTATCTGATGCTACTCATCACGCTTGAAAAGAATTTGCCTAAGCTATGGAAATAGAATTTAAAAAATTAAAAACAAATCTGAATTCGCACGTTGCGTATTGGATGGAAATTGAAGGTGGGGAAATTGATTTGAATGCGCAGATTGGAAAAAAAATCAAATTAACTTTTACGGGGAAAACGCGTTGTCAAGCATGCAGAAGATTCGTTAAAAAATTATTCGCCCAGGGATTTTGTTATGATTGTTTTATGAAATCTCCTGAAGCAAGTCCGTGCATTATTAATCCTGAATTATGTGAAGGTCATTTGGGTAAAGGGCGTGACCCGGAATGGGAATTATCACATCATGTTCAACCTCACATTGTTTATCTTGCAGTGGCGTCTGCATTGAAAGTTGGAGTTACCAGGGTGTCGCAAATTCCTACGCGCTGGATTGATCAAGGTGCGTCTTATGCCATTAAACTTGCAGAAACACCGTACCGAAAAATTGCAGGAGATATTGAAGTAGCACTCAAACAATGTTTCACAGATAAAACAAGTTGGCAAGCCATGCTGAAAAATGAATTGGGTGATTTTGATTTGGTACATGAAAAATGGCAAATTGAAGGCATTCTTCCTGCTGATCTTGCTCAATACATGTCAGAAGATGATACCATCACAGAGATTCATTACCCGGTTTTGGAATTTCCAAATAAAGTAAACAGTTTGAGTTTTGATAAAACAAATTTGGTTGAAGGCGTTTTAACCGGAATAAAAGGACAATATTTATTATTTGATCAAGGCCGAGTGCTCAACGTGCGCAAGCATGATGGGTATTTTGTTGAGGTTGAATTTTCGTAGACTAAAATGCGCTACTTTGTCACGTGATAAGATATGTTCAATTAATACCAACTCACTGCATATTTTTCATCCATCTCTTCAACAAAATCTTTTCCAAATACTTTGATTGCTTTCTTTCTATAAAATTCATTAAAGCGAATGTATTCAGGATCTTCATTACCAACATTAACAAAATGGCAAAGATCAAGAATAGCTTCGTAGGTTATTTTATTTTCGTTGAGTATGGTGAGATATAAAATGTGTACGTCTGCAAAATCCATGATGGTTCCGTCAAAATACATGAAATCACTTGCAGCAATTTCTTCTTTCATGATGCTCACCATGTCTATAACAATTTTAGTATAATTATAATTTACGGCATAATTCAGCGGCCATTGATTATTTTCATTTGAGAATTGCAGATCATTTTTATTCAAACTGTCTTTGATTAGAGAATAAATTTCAAAATTTCCTCCGGTTGCAAGGGAATACCAGATTTGATCACTTGCAGGCGCTTTCAGGGAGTAAAGGTATTGGAAGGTCAACATATTAGAATCCATAATTGCGTAGTCAAGTGCATTTCTTCCATAATTGTCTTCGCCATCCAATGAAAAATCGTGTTCAATCAGATACTGAATAATAGGCAATGATCCACCTTCTACTGCGGCGTGCAATAAGTGCGCGCCATTATCATTGCGAATACTCAGGGAAGATTTATCTGCCAATTCAAAAAACCATTTTTCAGATGCGTAAGCGGCCGCAACAAAAAGCGCACTTGCATTTCTGCATGGTTCACACGTCACTTCCAAGTCAGGTTGTAAGGCGTATAGCTTAGTTGCAAAATTTTCATTCTTAGAAGAGATGGAAACAATAAAGGCTTGGCTAACGGCATCATCCCAAACACCTGCTTCAATCATTTCATTTTCATGTGAGAGATAAAATTCAGCAATGGCATGTTGATTTTTTGCAACAGCGTAAACCATGGGATGCATTTCAAAATATATCCATGCACTTTCTCCGGGCGATTGCATGAAAAATTCAATTCCCATGTAGGTTTCAAAATTTCCACCTTTCTCATACCAAGCTTGCAGTTTTTCTATGTTTCCTGTGCTGATCCATTTTTGAAAATCTTGGGCTTGTGTGCTCAGCGTAATAATACAAAGTAATGAGAAGAGAAAAAATTTCATGGTATATATGATTTAAGGTTGAGGTAAGATAGTTATTTGTTGCCTAATCAGGGCAGATTAAATTTCAGCGAATTTACAAAAAAATCATGGGCAGAAAATTTGTGGTTTTACTGAGAAAAAAAAATGGCGAGCAGATTTCACCACTCGCCATTTTTTTCATTTAGTATGATCAGCCCCTTGCTGAATTATCGTTTGATTTATCCGCACTTGCTGTGTCCGCAACTTTTGCAATTGAGGCAACCCTCTTCATAAACCAAGCCTTCAGCATCACCGCAACTTGGGCATGATTTATCAGTGGCTTTGGTTCCGTCCGGAATAAATTGTTTCAATGTTCTGAGTACGCCATTTTTCCATGTATTCATGTGGTCAGAGTAAAGATTCAAATCTTCAATCAATTCAACTACACTTAAAATAGGCATACCATGACGCAATACGCCAGAAATTAATTTTGCATAGTTCCAATATTCTTTATTGAATGATCTTGATAATCCTTCAATCGTTACGCGGAAACCATCTTTGTCCATGTATTGAAAATCATATCTTGATGCGCCGGACTCTTCACGATTTTTAATTACCCAACCATCTTTTACATAAGCAGGCAGATAAAAAGAATCTTCAGCTTTACCGGTAAAAATTTCATACGGACGACCATTGAGCAAACCAACTACGCCAATCCATTTTTCATTTTCATTATTGAAGCGTACCACTTTTGCCATGAGACGTTCAGGGCGCGATGGTGCCTTAGTTTCAACGATTTCATCTGAATCAAATTGCTCAGTTTTTTTAGTATCAACTAAAACACCTGAACGACTTCCTTCACGATATACCGTAATTCCTTTCAAGCCTTTTTTCCATGCTTCTAAATAAATATCACCTACTTCACGCAAGGTAACATCAGATGGCAGATTGATTGTACTGCTGATACTGTGAGTAACATATTTTTGTACTACAGCCTGAATTTCTATACGTTTAATCCAATCAATTTCGTTGGCAGTTGAACCGTAATACGGACTAGCTTCTTCATTTTTTTCACCGGAAATTTCCATCCAGTTTTTAAGTTTCGGATGGTATACAGTGAACTCTTCCCATTTATCACCCATGTCATCTACAAAACTCACTTGCGCATTAGGTGAATTAGGATTTACTTTTCTCCGGCGTGTATAACTGAGTAAAAACACCGGTTCAATGCCTGATGAGGTGCGAGCAAGCATACTGAGCGTGCCGGTTGGCGCAACAGTAGAAATGCTGATATTCCTTCTTCCGTGACGCATCATGCGTTGATACAATTCAGGAAATTCTTTTTCCATCATTTGAACAAACTCAGATTGAATTTCTACGTCCGGTTCAAAGTCAGCAAATTTTCCACGTTCAATTGCCATATCCACTGAACTGTCAAATTCAGCTTCTAATTTTTTAGCCATGATTTTGTCAATGGTTCCAATTGAAGTTTCAGAATCATATTTTAATCCAAGTGCTGCAAGTGTATCGCCCAATGCGGTAAAACCAAGTCCGGTGCGGCGGCCGCGTTTACCAAAATCATAAAGCAGTTGCCATGTTTGACGTTCAACATCCTTCACGTAATCAGGTTCAGGATCCGTATCAATTTTATTCATGATGCGTTCGATGGATTCCAATTCAAGATCCACTAAATCATCTTGCAGACGTTGTGCTTCGTAGGTATAGCGATAGAATTTATCAAAATTAAATTTAGCTTGTTTAGTAAACGGAGCCTCAACAAACGAGTATAAGTTCACGGCAATTAAACGACAACTGTCACCCCCTTGCATGGCAATTTCAGAACAAGGATTAGTTGACGCATTTTTAAATTCAGGATACATTGAAGAGGTGCTGTAATAATGTTGTCTATCCCAAAAAATTAATCCCGGTTCAGCGGTATTGTGAGCACATTGAATGATGGTGTCCCACAATTCACGGGCGCGCACGGTTTTTGTAATTTTAGGTTCAGCACTATCAATAGGCCAACGATGCGTGTACTCGGTATCTTCAGCAACGGCTTTCATGAATTCATCACTAAGACGCACAGAAATATTTGCGCCGGTTACTTTTTTGAGATCTTGTTTGATGGTGATGAAATTTTCTACATCAGGGTGAGCGATATCCATAGTGAGCATCAATGCACCTCTGCGTCCGTTTTGTGCAACTTCACGGGTTGTGTTGCTGAAGCGTTCCATAAAACTAACAGCACCACTTGTTGTGCCCGCAGCATTACTCACGCTCATTCCCGCAGGACGAAGAGTACTCAAGTCAACTCCAACACCGCAACGTCTTTTAAACAGTTGCGTGAGTTGCTGATCAGTGTACATTACTCCACCGTAGCTATCATGAATGTTTGGTAACACGACACAATTACTCAAACTGGCAATCATGTGCGGATTACCCAGAGCGCTCATCACACTGCCTTGTGGAATGATGTAGTTAAAATCTTTGAACAGTTGGTAGATATTTCCTTCCACCAAATCTTCACGTTGTTGACCGTATTCTGATCTTAGTTTTGCACTGCCGTTGAGATACATATTATGTCTGTACTTCTCTTCTATGCGCGCAAATTCTACTGCCATTCTGCGGTGCATGTCATCAGGAGTTTTTTCTAGTAACTCGCCTTTCTCATTCCGCATGGCATATTTATTTAGCCAGGTGGTTGCTGCCAAATCATCGTTCTCAAAATAGGCAAGACTAGCTTCTAATGCATCTTCATACTTAACCGGTTTCAAAACTTTGATTGACATGGGTGATTTTAGTTTTTTTTCAATGAATGCCATAATCTTAATTGCAATATTTTTTTGTGATCAATAAAATTTCTCTTTGCTTGTTCAAGTATATTTAATAAACTGATACCAGCTATTTTGTTTACAATTATTTCATGAACTACTGAACGAAAATTTTTGTTGGTAAAACTGATTTTCATTTTCGCATTGCCGAAATTTTGGCACATGCAGATAAGCTGACGTATGTTGAAAAAAAGTTTCTGAAAAAATTCCTGTCTCTGTTCAAATCACGTTGATAAAAATTTATCACGGAATCATAGAATGAGTGCATGGAATTTTTAAGGTGAGGTTATTTTTAACGGAGATGCGAAATAATGATGAATAAAATTTTGTTTGAATAAATTAAAAGGATTACCGACAATATTTAATTTAAAAGAGGTCAGAATGGATTCACTCTTAAAAAACCATGATACAACTCATGATGGGAACAACTGAATTATTTTACATTTGGAATCTCATTAATCTAATTCTTATGAAATATAAAATTACCATTGGCCTAACATTGATTTTAATCAGTTTTAAAGGGATGTCTCAATTTACAAAGTGGACACCCACGGATATTGCTGCGTTGAAAAAAAGTACGCTGTATGTAGTGATGTACGAAAATTCTGGAAATACCGCATTGGATTCTTTTTGTACGAGTTTGAAAAGTTCTATGGAAAGTGAATGGTATTTTTCAGAGTTTGAATTTATAAATTACAAAGAAGTAGGTTCTAAAATTCAGGATCCGAATAATTATTTTATCGATTATCTATTTGCGTTTCGAACATCAACAATTGAAGGTGGTGGAGTTGGATCTACTTCCACCATGACCTTGAGCTACCTTCAGATATTCAGAGGAGAAGAAGTAAATGAGAATACAATTTCGCAAATAAGTGATGGAGAAATTGCTTATTTTACTGGTAAAGATAATTTTCTGATGCCGCTTAGGGCATTGTCAGAATTTCATTTATACGAGCACGAAATGGGATTCAATCTTAGGATGATACAGGATTTTTTGAAACGAATTGAAAAGGGAGAAAACTTTTCACCGAAACACGCTGTTACTGCTCCAAGTCCATTGCAGGTTACTTTGCATGATGAGATTAACATGAATGAAAAGATTTTAATAATCCAGGACAAATTTATTCAGGACAGGGTAGATAAGAGTTTTATAGAATCAGTGTATCCTTTTCCGTTTGAGATTTTAACGTCAGATGAAATTAGCGAGAAAATCAAATCAGAAGATCCAACATATTGCCTACTCCGAAACAGCCGATGTGGCACATACAATCTCTCTATGATTGTACAATTAAGTGATGCTCGTACTATCGGTTTCTTTGAGAAACACAACTTCTGGATTTATTATTCTGGACCAAAAAAAAGCTGGTATGAAAAGGCGTTTAAAATTATGTTTAAGGACATTAGTAAAAGCTATGGCCTCTAGTTCGGTAAATAATTATTCTGGGGTATTCGTGCAGTGTGCTTTTATGGCTGATATCACAGTCATTTTAAAATATTTTTGTCGGACAATAATGGTTCTCTATAAAAAAAGAGATACAAAAGCAATCACTATCACCGAAGCTAACATCAGCACAACCGAAACCATTCCAATGGCAATTCCTTTTGCAATTTTTTGAGTTTTATTCTGCTTATCCGAATTATTCACTTTATCATATTCATCTTGCAGCGCATAATTTTGATAGAATCGTTGACCACTATGTGCATTGGTTATCCAAAACTGAACAAGGTCCATGTCAGAGAGTTCTACTTTTATTTGTTCCTGATCAGAGGGAGTTAATGTTTCTTTGGGAAAGAACACAATCATTTTTTCTTTTTCAACTTCATTCAGTTTCACAGGTACAGGTGTTCCGGTTAATGTTTCAGTGCCATAGTTATAACTTACATCAGTTAATTCATAAATCTGATTATTTGATTCAAAGTAGAAACGATAGCCCTGATAAACGCCTGTCATAATTCTGCGCTCATAGTTATTAGAGGTCAGAGCCTCGGTTTCGTTCACATTGATTTGATTAGCGTGTGTTGAATCACTTTCAACATATGGTTGTACAACATACTCATCCGGATCAAGTCCTGAATTATTTTGAGAAGGGAATTGATCTTTTCTATTTTGATTGCGGATAAATATATTTTCAACATCTACATTTATTCGCCAATAATCAACATGCTGAATGCGTGTATCTGCAATCACAATTTCGTATTCAGGAAAATCAATACATTCATTCAAAAAGATGACAGAAACAGAATCATAGCGTGCTTTATTTTTTGTACTCAATACCGGTATACCAACAAGTTCTGTTTCATAACTTGGATTTTTCAATACATATTTTCTTTTATTGCAGACTAGGTAAATAGTGTAAGAATTTTCAATGGCCAATTGAATTTTTTGCCGGTTGAAATTTGTTGTATCGGTTGATGTTAAAAATAGTGTGTCATGAAACGGGTTGTTATTTTTCTGTTGACAGAATGGTTGATCTTCTGAATCATTCATGTCAAGCTGGTATACTGTTTTTGTATCCGATTTGTTGTTTTGATTTGCGTCAGAACTTGATTGGTTAAATTTTAAGTCAAGATATTTTCTTTTACAAAAATCATCGTGTTTCAAACCGGCACATGCCTGGAGGATGGTGATCAGAAAAAAAATTCCTTTTAACCGGAAGATTAAATTTTTCATAGCTGTCGTTTATGATCCAAAAGTAGAGGATCAATAAACACTGCTAAAATTGATTTCCGCCGACAGAAAATTTATTTGTGCTATGCGCAAAATAAAGATTTGATTATCATCGTCTGACAAGGGTGAAATTCAATAAGAAAGCTTGATAATACTGATATATGTGTGCTTACCAAAATCTGAAATCAAGCTCCAAATTCTGCATACGGGTGTTTGGAATTTGTTTACCGTTTGATAGTGAAGTTACTTTTGAAACAACATATTCTTGTAATTCAAGTAGCATGATAGAACCGTCTCCGTTGAGGTCAGCCGTGCGACTTTGCAAACCATTGAGTAAGCAATACGTGAATAATCCGTTTCTCCACTCATCACTTTCCATGGCAAATTCGGCACCACCGGCACTTGAAATAACGGTTGAACCCGTACCGCGGCGCAGATCGTTAAATAATTCGCCAGCCAATCGGCTTGGTGTTGCTCCGGTTTCTTTAGTCATAACTGCGTCTCCCACTGAGCGGAACGAAACATCTTCATTGCTTTCTTGTTCTTCAGTTGTTTCAACGAAAAACACATCTTCTTTATCTACTTCACCACTATGACAAGTGTCCATGATCAGAATTTTTTTATTGGCTTTGATTCCGTCAAGTATCCCTTCTAATTTTTCATACGCCAATCCTTTCACCGATGGGTTTGAAAAATCCATGTCATAGGTTCCGAAATAGTAATCAAAATTATTATCCAACACGCCGTGACCTGCAACAAAAACCATAACTACATCATCCGGTTTGCTGGTGCTTAAAAAAGTTTTCAATGCCTCTACATTGGTTGATGTTACATCTTGATTCAGGAGCGATTTAGATTTAACACTGTTGTAAACTCCATTGGCATTTTCAGAAAGAAGTGTTACCAAATCTTGGGCATCTTTCACGGCATAATTCAAATTATACCGGCTGTCTTTGTATTCTGAGGTTCCAATAGTAATTAAATACAAATCACGTTTTGGCTGTTCGCCTGTTTTTTCAACATAAAAAGTTTGCATTAGACTTTCATAACCTGCGCTGTTACGTGATGCAATTTGGACCTTGTTCAATCCAAAAATCAAAGGCACTTCTTCTGTAATCGTGAGCGAAGATTTGCTTGTAATAGGTTTTCCTTTTTTACCATACACCGGCACGTTGTTTACCCACACGTTGTATGAAATCAGTCCTTTGTTGTCTGCCATTTGTAAGTTCACGGTCACGGTAGACTTATCTGTCACGGCAGGAATACCGGCTGTGTTTGTAATTTTAGTCGTTGGAATATCGGTGAGTGAAACGGTAGTGGTTGGCTGCAATCCTAATTTTTTAATGCGTTTTTGATAAGCCATTTCATATAATTCCATCAAAGCAGTATCCGTGCAATTCATTTTTTTCAGCACCAGATCAGGTCTATTAAACACGGCATCAAATTGCTCAAACGGATACGCCCGATTACCTATGCGAAAGGTCACTAATTCATATCCCTCTTTTGAAACTTTGTAAAAATTTTCATGCGTTTTCATGATGTAGTTATCTCCATCTGCAACCATCAGCAAATCTTCTTTACCGGTTGAAGGGTCAATAATCATGAACTGACCGCTGCGGAATGTTATTCCAATTTTTCCGCCGGGGCTCACTGAAATATGTGTGATTTGTTTATGATCAGCGCGCATACCTTTTACGGTTTCGCCGGTCATTAAATTTTCAAACCAAATGTGTTCATCCGCAATGGTAATGGCATAGTCACTAGGCTTATCAAGGGGTACAGAATGTCCGTCAATTTTCAATTTATCATTTTGTAATTCACCAAATTTTGAGGTGTCATATCGTTTAACGCCAAACATTGAGTTGACAATCATGTATTTTCCGTCACTTGAAAAATTCACAAACGCACCACGAGAATAACCAAGGTTATCAGGCAGAATATTTTCAAAAACCAATTGCCAGGTTTCAACTTCATATACATAGGTTTTGCTGGTATTAAAACAAACAGCTAAAAATTTTCCATCAGGAGAAAATGCCAAAGAGTTAGCTTCAAATACAAAGCGTAAATTTCCGGCAGTTGGTGCAGGGGTTGGTAATTTGTCAACGAATTCAAAAGTTTCAAGGCTGATAATTGAGATGGCAGTATCGCCAGAACCTAAAACGGCGCAATATTTTTCATCAGGTGAAGTGAGAATTTGGTTGATGTTCATCTGATATGACCAAAGCGGACATTTATATTCCGGCTTGCGATTTTTCATTTCATACAAGCGTATTTCATCTCCATTTAATTTGGTAATTAGAAAATTTCCTTTAGATGAAAATTTGACAATTTCACGATCACCAAAACTTCTTTTTACAACGGCTGTTCCCACTTCTTTGGTCGTGTTTTTAATTCCGCCGGTGATATCACCTACGATGTTTCCGTTGCGTATGCGATTAAATTTATCCAATGGATTTGCTGTGAGCGAACTTAGATTTTTTCTCCGTGGCGGAATTTCACGTTTTGGTTCTATTAATTGAAACGTACCAAATTTTTCAGCCAGATTAAAATCCCAGAAGGTGAGGGTGCGATCTTCACCCAAAGTCACCACTTCATTATTTACGGGATGAAAATCAAACGTGTAAATTGGATTTACCTGACCACCTAATGTTTTTAAATGCGTACCGCGATTCATGTCCCATACGCGTATTACATTATCATTGGTGCGTGATTTTTGTGATTGCGTGCGTCTGAAACCGGTGCTTGCCACCGTGCTTCCGTCAGGACTGATGGTTATAGCATTCACCACTTCTGATGATTCATTTTCATCGATGCGTCCTTTAAATTCAAAAATGAGATTGCCCATTAAATCCCAAACTTTGATTTCTTTATTTTGTGAAGCGGTAACAAATCTGTTTTTAGCAACATTGGCATCAAACGCAACCAAGGGAGTTGCTGATGCAGTGAAGTGTTTACTTTGAGTAAGATCATTGATGTCCCATAAATGCACTAAGCCGCCACCGCCGGTAGTGATCAGATTTTGTCCGTCGTTATAAAATTTTAATCCCTTTACGGCGGCTACGTGAATTTTCTCATTTTTTTCAATCACGTTTGTGCTGAGGTTGAAGAGAATTACTTTACCACCCGCAGTACCAGCAACTAAATGTTTTGCTGAAACATCAATG
Source organism: Crocinitomicaceae bacterium (assembly GCA_016708105.1). NCBI lineage: Bacteria > Pseudomonadati > Bacteroidota > Flavobacteriia > Flavobacteriales > Crocinitomicaceae > Crocinitomicaceae bacterium. The sequence continues at coordinate 204,921 of JADJGJ010000001.1, forward strand.
CGGGTAAACGGCATCTCATCTTTAAACAATACTTCAGGATGTTGAATGTCATTTAATTTCCATTTATATACTTTGCCTCCCATTCCGGCTGCATAAAATAAGTTTGGATCAGTGGGTGAATTCACAAAATCTGCCATGGGTTCTTTGATGTTGACAGAGTCAATTAATTTCCAGTTAACGATGTCCCATACCATGAGCATTTCATCTTTTGCTGAAGTGTACAAAACAGTACCGTCCATATTGAAACCAATGGCGGTGGTAGCTGCATTGTGTCCTTCCAGCTTGCCAATAATTTTACCTGACATCACATCCCAAACTTTTACTGAATTTTCTTTGGCTGAACCTGATGCTATCAAAGTTCCGTCAGGACTATACGTGATAAGCGTAATCACTCCCTGAATTTTTTCTTGCGTGATTACTTCAATTTCTTGTGCGTATCCGGCAGATGCTCCCAGGGTAATGAGGGTAATAAGTAGCAGTACTTGTTTCATGTTCTAGATTTTTTCTGAGTTGAACTATTTATTTTGATCAACGGAATGTGATACACTTCATATTGAATTTTGTTCAGCATTCTTACACAAAGATAATGCCTAATCTCTTGATTACAATAGTGCTTCCAATTAGTTTACAATATTATCAGGCTTATAGTCGGTTGTTGCATCTGCGTGATGCATAGGTCAATCCTTTTAGTTAAAGACCTATCTTGGGTTATTTTTGAAATAAACTACCACCTGATTCAGTGGGAATAAAATCAATTCTTCTGCAATAGAACATTTTCTTATCAGCAAAAATAAATTCCTGCATGTACTGTAATTTGTTTTCAGTGTGATGATAATATTGACCGGACTTGTTTTTATATGCCTTCATAAAATTTGGAATAGCACTTGTATCTCCAATGCTTTGTATGTTATGTTTGCACGCATACACTAGTTCAGGACTTGGATAAACATTCACAAAAACAGCGGTGTTAGTGTCTGCCATTTCATTGATTTTTTCGGCGGTTTCAATTCTGTTCCAGTCTACTTCATCAAGTGGAAAATCTTTGAAATACTTTTCTACACTTTCTGTTCCTGTATAATATCCCAGAAAAATGGTTGCCGCACCAATAGTCAACGTGACATAGTAATGAAGAGCACTCTGCATCATGACATAAAAAACAAGCACAAAGAGCATGATCAGAAAACCCGTTTTTAAAGTGGAAAAATCATGCAGCGTATTGAAGTTAAAAAAGATCAGATAGTGAAGGAAAATACTCATCGTGACAATTAGAATAATGGTGAATGACACGTTGAGATTAGCCATTTTTCTGCGGATTTTCCCAATGAGTAAGAGCACAAAAAAACCTATGCCGCTGCAAACAAAAAATATTTCAGGCATTTTATAGTGCACATTGACATCATGTTTTATCTTTTCATACGATGCAGGATTGCTTGTAGTAAATCCACCCGGGGTGTTTTGTTCCGTATCTCTTCCGCTGCGTTCATTGAATTTTAATAATGAATAGGTTTTATAATTCTCCCATCCGGCAATAGAACTAAATTGATACAAAGTAATAGTAAGAGCAAGAGTAGATGAAAAACCAATTACCATAAATGCTCTTAGAAAGCGGTATTCTTTTTTTCTAAAGAAGAGAATCAGAAAAACTATTCCGGTGATAAACGCCATAAATAAGCCAAGCCATTCTGTGTAAGTTGCTAGAAAAAAAACTGCACCAAAAAAACTCAGCATAATCCATTCACGCTGATAGGCTAATTTTAAAAAAAGAATAATTAAAAGCACGGCCAGCATAATAAAAATTTGCACCAGCATATCAGCAAAATACAAATTGCCATGCGCCCATAAATTTCCGCTTGAAAAAAGATAAAGAAATGCGCCAATAAAACCACCCATGGAAAACTCAGCCCATCGGTTGCCGGGACTCAAGGAAAAGCCTATAAAATAAATGAGCACTGCACAAATGAAGTGCAACATCAAATTTACTTTTCGGATAGAATCAGTATCCGGTTTACCAAAAATTTGCGTTGAATAATAAGCGAATAAAAAAGCAAATGGAGGATAAGAAATATAATACACATTTCCTTTGTCATCAACAACACCACCCAGCATTGATCTGTTGTTGTTACCGCTTCCGGCGTAAGTATACACAGGTGAATAGTGATAAGCCGATGGCCCGCCGTTCTCATACCAAATTTCACAGGTGATTAAGGTATGCGCAGTAATCCATTCGTGGTGTCTTGATAAGGGCACCTCATGATTTTCTTTGCGAATCAGTACCGTGATAATAAACAAGAGTACAATTAAAAGTACTGCAATCAAGTGGTACCGGTATGAATTAAACAGCTTCATGACTCCAGACTTAATCCGGCAGCTGTGATGGTAGATTTTTCTTGATATTCTTCATAGTCAGTATTGATTGACCAGAGATTGTTATTTTTTCCGTCAATGATATTTTCAGCTGCCAGCACTCCCATGAGAATACTATGATCTTGATTATTGTATTTGAATGCTCCGTATCGTCCAATGACTGAGAGATGATTAATACCGGACAAATAATTCTCAACTTTTTTCAACGGTTCTTTGTATCCTCTTTGATATACCGGGTAACAACGAGGCAATTTAACAACGTGTCCCGCTGTAATTTCCATGCCTTGTACAAGACCTGTTTTTTTCATTTCTGAACTTGCCAGCGTGATTAAATCCGCATCTGTTTTTGACCAAATGGCATCTTCATCATAACTCCAGTATTCCAGCACAACAATGGTTGATTTTTCTCCATTATTTATTTCAGGTACCCAATTGCTGAAATTGGTAACTCTGCCCATTTCAAGATCTGATGCATGCACATACAACCAATTATCAGGAAAAACTTTTTCACCATTAATTTTCAAATAAACTAAAATGGTATTTCTGAATTTTAATTGTGCATTTGCCTCAATAATTTCTTGTGGAACTTGATCTAGATTTTTAACCAGATGCGTGATCGGCATTGATGAAATAACATGATCATAGGCGAGATAAGATCCGTCTTGCAATTCAATGCCGGTGACAGTTTCTTGATCCTTCACAACGCGTTTAACAGGAGTTTGTAAAAAAACTTTCCCTCCATTTTGTTCAACAAAGTTCTTCATGCGATCATACACCATGCCTGTGCCACCAATTGGATAGGCAAATTGATCAACCAATGTTTTGTGCTTGTTTTTTTTTGATTTAAACAAGGCATTTTTCACCGCTTCAAACAGTGAAAGTTTTTTAATTCGCTGTGCAGCAAAATCCTCATCAAGATCTTGGCAAGATATTCCCCACAATTTTTCACTATACGTTTTAAAAAAAATGGAATAGAGTTTATGACCGAAACGTGCCGTTACCCATGTTTCAAATGAGCCATTCTGTTTAACCGGTGCAATACGCTGTCTGAAATAACTCAATACACAAAGAAATGCAGTTCCAATACCTAACTTAAAAAGTGCATCAAAAGGTTTGAGCGGATAATAATAAAATTTTTTCTTGTAATAGATGCGGGTAAGTCTGTCTACCATGCGGTAATCTTTACCAACTACTTCAAGCCAAACTTTATTTATTTTATTGTCATTTGAAAAAAAACGATGTGGCCCCAAATCAACTTTTTGGTTCCATAAATCAATAGTTTTTGATAAACCTCCAACTTGGTTAGATGCTTCGTAGACATCCACGGGATATCCTGCTTTTGCAAGCTGATACGCGGCTGTCATACCGGCAGGACCTGCTCCAATTACGGCAACTTTCTTTTTAGTCAAAGCAATTAAATTTTCATTTCAGGAACATTGGATGGAACAACTAAATCACCTTCAGTTGCTTTTTGAATTTCTTCTACACTAACGCCAGGAGCACGTTCAATAAGATGAAATTTATTGTCTTTAATTTCAAGCACAGCCAAATCAGTTACCACACGAGTAACGCATCCGACACCCGTTAACGGAAGACTGCATTTTTTCAGCAATTTAGATTCTCCTTTGGTATTGGTGTGCATCATGGCAACGATAATATTTTCTGCCGATGCAACCAAATCCATTGCTCCTCCCATACCTTTTACCATTTTACCCGGAATTTTCCAGTTGGCTATATCTCCATTCTGAGCTACTTCCATAGCCCCTAATACTGTGAGTTGTACGTGTTGCCCGCGAATCATGGCAAACGAGGTGGCAGAATCAAAAATGGACGCACCTTTTTTCAACGTGACTGTTTGCTTTCCGGCATTAATCATGTCGGCATCTTCTTCTCCTTCAAACGGAAAAGGCCCCATACCAAGTATTCCATTCTCTGATTGAAATTCCACTGCAATTCCCTCAGGAACATAGTTGGCAACCAGTGTAGGAATGCCAATTCCAAGATTTACATACCAACCATCACGCAATTCCTGCGCAATTCGTTTTGCAATTCCTACTTTATCTAAAGCCATATTAATCTTTGCGATTTTTCAATTTTGATTCAATGAACTCCATTGTTTCTTTTGCGCTTGTCTTGTACTCTGTTTTTTTTGCGCCTTCTTTGAGTGCATCTATAAACTGGTTGAGTTTATCTGTTGAGAATTCCCAATGCAGCAAAGCATCTTTCCAGTCACTTAAACTGCCTTCACTGTTCATGGCAGTGCGCAACATGCTCTCAAATAAATGCGCAGGCACATCAACTTTCAGACTTGTACTTTTTCCCATACTGAATTATTTTTTTCTTACTGTGCGTTGTTCAATTCGTTTTTCAAAAGAGTTTCCTTTAAAAATGCGTTGAACAAAAATGCCAGGGGTATGAATGTAATTTGGGTCAAGTTCTCCGGCGGGTACTAACTCTTCTACTTCTGCAATGGTTATTCTGCCGGCCATGGCCATCATGGGATTAAAATTACGGGCGGTTCCTTTGAAAATTAAATTTCCTTCCGTGTCACCTTTCCATGCTTTTACGATGGCAAAATCTGCTGTCAAAGCGGTTTCCAGAATGTGAGGTTTGCCGTTGAAAATTTTCACTTCTTTACCTTGAGCTACTTCGGTTCCATATCCTGCCGGGGTATAAAAAGCCGGAATGCCGGCACCGCCAGCACGACATCTTTCAGCCAACGAACCCTGCGGAATGAGATCGACTTCTAATTCACCACTCAACATCTGACGCTCAAATTCATCATTCTCACCCACGTAGGATGAGATCATTTTTTTTATTTGTTTAGTCTGTAATAAAAGACCTAATCCAAAATCATCTACACCGGCGTTGTTTGAAATGCAAGTTAGATTTTTTACTCCCATTTTTACCAATTGAGCAATGCTGTTTTCAGGAATACCACACAATCCAAAACCGCCCAGCATGAGCGTCATTCCATCCTGAATACCAGAGCAAGCTTCTTCGGCATTTTTTACTACTTTATTCATGTTAAAAAAGATTATTTTCTAAAGAGGTGAAACAACATTTTCTTCTTTAGTACAATTAAAAACTGAGTTGTCGTATTGTGCCGGCACATCAAAATCATCTTTTGAAATACCTAACGATTTATCACCATATACTTTTTGCATATAGTAACCGTAAATTGGCAAAGCCATGCGAGCACCCTGCCCCCAAGGATATGTAGCAAAGTGAACTTGTTTGTCATCAGCACCAACCCATACGCCGGTTACCAAATCAGGTGTGAGACCAATAAACCAACCATCGGCAGCGCTATTGGTTGTACCTGTTTTACCCGCAGTTGGTGCCGTAATGCCGCCCCATGGTGATGAACCGCGCAAACTACCTGAGGTACCATAACCTTGTCCGTTATAGGGATTATATGCAGAGGTAACTACTTTTTTCATCATCGTTACCATGGTGTAGGCAAGATGTTCAGGCATTGCTTCACGTATGTCATATTCCAGATCAATAATCACGTTTCCGTTTCTGTCTTCAACACGCATTATATAAATGGGCTTGATGTAAATTCCTTTGTTTGCCCAAGTGCTGTGTGCGCCAACCATGGTGTATAATGATAAATCCATTGGCCCTAAACACATGGCCGGTACAACTTCTTCAGGTTTTAATTCTATACCAACATTTTTTAATAATTTATTCATGGCCTGCGGACCGGCTGTAGGCCCCATTTTTTTCATCACGGCAACGGTGATATTATTTAATGATCCTGCCAAACCGCATTCAGCGGTGATGAGTTGTCCTGAATTTTTTGTTCCGGTTGCCGGGCACCATGCTTTAAATTTTGAGGCGCTTACGGGTACATCAATACAATAATCCATATCAATAAATGCTTCACAAGGCGTGATTGCACCTAAATAAATGGCGGCAGCATATACAAATGGTTTAATGGTAGAACCAACCTGACGGTGCGCTTGTTTTACGTGGTCATAGGTGAAGTGATTAAAATCAGGACCACCAACCCATGCCTTAACAAAGCCTGTTGTTGGATCCATAGACATTAAACCGGCTTGTAAAATTCCTTTATAATATCTGATAGAATCCATAGGAGTCATCACGGTATCAAAATCTCCGGTATAAGCAAACACGCGCATGGCAACCGGTGTATTGAACATTTTTTCAATTTGAGCTTCAGACAATCCTTCATCCAAGGCATTTTGATAACGCTCAGAATTGCGCATACCTTTTTGCATGATGGCATCAATTTGTTCATCAGTTACTTTTTCGTTGGCAACACTTGGACTAAAAGGTGAGCGCTCTTTATACCGTTTATTATTTTTATCAAACTCAGCTTGAAGCGTAGTTTCCATGTGTTCTTGCACGGCGTATTCAGCATACTCTTGCATGCGTGAATCAATGGTGGTATAAATTCTCAAACCATCACGATAAATGTCATAAGGCGATCCATCTGCTTTATGATATTTATAGGTACCGTCATCATTTTTTTCAGCAAAACGATTTTGTAATTCACCACGTAATACTTCTCTGAAATGCGGAGCAATACCTTCTTTGTGGTCAACAATCTGGTAATCTACTACAATAGGCAAGGCACAAAGAGAATCATATTGATTGCGATTAATTTTTACCGAAAGCGCTTCATTGCCATCCTCACTATTTTTCAACCATTGATATAGGACAGTATTTCTGCGCTGATAAGCACGGGTACTATCCAATTCATATTGATCTTTTCCCTCAGGGGTGTCATCATATTTTTTAAATTGAAATTTGAGTGGATTATACATGCCCGGATTTTTGCACATACCAACAAGCATGGCTGCCTCTTCCATTTTTAAACTATCAGGCGTGGTATTAAAATAAACTTGTGCTGCTGAAGATATACCCACGGCGTTATAGAGAAAATCAAAATTGTTAAGGTACATGGTGATGATTTCTTCTTTGGTATATTGTCTTTCAAGACGCACGGCCAGAATGTTTTCACCGAATTTCTGATCCAGTCGTTCCCATTTATCTCGTGCAATACCACCACGGGCTGTGTCTTCAAGTGTATACAATAATTTAGCAAGCTGTTGGGTAATAGTAGATGCACCACCACTTTCTGATCCGGTAGCGGCGCCTGAAATTGCGCGCCCAATTCCCCAGAAATCTACCCCGGCATGTTTGTAAAAACGCTCATCTTCAGTTGCAATGAGAGCTGATATAACAAAGGGAGAAATTTGATTGTAATCAATACTTTTTCTGTTCACGCTCCAAAAGCGTCCCATCTCAACACCGTCTGATGAATAGATGATAGACGCTTGTTTGTCCGGCGGATTTGCCAGCGCCTGAGAATCCGGAACGTGTCCATTGGCCTTCATCAACATGAATATGATAAGAAATAAAGGCGCAAAAGCCAGTACCCATGTGGTGATTATGATAATTTTTTTCATCCGAGGATTTAGTTCCCCCGCTGTGGTAGATTCTTTGCTCATGCCGTGGTTTCGATGGTGTAAATTTAGGAAAATATCAGAAATGGGTTTGTTTATGACTTAATCAAACTCTTACTGACTTATTATTATGCTTAGTTTAAGTAATTTTGTGCCCCATGTTACTATTATCTGCTGTAAGATACATTTTGCCTTTTTTCATGGTTTGCCTTTTATGGAGTTGTCATAGCAAGGTGAATAATGAAACAGACGCTGACCCGAAACGCTTTTTTTGCGGCGGTGAAAATTTAATCTATGAAGGGCGAGATCCTTTTTTTGATGATGGTTATGGAAAATTCGTTGGTGGAGGACTACAGGTTAAGGATACAGTTTTTGAAGGAGAGTATGCAATACGGTTAGATTCATTGAATCCATACGGGCTTCCTTTAACGCTAACTAATATACCTGAAGGAACCTATTTCACTACCAGTGTTTGGATAAAGGAAGAAAAAAGCAATGCTACAATCATAGCAGTTACAACCGGACGCACCAATTACACATTAAATACAACGGCTATTCATCAAACTGAAAAAAAAGACGGCTGGGTAAAATACGTGATGAATTTTGGAATTGAGGTTCCGGTAGATTCCATTAAATTTTTTCTTTTCTCAGGCGGACATCTTGCCTATTTTGACAATTTTGAAATTCTTCAATATAAGCAACGCCCACCATTACCAGATTCACTAAGTCAACAGGCTTTGAGGTTGTATATTCCTGATTCAGCTTACACCATTTTGAAAGAGTATAAACGAAAAGCATTGACTCAAATTACCATCACCGATGATTTAAAAAATTATGTCAACGGGTTTATTTTAGAAGACAACGATAGTATACCTATTGAAATAAGACTAAAAGGTGATTGGACAGATCATTTGGAAAATGGAAAAACATCTTACAGAATTAAAACAGATGAAGCCTATCGTGGATTAACCACCTTTTCAATACAACACCCGCAAACACGTAACTATATGCATGAGTGGTTTATGCATCGTTTGTTTGATATGGAAGGATTGTTGTCAACGCGCTATGAATTTGTACCGGTAGAAATAAATGGAGTAAACCAAGGAATTTATGCCTTAGAAGAACATTTTGATAAACAACTTTTAGAAAGCCGTCAAAAAAGAGAAGGACCAATTATTAAAATGGATGAAACCGGATTTTGGGCACTGCTTGCTACCGGCATGAAAGATAGTTTAGACGGAAGTTACCCATATTTTGAAGCTTCAAAAATTACCTGCTTTAAAGAGGGTAGAACAGAAAAATCAGAAGTATTGTCACAGCAATTTCAAAACGCAAGTGAACTGCTTTATTTGTACAAAAACAGATTCACCCACCCTGAACAATTACTTGATCTGAAACTTACCGCAAAGTATTATGCGATGATGGATTTGGGGAATATTAATCATGCGAGTGTTTGGCACAATGTGAGATTTTATTATAACCCGGTTACCACCAAATTAGAACTGATTGGGTTTGACATGATACCGGCAATACTCCCAATGAACGAGGTAATAGGTTACAACCGGCTTAAGCGACTGGATTATTTTAACTCACGTGAACATGCTGTAGATTTTTTGTTGTTCCAGAATGAAGAGTTCAATTTGTATTACATGAACTACATAAAGCAATTTAGTTCACCATATTATCTTGACAGTATTTTCAATTTCCTGAATAATGAAATGCAGACACAACAGGATATTTTGTCGCATGAATTTCCGAATTTCATTTTTGATAAAGAATTCTATTACGATAAAGCAGAACAAATTAGATTGCGCATTGACTCTATGGAGTTTGAATGGAACAATTTTATAGCTCACAGGGGCTCTTCTCCTTCATTGTTGACTACCTCACCTGAATATAATGAATTAGATTTTCCTTTTCTTGTTGAGGGCATTTCTCTCAATGCCTACCGAAAAGAAATAGACTCAACTCATTTTATATTGCAGCTTGAAAATTTTCATTTGTCAGATATGACATTGATAGGCTATTCAACCAAAGCAGGCAATGATACAATTTTTCCTTTTCATGAACAGATTATGCTCAAGCAATTTGATGGTAAACAAGCGGCTTATACAGAAATTATTTTGCCCAAAAAACCAAACAAAGTTCACTTCATGGTGAAGAATGTGCCCGGCATAACGTATACAACTAAAGTCTTTAACTGGGCGCGTCCAACAGGTAATCATCCGCGGATTGAATTAGAGAATAAATTTAAAACAACCTCATCTTTATACCATATAGTGGATGACACATTATTTATTCATAAAGGAAAACATGTGTTAGATGAATTGATTTTAATTCCATCAAACTATGTTGTGATAGTTGAGCCGGGAGCAGAAATTGATATGGTAAATTCTGCGGGCATCATTATAAATAATTCTGTATCCATTGGTTCATCAAAAGGTGAAGAGGTTACAATTTATTCATCAGATTCAAGTTCACAAGGCATCGTTATATTGCAAGCAGCTGATGTAAAAATTGAGAATACACAATTTAATTATCTGGGTAATCTGAATTATAAAGGTTGGATACTCACCGGTGCAATCAGTATCTATGAAGGGCATACTACAATGAGCAAAGTTGAGATTTCACACAATCAATGTGAAGATGCGCTGAATATTATTCGTGGAGATTTTGTTATTGATGAGCTTGATATTCATCACACACAAGCAGATGGCTTTGACGCAGATTTTTGTACAGGTTCTTTAACTAATTCAACGTTTGCCAAAACGGGGAATGATTGCATTGATTTTTCAGGATCAGAAATTCGTATTACAGATATTACAATCAACCATGCAGGTGATAAAGGCATCAGTTGTGGAGAATTATCCAGCTTGATTTTAGAAAACATCAGCATTGATGGTGCCCTCACGGCGGTGGCATCAAAAGATGGTTCAACCCTTAGCGGGAATAATATCACCGCAAAAAATTGTAAAACTGGATTGGCGCTTTACAGAAAAAAACCGGAATATCCGGCAGCTTGGATGAAACTCACAACATGCCAATATGAAAATATCACAACCAAAGCACTCATTGAACGCGGCGGATTACTTGAATACAACGGGGCACACTATTTTGGATACAACATCTTTGATATAGATGCAATGTACGCGCAATGGGAAAAGTGATCAATTATTTTTTCCTTCAGCTTTGATAAATTGTTCAATAGCCATAGTCATACTTGGTGCAGCCGGTTGAGGGGCATGCACATCCAAACGCAGGTTATGTTTTATCACCGCGTTGGCAGTAGTTGGACCAAAGGCTGCTATGCGAGTAGTATTTTGTTTGAACTTTGGAAAATTCTTGAACAAGGATTCTATTCCTGATGGGCTGAAAAAAACCAACATATCATATTTTACATCAGATAGATCAGACAAATCAGCTGCTACTGTTCTGTATAAAATTACTTTGGTAAAGCTGATGCCTGCACCGGTAAGAGTGGTTGGAATATCTTGTCTGAGAATATCAGAACAAGGCAAAAGAAAAGTTTCTCCTTTGTGTTTTTTCACAATTTCTGCTAATTCACCAATGGTAGATTTACCATAGAAAATTTTACGTTTGCGATAAACCACATATTTCTGCAAGTAAAAAGCAATTGCCTCAGAAAGGCAAAAATATTTGAGTGTTTCAGGAACCTTGTAGCGCACCTCTTCAGCAATACGAAAAAAGTGATCAACACCGGTTTTGCTTGTGAAAATAACACCAGTGAACTTTCCAATATCTACTTTTTGTTCTCTAAAATCTCGGGCAGATACGCCTTCAACTTGTATAAATGGTCTGAAATCAATTTTCAGATTATATTTTTCAGCTAAATCAAAATAGGGAGATTTTTCAGTTTCGGGTTTGGGCTGAGAAACCAGAATAGTCTTAACACTCATAGCACCCCTCGTAGTTAGTTTAATTCCTCTTTTTATCTGACTAATACCCGAATCAAGACGATTAACGGTATTAATTCAAGGGTGCAAAGATATAAAATAATATAGAATATAGGAACGCGTTGTTTGGCGGCACGCACAAATGACTGAAATTCACGTGTTAAAATTAATAATATCACCACTATAGCCAATATCTGATAAGTGATAAACTGAACATCTGCTTGCAAAAATTCAACTGAAGCCATTATCGGTGTCAGCATAAAAGTTGCAATTTGCCCGTAAACAAAGTGATTTAAGCGATGTTCTGAAACACCTTGTTGTACCTGAGAGATTACAGCCACAAAGCGCATGAATAAAAACTTAATCGTATTCATCAAAATCAAGGCGCCCAGCAATATGAATACAAAAGTTGGATTCTGAATTTTTATAAACACATAAAGCATTAATGCCAACGTAAATTGATAGGCTAACATCAGTAGGTAAGAAGCAAAAGAAGATAATTTCAAATCTTCAGACATGTTTTGATACAATTGACGGTTATAAAAACCGGTTCTGAACAACACCGGAATATAGCCCGGATGACGCATTTTCACATAAGCAAAGGCAACTAGATTAAAAAAAATCATAGACCAAAAAACCCAGTTGAAACTTTCTTTCAAGGGATTTTGTTGCCCAATAACAGAGGTGCCTTGCAGATATTCTATGAAATCCATCGGATGTAAAATTAGGATTTATGATAAATATCAGGCTGTTTAATCTGAAACAAAAACGAGCAGAGTCATGTTAAAATCCATACATTTGTCGCGCAAAATAAAAAAGAATCAATCTTATGGCCAGCGATCTATATACCCACCCTGATTATTATAACATGGATGATTTACTTTCTGAAGAGCACAAATTAGTGCGTGATTCAGTAAGAGCATGGGTAAAACAAAATGTATCTCCAATTATTGAAGATTATTATGAACGTGCTGAATTTCCAAAACATCTCATCAAAGGATTAGGTGAAATTGGTGCATTTGGACCTTATATTCCTGAAGAATATGGCGGACCGGGTTTGGATCAAATTGCGTATGGTGTGATTATGCAAGAGCTTGAGCGTTGTGATTCAGGTTTACGATCTACATCATCAGTACAATCTTCATTGGTTATGTATCCAATTTATAAATACGGGAATGAAGAGCAGCGCAAAAAATATCTTCCAAAATTAGCCAGTGGTGAATTCCTTGGTTGTTTTGGATTGACAGAACCTGATCACGGTTCAAACCCGGGTGGAATGATCACCAATTTTAAAGATGCCGGTGATCATGTGATTTTAAATGGTGCAAAAATGTGGATTTCAAATGCGCCTCTTTCTGATGTTGCCGTGGTATGGGCAAAAGACGAATCAGGGCGCATTCACGGTTTGATTGTAGAAAAAGGAATGGAGGGTTTTTCTGCTCCTGAAATGCATGGCAAATTATCATTGCGTGCATCAATCACCGGTGAGTTGATTTTTGACAATGTAAAAGTTCCTAAAGCAAATATTTTACCTAACAAATCAGGCTTGGGTGCTCCGCTTGGTTGTCTTGATTCTGCAAGATACGGAATAGCATGGGGTGCTCTTGGTGCAGCTATGGATTGCTATGATCAAGCATTGCGTTATTCAAAAGAGCGTATTCAATTTGGTGAACCGATTGCTGCTTTTCAGTTAACACAAAAAAAATTGGCTGAAATGATTACTGAAATTACCAAAGCGCAGTTACTTACTTTCCGCCTTGGTCAATTAAGAAATGAGGGGCGTGCAACTTCTGCTCAAATCTCAATGGCAAAACGAAACAATGTTGAAATTGCCTTGCGCATTGCTCGTGAAGCACGTCAAATTTTGGGCGCTATGGGTATCACCAATGAATTTTCAGTTATGCGTCACATGGCTAACCTTGAATCTGTGGTTACTTATGAAGGCACACATGATATTCACTTGTTGATTACCGGAATGGACATCACCGGAATTTCTTCTTTCAAAAGAGAGATTTAAATAAAACCACGCATGGATTAGAACAAGGGGAATTATCCTCCGGTTTTTCCTTTCACATAAATTATTTTGTCATCTGATTACCTTTCATGACCTTTGATTTGGATGGACCGGATTTTCACTTTAGGCTTGTTGTTTTTTTCTCTCATCAATTTTGGTGCTGACAGAAAAACTATTGAATCAGTCCGCACGCAGGAAAAAATTGTCATTGACGGAAACCTGAATGAAAGCTGCTGGAAAAATTCTTTTGTTGCCTCTGATTTTATTCAAAATGTACCTGTGGCAGGTGCTCCATCTTGTCGTAAAACGGATGTGATGGTGTCCTATGACAATCAAGCTATCTATGTTGCTGCCGTGATGTGGGATGAAAAAGACAGCATTACTAGCACGCTTTCTCAGCGTGATGATGTGGGTAATGCTGATTGGTTTGGTGTTATCTTTGATTCATACAATGCGGGTACACTTGGTTTTTCATTCATTGTTACAAGTGCCGGTGTGCAGGTTGATGAGCTGCATCAGGTTGATGATATTGATCCAAACTGGAATGCGGTGTGGCAAAGTGAAATCAGTATTCATGATGATAAATGGATTGCTGAATTGAAAATTCCTTTCTCTGCTTTGCGTTTTCCAAAATCAGAGAGTCAAACTTGGGGTATTAATTTTGCGCGCAACATCAGAAGAAATCGTGAGGAATCATATTGGAATTTTTATGACCCCAAAGGAATTAATCTTATTTCTCAGTTAGGTGTTTTGCATGGGATTAGTCAAATTGAAAGTCCGGTGCGGTTATCAGTTTCTCCTTATGTTTCAGGTTATATTGAGCATCACGGTGACAACGGAACAACATCTTACACAGCCAATGGCGGAATGGATTTGAAGTATGGTTTGAATGAATCATTCACGCTGGATGTAACGCTGATTCCGGATTTTGGTCAGGTACAATTTGATAATCAAGTTTTGAATTTATCACCATTTGAAGTGAAGTTTAATGAACGACGCCAGTTTTTTACTGAAGGTACTGAGCTATTTAATAAAGGAGATTTATTTTATTCAAGACGTATTGGAGGAACACCACTGAATTATTATGATGTCTATGGTGAAATTGACAGCAATGAAATAGTTTCTGCTAATCCGTCTGCTGCTCGGTTGTTCAATGCAACAAAGGTTTCTGGTCGCACTCAATCAGGTTTAGGTATTGGTGTATTTAATGCAATTACAGCGCCTTCTTTTGCAACTATTACTAATACACAAACAAATGAGGCAAGGGAAATTCAGACAGATCCTTTGACTAATTATAGCGTGATTGTATTTGATCAGAATCTGAAAAACAATTCAAGTGTTACAGTATTAAATACGAATGTCTGGAGATCAGGTAGTGCGTATGATGCAAACGTGACATCGGCTGCATATAATTTATACACCAAACAACAAAAATATCAAACGGTTGGTCAGTTTGTGTTGTCGCAAATTTATCATGAAGATTCTACTGATCTGGGACATCTAATCAATTTCGGATTTGGAAAATCAGCCGGGCAATTTACGTGGGGCACTTCTTATTTTGAAACCAGCAAATCCTATAACCCAAATGATCTTGGCTATTTTTTCTGGACCAATCAGCGAACCGTGAATGCGCAAGTGGGATACAGTATTTTTACTCCTTTTTGGAGACTGTATAATTTGTGGTCAAGTTTTTCAACTTCATATACACGGAATATTGATCCAAACGCATTTGCAAATCTTGAAGTAAATGCAGAAGTTGGTGGAACGTTTAAAAATTTTCTCACAGCCGGTTTTTGGCTTTTTAGTGAACCGGTTATCACGTATGATTTTTATGAACCTCGTGTTGATGGACGATTTAACGAGTATCCACAATCATTGGGTGCAGGCGGATTTATTTCATCAAATTACGGAAAACCATTTGCACTGGATATGCGATATGGGTATATTAAATTGAATGATCCGGGAAGATATATTTTAGAAATTACTACTAGTCCGCGTTTGCGTTTAAGCGATAAATTTTTTGTAGTGCTCACCAATTATCTTGGATATCTAGAGAATGAAGAAGGCGTTGCATTGGATAATAATTTTAATGTGCCTTTTGATGGTGATGATCCAATTTTTTCAATTCGTGACAGATTCATTACCGAAAATACCGCTGCGGCCACTTATATTTTTACCAACCGCATGGGTATTACATTCAGATTGCGGCACTACTGGTCGAAAGTAGAGTATGAATCGTTCTACAGATTAGATGATGAGGGAAAATTTCAACCTACCACTTACACCGGTTTATCTGCTGACAGCGTCTCACTGCACAACAATAGTTATAACGCATTTACAATTGACATGGCTTACCGATGGGTTTTTGCCCCAGGTAGTGAATTAAGTCTGGTCTGGAAAAATTCTATCTTCTCTTTCTCTGATCAAATTGATCAAAACTATTTCAGCAATGTGCAAAATCTTTTTGACTTCCCTGCCACTAACAGTATCTCGCTCAAAATACTTTTTTATCTTGATTTTTGGACAGTTAAGCAGCGATTCTCAAAAAAGTGATGGTTTATTTTATCTGCACATAAATTCCACCATTTAGTTGCTCAAGCGTGTCGTAATGGAATGATTGATGTAATATTGATAAGTATTCTTCCTGGTGCACAAATACTTTTTCCTGCGGTTCAAAATCAGCCGTTTTAGTGATTCTCACAATGGCACCATGTTCAGAAAATTTGTACTTGTAACAGAGCAAAGATCCTTGAAATCCGTGGTGAAAAATGGTGATGTTTTCATATTCACGTCGTTTTGATTTTTCATAGAGAAATATACTGGCTGCCTCTTCCATTCTGTCACCAGAAGATAATTTATTTGATTGGGCATTATAAAATTGTTGATGATATGGAATCAGAAAAATGAAGAACAAGGTAACGGCAACAAGCGGTAGTTTATATAATTGAAAAAGATGTATAAGTTGATAAATGGGTATTGCTGCAATGCAGGCAAGAAATGGATAAACCGGCATATCGTACCAAATCATTTTGGTGCTTGAAATTGAAATTTGCAAAATATAGAAACCACAAAATAATGCGGTCACATAAAATATCTTTCGTTCAATATCATCACCTAACTTGAACATTAAAATTAAACCTATAAAGAAGAAAACTGACCAATATGAAAATCGGGTGTAGAAAATATGTTCTAAAAAAAAGCGCCATCCTTCTTTTCCAATATTTTTCATTTCAATTAATCTGCCTGCATCATGTTGAAATGTCAGGTTGAGAAATCCCGGTTGAAAATGTTCTCTGATGATAAAAACCACCAGTAGAGAGCCTGTAACAAGCACGATTCCCACGTACAAATGCCATGTTTTAATTGCGATCAGAAATTGTTTTCGGTAAAGTATAATGGCAGCAACAAGTGGTAAAATGAACAGCATGGCGGCAAAACTTTTAGTCATGATGGCAAGAGAGAAAAAGACGCCGGCAAAAAGCACGTATTTATTTTTTAGCTCCATGAAAAATTTCAATACATTCAATACCATTGCCAACAGAAAAAAACTCAACAAAGCATCCGCGTCTCCGGTGCGCCCGGTGTGGTATGTAAGATATCCTGAACTTGTCATTAAAATCAAAACAGCTGTCCAGGCAAATAATTCATCTTTATACTTTTTCAGAAAACTGAACAAAACGAGGATTGAGAAAAAAACAGCGCATGCGCTTGGAAATCTGATTGACCATTCAGAAAAGCCAAATATTTTTATACACGCAACTTGCACCCAGGTAACCAACAGCGGTTTAGTATTTCTAAGATCTACTTCGTGATCAAAAGTTGGAACCATCATATTTCCGTTCTCTGACATTTCGTACGCGTTTACTGCAAACATAGCCTCATCCCATGGTCTGAACGCGAATGAACCTAAGCGCGCAAACACTACAAAATAGATCAGCGTAAACAGGATGGTAGTGCTGAGTACATTTTTCCATGTAAATATTTTATTGTTCTGCACCTGAATTATCCAATTTGATTGTGAATATGACTAACTAAATTACAATTAATTCTTGCATATAAACGCAAATTAATTGCACCTAGAATCGGTATTCACAAAACAGTAAACGATCCTGAGAGCAGTTGAACACCACTTGACACATTCACAACCTCATAAACATAAGTGCCTGATGAAAGTAAAAAAGTATTTGAACCCGCAGTCAAAACACTCTGCAATACAAGTATTCCATCAAGTGAATAAAATGAAATTTGCGCAGGGAGGTCAGTCAATAATTCAACAGATATTTCTCCGGTATAAGATGAATAATTAAACGTTACATCAAGGGTTGAATCAATATTTTCTGTAATCAAAAAAGACTGACACAGCGTGTCAACACAACCATTGGTATTAGTACCTGCCAGACATATTTCATGATATCCGGGAGATTCAATAATCACAGAAAATTCGTCTTGAATACTTGCAGAATTCCAAGTGGTGTTGTCAAAATTCCATGCGTACAAATAATCAGGCCAAGGGTCTGGCAGGTTATCACCAATGTTTGTTGAGGTGTTTGTGAATACTAATTCTGCTTGCGTGTATCCATTATCTGTTTCATAAACCGTGCTTGTTAGTAGCGTAAAATTGGCTTGAGGATTGACTGAGTCCAGTTTAACAACTTCTGAAATATCGCAACCAATACTATCCGTTGCTGTAATTTTATATTCTCCGATATTTAAACCGCCCCACGTAGTGTTATGACTTATTTGTCCGGTTTGTAAATTCATCCAGGTATATTCACAGGGCCCGTTGGGACTTGCTGCGAAGGCATATACTATTCCATGCCCATTTTGATTCACGTTTGTTCTGCAATGGGCAGGTACATATCCTAATTCAACAAAATGTAAACTATCACATTGCAAAAATGCGTTGAGGTGTAAAATGATTCCTACTAAAGTGGCAAGAGTGATCTTCATGATTTATGGGTTAAAATCATTTTCAAGACGTCTTTAACCTCACTAAAGTTGCAGGGTATGAAAAAAAAAAGGGGGGGGGGGATTAAAAGCAAAGAGTACTGAACACAGTTTCGTTTAGCTTATTTTCCAAATCCATATTTTATGATGCACCACATGGCTCTGAATCCATCTTTCCAACCTATTTTTTTCCCTTGTTCACCGGTTCTTGCTTTGTATGTGATGGGTACTTCAGCCCAACGTAATTTGCGATGTTTTGCTAATTTGGCGGTAATCTCAGGCTCAAAACCAAAGCGTTGCTCTACCAGTTTGAGTGATTTAAATACATCAGCGGGAACCAATTTATAACAGGTTTCCATGTCAGTAATTTTTATTCTGAATATCAGATTGGACAACCAAGTTAAAAATCCGTTGGCGCGGTTGCTGAGCCATGATCCGCCTTTCTGCTTGGTGTTTAAAAAACGTGAACCATATACTACATCTGCCTGATTGTTGTTTACTTTTTCAATCAATAAATTTATTTCGTGCGGATCAAGTTCTAGATCGGCGTCTTGAATGATGATGTAGTCACCGGTTGCATGTTTTATTCCGGTGTGAATTGCTCCACCTTTGCCTTTATTTATTTCATGCTTGCAAATAACAAAATTTGATGAAGATATCTCTTGAATGGTAGCTTGAATATGTTGATATGACGCATCACGTGAACAATCATCAATGACAATTATTTCTTTTTGAACTGAATTTATCAATTGTAATTGATGCATTACCTTGAGAACTTCTCCAATGGTTCCGGCTTCATTGTAACAAGGAATAATAATGGAGAGTTTGTTCATGCTGTGAAAGGCTCGTTGATTTATATGATCGGAAAAAATAATTTCACGGTAAGACCGCATGGCTTGTTATCATGCAATTCAATTCGCCCTTGATGCTGATGAACCAGAAATTTTGTAATAAACAAACCAAGCCCAGTACCTTTTGATTTGCGAGTCATTTCATTTTCTTCACGATAAAAGCGATCAAATACCATTTTCTTTTTTTCATCATGTATGCCAATTCCCTGATCTGAAATTTCAAGGATTATTTCTGATCCTGTTTTTTTTAAATTGATGCTGATTTCACTTCCTTGTGGTGAATATTTGGCGGCGTTTGAAAGCAGATTTGAAACAACACTTACCATGGCTTCATGGTCTGCCAGTATCTGATGAGGTTCTAGATTTTGTTTTATTTGATAATTTTTTAGAACTGATGTGCTCAGCACGCGCACAGTTGAATTGATTATTTCATCAAGAGGTTGCGCAGATTTATTGAGAAAATAATTGTTGTTGTCAATGCTTCGGGTAATGAGCAAATTGGAGACTAAACTTTCTAAGCGCTTTATTTCATTTAGACTTTGCGCGTAGATATCATCTCGCTTCTCTGCATCCAATTCTCTTTTTTGAAGTGTCTGTAAAAATAATGTAACTGATGCAATGGGTGTTTTTAATTCGTGTGAAATAGAGAGTAAAAAATTCTCTTGCAATTTATTTAGTTGGTGTTCCTTTTTATAGGCTCTTTTAATCATGTATGCACCTCCTAAAAGTATCAATACAAATACTGATCCTTCACCCACCAGCATCATCATTTTTTTCTGCTGCTGTGCAGGGTCAACATAAAGATCATTATAAAGCGAGGCAATTAAATATAGCCACCAACTGAATTGAACTACTACATAAATGAGTAGCAGGTAAAACAAAAACAGGGGATTGCGTACAGATTTTCTCACTGCACTAATTTACGCTAAAATCTGCGATCAGTGAATTGACGAATAAAATACCCATGTTTCTGCGTGGTTTTCTCATCAGAAAATTGGATTGGATTTGGTGCATCAATGTTTGATCACTAGTTTTTTGGTTACTGTTCCTGATGAAGTTGTCATCTTCACAAAATAGGTGCCGGTTGAAAGATGACTAACAGAGATAAATTCAGTTTGTTGATCTGCGTTGACAACAAGTACGGTTTCGCCCAAGATATTTATAATTTCAATTCTTCCACCTTGTTCTGCACCACTGATGGTAACCTGCGCATTAGCCGGATTAGGATAAATAGTTATCTCATTATTTTTTTCTTCCATTCCGGCATCTGTTGTGTTTACAGTATGCATTACAGAATCAACACTGCACTCATTGTAGGCGTACATCCAAACATCAAATGTTGCAACTGAAGGAAAAGTATGCGATGGATTATTTGTATCAGTTCCCCCTGAACCATCACCAAAATTCCACCACACAGAGTCGCTATTGCTTGACGTATTAACAAAGTCAGTGACTAACCCATCTACCGTAAAAGTAAATGACGGAACCGGAACATCCAATACAATAATCGGCTGACTTACATTAACTGCACAGTAGGGTGTATTGATGTCATGAATAAAAATGGTATCTGCTAATGCAATGGTAAATGTTCCGGGATTAGCATAGGTATGACAGGCATCTGTAATGTCAACATTTTGATAACCATCACCCCATAACCAGCGGATGTGCGTAGTGGCACTGCCTGATTGTGAATTGTACATGTGATTGCTAAAATTTCCTAATTGGTTATAATCAACACAACCTGCGTTTACCACATCAGGGCAAATAGTATCATCAACAACGGTGAAGGGCGTAAACAAATCGTATTTCACTAACGGAGACATCAAATAATCATAATCATACACTGATGGTAAAAAATCATTCGCGTTGGAATACCAACCATCCCATGCAGGGTAGGCAGGATTCTCATATAATGCATATGAAAGATATTCTCCGTTTCCTTCATTGATGGTGTAATCATTAGCAATAATTACCAATTCTTCATTTAAGGGAGTGTGCATGGCAATGATAAAATCATCTGTCATTACAACCGGCGAATCAAAATAACTTTTAACTGAAATGTTTGGCAATACTACCGTAAAGGCGGTGTGTTTAACGTACACGGTGTCTCGTGTAATTTCCGGTCCAACTGAATCAATTGCTGAAAGGTATGAGTGAAGTGAGGTAATCACCATCACTGAGTCAAGGGTAGAAGTTTCGTAAGCATAGAATTCAACTCCACTCACTTCTGTTGGTTGTGAAACGTGAAAACGCATGGCACGTCCGTTATAGTAATAATCATCTACAACATCTCCGGTGCGCATATACTCTTGTCCAATGCTTGTTGTTTTTTCTAGGCCGATATAATTATTGAAATATGCCCCGCATGAGTCTCCGGCTGATTTGGTTACATATCCCCAATCGGGTGTATTGGCATGTGTACTGGTCATTTGTTGCTCTCCCGGTTGGGCAAAACTGATTAATGATCCAAAAGAAATAAAGAGTAAAAAGTTTTTCATGCACGTGCGTGTTTGTTTATTCAAATATAACGAAGATAAAAGTATGGAGGTTGGTGTTACCTATTTAATAATGGTTACGTTTCCTTCTTGACTGATTTGATCACCCAACACAGTTTCACCACGCAGCATGTAGACAAAAGTTTGTGGTGCAAGTTCAGCACCGTTCATTTTACCATCCCAATAATCTTTTTGTTCAGTAGATTCAAAAACTAATTTGCCCCACCGATCATAAATCTGTATATAATAATTGAATAGTCGTGGACCGTTTACAACCAACAAATCGTTGTGTCCATCGCCATTTGGTGAAAAGATATTTGGAACAAAAACTTCCATATAACCGTTGATATCTACTAAAACACTATCACTGTTTTGACAACCAATTGGGTCAGTTACAATCACTACATAAACTGTAGCCTGATCAGGTACGTCGTAAATTTGAGAACAGTTTTCTGTGAGACATTCCATGGGTTCGGGTATCCATGAATAGGTAACGTCCGGATCTGATTCTGCCCACAATTCAACTTCACCACCAATTCCAATAAGTGTATCGTCACCGGCTAAAACATAGGGCACCTCATTAACAATAATTCGTATACTGTCAGTAGCAAAACCGCAAAGCGGATTAGTAGCAGTGACATAAAACACGGTAGTTGTATCAGGGAATAAATACACAGTTTCACCACTTTGACCATCACTCCATGTGATTGCATAACCGTTGTTTAATGCAGTTATTTGAATTGAATCACCAATGCAAATGCTCACACTTTCTGTTACACTTACCATAGGTGCAGGTTGCACTTCAATGGTTGTTGTTGTAGATGGTCCGGTGCAACCGTTTAATGTTTCAAAACAAATAAAATCACTCAAACCATTTGCCAAAGGTGGTGTGAACGTTGTACCTGAACCTACAGTAATGCCTAAAGAATTTTCCCAGGTAATATTTCCTCCTACGGTTGGGGTTGCAGTGAGAGCTGTTGGTGTTTCTCCTTCACAATACAAGATATCTCCTGTAACAGCTGGAGCATCCGGTGTTGGTTTTACCAAAATACTTATTGGCGTCGCAGGTCCTTCACAACCTGCTGCGGTTTCAGTGATGTATAAAGTAAATGTTCCAACAACCAAGGTTGGGTTATAACTGTTCAAGGTTGACAACACTGCAGTCAGACCTGCATCAGCATACCACGTAATGGTGCCACCTAATGACGGACTTGCGGTAATAGCACTTGGTAAATCTCCTTCACAATAGGTGGTAGTCCCTATCCAGGTTGGTGCAGTTGGAATTGGATTAACTGTAATAGTAACATTGTCTGCTGCACCAACACAATTCAAAATAGGTTCAGTTGTGGCTGCATAATACGTGACTGTACCAACGCCCTGAACCGGAGTATATGAAAGTCCTGTACCCAGTGGAGGCCCAACTAATCCTGCGTTATTATACCAGTTCACCGTGCCTGCGCCTCCTGAAAGTACGGTGAGTGCTGCAATAACATCTCCGTCGCAATAACTTGCACTGGCTGCAATATCTACATTGGGTGGGGTAATTACATTCAATGTTCCGGTTCCTGAAAATGTTCCGGGGCAGCCGCTGCCACTCACGCTGGTAATAGTATAGGTTCCATTAAGTGTTGCAGAAAAATTATAGATCATGGCTCCAATGCCTGTGATATTGTAAGGTCCGCCCGGCCCGCTAATGGTTACATCAAATGGAGGCGTACCGGTGAATGTAACAGGCAATGTTCCGCTTGTTCCGTTACACACTGTTGGGTTACCGCTGATTGTGGCTGTCACCGGAGGATAGGTTGATACGGTTACGGGTCCGGTGATTACACAACCAGTGCCTGGGTCGGTAACGGTAACGGTGAATGTTGTGGTTGATGGAATAGTTGCAGTAGGGTCAGCCAAGGTTGATCCACCTCCAAGATAAATTGCGTTGTCCCATGAATAAGTATATGCCGGTGGTGGCGCACCGCAACTCACCGTGAATGATTGTGATGAACCATCAACCCAGGTGCCAACACCAGGCGGAACATCTAATACAACGTTACCTCCAGCATCGTACAAAGTATAGGTACATTCACCTGGAAATGCTGCCCCACTGATAAAAATTTCTACCACATCATCATGATCAAAACAAATATTATGGGTTTCATAGTAAGCTCCCCCCATACCCGGGTATGCAGGGGCGTAAGTTCCAAATAATACTCCGTTCACATAAACTTCCAATTCATTTCCTTGCCATCCGTCATCCCATAAATCACCCAGCACTAAATCAAAACAACAGGTATTGCCAACATAAGGTGCAGCATTGGCATGCAATACGGTTGACGTGTTTGGACAAATGGTTATATCATCTGCAGTGGGGTTTACTTCAAATCCAACACCCACCGGAATGGTTACGGTATTCGTGCAGCCTGAATTATCTGTAATGGTCAATGATACATCATGGCTGCCGGCAGTCATAAAGGTAAATGACGGATTTTGTAGTGTAGATGTACCTAATCCGTCAAAATCCCATGCCCAGTTTGTAATGGTGTTTTGGGCTATAGACGCATCTGTAAAATTAATTACCTGTCCAGGGCATCCGGTGGCTGAAAAGGTGAAGTCGGGTTGAAGCCCAATACCTACTACCTGCTCGTTGTCAAATGCACTGGTTGATCCTGTCCATCCCCATAAAACATTTGGGTTGCCTGCAAAATCTGATCCAATAAAATCTCTGGTTTTTGTAAGTGAAGTTACACCATCAACTTTCACGGTGAGGGTTTGCATTGCGCCTGCTGTCCATATAATTTCAACTAGATGAAAATCACAATCTTCTACATTGGCTGAACTTGGCGAAATCAGCGTAGGAACAGTCCCCATCAAATTGAGTGGATTAGCGGGATTGTGATCAACACTTCCGCTTTTTTGTAACCCAATATGGTCACCTGGGATATCATAGTTGCTTGAACTTAAATTATCATCATAGGTGTCAAATTCTATCCCAATACAATTACCTGTCATGCCTTGAAAACCCATTCCCGAGCCTCCGGATCCAACGGCCCAAGGGCTAGATCTTAGCACAAAAACCAAGCCTGTTCCGCCAAAATTATCACATCCAAATTTTACATTGAACAGTAAACTGAAATTGGCACTTAAGTTAATGGTGGCGTTTTTGTAAAATGACCCGGTTTGGTTGGTGTTATCAGGTGTTACGGTCCATTGTCCGCAGGCTGTTTGAGAAGCGCTGCCTGTTGTTGAATATTGCGCCAAGGCACTAAATGATGAGTACAACAACAAACCAAATACAATAAATCTTAAAACCATAACTTACACAAGAAACGAAAAAACCAAGTGGTTTGTTGGCTAATACGCATAATAAATAATAAAAGTTGCTTTAATTTGTTACAATATTTCTCAACCTCAAACACGTTAATTATGCAAATGTTGCATCATCCTTACTGCACAAAAAGCTGCAACGCTTTTCAATATTTAGATGATCATGAAATTGTAGCTGAAGTAATTGACCTCACCTCGTTTAAGTTTGATCGTTCCTTCATAGAATCTCTGCTCAAAAAATTGAGTTGCAATGTAAATGATATTATTCGCACCAACGAACCGGTGTATGTTAAGCATTATGCAGGTAAAAATTTATCAACTGACGAGTTGATTGATGCATTGGTGCAGCACCCAATTCTGTTGCAGCGTCCCATATTTATTGAGGGTGACAAGGCTGTTATCGGTCGTCCGGCGAGCAAAGTTTTAGAAATTTACCGAAAATAAAAAAGGGCACACCAACGGCTGCCCCGGAATCACAATTTCATTTTTTCAACTAGTTTTTATTTACCAATCTTTTTGGACGCAGCATGTGTAACACGCCCAGCGTTAGCCAGAAAGGAACAATAAATCCCATTAAAAAAACTAAAACCCAAAAAGCCAAAAGGCCAACACATAGAAAGATTGCAAGTCCGAGTGATGTCATGATGAGTAATTATTTAATTTTGTTTTTTGACGGGATAAAGTTAGTATTAATTCTGAAATAAAAATAAAAATGGAATATAGAATTGAAAAAGACACCATCGGTGAGGTAAAAGTACCTGCTGATAAATATTGGGGCGCACAAACTGAGCGTTCACGTAATAATTTTAAAATTGGCCCTGCAGCTTCAATGCCCATTGAAATTATCAGGGGCTTTGCATACTTAAAAAAAGCAGCAGCCTTTGCTAACTGTGAGTTAGGTGTATTGCCGGCTGACAAGCGTGATAAAATTGCTACCGTATGTGATGAAATTCTAGCCGGTAAGCTGGATGATCAGTTCCCGTTAGTTATTTGGCAAACCGGCTCAGGTACCCAGTCTAATATGAATGTGAATGAAGTAATTGCACATCGCGCACACGTTATTGCAGGTGGTAAAATGGGTGAGGGCAAAACTCTTGAAGCCAATGATGATGTAAATAAATCACAATCATCTAATGATACCTACCCAACAGGCATGCATATTGCGGTGTATAAAATGGTGGTTGAAGTTACCATTCCGGGTGTTGAGGCTTTAATCAAAACATTAAAAGCAAAAACTGCTGCATTTAAAGATGTGGTTAAAATTGGTCGCACCCACTTAATGGATGCAACACCACTTACCCTTGGGCAAGAATTTTCAGGTTATGTATCACAACTTGAGCACGGCATAAAAGCATTGCGCAATACCTTGCCACATTTGGCTGAACTTGCACTTGGCGGCACTGCCGTAGGTACCGGTCTTAACACCCCAAAAGGGTATGATGTGGTAGTGGCAAAATACATAGCGCAGTTTACCGGTCATCCATTCATCACGGCTGAAAATAAATTTGAAGCGCTAGCAGCGCATGATGCCTTTGTTGAAACACATGGCGCTTTAAAACAATTGGCTGTTTCACTCAACAAAATTGCTAATGATGTCCGCATGATGGCATCCGGTCCACGTTCAGGTATTGCTGAAATTATCATCCCTGCCAATGAACCGGGCTCATCTATTATGCCGGGTAAAGTAAATCCAACTCAGTGTGAAGCGCTAACCATGGTTTGTGCACAGGTTATTGGTAATGATGTAGCTGTTGCATTCGGCGGTGCCCAAGGGCATTATGAACTCAATGTGTTCAAACCCGTAATGGCAAAAAATCTACTTGAGTCAGCTCGTTTATTGGGTGATGCTTGCGTGTCATTTGATGAGCATTGTGCACAAGGTATTGAACCAAATTATCGTCGTATTGAAGAACTGTTGAATAATTCACTCATGCTGGTTACTGCACTCAATACTAAAATTGGTTATTACAAAGCAGCTGAAATTGCAAATGCCGCACACAACAACGGCACTACGTTGAAAGAAGAGGCTGTGCGCCTTGGCTACGTAACCGCTGCTGATTATGATGCTTGGGTTGATCCAACAAAAATGATTGGCTCATTACAATAATATTTTTCAGGGCATGCCCCAGCAAAAAAAGCTGGGTCGTGCTTTATGCTACAAATCCTCACCCCCGCTTTAATGGCGGGGGTTGCGGGTTTTCCGCGTCAATCACTCATGCGGCTTTTATACTTTAATACACAAACTCCTCACCATGGACAAACGCACTGAACTTGAAAAATTAGGTGAATTCGGCCTTATTGACAAACTTACAGCCAATACAAAAATTCATCATGCCTCCACCATCAAAGGGGTAGGTGATGATGCCGCCGTTATTGATACCGGTGATAAGTTTATGCTCGTCACCACTGATACGCTGGTTGAAAATATCCACTTCAACCTCATGTATACTCCGCTAAAACATCTTGGCTACAAAGCTGCCGTTGTCAATTTTTCTGATATCTATGCCATGAATGGTGATGTGCGTCAAATTGTTGTTTCAATTGCAATCTCCAATCGTTTTTCGCTTGAAGCTGTAGAAGAAATTTATGACGGCATAAAAAAGGCGTGTGAACTCTATCAGGTTGATTTGGTTGGCGGTGATACCACATCTTCACAAAGTGGTTTAGTTATTACAATTACAGCCATTGGAGAAGTGGCAAAAAATGAAATAGTTTATCGTTCAGGCGGGCAAGACAAAGAACTACTTGTCGTTAGTGGCAATCTTGGCGCTGCATATATGGGGCTTCAAGTGCTTGAGCGTGAGAAAAAAGTTTTTCTTGAAAATCCCGGCATACAACCCGTGCTTGAGCAAGTTGATTATATTCTTGAAAGGCAATTAAAACCTGAAGCGCGTAAAGATATTGTGCATTTTCTCAAAACCATTGGCGTGCAACCAACATCTATGATTGATGTGTCTGATGGCCTCGCTTCTGAATTGTTGCATCTCTGCAAAGCAAGCAACCTGGGTTGTATCATTTATGATGAAAAAATACCGGTTGATCAAGAAACCTTTCGCGTAGCGCGTGAATTTAATCTTGATCCCACCACATGTGCCCTCAATGGCGGAGAAGATTATGAACTGCTTTTTTCTATTCGTCAAACTGATTATGATAAAATCAAAGACAATCAACACATGAAAGTCATTGGTCATTATGCTGATAAAAATTCCGGTGCGCAAATCATTGGTCGTGACGGAAGCTCAGTACAGCTGCAGGCTCAAGGGTGGAATCATTTTACATCACATGAATAAATTCAGTGCTATTTGCCAATACATTAACCAATTTTTAACAAAGCCCGCTACCAACTTTTAGTAAATTTAGTCGTTCTAAACCTTGATCATACATTACAATTATGTACAAATATATTCTGGCAATCGCTTTAGCAATCAGCACTTCTCTAAATTCAAAGGCTGATGAAAATTTAACCTGGTACTCAAATCTTGATACAGCAATTACGTTGTCAAATGAAAGCGGCAAACCGGTATTTGGTTTTTTTACCGGCAGTGACTGGTGTGGCTGGTGTATGAAATTGCAACGTGATGTATTTGCTAAAACAGCATTCATTGAATGGGCTCAGGCAAATGTAATATTACTTGAAATTGATTTTCCGCGTACCAAAGTTTTGCCTGACGCGTTGCGCAAACAAAATCAAGAATTGCAAGTAGCATTTGGTGTACAAGGGTATCCTACCATTCATTTTTTTACCGGCACTAAAGACACTGCCAAAGGCACCTTTGCGCTTACCTCATGGGGTCAGTGCGGTTATCCAGGTGGCGCTGAAAAAGGCAAAGAAGAAGTAAAATTCCTTGAAACCGCCAATGGCATTCTTGCTAAAAATCCAAACAAAAAAACTACTACTGAATAAACTTTTGCTTATTCATTCCAACTCACCCATTGATTGAATTCGTCTGTTGAAACTATAGAGGCGGTGAGGCGGTTGGTTGTGTTTAACATGTTGTAATCATACTTAGCCATCACCAATTTATCTTTGTGAATAGCTACTATTGCAAATTCCATATTAGGCACAGCTGTAATTGAATAGCTATTGTTTGCATTGGTAAATGAAGTAATAACAGCGTTGTCACTCGGACAAATTTGGTAGTATTTATTGCAATCGAACTCCTCTCCATTCATGAACAATTGAACCGTTTTACTAACCAGAATTTGTTGTCTGTAATAGCGATCACAATTGTAATATCCCATTTGAGTGATTGAAAAAACACGTACTACATCTTCATTCAGCATTTCGGTTTTTTCTTGTTCAACCAAAGCCAAACTATCTCTTATCCAGTTATCTTTCTCTACTAAAAGTTGTTCAGCATAGCGGCGCATCTTTTCATCAAAAATTTCCTTTTGTTCTTTGTATTTTTCTTTCTCAAATAATGGTTGAACCACTACATCTTCATTAAACCATTCATTCTCTTTTACCCCATCAAAGCGCAAATTAAAATAGCCTTCGCGTTTATGTTGAGTTAAAGCCATTTCATACCACCAAATTCCTTGTTCAGCATATTTCAATTCTTCACCACGTGCAAGCATAAATCGTGAATTGTGCCAAGGTGCCAGCACTGGTCTATCAGGTGCATTTTGAATATCAACATGAATTATTCTATTCGTATCTGCCTTGTCGGCAAGTGCAGGTTTTAAAGGCATATCATCATCAACCACTGCGGCAATACTATCTTTCAGTTTCTGCCATTCGCCTGCAAGGGTATCAAAATAGTACAAGTTGTAGTCATCGTCTTGTGCTTTGTTAAGCAAGCCAATGTCAATCTTTTTATTTTTATCAATAAAAACAGGTTCTTGATTTTGAAAGGCGGCAACATAGCACATACCGGCTGATTGAAAAGTTTCTTCTTTCCCACCGTCATTAATTACCATAGGTATACCTGAAAAAAAAATGTCTGCGGCGTTTTTGTATTCTGTGAAATGAAAGTCAATTTCTCCCGTACAAGGTTCACCTGTTTTTGTTACAAAACAATTTGAAGGCACATGAATAAATGAGCCGTTTTCGCTTAACAAAATTGTATCATGTTCAGCAATTAATGCATAGTTTTCATTCATAGGTTCTGACTCGGCAATTGGAGGAATTATTTGAAGTGTTTTGGTATTTTCAACTTGTCCAATTTTGTCTTGCTTATCAACACAAGCGGTCAGTATGAGCATAGACATTAGAATGGAATTTTTCATAAAGATCATGTATCTTTACTTGAAATGATCCAATTGAAAAAAGTAACAATACTTTATTTGATAATTATTGAGTTGGCGCAAACAAAAGGAAAGGCGGGAACAAAAAAAATTCACCCCAATTTTCTGATACTAAAAACAGCAAACAATAAACTGCTCAGTAAAAACACAGCCATTAATTGGTGAATAACGCCAAGTGAAACCGGCACAAGATTTAAAAGGGTTATTACACCCAACACAACCTGTAAAATCGTAAAATAAAATATAACACTTCCGGTTTTCTTTACTAATGAATTTTGGCCTCGGGATTTGATGAAAATGATCACTGAAAATGCGGTGACCAAAATTGCCAGCCAGCGGTGTATGAATTGCACTACAAACGGAGATTCTGTCAAAGCTGAAAATCCTTGAGTACTGAATGCGCCACTCACGGATTGCGGTATCCATTCAGTGCCCATTTTTGGAAAAGTTGGGTAGAAGAGACCGGCTTTTAAACCGGCAACAAATGCTCCGTAAATAATTTGTAGCACAAGCAAAACCAGGGTTATCTTCAAAAATTGGTGCAATGATTTTTGAATTGAAACGGCCTTGTCTAATTCAGGTTTGAGAATTCTGATAGCATAAATAAAAAGTACGCTGAACAAAAGCAGCGCAAGGCATAGGTGTATAGCAAGTCGGTAGTGACTTACAGCAGGTTTGTCAACTAGTCCGCTGGCAACCATGTACCAACCGGCAAAGCCCTGCAATAGACCGAGCAGAAAAATAACAATCAATTGTCGGATGATTTTTTTATTGTTGAATTTTTTTCTGATTAAAAAATAGATGAATGGAATAATAAATGCAAGACCCATTACTCGCCCAAGTAGACGATGATAAAATTCAGGCCAATAAATTTCTTTGAATTCCGCTAGCGTAAAATCATAATTACGCAATTTATATTCAGGGCTGGTTTGATATTCTTGAAATTCGGTTTGCCATTGAGTTTCATTCATGGGCGGAATAACTCCCGTAACCGGTTTCCAGGTTACCATTGAAAGTCCTGAGTGAGATAAGCGTGTGTACCCGCCCAAAATAACCATGGCAATAACTAATGCTGCACCTGTGAGCAGCCAGTAGCCAATTGATTTTGAAACAGGAGAGGGCTGTGCTGTGTTGTCCATTTAATCGTGCCGGTTTCCTTTGAGTATGCCAAAGATATGCAAGACTTGTGGAAAAATTGCATCCATACTTTCTTTTGCTCCATTAGTTGAACCGGGTAAAGCAAGTATGAGCATATCTCCCTTCACCCCGGCAATACTGCGTGATAACATGCTATACGGTGTGCGGTCTTGACCATAGCTGCGAATAGCTTCTTCAATGCCTGAAATTCTTCTGTCAAGCATAGGTTCAAGCGCCTCTGGCGTCACGTCTCTTTTTGACAAACCGGTGCCGCCTGTATAAATCACCATGCTGTATTTTTCTTTGTAAAATTTGTTTACGCAGGCTTGAATTTGATCTTTTTCGTCCGGAATAATTTCATACGCACCAATTTCTACTTGACTCTCTTTCAATTTTGCAATAATGGCTTTTCCTGCTTTGTCTTCTTTTTGTCCTGCTGATATGGTATCTGAACATACAATGACAGCCGCTTTCAAATCATGTCGGTTGCGGAATTTATCTCTGAAATCTGATTTACCTCCCTTTTTTTCAAGCAGTTTAATGGATGAAATTTCAACTCCTTTATCAATTGGTTTCAGCATATCATACATGGTCAATGCAACAACACTTACCCCGTGCATGGCTTCAACTTCAACACCTGTTTTGTAAATGGTATGCACTTCTACTTCTATGATGATTTCAAGCCCTTCAACCCGATAGCGCACAGCCGTAAATTCTATTGGCAGTGGATGACAATCAGGCAATAGATCAGGTGTTTTTTTTACACCTAATAAGCCGGCCGCTTTTGCCATTTCAAACACATCGCCTTTTGGTACGGTGCGATTTAAAATGGCATCAATAGTTTCTTGCTTTGATACTTTTACAATGCCCGTGGCTGTTGCCTTTCTTAAGGTGTTTGATTTGGTTGTAATATCTACCATAAATTGATTTTATCTTGTAATGATTCTGAGAGTGTATTAAGGTTGATTTACTTTCCACTGATGTGTTTCATCTTCAAAAATTTCTTTGCCAAAAACCGGAACACGTTTTTTAATTTCTTCTACAATATAACGGCATGAATCCATAGCCATTTTACGATGTTTTGATGAGGTAAAAACAAACAGACAAATTTCACCTGCTTTTACAATGCCAACACTGTGATAAATGTGCATACACGTGAGATCATATTTTGCAAATGCCTCTTCACGTATTTCATGAAAAATATTTTCAGCCATTTCGGCATAACATGAATATTCAATAGCGGTTACATTTTTTCCTTCAATAGCATCAGCCCGCACCTGACCTAAAAAAATATCATGTGCACCAATATTTGTTTTCACTTGATGATGCGCAATAGAATCTGCAATTTTTTGCGGACTGATGGGTCCGTCCCAAAGCACTTTTTTCATATTATGTTATTTTACAATAGTTAGTATTATTTTCATCATCATCAGTTCTCAATATAAGCTCTGATGCCGTTTTTCAAATTTTTTAATCGGGTAAAGCCATACTCTTTTGATAGAATTTCTATTGCTGTTTTTGATCTTCCTCCGCTTTGACAAATCACCACGATATCTTCATCTAACGGCAACTCATTTTTACGCACGTGCAAGGTGGCAAGTGGTATATGCACTATTTTTTCATGAGCAAGTTTTGGCTCTTCCCATTCTTCTCGTACATCTAATACCAATATTCCTTGATCAAGCATTTTACTGAACGTTTGGTTGTCTAAATCAAGCGTATTGAGTTCACATTTTTCAGTAATGTTGTAATCTTCATTGCTGCCCATTTTTTGTATTTCTGCATGTGCGCTTCTGGTAAGTTGCAGGGTGTAAGTTGAATTGTGAAGTGTATTGAAGAATATAATTTTTCCGTTTAATAATTCGCCGGTGTTCAGTATAAGTTTAATGGCTTCAGTTGCCATGTAGATACCTGCCATGCCTGGTAAAACACTGAGTACACCTGCTTCAGCACAATTTGGCTCATTGCCTGGTTTTTCAGGGAATAGACAGCGATACGTGGGTCCGTTTTGATAATTGAAAACAGATACTTGTCCCTCAAATCTAAAAATTGCACCATACACCCAAGGTTTGTTTTCTAAAACACAGGCATCATTTACAATATAACGTGCTGAAAAATTATCAGTGCCGTCAATAATTAAATCATAGTTGGCAATAATCTTACGCGCATTTAGTGCATCTAATTTTTCTGTATAAACTGTTGTTTGAATGGTTGGATTTAATCGTTGAATTTTTTCAGATGCTACTTCTGCTTTGAATTTCCCTACATCATCCGTCTGATATAAAATTTGCCGATGAAGATTTGAAATATCAACTTTGTCATGATCAATGATGCCGATTTGTCCAACACCGGCTCCGGCTAAATATAATAGAACCGGGCAGCCCAATCCGCCAGCACCAACAACTAATACTGAAGATTGTTTCAATTTGATTTGCCCAGCCTCTCCAACATTGGGTAGATTGAGTTGTCTGCTGTATCTATATTTTTCTTCTTGACTCAGCATGTTCATCCTCCGGCAAATGGCGGTAAAAAAGCAATGCGGTTATTTTCAAGCGTTAGATTTGTAGCATTACTTGTCATCATTTCATTCAGCGCTAACCGATAATTCATGCTGCTGATTGCAGGATATTTTTTAAGAACAAATTGCTCAGCATCATGGACAGTTATAAATGAATCACTGCATTCAAATTTGTCGGTTCCGGCAGCTTCGGCAATCATCCCAAAAAACAAAAAGGTAGTATTCATACTTAAATCATGATTAGTTTGAATGAGGCAAAAAGCAAAACCAGAGCAAGAACTCTTTTCAGCATCACGCTATTAAATTTAAAAGTTCCAAAGTAAGATCCGGCAAAACCGCCTGCGGCTGCAAGGGCAATCATGATGCCGCTTTCTGGTGAAAGTGTGATGCCGTTAACCAGTTGACCTCCCAGCCCTGAAAGTGAATTAACAAAAATGAAAAGGGCAGATATTGCAGCGGACTCTTTTACAGTACTCCATCGCAATAATAAAATAACAGGACTTAAGATAATTCCGCCACCAATACCAATCAAACCACTTAAAAAACCAATGAGTGCGCCAATAATTACTGCTAATATAAAATTGGGTGCTTGAAGATTTTCTTTTTCAGTCAAAGATTTTTTATCAAAAACGCCTAGCAATTTCAGCGTGGCAAGAATCAGAAAAATACCCAGTGTAATTTTATACAATTGCGGCTCTACTTCAATCATTCCGCCAACAAATGAAAGCGGAACCGAACCAGCTGCAAATGCGAAGAAAATTTTTGATCTGAAATATCCCGCTTTCCAAAAATAGAAGAATGCGATACCTGATACCAATACATTCAAAATTAATGCAGTTGGTTTCATAATTTCAATGCTAAACCCTACAATACCCATCAAGGCAAGATATCCGCTTGCACCGCCGTGCCCAACTGAGGCATAAAGGAATGCAATCAAAGGGAGTGCTGCAAATAATATCCAAATGGAGGTAGTTGAATCCATAGAGTTAATCGTTATGCTAAATTATACATAACGACGCAAAGATACGTCATCATCCTATTTCAAAAATGATGATCGTCATTTTATACATGAACTTGATTTAATCTTGAAATTAAGTGGTGTGAGTTCACTATTTGACATGGCTGAATGATGATATGCTTTTAACCTGGCAGCACATTGTTTGCATTGGCTTTATCTAAGACAATCTATTTTATCAAAGGCTACTGAGTTAAACCGCCACATTATCAGTCAACTAAATTAGCATCACACCTGTTTTTAATCAGCTATTATTTAGGCTGAAACGAATTACAGACATGACATAAATCATGTAAAGGAATGACCTTGCATTCACCGCTTTGTGACTGAAACAAGCTAACTTTACAGAAAATTAGCCTGTATGAAGAATGCAAAAGTAGAGATGCCTTCTTGTGAAGACTGCCCAAATAAGGGTGGTATGTTTTCATGCCTATCGCGTGAAGACAAGGCACAATTAGGTGAGGACAAAGGCAATAATTTTTATAAAAAGGGACAAGTCATTTTTTACGAGGGAAATCACCCGCATGGTCTTTATTGCATTTACAAAGGCAAAGTAAAAATTTCCAAACTTGGTGATGAAGGCAAAGAGCAGATTGTGAGGATTTCAGGCAATGCGGATACGCTGGGTTATCGCTCTCTTTTGTGCAATGAACCATACAAGGCAACCGCAACAGCTCTTGAAGATAGTTACGTATGTTATCTTTCTAAGAAAAAATTCTTTGAATTATTAGAGTCAAACAATACTCTTTGTTTAAATACCATTCAATTACTGGCGCGTGAATTACGTCAATCAGAGCAGCAATTGGTAGATATTACGCAAAAAACGGTGCGTGAGCGTGTGGCAGAAGTGTTGTTACAATTGAAAAGCAAGTTTGGGGTGAAACAAGATGGTAAAACATTGGACATTCGGCTTACTCGCCGAGAAATTGGTGATATGGCAGGAGTCACAACGGAAACAACAATCAGAACCCTATCTGAGCTGAATAAAGAGGGATTCATTGCTATTTCAGGAAAAGACATTCAATTACTGTCTCTTGATAAACTTCAGGCTCTTGCCAATATTGAGGATTAATCCAAATTTTTTTAGGGTTTCAAGATGTGCTATAATTTAGTGTTGTGAAATCAGTATAATTCCTTGAAATTTCGGGCATTTTCAAAACAAATTCAATTCGATTCTCCGACAATTTTATGATTCAACTCATTTTTTTCGGTTTGAGATTACAGCAAATTTGGTCAGAATTACAAGTTGGCCTGATGCAGGATTTTGAAAATCTTATAAAAAAATTTGGTGGTCGTGAAAAAACCTATCATGCCGGTGACGTTATTTATGACCAAGAGTCAGGCATTGAGGGAATTTATTATTTGAAAAACGGAAAAATCAGAATTGATAATTCAAGGGTAAAAAGCAAGCGTGACGTTTTGGTTTGGCTGCTTTGTTCAGGAAATTTCTTTGGTTTATCTTCATATTATAATGGTTATGTTGCTTACTCCTATATAACTACTGTAATTAGTGAAAAGGCTGAGGTGATTCTTATTTCGCGGGATGATTTTATCAGACTTCTTAAAGCGGAAAAAGAATTCAGAGCATATATCATCAATTTGCTTTACAGACGAATGGATTATATTGAGCAAAGAAAAACGTATTCAAGCAAAGTAAGTTTTTTAAAAAAATTAGCTGACGCAATTGTTTTTTTAAGTCCTTCTCATGCCGTACCTTCGGCCACTGAAAACAATAAGCCATTGCGAATTGAAGTTTCTATCAGTGAACTTGCTGCAATTACCAACGCTAATAGAAAGCAGCTGCTGCATTCGCTAGATGAATTGTGTAACAAGAAAATTCTTGACCGCGACGGCGAAAGTATTACTGTCAGAAATTTTGAAAAATTAATTCATGTAGATTGATGAGTCTTAAAACCAGAAGGACAATTTTTTTCACGCTTTTTATTGGTTATATCGGATATAGCATATTTGTATATACCATAGGTACTGAAACTAATGCACCAATAAATGAATTTGCGCGAGAAGGCAAGCGCGTTTTCCAGGAAAAAAATTGCATTGCCTGCCATCAGTTTTATGGGCTGGGTGGTTACATGGGACCTGATCTTACCAATGTCATATCAAATAAAGGCGAAGCTTACGTGCGTTCATTCATCGCTAATGGCACACAGAAAATGCCAAAATTCAATTTGAGCATTCAGGAAATTGATTATCTGGTGGCGTATCTGACATATATTGACAGTACCTCAAAATATCCACACAAAGATGCCAGTGTAACTTGGTATGGAATGGTTAACAAGAATTTAGAAAAATGATTAGTATAGGCAGATTATTCATTGTAACGGGGATTGCCTCGTTAGTATTAGCGTTGATTTTTGGAGTGATTGCCGCTATTCAATTTATTTTTCCTGATTTCATTCCTGATATTGCATTTTTTAAAACACGCCCACTGCATGTTTCATTGGCAATTGCTTGGATATTTTCTCTTGGTATTGGGGCAGTTTACTCTTATCTAGAAGAAAAAAAATTACTTCGATTTTATTATCTTGGTCTTGCGCATTGGGTTATCTATTTCGTTACAGGTATTCTCATTATTATTTCATACCTCACTGGTACATTTGGTGGTCGTGAGTATTGGGAATTTCCGCCGGTGTATAGTTTGCCAATTTTATTTTCATGGATTTTGTTCGGCATTAATTATTTCACCGCTGTCTGGAAAATCAAAAACTGGCCTGTCTATCTATGGATGTGGGCTACCGGCATTGTCATTTTCTTCATTACATTTTCTGAAGCTAACTCATGGATTTTTGACTATTTCAGTAATTCTCTTGTGCGTGAATTAACTGTGCAATGGAAGTCATACGGCTCTCTGGTTGGTGCATGGAATATGTTTGTTTATGGTGCCGGGCTCTACGTAATGGAAAAAATCAGTGGAGATGATTCGTATGCAAAATCAAAAATGGCTTTTGTTCTTTATTTTGTAGGATTGACCAACCTATTCTTTAACTGGGCGCATCACGTTTATATTGTTCCCTCATCACATTATATTGGTACTATAGCTTATATTATCAGTATGACTGAGTTGTTCATCATTGGCCGTATAATTTGGAAATGGAAATCAACGCTTACCACGGCTCAACGGTTTAAAAATCGCAACGCTTACTTATTCATTTTGGCTTCTGATATCTGGGTTTTTTTAAATCTTGCCTTGGCAATTTGTATTTCTATACCGGCAATCAATTTATATACACATGGAACCCACATCACCGTGGCACACGCAATGGGTAGCACCATTGGAATTAATTCCATGATATTATTGGCATTTGTTGTATTTCATTTTCAGAATATCCGGTCGGCATGGGTGCGTATTCCCTTTTGGTTAATTAATTTATCGTTGGCAATTTTCTGGGGGGCATTAATTTTTTCAGGAATTTTGAAAGGGATAGCCACCATTGAAACTGATCAGTCTTTTGCGCAGATAATGGCTGATATTGAACCTGTTTTGCGTGTTTTCATGTACTCAGGTGTTTTTTTAGCACTAGGTTTTCTTATCCTTCTTTTTCATCTTGTATTTGAGTATTTACAAGACTTTCCAGAGAACATGAAGTCAAAAAACTGAATTATATCAGTTTTTCCTAATCCTGACAAGAAACCTAGAAAGTATGACGTATATCATTTTGTACCCATACTTTATTAATGACTTTTGACTCGTTAACAGCACTCAAAAAAAATCAAACGATGGAAACGAATATGTATAAGTCCGCAAAAAGCTTAGCTCTGGGCGTGTCTTTCCTGTTCCTGTCTTTTCAGGCAACTGCTCAGGATGGAGCTCAGATATTTCAATCTAACTGTGCGGCATGCCACAAAACAACAGGTGACAAGCTAGTAGGTCCTGGTATGGCCGGTATTACTGAAAAAAGATCAGCCGACTGGTTGAAATCCTGGATTAAAGATTCTCAGGGATTAATTAATTCTGGTGATGCAGATGCTAAAGCCATTTATGCTGAGTACAACAACTCACCCATGCCTGGTTTTCCGCAACTTTCAGATGCTGACATGACAGCGCTGATTGACTATCTTGGAACGCTTGGTGCTGCTGCTGCCGGTGAAGCTGCTCCGGTGGTTGAAATAAATTATACCGATGCACAAATTGCAGATGGTAAAAAATATTTCACCGGTGAAAAAGGATTCTTTAATGGTGGTCCTTCTTGTATCAGCTGTCACGATGTAGCTGCTGAAGGTGTTGTTGGAGGATATCTTGCAAAAGATCTGACTGACTCATATACAAGAATGGGTGAAGCCGGAATTCTTGCTATGGTGCAAAATGCCCCTTTCCCTGCAATGAATGCTGCTTATTTAAATAATCCTGTTACAACTGCTGAACAAACAAGTATTGCAGCTTTCTTAAAATCTGTTTCTCAAAACCCACTTGAACCAAAATCTTCTAGTATAATGATGATGCTGATGATTTCAGGTGCCGGATTTATTGGGATTTTGATCATCATCATTTTAATTTGGAACAAACGCAAAAAACACTCGACGAAAGACCAAATTTTCGCGAGACAAGTACGAGCAATTAACTAACAACTAATACCTGGAAATAATGAGCTGGATAGAAGACATAATCTCCCCTAAAACCAGAAAATGGGAAGAGTTTTACAGAAATAGATGGCAATACGATAAAGTTGTCAGATCTACACACGGCGTCAATTGTACCGGTGGATGTTCTTGGGCAATTCACGTGAAAGATGGAATTGTGGTGTGGGAATTACAACAAGTAGATTATCCACAATTCAACAAAGAGGTTCCGCCTTATGAGCCTCGTGGATGCCAGCGTGGTATCTCTTATTCATGGTATCTTTATAGCCCAATCAGGGTAAAATACCCAATCGTGCGTGGAGCATTGATTGATCTTTACAGAGAAGCAAAAGCAAAACATAATAATGATCCGGTTGAAGCTTGGGCAAGTATTCAGGCTGACCCAGTTCAACGTCACCGTTATCAACGTGCACGCGGTAAAGGTGGTTTCAGAAGAGTTCATTGGGATGAAATTCTTGAACTCATTGCAGCATCTAATATTTATACTGTAAAAAAATATGGCTCTGACCGTATCATTGGTTTCTCACCAATTCCGGCTATGAGTATGTTGAGCTACGCATCAGGTGCTCGTTACCTGCAGTTGATGGGTGGTGTTAACTTAAGTTTCTACGACTGGTATTGTGACCTTCCAAACGCGTTCCCTGAAATTTGGGGTGAACAAACTGACGTGTGCGAAAGTGCTGACTGGTATAAATCAAAATATATTGTAGACATGGGTGCTAACTTGGGTATGACACGTACTCCGGATATCCACTTCTTCTCTGAAGCTCGTCACAATGGAACCAAAACCGTGGTAATGTCTCCTGACTTTAGCATGGTGGCTAAACACGCTGATCAGTGGATTCCTGTTCACGCTGGTTCTGATGGTGCTTTCTGGATGGCTGTTACTCATGTTATTTTGAAAGAATTCCACGCTGACAGACAAGTACCTTACTTCATTGATTACGTGAAGAAATTTACTGACTGTCCTTTCATTATTAAATTAGATCAGAAAGATGGTGTTTATCATCCTGGTAAAATGGTGAAAGCAAGTGAAATTGCTAAATACAAAGATGCTGAACATGCAGCATGGAAATATCTTAACTATGACTCCAAATCAGGAGAACTTGTTTGTCCTGGTGGAACAATGGGTCACCGTTGGCAAGAGAAAAAAGGAAGATGGAATCTACTCTTCCAAGATGGTGAGACAGGAAAAGATTATGATCCTGAATTGACGTTCCTCAATAAAAAAGATGGAGTATTACAAGTAGAATTTGTTGACTACGGACACAAACGCAAATATCTGCGCGGTGTTCCGGTTCGTTATATCAATGATGTAAACGGAAATAAAGTAGCCGTTGCAACTATCTATGACGTAACCATGGCGCAGTACGGTGTAAGCCGTGGTCTTGAAGGAGACTATCCAACAAGCTACGACGACAAAGAACAATCTTACACTCCATCATGGCAAGAAATTTTCACCGGTATTGGACCAAAAACAGTTATTCAGATTGCACGTGAATGGGCAAGCACAGCTGAAAAAACTGAAGGTGCTTGCATGGTGATTGTTGGTGCCGGTATTAACCACTGGTTCCATGAAAACTTGATGTACCGTTCTGCAATCATGGCTCAAATGCTAACCGGTTGTAACGGAAAAAATGGTGGTGGTATGAATCACTATGTGGGTCAAGAGAAATTGGCTCCAATGGATTCATGGTCTGCGATCATGAGTTCAAAAGACTGGGGTACTGTTCCGCGTCTGCAACAAGGTCCACTTTGGCATTATATCAATACAAGTCAGTGGAGATATGATGGTAACCAACGTTTCTACAACAGCGTTCCTGATAATAAATTAGCCAACATGCACACTGCTGACTGGGTAGTTAAATCTGTGCGCAACGGGTGGATGCCTTATTATCCTCAATACAATCAAAACAACTTTGAATTGGTTCAAGAAGCTCAGAATGCAGGAGCCGGTGATGATAAGGCAATCGTTGATTACATCGTTAAAAAATTGAAAACAGGTGATTTGAAACACGCCTGCGTTCAACCGGATGAAGAGATCAACTTTCCACGTGTTTGGTTTATTTGGAGAGGTAATGCTCTTGGAACATCTTCTAAAGGACACGAGTACTTCCTTGATCACTATCTTGGAACACATACCAACCAAATTGCGAATGAGGTAGCTGAAGATTTAGTAGAAGATATAGAATTCAAAAAAGTAGGTGCACGTGGTAAAATGGATTTGGTAATTGATATCAATTTCCGTATGGATACTTCGGCGCTTTATTCAGACATCGTGTTGCCAACAGCTTCATGGTATGAAAAAGCAGATATCAACTCAACTGATATGCACTCGTTCATTCACCCGTTATCTGAGGCAATTCCTCCGGTATGGGAAGCTAAATCTGACTGGCAGATTTTCCAAACGCTGGCTAAAAAAGTTCAGCAAATGGCGCCAACCTATTTGCCAAACGTGATGAAAGATGTGGTGAACTCACCTTTGTCTCATGACTCAAAAGATGAGATTTCACAGTTGACTATTCAAGATTGGGCACATGGTGAGTGTGAACCAATTCCTGGAAAAACAATGCACAAAATTGCTATTGTTGAGCGTGACTACACTAAAATTTATGACAAGTTTATTTCACTTGGAAAAGGTGTTGCTAAAAATGGCTTAGGTGCTCACGGTAACAGCTACATGTGTGATGATGTATATGATGAAATGCTTACTAATCGTCAACACATTACAAAATGGAGCGACGGTACTGAATATCCTTCATTGAAAGATGATGTAGAAGGTATCAATGCAATTTTGAAACTGTCTACACTTACTAACGGTAAATTGGCAGACAGATGTTACCGCAACATGGCTGAGAAAATTGGTGTTCCTGCGATTGCAGAATTAGGTATGCCATACCGCGATATTCAAATTGAATACCGTGACTTGCAGGCACAACCTAAACGTTATAATTCATCACCACTTTGGTCAGGTTTAATGCATGACGGAAGAACGTATGCAGCATATACGTATAACGTAGATTTCTTTGTTCCATGGAGAACACTTACCGGAAGACAACATTTCTACCTTGATCATGATGCATACATTGCGTTTGGTGAGCACCTTGCAACCTATAAGCCATCACCAACTCCTGATGTATATGGTGACATGCGTGTAACCGTGAATGATGGAAAAGCAAAAGTGCTGAATGTACTTACTCCACACGGTAAATGGCATATTCACTCAACGTATGGTGATACACTGAGAATGTTAACACTTTCAAGAGGTGGTGAACCATGCTGGTTAAGTGAAACAGACGCTGCGTCACTGGGTATTAAAGACAACGATTTTGTGGAAGTGTACAATGACCATGGTGTATATGTAACCCGCGCCTGCGTGAGTGCTCGTATCCCAAGTGGTGTATGTATTGTTTACCACGCGGTTGAAAGAAC
The DNA here is from genome assembly GCA_016708105.1 of Crocinitomicaceae bacterium. Taxonomy (NCBI): domain Bacteria; kingdom Pseudomonadati; phylum Bacteroidota; class Flavobacteriia; order Flavobacteriales; family Crocinitomicaceae; species Crocinitomicaceae bacterium. Next base: position 248,207 of record JADJGJ010000001.1, read on the forward strand.
TTATAATGTTCCAAAATCTCAAATCAGAAGAGGTAAAAATGGTGAACCACGTCGTGGAGGTATGAACAACTCATTCACTCGTGTTCACTTGAAACCAAATCTGCTTTGCGGAGGTTACGGACAATTTACTTACCACTTCAATTACTGGGGTCCTGTAGGTGTGAACCGTGATACTCACGTTCTGGTACGCAGAATGGATGTAGTAGAATATTAATAAGCGATAATAATTAGGAATTAACGAAAAAGAAAATATTATGGACGTTAGATCACAAATTTCAATGGTATTTCATCTCGACAAATGTATCGGATGTCACACCTGTTCTATCGCTTGTAAAAATATCTGGACTGACAGACGCGGTGCAGAATACATGTGGTGGAACAACGTTGAAACAAAACCCGGAACCGGTTATCCTACCAAATGGGAAAACCAGGATATCTATAAAGGCGGATGGGAAAAAAATGGAGATTCAGTATCTCTTAAAGGAGCAGGAAAACTGAAAGGATTGAAAAATATCTTTCATAATCCTTATATGCCGGTATTGGAAGATTACTATGTTCCGTGGGCATATAAATATCAAGATTTGTTCACAGCTCCTGAGGGAGACGATCAACCAACTGCACGTGCGGTATCATTGATCACAGGTGAGCATATTGACATTCAAAGCGGACCAAACTGGGACGATGACTTGAGTGGTACTCCGGATTACGCCCGCAACGACGTAAACTTTAAAAACCTCACACAGGCAGAACAAGAAAGTATGTTCCAGCTTGAGCAAATGACCTTGCATTATTTGCCACGTATTTGTAATCACTGTTTGAACCCTGCCTGCGTTGGATCATGTCCTTCAGGTGCATTGTACAAACGCGGTGAAGACGGTGTAGTATTAATTAATCAAGATCGTTGCCGTGCATGGAGAATGTGCGTAACAGCGTGTCCTTACAAGAAAAGTTATTACAACTGGAATACCGGTAAATCTGAAAAATGTATTTTGTGTTATCCACGTCTTGAGTCTGGTCAGGCTCCTGCATGTATGCACTCATGCGTTGGTCGTATCCGTTATCTGGGTGTGATGTTGTATGATGCTGATAAAATTCAAGCAGTAGCTGCATCAAATGATGATCAGTTATTAGAAGCACAAATGAATATTTATCTGGATCCATTTGATCCGGAAGTGATCAAAGCTGCACGTGAAAACGGAGTGCATGACTCTACAATAAAAGCAGCACAAGAATCACCGGTGTATAAATTTGTAAAAGAGTGGAAAATTGCTCTTCCTTTACACCCTGAATTCAGAACTATTCCAAACTTGTTCTATGTTCCACCAATGTTGCCTGCTATGGCAAGTGTTGAGAATGGTACATACGAGACTACATCAGAACACATGTTTGCAAATCTTGATCAGCAACGCTTACCAATGAAATATTTGGCTTCACTTTTCACAAATGGGGACACGAACAGAATCGCACAAGTGATGAAAAGATTACTTGCGGTGAAAATCAATCGTAGAGATATTACCGTTGGTGACTATGACAAGATTGAAGTGAAAAAAGCACTTGAAGTTGCAGGTTATGATGTTCATACAGCAAACGCAATTTTCCGTTTAACTTCACTTGCAACTTTTGAAGAGCGTTTCGTGATTCCGCCTGCACACCGTGAAGAATCAATTGAAATGCTTGAAGCAACTGCTGACGCAAAAGGTGAAACCGGATTTGGATTTAAAACCCGCCCTGAAAGAGGATTATGATAACTAACAGAGACCACTATAAGGTGCTTGCGCAGGTGTTCAAATACCCAACGGACATGAATTATGTTCGTGAGGTGAACAATTGCCATGACTTGATCAGGGAGAAATATCCTGATCTGGCATCAGGGTTCTCACCATTTGTATCATTCATCAATGACAGTGACTTTTTCAAAATAGAAGAAACATTTAATCTGACTTTTCATATTCAGGCAATTTGTTTTCTTGATCTTGGATATGTGCTATTTGGTGAAGATTATAAACGTGGAGAATTTCTGGTTCACATGAAAACAGAACATGAAAAAATAAATCATGACTGTGGGTGTGAATTGGCTGACAACCTGCCCAACGTGCTTGAGTTGATGAGTTTGTCCGAGGATGATGAATTTATCAAGGAACTAGGAGTACGGATTTTAATTCCATCACTTGAAAAAATGGTGAAGGAATTTGATCAGGCCAGAATAGCGATGAGACATAAAATCCATAAAAAGAATGACCGAGTAGTTTTGGATAAAGAAGAAATCACCGGGAATATTTATGGAAACGCAATTGAAACATTGTATGCCATTGCTCAACGTGATTTTGCCGGCATTGCCTACGATGCCGGATTTCAGCCAGAGTACGGACGTAATTTCCTTGCAAATTGCGAAGGAGGTTGCAGCACGAGCAGCACAACCAGTGGGACCACAACAACAAAAATTAGTCAATAATTAATACGAAAAGAACATGTTAGAGACAGTAAAAAATCCAGGTAAAATTTCAAAACTTGTTTGGTTTACACTGGTGGCACTTTTTGCTACGATATCAAATTATAGTTCGGCTCAAACAGGAGAAGAACTGTTTAAAAACAATTGTGCGGCCTGCCACCGTCTGACTGCTGATAAGCTTGTTGGGCCCGGTTTGCTTGGTGTAGGTGAACGCCGTTCAGAAGAATGGTTACTGAGCTGGACAAAAAACAGCGCAGCACTTATTGAGAGTGGTGATTCAACAGCCGTTGCACTTTTTGCGGAGTTCAATAATTCACCAATGCCTCCATATGAGCAGCTTGGCGACAGTGCGATTTTGTCAATTTTTGACTATATCGCCACTGCTTCAGAAGCACCTGCTGAGCCGGTAGTTGCTGAAGCACCTGCAGCTGAAGCACCTGCTGCACCTGCGGCTGAAGAACCGGTAGCCACTGACTATACAGGAAAAATGGTTTATTGGTTTGCAATCGTTATTGTGTTACTTGTAGCTTGGATGCTTTGGGGCACATACCGCAATGCTAACCGTGCGATGGATGAAAATGGTTTTGTTGGATACAAAAATTACAACAAAAATTACCTCACCACTTTTGCTATTGTGTTGTTGTGTACTATTCTGGTTATTTATCTATTAAAAGAAGCGCTTGCTGAAAAAACACCGGGCTTCTCCTACTTGATGTTTGGTGCATTCCCATATGTTGCACTGATTATTTTCTTAATCGGAAGTATCTTCAGATACAAAAATCTTGGATTCAAAGTTTCATCTTTATCAACTCAGTTTTTAGAAGGTCGTCAGCTTTTCTTTGGTAGCCAACCTTTCCACTGGGGTATGTTGATTATTTTCTTTGGTCACATTACTGCGTTTTTAGTGCCACGCGCAATTATTGTTTGGAATGGTCATCCACTTCGTTTATTAATTCTTGAAGTTTCATCGCTCGCGTTTGCACTTGCTGCATTGATTGGTTTAGTTCTTTTGATTAAACGTCGCTATAGCCATAGCAAACTGATGGTGTTGTCAAACAATATGGATACCTTGGTTTATGTTATACTTCTTGTTCAAATTGTTTCCGGTATTGCTATTGCATTATTCTCACGTTGGGGATCAACTTGGTTTGCAACTTCATTAACTCCTTACCTGAGATCAATCTTTACATTTGATCCACAAATTGGAGTTGCTGATGCAATGCCATGGTGGGCACAAATTCACATTGTATCTGCGTTCTTCATTATTGCTATCATTCCGTTTACCCGCTTTATGCACTTCTTGGTTTATCCTATTGCATATACTTGGAGAAGATATCAAGTGGTTTATTGGAACTGGAACAGAAAAGCAATTCGCAAATCAACTGCACATACTTACGGTAAATTACCACGCAATCATTAGTTGTCCAATCCGGTGTGGTAATTACTTTACCCAGGCCTTCGGGTCTGGGTTTTTTTTTCAAAATCACCATAATTTGCATTGAATGTTTTTTTAGCAGACTAATAATAAACACCACTGGAGTATGAAAAAAAATAAGTCAGAAATTCGTTTACGTGTGTGGATTGAAAAGGGTGACAAACCTTTTATTGGTCCTGGCAGAATTACCCTATTGGAAAACATTGCCACGTACGGTTCAATTTCCAAAGCGGCCTCTGAAGTAGATATGTCATACCGCAAGGCGTGGCAATTGATTAGAGATATGAATGCCTCAGCGGGTTCAGTGTTGGTTGACCGGCAAATTGGTGGAAAAACCGGTGGTGGTGCTGTATTAACTGACGAAGGAAAAAAAGTAATTAAACAATATCGGCAATTAGAAAAAGAAATTGATAAAGCACTGAAGAAGTACGAGGGTAAAATGACGATTTAGTTTGCACGATCGGTATTCTGATGACTTGATAAATGAAGAACTTTGTAAATAATTGGTAGCTACTAAACTTTAAACAAATGAATTGGCTGTGCTTTAATTATAAGATTTATTCTCTGGTATTTTTTTTCATGATTACTAATTTCAGTTTACATGGACAATCAAATACCCATAGCAACCAGCAATGGGTTCAATATTATGCCCAGAAAAAAATTAGCGATAAATTTTCACTTGGTGGAGATGTAGGTTTTAGATGGCGGAATTGGATGAACGAACCTGCTCAATACATTGCGCGCGTTTCATGTTGGTATAAATTGAACAGTGGTTTGAAATTAGGTGGAGGTGTTGTGCACAGCGGTTTTTTTGCACAAGATTTGGCGAATGATACTTATTTTAGTTCGTCAGAATTTAGACCATATCAGGAGATTGGATATGACATGAAAAAAGAAAAATTCGTTGTCAACTTTAGATATCGTTTGGAAGAAAGATGGTTTACGCAATTTTCAATATTTGATCAAAAGAGTCATACATTTTTATTGCGCAATAGATTGGCAGCAAATGCGCAGTTCAAATTATTCAATATATCAGAGAATAAAGAAACCAGTTTATGGTGGCTTATTGGCAACGAACTTTTTTTAAACTGGATTACGCCTGATGCCACCGGAGCTTATGATCAAAACCGTATAATGACAGGTCCGGTACTTAAGTTTTCTGAAAACTTGTCTTTGCAATGTATTTATAATTTGCAGATAACAAGCTCAAAACTTACAAATGCAAACCACATGTTTACTCATGTTATTTGGGCTTCAGTCAGGCATTCATTCTAAAAAAAAATCCGCCACAGCGCGACGGATTTTCATGTACATTTAGTCAAAGGAATTATTTTGTCAATATGATTTGACAAACCGCTGTACCTGTCCGTTCTGGGTTTGAATGAAATACACACCCGGTGCAAGATCAGAAATATCAATCACTGTTTTACCGTTGGCGTATTGAGTTGAAATTATTTCTCCGGTAATATTTACGATGTTAAAACTAAAAAGCTGATCAGTGATGATGGTTAATTCATTTTGTGCAGGGTTAGGATAAACGTCAAATAAGATTGATTCATTCTCATGAACACCGGCAGTGAGATCTTCAACAGTTACAAGTATCACCCCCATGCAACCCAAAGAATCCATCACAGCAATAGTGTAATCACCCGGTGTCAGACCATTTAATGTCATAGGTTCAGCATACGAAACCATGATGCGCGTATTTTTTCCGGTTCCAAAGCAAGGGTCATAACCAAAGGTTGCATTAGCGCCCATAAAAGTGCCTGAGTAATTTCCAAGGAGTGAATCTTGCACGGCCTGCATTGTTTCTGGTGAATGACAATTTGCATAAATAAATTCACCGCATGTTCCTGATGGATTACCATACGATGCAAAATTTACCGAAGTAAAAGTTGCTAAACCCGGAGCAGTGAGCGTTGAAAGATTTGCTTCACTCATAGTGCTGCATACTTTGCCTGATGTTATGGTTGTGAAAGTACCTCCGTTGAAACTTACCTGGTAAGGTGCGTGACCACCACTTACATTGTAGTTGATGACACCTGTGTTTGAGGAGGTGTTAGTGACATTGATAATATCAATAGCAATATCTTTGCAATACACTGCTGACATTTCATATAACGTATCAATTTCTTCAGCTGACAATACGCGATCATAAATTCTAACGTCATCAATAGCGCCTTGAAAAAAGCGATTTGGTGCAGCACCAGATCCATTCACATCATTGTATTGTGCACCAATAGTAAGATTTGTACTGCTTGTTGTGTTAGTGTAAAAACCACCGGGCGTGTAGGTAGAAACCAGGCTATTGTTTACGTAAAGGTTTTGCTGATTGGTTGTTTTATTAAATGTAAAAGCAACAAAGTACCAACCTGTTGTTGACATGGGTAGAGCAACAGACGTTCCCATATTGTTAATGGTGCGAATGGTGTACACACCGTTAAGGCCATCTTGATAAATCCCGTATTCCTCATTGGTTGCGTCATTCCATTTTGCAACGATAGCTCGCATGCCTGAAAAACCATTTGCCGGTTCAATCCATGCAGTGATGGTAATTTCATCCATGTTGTCAAGATTGGTAGTGGCGTTATCACCAAAATAAACAAAGTCTGCTCCATCAAAATAGAGTGCCATATTTTCAACACCAAACCGATCATCTGTTGGAGTTGCGCCTATATTATAACCGTGATTTGTACCTACCTGATCAAATACGTTTCCATAAGTAAATGGAACATCCATCACCAAGCCATCATTGACTTGTGAAAACGAAAACGATGCCGAAAGCAGCCCTGAAAGAAGTATAATTTGCTTCATAATGAATTTAATTTTGAACAAAGAAAGTCTCTTCACTATGAAATAAAAACAACCGCTTCATGAATGGTAGATTTGAATTCATGAAGCGGATGAAAATGTTAGGATCTAAAAATCAATGCTTGAATGCCGCGATGGTTTCATGCGATACCGGAACCAATGCCCCTTGAAAACCGGCCATATAAGTTTTTCCGTAGGTTGAACCGTCCCAGTTTTGTTTCATGATTACCGGAATGTATCTTCCTTCACTGCCTTCTGTCCATCCGGTTGAAACGGCAATTACCGTGCACCATCTGTGAGTTTTTACATTGCCTTTATATTCGTCTTTCCAATCTGTATTAATATAGCAGTAAATAAATTTATCAGCCCAAGCAACCGGCTTATCTTGTGCGGCCATACCTGAAATGATTTCAAAATATTCTGCCTCGCGTGTGTCATCATCTATTGCCAGTTTTGGCAATGCAACTAATTCGCCCAATGATTTGCTAACGTAGTCTGCATTCAGTTTTTCATATCTGAAAAGTTCTGTTACAATTTTTGTACTGTCCCAATTTTCAAGTTTTGATTTATCTTTTGACAGTGCATTCAGATTTCCTCCGTGTGAAAAACTTTGATCATAATTCACTCTATTTTCTTTTGCGTAAACGCTTCCAAATACAAGTACATCCGGATCTTCAACCGTGCGATACATCATACCGCTTTTAAAAGCACCACTTTTGCTTACACCCATAATTGAACCAAAGGTGTAGTTTTTGCAGTTTACTTCTATTGCAATGAAATTAAATAGACGACAAACATTTTTTTGTACATCTTTTAATCCGTTTGCATATAATTCATACATGTTTTCTAATTGATATCCGGCAATGCGAACGGTGTTTTCAATGGCATTATCAACCACGTGTATTCTGCCGGTAAATGTTGCCGGGTCAAATTCAATTACAAGTTGGTCAACGGTAAAAGTTTTATATGCATTCATGGCATTTTTATACATGAATTGTACGGGAAAACGCAAAAAATACGTGCCGGAAATTCCAAGCGAATCAGTGTGAGTTTTTGAATAGGCCGTCATTCCTTTAGGATACTCATTCAGCGGGTCAGTTGCAGTGCCATTCAATTTGCTTTCAAGATTTTTACCTAGTTGGCAGAAGCCTGTATAAGCAGAAAAAATGAGAGCCGTAAGAAAAATAATTTTTTTCATAGTTGGTCAAGAATTTAGTTGCTGCAAAGCAAAATAATTTTAACCGGATAAAAAATTCTAATTCGTGAATCGTTAGTTTTAATTCACTAAAGAAGATAGAATTAAATGACAAGCGTCAAATCAGTTTTCAAGTGAGCGATGAATATGCTGAATAGCCGTTTCAAAATCATGCTTGCGATCACGGGCTATTGGAATTACAGCGCCATTATCCAGCGTAAGTTCATGATCTCCTTTGTTAAATTTGCTCACGTGATAGAGATTGATAAGATAGGAGCGATGAGGCCTGAACATGAAGGGAGTATCTTCTAGTGCATTTTCAAAATGTTTCAATTTTTTACTTACCAGCATTTTTGTTTGGTCAGTTTTGAAAATGGTAGTATATGCTCCTTCAGCTTGCAAATATAGAATTTCAGTAAGCGGAATTAAATGCGTTCCATCTGATGAAGGCACGGCAATGCGTGTTAGTGGATTGCCCTTAAATGACTGCTGTAAAATTTCAAGACGCTGATAAATATCGTTTTTGTGCAAGTTATTTCTTACTTTTTGAACAGCAGTTTTTAGCAATTCCGGATCAACAGGTTTCATTAAATAATCAACTGCTGATACTTCAAATGCACGTATTGCATATTCACTGTACGCAGTGACAAACACAACCTGAAAATCAATTTCACGAAAAAAACCAAACAATTCAAATCCGTTATATTCGGGCATTTCGACATCCAGAAAAACTAAATTGGGTTTAGTGCGATTGATTGCTAAAACAGCAGACGGAACATCTTTACAAATTTCTAAAATTTCAACATCAGAACATACCAATGCAAGTAAGGCTGAAAGAGCGCTGCTTGCCCTGCCTTCATCATCTACCAGTATGGCTGTAATTTTATTCATTCTTATGCTGCGCTAAAGATATCAGAAATTTATTTTGATTATGCGCTGGTTTCATGAACGGTGCATTTTACTTTATAAAAATCTGATGCACCTCACTTTTTTTGTGTTAATTTATCTTTTACATCAGCGGTGACAGTGATGTTTACTTGCGTGCCTGCAGCCTCATTGTCTGAATACAAATCTTCAATTGCAAATGTTACACGGTAATCATCACGGCCGTTTAGTAATTCTAGTCGCTGTTCAGTTGCGCGTGTTGCAAATGACTGGTGACTAACTGCCATTCTTTCTTTTATCTCTTGAGATCTTTTGCGCCCTATTCCATTATCCCGAATAGTACAATGTATGGTACACGATTCATCCTTTGACCGAGTCACCTCAAAATGGATGTATAATTTTTTTTCTCCTCGCTTATGAAGCAGACCATGCTTGATTGCATTTTCTACAAATGGCTGAATGAGCAGTGGCGGTAGGTTCGCATAATAGGTCTCATTTTCATCAGGGGTATGCAATGCGTATTCAAAATCATCGCCAAAGCGCAGTTTTTCAATTTCGAGATAGAGAGATAGAAATTTTATTTCATCAGCCAGACTGATTTCATCTGTATCTGTGAGGTCAATAACCATACGTAGAATGCTTGAAAATTTTGTAAGATAGAGATAGGAATTTGAAATATCTTTTTGTAAAATTAAATCCTGAATTGAGGTGAGTGAATTAAATATAAAGTGTGGATTCATTTGCGCTTTAATAGTTCGCAGTTGATACCGGATCAATTTTTCTTTGAGTAAACTTTTCCTTCGTATACTTCTGATTTGCCAGGTATAAAATAATGCTGCCAACATGCCGGTGAGCAAAACAATCACCAGATAAAACCACCATCGTTGCCAAAATGGAGGATAAACCACCAGCTGAATTTTGAGAAACGATTCACTGCTGTACCCATCTTCATTTACTGCATCTAGCCACAATTCATATTCACCTGAAGCAAGCGAATTGAAGTAGAGTTCACGGTTTTTTCCATCAACATAATTCCACGCATTATCTTTCGAAAATTTGTATCTGAAAAAGAATTGACCCCGGCTCCTAAAAGAAGCTGCGTTGAATAGAATTCTGAGATCATCATCATAATACATTTCAATAGGTTCAACCGATGACACAGGTTGATTGTTGATTAAAACATCTTCAAGTTGTACCTGAATTTTTGTTTTATTTTTTCTCAATGCATTTAACGGATATTGATACAATCCACGCGTGCTGGCAATAAATAGATAATCATCATGCAAGGCAAGCGCATTGATGTCTTTGGTGTTGATTCCATCTGTTAAGTCAAGCAGAAAAGTTTCTCTAGTATCCGAAAAAATTAATTGAATTCCTTTTTCCGTTGCACATGCAATAAGCTTATCATTGATAGCAAAGGCAATAACGCTATTGCCCATGAGTACGAGTTGATTTTGCCAATGATATTTTACGCTGTCGTTGACAAAACCATATAATCCCTGATCAACAGTACCCACCCATAAAACACCGCGATGAAAAGACATAGTGGATGGAAAAATTCTCTCACCCTGATGTGTCAAATAAGTGAGACTATCATGCCCATAAACTGCCAATCCTTCACTTTGCGCAAACCAAACTTTATGATTGGTTGTATCACATTCAACTAAACGACCACTTTGTTTTGATATCATCACCGTGGAATACAAATTGGTTTGCAATACTTCATCAGTATAATTAAAGTATCCTGAGCCAAGAGCAGATGTAAAATAAAATCGTCCTTGATCAACCGCGATATCACGTGTATAATTTGTGCTTATGGTTTGTTCATGCTTAAATAAAGAATCAAAAACTGAAATATAATTTCTTGCTATCAACCACTGGTTATTGTATTTGAAAACAGACGAAACTGTGCGGTATCTCAGTTCTGCATTTTGACTTAAATAATTTACTTCACCAGTTGTTATATTCATCAAAAAAGATGAACCGTCAAATGAACCGCAAATCAAGGTAGAATCATTCATCACATGAATTGCGGATATGTTTTGATCTTTAATTAGATTGTCTGTTTCACTGTATATACGCATGTCAATTTCAGGAATCACATACATGCCGTTTTCAAGTGAGGTGAACCAATAATTCCCTTCACGATCAATCAACATATTTGAAATTTTTTCTCCGCTGAAAAGATGCATTCTAAGTTTTTGGCTTGGCAAATCATAACACCAGGCTCCGTTTGTGGTTGAAATCCAAACCGTATTTTCGTCGGTTTGATAAAAAGTATACCATAATGAATAACCTGCACCTGAAATCGGTAAAAAAGTTTTGTTAAGTACTTGATGGTTTTCCAAATTCAATACATGAAAAATCTGACTTGAATTATTTGAAAACACGGCGTAACCCGGTTTGTTTCTTTTATCAATCCAGCATGAATGTATGGGTTCATTCACTGTGTTTAATGGAATAATATTTTCTGAATTCATCAGTAAATAATAGAATGAACTTTGATTTTGCACCAGCAGAGAATCGCCTCCTAAATAGGTGATTTCAGTGATGTCTATCTGGTCTTTAAACAGATGTTTTTTATTGCCCTCATCATCAATTATCAAAAGTCCGTCAGGCAGACCAATGAACAAGTCACCTGCTTCATTGAAATCAAAGCCCGGGTGATTTTTGATTTTGTCTTTAACATCAGCATAAATAATCAAAGAATCATTTCTTACCAGATAAATTTGTCCTGCAAAATTCTGACACCATAATCTGCTTTGATTGTCAAAACGAAGAGAAGAAATAGCTCTTCCATTTTGTTTCAGATTTGTATAATGTTTGAATTCAAACCCATCATACCTGAATAATCCGGCTTCGCAACCAATCCAAATGAATCCTGACGAATCTTGCACCGCACAATAAATTTCATTGGATGGAGCACCGGTCTCATCATTCACGCCGTAGTAATAAGGCGTCTGTCCCTTCATTGCAAAGCAGAAGAGAGCACCTATTACAAAACTAATCAGACGAGGCATGGAGCAAAGATAGGATATGAACTTGATTTTTATTAGGCACAAAAAAACAGCCCTCATAACTGAGAGCTGTTAACTATTGAATTTATTATCAATTAATTTTTTTGGATTTTGAAAGCATTTTCATTTACAAATAGAATGTATGTTCCGTTTGAAAATGATGACAAATCAAAACTCATAGAGCTGTTGATTGCCTCTTTTGAAAGGAGCAATTTTCCATCAACGTTATAAATGATAATTAGATCACCAGTAGTCAATCCGTTTAATGTAATCAGGCCAGTTGTTGGATTTGGAAACACTTCAATATTTTGTGAATTGTTGTCATTCAGACCCAGACATGCCGATACGGTAAAGGTCACAGTATCACTTGAGCTACATCCATTCCCATCAGTATAAGCGTAGACAACATCATAATTTCCGGCAGTTTGATTTGGGTCAAATGTTCCGCCAGAAACACCGGTTCCACTAAAAGTTCCTCCTGCAGGTGTTCCTTCTGTTAAAGTAACCGGAGCAAAATAATTACACAGCGTTGTGGCTGTCTCGCTATAAGTAACAACAGGTAATGTAAACGCGTCAATTACTACCGTTGCATCATAGGTACAGCCGGTAGATGTTACGGTTCCTGTTACGGTATAAGTAGTAGATCCTGCTGTTGCGGCAAAAGCTACCCCATCAGTAACACCGTTGTCCCAAACGTATGTGTCAGCACCTGTGCCGGTAAGTGTTATCATTTCTCCTTCGCAAGGAGTGGTTTCAGTTGCATTAGCTGTAACGGTAACCGGCGCACACCCAGATGCACTAAATTTTACTGCCAGAGAATTTGTTGGCATATTTCCGGTTTGGTCACATACGTATTCAAGTCCAAGAGTTGGATCATTTTGAATTCCGATTGTGAAGAAATCCGTACCCATATTTGATAACTCTTCATATTGCATAACAATGTCACCATTGTCATAGAGAATTACTTGCCATGAATCTCCATCACCAGGTCCGCAGCATGGTACAGCGTCATAAAATTCTATTACAAAATAATTTGTGAAAGCCTGATAATATACTCCGCCTTGTGAACTTGGATCAATATCACCCCACATGTGCGCAATAAAATTATATTGCGTCATGGTGTAACCAGGAGTACCCGGTATACATGAGTTGCTATATCCTAAATATACGTCTTCAAAATAAACGGTTCCGTTTGAAGCAATAGAAATATCGGTGAAGTTATTTCCATAAAAAGGGAAAGTAAATCCCAATGGGATACTTGCAATATGACAGTCATCACAAACTAATCCTGTTGCAAAAGTACCGCTACCTCCTGCAGGCACTGCAATTTCAATCCAGTTATAAACAGGGCCGCCTGGTTCGTTAGAGTCAATATAGGTATATCCAAATGCATCTGGTCCGCCAACAGCAGCCATAGATGTTAACCCAAGCAATGAAGCGAAAGTTAGAAGTAAAGTCTTTTTCATAAGTTTAATTAGTCAACGTTTTTAATTTATTTTCTGCAGCAACAATTTCAAGTTCAATAATTGCTTTCAAAGAATCATCCAGATACAAATCTGAATTGCGCAAAGCTTGAATGTACGATTGATAAACCGCTTGCTGATCTTCAGTGCGCACTTCTGCTTTTGTGTTTAATTTTTGTACTGAGCTCCACTTCGCAGAAATTTTTGAGTCAGTGAGTAACTGAGCAAAGTCTTCTCGTGAGACTTCACTACTTAGTTGAGTATGCCCTACAAATGAAATTGCGAGTAGACCCAGAGAGAAAATAGTTTTTTTCATAATTAGATTTTAAAAGACAAATATATATAAAATGTGTCTGAAGGCCTGTATATTGCATTGAAGAATATAAGTGACCAATGAACACTTTTATAAGAATTGCAAATTGATAATAGAAAACGTCAATAACCGCAATTTTCTATTTGACAAAGAAAAAGCAATAATAAAACGTATTAAATCGGAATACTGATGGGGTTAGACACAAAACAGCATTTAGATGGAATAATCTTTCACCCATGTACAATTTTACATACTTCTTTAGTTGGCTTTCTTTTTGAAAGCATGAAATCAGTATTTTTACTTTTGGGGTTGTTAAGTCAACCTACCAAACCAACGTCATGAAAAAGTTCCTCATCATTATTGCTGTATTTGGAATTATTTATGTCCCGTGTTTGTTTTTAAATTTTCTCCCTCTGACAATTGAGTTCTCTGAACTTGAATTATCCGAAAAGAAGGTGTTGGACTCCGGAGATGTTTTTAACCCTTTTGCAAACATTGAAATGACTGAAGGTAAATGTATAGCATATGTCATCTATTCTTGGGACGACATGCAGTCTGACTTGAATCTATTGGAAGGAAAAGCACTTTATTCAAATGATGAAATTGTGTTAAATGAACTGAAGAATCTTACATTCCAATATACTGCAACAGATATGACAACGGTGAATAGTTTCTTTTACATTTTTAGTGACGGCATCTTGAAATTTAAATCCGGTATCATCCTTGAAAAAAACAAAGTAGGATTTCAAAATTCTGATTTTGGTTGGATTGAAAATAATGAACTGTTGAATACCTTTAGAAAATTCAAGAGGTGTTGGATGCCGGTTATCTTGTTATAGAATGCTATATCGCTGTTGAAATTCAAAATTATTGAAACTCGTAATAATCACACAAAATGTGTGACACAAAATGTGTGATTATTTATTCTGCAACCAGCGCATCAAAAATTTATCATATACTGCGTAATAAGGACGTTCAACTGAGGTGTTATAATAGATTAGTTCTTTTTCTAGTAATGATTGGATCCCCCGCGTTATCATAGATGACGTACCAAGCTTGTATTTATGGATAAATTGTTTAGCGTGAGCATTATATAATTTTTGTTCTCGCGCTACGGCAATTAACAAATTCCATTGTGCATCTGTAAGTAAATTACGGTATTGATAATAAATTCCCTCATGTTGACTAAGAATTTCAATGGCTGCACTTTGTGCTGTTTCCAAACTTATTTTTTTGTCATGCCTAGCGTAAATATAGTTACACAAAAACTGAACGTAAAAAGTGTGATTACATGTCCAATCAAGAATGAATGAGATAGCTTCAGAATTTATTTTCCTTTTTTTCAGAGAAAACATCTTATCAATAAACCGACTATAGTCATCTATGCTGATATAGTCAAGATGTATAGGACTGCAACTTGCAAAAAATGGTCGTTTTGCATTGTCAAAAAGCTCATGCATCATCTTTTGATTACTGCCACAAAAAATAAATCGTGTGTTTTTCAATGGTTGAATGGCTGTTCTTAGTAATGCTTCTGTGTTTTTTTCAGGATATTCTAATATTTGCTGAAATTCATCAATGGCAAATACAATTTGAATGTTTTGGTTATCCAAAAATTTGAACAACTGACTTATTGTTTTTTCATATTGTTTAGCCTCACCTAAATCAAAACTGAGCTCCGGATTACCTGATAACGAATCAAAACTGATGATGGGTCTCAATAATTTAATAATGTCCATTAATTTTTTCCCAATGCTTTTATTTTCCGGAAAACGTGTATAAATGGCCGTGCCTAATTGATTAGTAAACTCTTTGAGATTGCGGGTGCCAAGTATGTCTAGGTAAATACAGATAACCTGACGGCTGCGTTGGTAACTGTTGAATACGTGATGAATCAATCCCGTTTTGCCTAAACGACGAATGGCAAACACCGTGGTGTTTTTATGGTTTTTAATATGACTTTGAATCAACGAAGTCTCTTTTTTCCTGTTGCAAAAATATTCAGGCCCTCTGTACCCCGTTATCGGGAATGGATTGAAGTCTTCTTTCATAATTCAAATATAGAACATTTTATGAATCACACAAAATGTGTCACACAATTTGTGTGATAAATATCTATTGTCTGAACTTTTATTAGACGGCCTGTGTGTGGCGGGGGGGGCTAATGACATGCGATCAACAGGCGCAAAAAATTAATGATATGAATTCGATTCTTTTGTTTAGCGTTATTACTTCAATTATTTTGTATATTTACTCGGTATTGCTTCGCTCCATTTTCAAAATGCCTGTCCGACTTTTTCAGTCGGATATCTTTGATTTATTGACGAACAACTTTGGATTGAGTGATTTTTTAGTGACAATTGTTGTGATTTGCTTTAGCTCAGAATTTATTTTTTTGATTCGCTGAATTCCGCTACGCTCCATTTCAAAATGTATCTTTGATTTATTGACGAACAACGGATTGTACGTCGGTACACTTGCTTCACCTGTTGTGATTTGCTTTCAAAATGTATCTTTGATTTATTGACGAACAACTTCGGGGGTTTTTTGTAACTTTGAATCAATGTTGTGATTTGCTTTCAAAATGTATCTTTGATTTATTGACGAACAACCGAAACGTCAATGGCGTTGGTTGGTGTGATGTTGTGATTTGCTTTCAAAATGTATCTTTGATTTATTGACGAACAACAGCCGGTAACTATAAACAACTACGCCGCCGGTTGTGATTTGCTTTCAAAATGTATCTTTGATTTATTGACGAACAACCCTGATTATGAATCATGGTCAGGTGCTTAGTTGTGATTTGCTTTCAAAATGTATCTTTGATTTATTGACGAACAACAGACCGTTTTTTATCATTTGTTTGTCCGTGGTTGTGATTTGCTTTCAAAATGTATCTTTGATTTATTGACGAACAACCATTCGACCATACACCAATCGCACCCTTCTGTTGTGATTTGCTTTCAAAATGTATCTTTGATTTATTGACGAACAACATCAAAGCCAAACGGTAAGAAGCCCATGCTGTTGTGATTTGCTTTCAAAATGTATCTTTGATTTATTGACGAACAACGGGTTGACTGGTGATAAATTCCAAGTGTTCGTTGTGATTTGCTTTCAAAATGTATCTTTGATTTATTGACGAACAACTTGCAGCGTGGCTTACATTGAACCTACCTGTTGTGATTTGCTTTCAAAATGTATCTTTGATTTATTGACGAACAACACGGGGTTATCAATCGTTAGTACGTCATCAGTTGTGATTTGCTTTCAAAATGTATCTTTGATTTATTGACGAACAACGTAAACTTCGTGAAAATGCTAACCAACAATGTTGTGATTTGCTTTCAAAATGTATCTTTGATTTATTGACGAACAACTAGACCTAAGTTGGTTTCTAAGTTGTGCGGGTTGTGATTTGCTTTCAAAATGTATCTTTGATTTATTGACGAACAACAATCCCCATGTTTTTGACAAACCACCTGCGGTTGTGATTTGCTTTCAAAATGTATCTTTGATTTATTGACGAACAACCAATAGCGTCCTAAACGAATTTTATTTAGTTTAAAGTTATTGAATTTGCCGGGTTTCGATATAGAAAATGGTTAAATTCAAAACAGAACCCCCTGATAAATTTCTTTGTCCGGAGGTTTGCTTTCTTCAAATGGTTTATTGATCCACTGCTGAAGATCAATTTTCACGAATAAATTGAGTCGCAGAAAAGCGACAAGGTTTGAGAGATGCCATTTAAATTTGGCCATTGCTTTCATTGCTTTTAAAATCAGAATTGTTATTAATGCCGTCCATATTTGAATCATTACGGCATTATGACTTGTTCCAATGAACGATTTAATGTGAAGGAGTTGTTTTATTTCTCTGAAAAAAATTTCGATTTGCCACCGGCTTTTATAGAGTTCCCCGATGGTATTGGCAGTCCAGGTTAATTGATTGGTGATGATTTCAATTACCTGCTCATTTACCTCATCCCAAACAGATACTCTCCGTAACGGTTTGGGATATTTCTTTTTCGAAAGGACACCCGTTAGTTCAATGAGTTCATCTTTGAGTATATGCTGATGTCGATTATCTAGTAGAGGATTTTCTTTTTTTGGTTTTGTATTGGATGTTTTCTTTGTGCCTGATGACAAAATATACTCCGCTGCTGTCCCAAATGTTTAACAATGAAAAATCGTTGTAATATCGGTCTGCTACAATCACACTTCCTTTGAGTAAAGGAATATCATATGCGCCTTTATTGTCGGCTGTTTTTCCATCGGTGATATTTACATAAGCCGGCAAATTGCCATCATAATCAAGCATTGTATGCATTTTCACAGCTCCCTTTGCCGTCTTGTATCTTGCCCAATCAAATAATGAGAGGCACAAACTTATGGTACTTGAGTCTACTAAAAATATTTTGGATTTGATTTTAAATTTAACCTGTTTAAATCCCACCTGCTGTCCTAAACTTCCCAGCAAATGATAATAGTATGTTCTAAATAGCTCCCAATCCCTGTGTTTATTTTGGTAGCTTATGGTTGATTTAGAAGGAGCTCTTTCTATGCCCATATGATTTAAGTTACCGGTTGCTGATCGTAAACCGTTGCTAATATCCCGTATTGATTGACTTTTTGCAAATTGACAAAAGAGCATTGAAATCAGATGTGTCCAGCTATTGTAACCCTTTTTGATGCTTGTCTGTTTGTTTTTCCTTTACAATCTTATTGAATTTTAATCTATCCAGTTTGGAGATTATTTGAGAAAACAAGGTTAATTTTACCATAGGAGAAGGTGTTGGTTTTTTGTTGTGGCCCTCAAAGATAATTTGAGTTACAGAAACTATCCTTCTCTTACTTTTTTTAATTGATCGTTTAGGACGCTATTGACGAACAACCTATTTTTATGCTTGGTTACGACGTAGCCAGTTGTGATTTGCTTTCAAAATGTATCTTTGATTTATTGACGAACAACTTTGGAATGAACCACGATGAACACGGCCTCGTTGTGATTTGCTTTCAAAATGTATCTTTGATTTATTGACGAACAACTTCCCATTTACCGTTGGATAAAAGTTGGCTGTTGTGATTTGCTTTCAAAATGTATCTTTGATTTATTGACGAACAACGGCGTGAACGTCAGAAATCCATGAGATCCAGTTGTGATTTGCTTTCAAAATGTATCTTTGATTTATTGACGAACAACACCGGGATTTGGTAGTTGCTGAGGGTAAAGTTGTGATTTGCTTTCAAAATGTATCTTTGATTTATTGACGAACAACATCTGACACCGATTACGGCGCTATCGTTCAGTTGTGATTTGCTTTCAAAATGTATCTTTGATTTATTGACGAACAACGCAATGATTGCTGAGTCTGGAGCGTTCCCTGTTGTGATTTGCTTTCAAAATGTATCTTTGATTTATTGACGAACAACACAAAGTGCAAATAATGGTGAAACTGTGTGTTGTGATTTGCTTTCAAAATGTATCTTTGATTTATTGACGAACAACCCGTTTACATTCACTGGTTGATTGGTGGTAGTTGTGATTTGCTTTCAAAATGTATCTTTGATTTATTGACGAACAACATAGAGTTAGATCTCGCACAAAGAAAATAGTTGTGATTTGCTTTCAAAATGTATCTTTGATTTATTGACGAACAACAAACAGTTTAGAGTTATATTAATTGTATTAGTTGTGATTTGCTTTCAAAATGTATCTTTGATTTATTGACGAACAACTGAGCGCCGCAGCGATGCCTGAATCCGACAGTTGTGATTTGCTTTCAAAATGTATCTTTGATTTATTGACGAACAACTTGATCGGATGAAAATAGCCATCGTATCATGTTGTGATTTGCTTTCAAAATGTATCTTTGATTTATTGACGAACAACCGTAATACCATTACTAATTGAAGGTTTTCAGTTGTGATTTGCTTTCAAAATGTATCTTTGATTTATTGACGAACAACATTCCACGTGTTCGTGAGGTTGGAGGGTTTGTTGTGATTTGCTTTCAAAATGTATCTTTGATTTATTGACGAACAACTTAATTGAAAGATTTAATTCAATATTATCTGTTGTGATTTGCTTTCAAAATGTATCTTTGATTTATTGACGAACAACTCGCCAGGCAAAATAACCACCTGATAACAAGTTGTGATTTGCTTTCAAAATGTATCTTTGATTTATTGACGAACAACCATCTGTTCCGTTTGCCTCGTCAGAGGATCGTTGTGATTTGCTTTCAAAATGTATCTTTGATTTATTGACGAACAACGATATTAATACTGATGTATCAATGTCGTGTGTTGTGATTTGCTTTCAAAATGTATCTTTGATTTATTGACGAACAACTCCGCCATCACCTGTATAACCACCCTCTGCGGTTGTGATTTGCTTTCAAAATGTATCTTTGATTTATTGACGAACAACAATATTGATCCTCGATACTCATCTAGTTCCGTTGTGATTTGCTTTCAAAATGTATCTTTGATTTATTGACGAACAACCAACACAACGATAATTCTACCGTATAACAAGTTGTGATTTGCTTTCAAAATGTATCTTTGATTTATTGACGAACAACTTAGCTACCCGGCTGAGGTCTATGTCGTCAGTTGTGATTTGCTTTCAAAATGTATCTTTGATTTATTGACGAACAACTTTAATGTTCTAACTATTTGCACGTTTTCTGTTGTGATTTGCTTTCAAAATGTATCTTTGATTTATTGACGAACAACGCCAGTCATGGTGTACGCAAAGGAGGCCGGGTTGTGATTTGCTTTCAAAATGTATCTTTGATTTATTGACGAACAACTTTGCAGGGTATTTAGTGTATTCCATTTCAGTTGTGATTTGCTTTCAAAATGTATCTTTGATTTATTGACGAACAACGACGCTAAACTAAACCCTAACCGAAGATATGTTGTGATTTGCTTTCAAAATGTATCTTTGATTTATTGACGAACAACGGATTGTACGTCGGTACACTTGCTTCACCTGTTGTGATTTGCTTTCAAAATGTATCTTTGATTTATTGACGAACAACCCAACTTAACTTGGGCCAACACAATTTCAGGTTGTGATTTGCTTTCAAAATGTATCTTTGATTTATTGACGAACAACTCACGCAGTCGTGGATTATTGCGGTTGAGTGTTGTGATTTGCTTTCAAAATGTATCTTTGATTTATTGACGAACAACATCTCATGTTTTTTCAGACGATTACCCCAGTTGTGATTTGCTTTCAAAATGTATCTTTGATTTATTGACGAACAACAAGAATCAGCCAAGGCATTCAAACAGGCAAGTTGTGATTTGCTTTCAAAATGTATCTTTGATTTATTGACGAACAACTTCTCAGCAACCGCAGTTTGTTTCACACGAGTTGTGATTTGCTTTCAAAATGTATCTTTGATTTATTGACGAACAACAGGTCAACCCGACTGGACTTACATGCCGACGTTGTGATTTGCTTTCAAAATGTATCTTTGATTTATTGACGAACAACGATAAATATATTTTGAATGCACCGAACATAGTTGTGATTTGCTTTCAAAATGTATCTTTGATTTATTGACGAACAACCAGATAAATGATTCAATGACCAAGTTTGGTAGTTGTGATTTGCTTTCAAAATGTATCTTTGATTTATTGACGAACAACTTGGGTGACATTAAAGTATCAGAGCTAGGTGTTGTGATTTGCTTTCAAAATGTATCTTTGATTTATTGACGAACAACAAATAATTTCTATACTGTCCGGCGAAACCGGTTGTGATTTGCTTTCAAAATGTATCTTTGATTTATTGACGAACAACTGTGTGCATCTTGTTCCGTTGTAAATCCTGGTTGTGATTTGCTTTCAAAATGTATCTTTGATTTATTGACGAACAACTGGGTAATCATGGCGTATAATGCACTCACCGTTGTGATTTGCTTTCAAAATGTATCTTTGATTTATTGACGAACAACTATCCAACGGCAAATGGGAACACTACAATGGTTGTGATTTGCTTTCAAAATGTATCTTTGATTTATTGACGAACAACCACAAAGGAATGACAATCACAATTGGGGGGGTTGTGATTTGCTTTCAAAATGTATCTTTGATTTATTGACGAACAACCAAAGACTTTTGTAAAATTGCAAGCAGCAGTTGTGATTTGCTTTCAAAATGTATCTTTGATTTATTGACGAACAACTGTCGTTTTTTATTGGGCATAACACCCTCCGTTGTGATTTGCTTTCAAAATGTATCTTTGATTTATTGACGAACAACTTTGAATCCTATAAAAAACTGCGCTTACTTGTTGTGATTTGCTTTCAAAATGTATCTTTGATTTATTGACGAACAACTTAAATGGAAATCATACTCTTAATGGTCAAGTTGTGATTTGCTTTCAAAATGTATCTTTGATTTATTGACGAACAACCTTTTGTTGGTGATGGGAAAAGAATAAGTAGTTGTGATTTGCTTTCAAAATGTATCTTTGATTTATTGACGAACAACAGCAACAACACCGCATAACGTGGTCAGATGGTTGTGATTTGCTTTCAAAATGTATCTTTGATTTATTGACGAACAACTGAATTATTGCAAGGTTACCAGGGCGCCGAGTTGTGATTTGCTTTCAAAATGTATCTTTGATTTATTGACGAACAACTATTGATACTTCACTGGTTTACTCTACTTAGTTGTGATTTGCTTTCAAAATGTATCTTTGATTTATTGACGAACAACAGACCGTTTTTTATCATTTGTTTGTCGGTAGTTGTGATTTGCTTTCAAAATGTATCTTTGATTTATTGACGAACAACGTTGGCAGTGTTAAGGTTTCCAATTATCGGGTTGTGATTTGCTTTCAAAATGTATCTTTGATTTATTGACGAACAACGCTCCAACTGCGAAATATCGACCGGTTGTAGTTGTGATTTGCTTTCAAAATGTATCTTTGATTTATTGACGAACAACGGTGGGGTGTGATGCTCAAGTCGATAGAGTGTGTTTGCTTTCAAAATGTACTTTGATTTATTGACGAACAACGTTGCAGGTTACAACATTCAGGCTCAG
This sequence comes from Crocinitomicaceae bacterium, assembly GCA_016708105.1. Lineage (NCBI taxonomy): Bacteria > Pseudomonadati > Bacteroidota > Flavobacteriia > Flavobacteriales > Crocinitomicaceae > Crocinitomicaceae bacterium. The sequence goes on from JADJGJ010000001.1 coordinate 270,846, forward strand.
TTGTGATTTGCTTTCAAAATGTATCTTTGATTTATTGACGAACAACAGATAGATCAAAAAACTCAGTAAAATCAATGGATTCTGTGCTTTTTAGAAATGAAAAAAATGGTTTCGTCAAACATTAAATCCGGTCTTAGTGCCGGATTTTTTTATTCCTGTTTTTGTTTCTGAAGTTATGTTACAAGGGAAAAAATGGATGCATTTCTCTTTCTGCCCGAGCCTTACTGCGCTTTTATTCCAACAGGCATACGACTCAATCTTGCTATATAAAGAAGTTTGTTCTGAAAATAGCTTAGCAAAAACCTCCCCCTCAATCCCCCTCCGCGAGGGGGAAGCCAGTTGTAAATTCTCAGCCAACAAACTTGTACCAGTCCCTCCCTCGGAGGAATTTATAAATAACCCATTTCGTAAATCACTCAACTAAAAGCCTCCAATCAGTCCCTCTCTCGGAGGAATTTATAAATAATCCATTTCGTAAATCACTCAACTAAAAACCTCCAATCAGTCCCTCCTTTGGAGGGATTTAGGGAGGAAGGGAGGAGAGGGGGGAATTAAAACAACTCCAATTGCTGCGGAACATCAGGTGATGGACTTACCTTAGTGCCTCTGAAAATTTCCATTTGCCCAAATTGTTTATCAGTAATTTGTAAAATACCAACTAGACCTTTTTCAGGTAATAAACCCAAAACCCGTCTGCGATGTACCGCTGCATTTTCACTGCTGGCACTGTGTCGTATGTACATACTGAACTGAAACATCGCAAATCCGTCTTTCTGCAATTCTTTTCTGAAACGCGCTGCAGCTTTCCGTTCTTTTTTTGTTTCGGTAGGTAAGTCATACATCACCAAGGTCCACATAATCCGGTAGGCATTTAAACGTTCTGTGGTCAAATCCATAAACTATTCAATCTGCGGAAATAATAATTTCCGTTGTTCTCCATTCAAACATTTTACTAAACTCACGGCTGTGCGTTGTGTTGCCAGCATGAGCGGGCTACTCTCATCATCCAGCTTTACATCCAGTACCGGAATTTTTAGTAATTCAGCTTTTACTTCTTTGGTCACTCCTGCCGGTATGCCTGATTTTGCTACCAGCTGATACACCATCAAATCAATATACGGACGATAAGGTTCCATCAAATCATCAGCAAGACAAAAAGCGTTGTATCTGTTTTTATGAAATAAACCCAGGGTAGGAATCAATCCTGCACCTACAATGCTTCGCGCAACCGTGCCACGCAAAATGGCATAGCCATAATTTAAAAGTTCATTGGGTGAAGGGCCACTGCGTTGCCGCACGAAACCGTCAATATGTCCAAATAATTTTTGCCAGTAGAATGATGCGGCGGTTGCTTCATGATTATCCGCATCACCGCTCTTGACATTTTTGTACAAAGGATGCAGGTATTCATGCTCTTTATCCAAGGCACGCAAAACAGCCATTTGATTTTTTATTTTTTGTGAGATGGTTTGTGCCCACAATTGTTTTTTAAGTGGTTCACTTGCCGCAATCTGATTCTCGTACCGTTCTTGTTGCAAGGTATTCCCCTCTAACGGAAAAGTCAAACTCTGCGGCATGTGACGCTGATCACAAGTTATCAATGCCACATTATTTTCTTGCAATGCCTGAATCAAGGCATGCGAAATCAATAATTGCTGATGATCTAAAATAACAATTCCAATATCTTCAACCGGAATGGTGGTAGTTTTTACTGCTCCATCCAATTGCACCTCAATGCTCATTTGTTTGTCTTTGAGTCTGAGTGTGCCCGCGTTGCCGAAGTATAGGGTGCGTTTGATCATATGGAGATATTAATATTCGTTCATCTGTATAATTTGCCCAATATGATCAATGCGAACCTTAATAATATTTGTCAGTCCTGATAATCCAGTTCTTATCCAAGTCAGACCTTTGAGATCGTTATTGGTTTCAACTTTTGTTTCAAGATGATGACGAAAGAAGTAGTCCTTAGTAGCAATTTTTTGCACCCTAAACAAGTTCGGACTAAACTCGGAATATTTATTAGTGTCGGTTAAGTCAATTTCTTTCGGGTTGAAACCGGTTTTTTCATTTGGAAAAACGAAATATTCATTCTGTTTCATGCTGAATAAAAATTGCCAACCTTCATTTTTCCTGTAGTTTTTATCAATGATCGGAAACCCCAAATTTCGTCTGGAAACTGCTTCGTAGAATGAAATGACATTTTCTTGCAGATTTCCTTCTGCGTCACGGTAAACTGCAACGTGGTGATTGTTTCCAGTGTTTACAAAATCTACCGCTTGCGGTTTGCCATTATTGTCTAATAGTAATTTACCTTCTTTATCTTTTTTATGATGTAACGCTTCTGCATTAGCAACTCCGGTTATCGTGACACGTTTAATAGATATTCCCTTCTCTTGGTTAAGCCATATTGGATTTTCATCTAAATTTGAAAATGCTTTCTTTGGATCACCTTTATAATCAGAAAGCCTCTTTTCCAATATTTTTCTAATACCGGTATCAACTATTTTATCCAGTTTTAAATCAGGAGAAATTTCTTTTCGAATTGTAAAGATTCTGTCAAGAGACACTGTTTTCAATTTTTCCGGTACCACTTTTGTTTTCGCCTCATCTAAATAGATTGGATTTTTTGTAAGTGAATTTTTACCAGTAAAGGCTAATTTTGGATCTTCATTGAATTCATGCAAACGATTCAATAGGGCAACTTTACATTTATGATTTGCTACTGTTGCGATAATTTCTTTGGTGAAGTTGGCGCCCACTTTTTCTAACTTTGTCACATATTGCATCTGACTTCCATATACTGTTTCTAAATGCAATTGACCACGTGGAGTTTTTACCACTTGCCCTCTGATTATTTTCTCCTCTCCTGTTTGGGTAATGATTTTTGTGAAAACCTTATTTTTCGCTTTATTAATATTGGTTGTTACAACTTTGTTTTTTGATTTTATTGAAATCAATGTGTTCTCCAGTTGTTTTTTTGCTTCAGTTCTAAATTCTGTGATTTCGAAAGGAGGTTTAAATAACAATTTTCCTTTCTCGTTGCGCTTGAGTTCTTTTTGTTCTATACCATATATGGCGGAATTTTTATCACTCCTTGCATTTAAATTATTCAAATATTGGATGTATTGTCTTTTGGTAAATGCAATCGTCAAGGCATCCATTGCGTGGTGACGATGATCATTTCTTTTAGTCCAGTCTTTAATGCGACGAATAATTTTTCCGTCTCCATTTGTATGTTCTTCTGTTAATCCCAGAGCATGATATTTTTTCCAGTTGAGTTCTTTCATTACGTCAACTAATTGCCAGTCTTCTCTCAGTCTATCTGTGATAGTACCCGTAGTGCTTATTACATATTTTACTAAGTCTTCTAAGATTGATTTAGCGTATTTGGCTATATACTGGGTGTTCCCTAAATCACGATTTATAAATCCATCAGGTATTTCTTTTTCAGACATTTTTAATTTGCTCAGTTTACTTCTTTTTTTACTGTCGTTTTTAAGCAAGCGATCAACTCTTTCGATATATGCATGTAAACCAGCGTCGCCATATTTTTCTTTTACAAAATCAATTGCAGTTTTGTTTCCTTTCTCAATATTTATACTCCTGAGTTCTATTGTCTTATTTGATAAGGAGTCATCAAACAATCTTGATTGGGGTATTATGTGTTCTATATCTATCTCTTTGCTGTACAATTTTGCAGGTTCAATGTAAGTGTTACTGTAAAGAGTTTTGTATCCATTATCTTTAAGTTCTTCATAAAGCTTATATCGGATAATATCATTTCGACTCACATTACTTAATCCAAATTCTTTTTGCAACTTGAGTTTGATTTCCTCATGCATTTTCGTGTTTGAATCTATTGACTTAGTCAGTTCTTCACGTTGTTTCGCATTTTTTTTCAATTCACGCGCAAGCTCAATTCTTATCTCATCTGGTTTTCCATAGGTAATTATTAACGTGTTAACGACGTTGATCATCTGATTGAGGATTTTCTCAACCACTGGATTACGCAAACTATTTTTCTGTAAAATATCTAAGTGATCTTTCAGAATTTTGTTTTCAATTTCTTCTTTATTTAATGAAGATTTGGAATGACGATAACCTACATATTCACAAGCAACATCATATTGATTTCCATCTTTCAGGTGTGGCAGTATTTTTCGAATTGCTTTTGCTGATAGATTTCCATAGTCGTCTTGAAAGTTTATTGCGGATAGAATGGTGGCTGCTTCTTTCTCGAAACCAAAATCTGACATTAATTTATTAATAAGTCCTTCATTGCCTGTTTTGGAATTATCACCTTCAAATGAATACAGTAAATGCCACAATCGGAAAGAATTTTGACTATCTAATTCCTTTGATGAATCAAAAAACAATATGTCCGTATTGTAGCCAAGCGTTTTGAAGATATCGACTATATCATTCAGTATGTCTTCTGCAGATTGCTTCAAATTCAGTGAATGTCCAGACAATTCAATGATTTTTTGATAAGCGCCAAATAATTGAAATTGTGTTAGATTGCCTTGAATTTCTTTAAAATTGATATCTAATTCGGTTGGATTGTTAAACAGTAATTTCAAAGTATCGATGCCAGTTAGTTTATCTCTGATAGAAAGTTCTCTAGCAATCAATTCCTTTTCTTCTTGATTAAGGAGCCTTCTCTCCTTACCAAGTAATTCAACTTCTATCTGATCCTCCTTCGTATTTCTTCTGCTCTTCTTGCCTTTTCCGAAAACTTCGATATTATTGATTGTTTGCCAAATTTTAAATTCTTGAAATAGTGGTGATGAACGTGGTGTCACCCTCAATCCAATCGTTTTTTCTTTCTTTTTACCATCGACAACTACTTCAATTTTTCTACTTTCAAATTCGCAAAAGTTAATTAGGCCTTTTTGAGATTTAAGCCTACGTTGATAAAAAATTACGATATCACGTATTTGATTTTTCAAATCTTCAGTTAATATGGTGTGGTGCTTTGCTTGTTCTTCCCAGATTGAATTGAATTCATCTAAATAGTCTTGCCGGTAAAATACCATGTTACGCAAACTCGCATTTGGATTTTTTTCGAGAATAGCCATTTGATATTGACCAACTGTCTGCTTGTCGAAGTAGAGTTCTTTGCTGCGATCACTAATCGCACCCAAATAGCCGCTGGACCCGCTTATTTGTCCGTTTATTTTTTGCAGAACTATTGCTAGACTTTCTAAATCTAATTTTTCCGAAAGTGCTTTGTGTCGCCATAAAAAATTCTCTTTCTTAAGTTCCTCACCCTTAGTATCACGTCTTAAACCGACTATTTTGAAAGGTTCGGCACAAATAGCCCATGTAGTTTTTTCGTTTTTTCCGCGTAAATTTTCTCGAAGGCTATCCGTCAGAATTTGGCTGTAAAATTCCTTTTGTTTGACCCAAATTCTGTCGAACTCATGTTCTAAATCAGAACGATAAAAGTTGGGAAAACTTTTTTTGCCTGACGCAAGTAGTTGTAGGCATAACTGACCTGGAGTTAATTTGTCATGATATAATTTTTTTGCTACTTCCATTCCGTCAATTAATGTTCCCTCCTCTGACCCGTCCGCCTTTCGACTGCTGCGATATCCTCTTTTTTTATTGATCATCAATAATACGCGTGCGAATTCTTCTAACGAGATTTTTTTAGTTACCGCTTGAGCCCTTAAACGGTATGTCTCAAAAGTGGTGCGATTGCCGTTTTCTGATAAAATTGTGTCGTTATTGATAATATTATGTTCAATCAAAACTTGAATTAGATTTAATCTGCGCAATTTGTATCGTTGCAAATTTCGGCGCATACTTCGTTTGAGTGTCCTATCAGCATTTGTTGTAATCGCTTTTCCTTTCTCAAAATTTTGCTGTTCATCAACACTTAGAGGATTTACTCTGACTCCTAGTTTTATTATAGAAGATTTTTCCTTCTCGTTCTCGGCTTCATTGACCAGAGCCCATCCAATTGAAGTAACACCTAAATCAAGTCCCAATATTTTTTTCATATCAAATTATTTTATTATCTTCGTTTTACATTTTGAAGCAAATCACAATAAGGATTATTCCGTTGTGAAAACATTCAAGGCGGGAGAAATCTCGCCTTTTTTTATTTGCTTCCATATATCAAGTATCATTTCATTCTTTTATTAGCACGCAGCTTGCATTCCAAGTCCCGCTGAAATCAACAAGTAAGCAACAATAAAAAGCGTAGTTTTGGGTTAAACGCAGTTGAATATTTATAAATCAACAGTTGAATGTAGTGAATTTTTTTGGAAATGCAGTTTTGGAAATTGAATATAGTTTATTTCAACCATTTCAACTATATGCCAATATACTCTTCTAAAGAGCAGGCATAAATAGTCGTTCCTTACCAACCAAATTTTATTTGAGTCCGAACCATTAAAAAATCGACTCTGAACCAATTTGAAAAATCACCAAAAATATCACGAACTAATTTATCCATTAGTTTCTTTAAATTCCATCCGGTGGCTGCGAACATTGCATTGATTTTTGATGAACTTTCGCCGCCCAAGTAATTTTTTTCCATTCTGTGATCTGTCTTAAGATGTCCTATTACTGGCTCGATGGCTGCTCTTCGACGGAATTTTTTTCGGGTCGTAATTTTTTGATAAGGCGTTGTGTTTTTTGTAGGTTTTGTTGGTGTACATATTTCAACTCCGTAAATTGTTTTTTTCCCTTTTCCACCTCTGTCATAAACAATTTCTTTTGGTAAATAGTTTAGATTATTTTTTATTTGATTAAGCAGAGGTTCTATTGTGTTACTGTCATGCGGATTTCCAGAAAAACTTTCTATCCCCAGGATAACTAATGTTTTTGGATTCACCATCAATCCAATTTTATTACCAAACTCATATTGCTTGTGCGCCTTTCCTTTAGCAATACAAGTGGTAAACGGTTTGTGAAGACTGTAAACTTTATTTTTATCAAGCCGCGTTTGTGTAATTGCTCTCCAACATAAATCAAGGTCTTCTTTGTATTGTAAAAGTGTTTCTTGTGGAAGCTCACGTTCTAGTTCTCGAAGTTGTCTTTTGCAATTGTGCGTAGTTTTAATTTTGCCTTTCTTGGTTTTTTTTATTCTTTTAGGGTGATGTGAATTGTGCGTGTCACGAACAAGTTGTTTACTTGTTCTAGTGTACGTTTGGCGTTGGTTAATCCCTTCTTCCTTAGCAATGGCATTGCACCTGTCAATAACTTTTTTGCCAGTTTTGCATCCGTTGGAAAAGTGGTATTGTTTTCTTGAACAGTTGTATCAGATAACAGCATCTGATTTTTTGCTTTTGTTCCGTGAAGATTTATTGAATGAACAAATATTTTTCCACTCCGGCTTCACCAATTCGTTTACGAAAATGTACAAAGTCGCTTGGATCACATGGGAAAATATGTTGAAAGTTTGATGCACCACAAAAATACTGCATGTAAGGATTCATCACCCATGCCTTAGCCAGAGTCTCATCTCCCAAATTGTAAATGTGCTTTAACAAAAGACATCCAATCATAAATCTTATTGGCATTGATGGCTGACCGGTATTTGAATAATGAACTGAGAATTCTTTTCAAAATATTTCCAATCCATTTTATTTGATAACAAAACCAATTCATGACGCATATCGATAAAATCCGACAACAGTGGCGAGAATAAATTTCGTTGGTTTTGATCTGAGCTTTTTCCTAACATATTCTGCAAGATTTTTAGCCAATATCTAAAATATCTTGCAATTTATATCACACAAAAAGCACTAATTATCAACATTATATTATTGAATGTCAATATTTTGAAGAGTTATTAAGGAACGACTAAATAATCATTAACGGGTATATTATACCATTTGAAATTTTGCAAATACAACATCAGCTTATTATTGGCTCAATATTGCTATTAAGATTCCTTATTTTTCGTATCAACCCAAATAGTAACCGGCCCGTCATTGGTTAAACTTACTTGCATGTTGGCGCCAAAAATTCCGGTTTGAATGGGGTGATTTAATTCAAGTTCAAGTTGAGAAATAAATTTTTCATAAAGCGGAATTGCTTGTTCCGGTCGTGCGGCATCTATGAATGAAGGGCGGTTGCCTTTTTTTGTTTTGGCGTGTAAGGTGAATTGACTGATGAGTAAAATATTTCCGTTGATATCTTTTACCGATAAATTCATCAAACCATGATCATCAGAGAAAATGCGCAGGTTGCATATTTTTTGCGCAAGCCATTTCAAATCGTCCTCTGTATCTGCTGTTTCAAATCCAACCAGTACAAGTAATCCGCTGTCAATTGCGCCGTGCACTTTTCCGTCAATGCTCACTGAAGCAGAAGATACTCGCTGAATTACGGTGCGCATAAAACATTATTTGTAAATATCTTTTCTAAAAGTTTCATCCTCGTCAGAATTCATCATGCTCATGTATGAGGCGTAACGGCTGGGGTGAATAATATGTTCATCCACCGCTTTTTTTATGGCGCAGCCGGGTTCATTGATGTGCTGACAATTATTGAATTTGCATGCATGAATCAATTCTCTCATTTCAGGAAAATAATGGGAGAGATCATCTTTATCAAAATCAATTAAACCAAATGCGCGAATGCCCGGTGTGTCAACAACAAATCCGCCTGATTTTAACTCGTGCATTTCAGCAAATGTTGTGGTGTGTTGCCCGGCTAAATGCTGAATTGAAATATCTCCCGTTTTTAAATTCAATGAAGGATCCAATGTATTAATCAAGGTAGATTTTCCAACACCGCTGTGTCCGCCAAACATTACTTTCTGATCACGAATTTCGTCACGCAGAAATGCGATAGAATTTTCATCTTCAGCACAAATTAAATGACAAGGATATCCTGCCTTTTCATAAATAGCCATGAACTTTTTTACCTGATCCAAATCTTGCGGCTCATAAATATCTGCCTTGTTAAAAAGTAAAGTAGCCGGAATATGATACGCTTCAGCCGTGACTAAAAACCGATCAATAAAACCAGGTTGTGTCTGCGGTGCTACCAGGGTAACCAATAAATAAACCCGATCAATATTTGCCGCCAAAATGTGTGAACGCTTGCTGAGGTTAATTGATTTTCTGATGATATAATTCTTGCGGGGTAGAATATTTTTGATCACTCCCTTATTGTCTCCCTCTTCTTCAAATTCAATTTCATCACCAACTGAAACAGGGTTTGTTGTGTCAATTCCGCTCATGCGCAATTTACCTTTAACTCTGCATTCCCACAACCGATGTGTGTTGTCAAGTACACGATACCAGCTACCGGTTGATTTTATAACGAGACCTTTTTTCAAGTTGATTGTTTTTGTAAAGGTAGGGATTTAGAAGAGAATTGGGGTTTACGTTAGGCACGAGCGGGACGCTCGCGCCAGCGGATTTTAGTTATTACTTTGCCCAATACCATTCCTCGGCGTGAGAAGTGGTTTCTTGTTGAAGCCAGAATTTTTTTGATACTACTTGGCCTTCTTTGGTTTTTAGTTCGCGGTTATATACAGCGTTGATGGGGTTGAATGAAACGTCGGTGACGCCCACAGTAAAAGTAGTTGCAACAACAGGGGCAGGTTCATTTTCTGTTTCGGGTTTTGATGCTTTTGGTGGAGGTGATGGAACAATGACCACTTCGTATCCATTGTGGGTTAACAAATTTTTAATGAATTCTGCACGATCAGTTGTGCAATTTTTCTCTACGATTGCACATTTGATTCCGTTCAGATCATCAAATTGATGGTTTGCATTGAGTGCCATACGTTTTATTTTATCAATGAATCAATATATGCATACATGATGCTGAAAAAGCCTGTGAATATGATGCCCGCCAGACAAATTGCAATAGCTATTTTTGAACTGATCACACTTTCAAGGCGAGGTATGGGTTGCTCATTCTGATCAATAAAAATTGCTTTTACAATGCGCAGATAATAATACAGAGAAACTACCATGTTCAGCGCGGCAAAAAGTAGCAGGTAGAAATCACCATCTGAACTACCTGAAGACAGTAAAAATAATTTACCAAAAAATCCTGCAGTTGGTGGCACGCCTGCCAGTGAGAAAAGTGAAATGCCCAATGCCCAAGCCAGAATAGGATTTGTTTTATGCAGTCCTTTATAGTCTTCCAGATTTTCTTTTTCAGCGTGTAAAGAAATCAATGCAACCACGCCAAATGCACCAAGATTAGAGAATGCATACACCACGAAAAAATAAATAGCAGAACTTGCCCCGTCATGTGAAGCAGTGAGTAAACCAAAAAGCACGTAACCCATTTGCGCAATAGATGAAAAAGCAAGGAAGCGTTTGAGATTATTCTGTCGCAATGCAAATAAATTACCCACGGTGATGGTGAGTACAATGAGCACGGTCATCATAGGTTTCCACAATTCAGCCAAATGAAAAAACAAAGGCATAAGCACTGAAATAAAAACAAAAACCATGGCGCCTTTTGATATGACAGAGAGATACGATGTGATAACAACCGGCGCACCTTCATATACATCTGCTGTCCAGAAATGGAATGGAACGACCGACATTTTAAAAGCAAATCCTGCAAAAACAAAAACCAGCGCCATAATTTGCAAGGGTGTCACCGCTTGACTTGCAGTAAATATTTCATAAAAAGACAAAGAACCAAAAGCACCGTAAAGCAAAGAGATGCCAAACAAAAGAATTGCAGAAGCGAATGCTGAGAGAAAAATCATTTTCACGGCTGCTTCAGATGAACGGCGTTTTGTGTAATCAAAATTCACCAATACGGCAATAGGTAATGATGCCAGTTCAAGACCGATATAAAACATGAGCATATTTCCGCTTGACAACATGAAATGCATACCTAATAGTGATGCGCAAATCAACATGTAAAATTCATGCAGATGACGGTGTGGTTTTAAATAATCCCACGCTTGCAATGAGATGATGAGGGTGAAGAAATTCAGAAAATTTTTCTGGAGTGCAATCAAATCATTGGTATGATACATGTCACCGAAAAGTGATCCGCTTTCATTGAAAAAAAATCCTGCAATACAATTTACGGCAAGCATGGCATTGGCAATTCTCAGCAAAGAATTATTGGTATTAATACCGTCACGTATTTTGATAAAAAGCAAAATCAACAATACGGCAACTAGTCCGAGTTCAGCCTTCATCAATATGAAAAAATCAGTACTCATGGCATGTTACAGCTTGAAAATTGTTGAAATAAAATATCCGTTTCTGATGAAATCATTCCGGTAAATAAAAAGGGTAAAACTCCAATTAATAAAATCACAAGAATGAGAATAATGCCGGCAGATTTTTCATACCAGGCTGCATCTTTCAAATGTAAAAATTCAGGATTCGTGATTGGTCCCATCACGGCTTTACCTGTTGCTCTTAAAATATAAACCGCGGTAACAACAATAGATGCGCATGCAAGCAACGTGGCAATCCGATATCCTATTCTGTTAACTTCCCATGAACCTGTAAAAATGGTCATCTCAGAAACAAAGCCGCTGAAGCCGGGTAAGCCTAATGAGCATAAACCGGCAATCACATAGACGGCACCAATGAATGGCATCACTTTTAATAATCCTCCAAGCTCAGCCAAATTGCGTGTATGCGTGCGTTCATAAATCATTCCAATCACACCAAAAAATAATGCGGTCATTAATCCGTGAGAAACCATTTGCATCACCGCGCCCATCACGGCAGTTTTTGTGAGCATGCCAATTCCAAACAATACAAATCCGCAGTGACTAACTGAAGAATAGGCATTGATATATTTGAGATCAGTTTGTTGTAAAGTAGCAAAGGCACCGTAAATAATTGCGATGGTTGAAAGTGCAACAATAATTCCGCTGTAATCTTGTGCTGCTTCAGGCAATAAATAAACAGCTACGCGTAAACAGCCGTAACCACCAAGTTTCATAGAGATGCCTGCCAAAAACATGGATGCCGCTGTTGGTGCAGATGAATGTCCGTCAGGTACCCAGGTGTGGAATGGAAATAGTGCAGTGAAAACACCGAACCCGACAAAAAGCAAAGGAAAAATAAAAAGTTGCACATCATGCGGTACACCTTGTTGAGCAATTTGCATCATACTGAAACTGCCCGGTCCAAAAATACCGGATGTATGATATTTCAATGCAAGTATGCCGGTAAGAATCAAAGCAGAACCACCCATTAACATGAGTGCAAGTTTCATGGCGCTGTATTCTTTTTTTCCGCTTCCCCATTTTGCAATGAGCAAGAATTTTGGAATAACTGCCAGTTCTAAAAAGAAGAACAAGGTAAACAAATCAAGCGAAATGAAAAAGCCATAAGCGCCAATACTCATCATGCTGAGAAGAAAGAAAAACTCACGCGGATTTTTTTCAATTTTCCATGAGATGAGTGTACCGGTTAAACCAACAATGGATGTGAGCGCAATCATCACCATGGAAATTCCATCAACGCCAATGTAATATTCAATGCCTAAAGATTCGTACCAAGCGTGTCTGGCGGTAAAAACCATTTCACCGGGATTCAGATCACGAACCTGTAAAAATTCATACCCGATGTAAGAGACAAGGATAAGTTGTACACTATTTCCAATGAGTGAAATACTGCGCACCATGTTCTGCTTTGCAAACAGTGAAATGATTGCAAACAGCAGCGGAACAACAATAAGCAGTGATAAAATACTCATATCTTTTTTAATCTCATTTTTACAAACACAACAACAACAATGTCAGCGCAAGTGTGGCTGATAAAAAATAAATAGCGTAATCCTGAACATGCCCTGACTGAACTTTTTTTACTGATTCGGCAAGACGTGTAGTGATGGAGCCAACCGCATTTATACTTCCATCAACAAGATGTTTATCAACCCATGCCGCGGGTTTACTTACCAGGTTGAAAATGATTTTTTTTGTGATGAATAACCACAACTCATCCATGTAAAATTTATGGTATGACAATTTGTATAATCCTTTGAAAGATTGAGCGAGTTGGTCAGCCTTTGCTGATTGTTTTTTGTAGATAATCAGCGCAATAATAATACCTGTAACAGCAACTAAAACCGGAGCAATGGAAAACAAGATATGAAACTCACCATGATGCGGATGTCCGTCAGATGAAATAAAATTCCCAAACGGAATAAAGCCACAACCCAGCGTAAGCAATGCAAGCAAGATAAGTGGCAACATCATAGAAAATCCACCTTCACCGTGATGATGTTCGTCGTGAGCGTGATACGATTTACTCCAAAAAATATTAAAATACAATCTGAACATATAAAAAGCAGTTATGCCTGCAGTAAGTAATGCGATACCGTAAATTATTTTGTTGCCTTGCCAAGCAGCCAGCATAATTTCTTCTTTACTAAAAAATCCTGACAACGGCGGAATACCTGCAATGGCTAAACAAGCAATTAAAAATGTGATATGGGTAATAGGCATAAATTTTCGCAAGCCACCCATTGCAGAGAAATCATTATGATGTACAAAATGAATAACCGCACCTGCACCTAAAAACAACAACGCTTTAAATAAGGCATGCGTAAATAAATGGAACATACTTGCGGTATAACCTGTTCCTGCTTCACCTCCATAACCTGAAACGCCCAGTGCAAAAACCATGAAAGCAATTTGTGAAATGGTTGAATACGCCAAAACCCGTTTGATATCTGTTTGCGTGCAGGCAACAATGGCAGCAAATAGTGCGGTGATAATTCCTATCCATGAAATAATTTCCAATGTAACCGGACTACCCAACGCGTATAACGGAAACAAACGAGCAACCAAATAAACACCTGCAACAACCATTGTAGCGGCGTGAATTAAGGCTGATACAGGGGTAGGTCCCTCCATGGCATCAGGCAACCAAATGTGCAACGGGAACATGGCAGATTTTCCGGCACCACCTACAAATATCAACATCAACCCCCAGGTGAAGGCAGATGCTCCAAGGAATGATGCAGACGAAAGCGGAATAGAAAATTCAGGACTGAGTGCTCGCTGAATCATGGTTTGAAAATCAAATGTCTGTGTATAATATGACAAGATTAAAATGCCGGCCAGAAAACCGAGATCAGCAAAACGTGTAACAATAAATGCTTTTTTAGACGCAGCAACTGCGCTGGGTTTGTCATAGTAAAATCCAATTAATAAAAAGGAAGATACACCTACTAGTTCCCAAAAAATATAGATTTGAAAAATATTGGCAGATAAAACCAAACCGAGCATAGAAAATGTAAACAAACCGAGATAAGAAAAATACACGGCATATCTTTTTTCACCTTTCATATATCCAATACTAAAGAGGTGAACCAGCGTAGAAACAAACGTGACAACAAGCAACATCATCACAGAGACAGAATCAAGCACAATGCTCATGTCAATAGAAAAACCAGGTGCAAAGCGTAGCCATTCAAAATCAAAAACACGATGCGGGATATAAACGCCGTCCACCATGCCGTAATCAAAGAAATAATTTTTAGCAGCAATTACGGAAAGAATAAATGAAATAAACAGCACTGTTGTTCCGAGGTGTCCGCAGAGAGCAGGGAAAAACCTGCGCCCCACCAACCCGATGAATAAAAATGCACCAAGCGGCAAAAGCGGAATCAATGCTATGTTGAGTAATTCATTCATGTTAGTGCTTCAGTGAATCAGCTGAATTCACGTCAATAGATTTATAATTTCTGTAAAGATTAATGATGATGGCAATGGCAAGAGATGCTTCAGCAGCGGCAATGGCAATGCAGAAAAGTGTAAAAAATAATCCGTCCAGATTTTCAGGATAGAGATAATAATTGAATGCAACAAAATTGATATTGACACTATTTAAAATTAACTCTATTGCCATGAGCATGGTAATCATATTGCGCCGGGTGAGGAATCCATAAATTCCAATAAAAAAAAGCACCGTGCTTACGAACAAAATATGTATCAAACCGGGTTCTTCCATTATAGCGTTTCTTTTTTTATTGTGTCAGTTGATGCAGGTATATCTTTATCTTTTGATTTGATGGCTATGACAATACAACCCACCATGGCAATGAGCAGTAAAATGCTTATCACTTCAAACGGCAACATATATCCCTTGTCTCCGGTGCTTAACATGAGGCGTCCAATATTTCGTGCGGTGGGTTCCATGACACTTGAAGTTGACATGGTGAAATGATGCCATGCATAAACTGTGCATACCAGAGCAGTTCCGCAACTCGCTGCAAGTGCTGAAAAAAATGCGCGTAAAAAAGTTGGTTTCTTCATGTCAGATCCTGCATCACTGGTCAGAAAAATTGAGAAGATCAGCAATACCACAATTCCGCCCACATATACAACAATTTGAACGGCGCCTAAAAATTCATAATTCAGATAGAAATATAAGCCAGCAATGCCAACCAATGAGAACAATAGAAAAACTGCTGCTCTGAAAATTTTTCGCGAGGTAACGGCAAGCCATCCTCCACCCAGAATTATGCCGGACAAAATATAAAATATGACAGTGGATGCACTCATTCTTCTACTCCTGACATTAATTTGGAATCGGGTTTATTCAATATTTTTTTCAGTTGTTTTTTATCGTACACGCTATGTTCAAAATTCTGACCCATCACAATGGCATCTGATGGACAAGCATGAACGCACATATTGCATAAAGTGCACATATCAAAGTGATACACCCACGTGTCTAATTGTTTTTTCTTTTTACCATCAGGCTGCACTTCCATTTTGGTGACAATTTTTATTGAACCATTTGGACATGCAATTTCACAAGATTGACAACCCGTGCAACGATGTTCATTTTTATCGTCATGCGGCATGATAACTTCACCTCTGAAGCGCTCATTCATTTTTAATTTTTCACGATTATTCGGGTATTCTTCTGTGACAATTTCTTTCGGATGCACAAAATAATAGCCGGTGAGTTTCATTCCTGTAAGGAGTGATTTCACCGAGGTGAATATGGAACCAAAATAATCTTTTAAAAACAAAATAGTCTCTTTTAAAAATGCCAGCCGAAAATCGTCATGGCGGTTATCAATAATATATTTATCATGCTGATTGGCAGCAAATATTTCCATTCTAAATTCAATAATTGATCAATGCGCAAGCGTGGAAAAGTCCATCTAAACCACATGATGATGAAAATGATTAAAAATGTTTTTCCAAAAAACCAAATAGATGACGGAATGTAATCCATCGCGTGATTAAATCCATCTAATCCTCCAATGTGAAATGGCATCCAACCTCCTAGAAAAATAGTTGCTGCAATCGCTGATACAATAAACAGGTTGATGTACTCTGACAATAGAAACATGGCGAATTTCATGCCTGAATATTCGGTGTGAAAACCACCGGTTAATTCTTGTTCAGCTTCTGTAAGGTCAAACGGCGCACGATTAATTTCTGCTGTTGATGCAATAATAAAAATAACAAATGCAATGAGTACCGGAATATGTCCTTTGAAAATCCACCAACCGTTTGCCTGGCTTTCTACAATTTCAGAAATCTGCATACTACCCGCAAGCACAACAATTGAAATCAATGACAGCCCAACAGACAATTCATAACTTACAATTTGTGCTCCACATCGCATTGCACCAATGAGTGAATATTTATTGCTGCTTGACCAACCGGCCATTAACACACCAATTACGGCCATAGATGAAATTGAAGACACATAAAGTAATCCAATATTTAAATCCCATATCTGAAAATTTTTCGCGAATGCTAAAGGGGCAATAGCAAGTAGGGCAGTAATTACCATGATTGCCGGCGCAAGATTGAATAAAAATTTATCTGCCTGATTTGGTGTTAATCCTTCTTTGAATAATAGCTTAATGGTATCTGCAATAATTTGCAAACTTCCTTTGGGGCCAACACGGTTAGGACCCAAACGAATCTCCATGAAGGCAGCAACTTTTCTTTCCATGTATCCTAAAAAGAAACAGAGCAGTACCAGAAAAACGAGAAGCAGGACACCAGTAATGATGAGTTCAGTGACTTGCAAAATAAAATCACTTTCAATAGCCGCATCCAGCCAGTTGTGAAAACGTGCGGCTAGTGCTGAAAAACTATATGAAGGTTCGTTTTGCATGGTTATCTGTCAATGTCAGGTATTACTAAATCAACGGTTGCCATTATAGCTACAAGATCTCCGATTTTCGATCCCTGTGCTATTTCAGGAATTGCAGAAAGGTTAGACAAATTAGGTGATCTGAATTTGCAACGATAGGGTGTATTACCTCCGTCGCTTACCAGATAAACTCCAAAATCTCCGCGTGCTGTTTCCACACGCTGGTAAAATTCTCCTTTTGGTAATTTGATCACAGCTTTTGTCTTTGCTTGAAAATCTCCGTCGGGAATATTGTCTATTAGTTGTTCAATAATTGAAACTGATTCACGCATTTCTGCTATTCTGACCAGATAACGTCCCCAGCAATCTCCCTCGTGTCGCACTATTTCATTAAACTGCAATTGATCATATCCTTCATAAGGTACTTTTTTACGCACATCACAACTGATGCCTGATGCACGCGCAGTTGGACCAGAGCAACCATAACTAATTGCATTTTCTGGTGATAGATATCCAACTCCTTTTAAGCGTTGCTGAAAAATTACATTCCCGGTGAGCAACTGATCGTATTCATCAAATTTAGATTTGATTTGTTGCATGGCTTCCTTCACTCGTTTCTGAAAGTCAGGATGAATATCTTGCATGATACCACCCGGAATGATAAAATTTTGGGTGAGCCTTGCACCACAAGTTTGTTCTATAATATCATTGAGTAATTCTCTTTCTCTGAATGCGTAGAAAAAAGGAGTAACCGCTCCCAGATCAAGTCCAATGGCAGCCCACCAGAGTTGATGAGATGCAAGCCGCGTAAGTTCAGCCAGTAAAATTCTCACCGCTTTTGCACGTGGGGTTGCTTCAATTTGTATGGCCTTTTCAACAGCTAGCGCACATGCTTCATTATTAATATGTGAGGACAAATAATCCATCCGGCTGGTGAGAAAACTGAATTGCCGATAAGAAAGATTTTCACAAATTTTTTCTACTGAACGATGAATATAACCCAAGTTGGGTTCAATCTTCAGAATGGTTTCTCCATCAAGCCAAATTTTTAAATGCAACACGCCATGCGTTGAGGGGTGCTGTGGCCCCATGTTGATGATAAATTCACCTGATTCTGCTATATGGTTTTCTTCAATCAACATTAGAGTTTTATCATGTTGTCATCGGTATAATTTTTTCGCATGGGATAACCTTCCCACGCTTCACCTAAAAATATGCGGCGTAAATTTGGATGATTTGTAAATCGTACACCAAACAAATCATACGCTTCATCTTCATGCAATTCTGCCGTTTTCCATAGCGGATACAACGAATCAATTTCAGGATTTTCTACATCATTCAGTTTCACTTTTACCAAAATGATGGCATTGTGTTTTGTACTGCTCAGATGATACACCATTTCTAAATATTCTTTATAATCAACACACGTGATATTATGCAAATAATTCAGGTGAAGAATAGCATCATGCTGGAATAGTTTCATCAAATTAAAAAACAAAGTTTTGTCAGCACGCACTACCACAAAATCACCTTCAATTGCAGCCGGAACATCCGGAGCAAGGCGAAGAATTTCTGCCATGAGTGATTCATGATTCATGCTTTATTCTTTTTTTTAAAATTGGTTTCGTGTTTAATTTTTTCTTGCAGAGAAATCATTCCATGCAACAAAGCTTCAGGTCGTGGAGGGCATCCCGGAATATACACGTCAACCGGAATGATGTGATCAACCCCTTTCACCACTGAATAAGAATTGTAAAAAAATGGACCACCAGAAACTGCGCAAGCGCCCATGGCAATTACGTATTTTGGATCAGGTAATTGATCGTAAAGTCTTTTGAGTACCGGTGCCATTTTCATTACAATGGTACCTGATACGATAATTAAATCTGCTTGTCTTGGTGATGCGCGCGCTACTTCAAAACCAAATCTTGACCAATCATATTTGGCATCTGCGGCAGACATCATTTCAATAGCGCAACAACTGGTGCCAAAAATTAAGGGCCACAATGAATTTGAACGAGCCCAATTGATGGCGTCATCTAATTTGGTAACAACAAATCCGCCTTGCTCATTTTTTTCAGCAAGACCCGGAAAAACTGTTTTGTTATTTTCATCTATACCCATTTCAGC
This sequence comes from Crocinitomicaceae bacterium, assembly GCA_016708105.1. Taxonomy (NCBI): domain Bacteria; kingdom Pseudomonadati; phylum Bacteroidota; class Flavobacteriia; order Flavobacteriales; family Crocinitomicaceae; species Crocinitomicaceae bacterium. The sequence goes on from JADJGJ010000001.1 coordinate 290,018, forward strand.
GCCCCCTTTCTCCAGGCATATAAAAAGCCCATGAACAAAATGAACATGAATACGAGAATTTCAATGAAAGCAGGTAAACCAACTTCACGCACAACAACTGCCCACGGGTACATAAATACCAACTCAACATCAAACACCAAAAAAATCAGTGCAAACAAATAATATCCTACGTTGAATTGAATGAATGACGTTCCAACGGTTGGTATACCGCACTCATAAGGCAAACCTTTAGTTGCATTAAATGATGAGCGAGCTAAGGCTTTGGATAATAGAATACCACCACCGGCAAACAAGATGCCGCAAATCAGTAAAAGTATTAGTGAGACAGAACCCATATAAATACCTGATATCAGTGACCAAATATATCCGTAATCACAGAGTTGAATTATGACATATATCATTTTAGATATGATGAATTACCTGTTCCTTTACAGCACGAAATTCTTAGATAAAGACGTATGGCTATCAGGATTACAGACGATTGCATCAATTGTGGGGCTTGTGAACCCGAATGTCCTAATGGGGCAATTTATGAAGGCGGAACAAGCTGGATGATGTCAGACAAAACTTCTCTTAGTGGAAATGTAGTCACCAAAAGTGGATTAACTTTAGATGCAGATACTGAACAAGAGGCTGTGTCTTCAGACTTCTATTACATCGTTCCGGATAAATGTACTGAGTGTATTGGTTTTCATGATGAACCTCAATGCGCATCGGTTTGTCCGGTTGATTGTTGCCAGCCTGATGCAGAACGTGCAGAATCAAAAGACGAGTTGCTCGCGAAAAAGCAAATGTTACATTCTTAATCATCATTGAACATGAGTACAGAAACCAGTTCACCATTACAAAAAAAAGTTATTGAGTCAGAAAGCGCCGTTGTGCGTTTTGCAGGTGACTCAGGAGACGGAATGCAGTTAACAGGTATGCAGTTTACTGACACTGCTGCATTATTAGGGAATGACCTGAGTACTTTCCCTGATTATCCTGCTGAGATACGTGCCCCAATAGGCACCATTGCCGGTGTATCCGGATTTCAGGTGCATTTTGGAAGTAAAGAAATTTTTACCCCGGGTGATAACTATGACGTGCTAGTTGCTATGAACGCAGCTGCATTAAAAGTTGATTTACCACGCTTGAAAAAAGGAGGCGTTATCATTGCAAACATTGCCGGCTTTGATAAAAAAAATCTCAATCTTGCTAAATATCCTGAAGGTGCAAGTCCGCTTGATGATAGCTCACTGGATGAATATACCGTGCACAAAGTTGACGTTACCAAACACACCAAAGATTGCCTTGCTGCATCAGGTTTGGGAATGAAAGAAATTGAGCGTTCAAAAAACATGTTTGTATTAGGACTGCTTTTCTGGATGTTTGATAAATCACCGGATTCTACCATTGCATTCATCAAAGAAAAATTTGGAAAAAAACCTGAAATCGCCGATGCAAATATTAAAACATTGCAAGCCGGTTGGGATTATGGTGATAATACAGAAATTTTTAATACCCGTTATGTTGTCAATGCGGCTAAATTGCCTTCAGGTACTTATCGCTCAATTACCGGTAATCACGCAACAGCCATTGGTTTGATTGCAGCTGCAGAAAAATCAGGATTACCATTATTTCTTGGTTCATATCCTATTACGCCTGCAACAGATATTCTACATGAGTTGGCAAAATATAAAACCAATGCGGTAAAAACTTTTCAGGCTGAAGATGAAATTGCCGGAATTTGTTCTGCCATTGGTGCTGCTTATGTTGGAAATCTTGCAGTGACCACAACATCAGGGCCGGGAATGGCATTGAAAACTGAAGCAGCTGGTTTATCTACCATGCTTGAAATTCCGCTCGTGATTGTGAATGTGCAACGCGGTGGACCATCAACAGGATTACCAACAAAAACTGAGCAAGCTGACTTATTGATGGCCATGTATGGTCGTCACGGTGAAGCGCCTGTTGCAGTGATTGCAGCCTCATCTCCATCTGATTGTTTCAGTATGGCATTTGAAGCGTGCCGCATTGCAGTTGAACACATGACACCTGTAATTCTGCTTACTGATGGATACATTGCGAATGGTTCAGAACCATGGTTGTTTCCAAAAGCTGCAGATCTGAAAGATATCAAAGTAAATTTTCTAGATAAACCAAATGGAGCTGAAGGAACATTATTACCATACAAACGTGACGAAAAATTAGCACGCCCATGGATTGTTCCAGGTACTAAAGGATTAGAGCACCGCATTGGCGGATTGGAAAAACAGCATGAAACCGGTAACGTTTCTCATGATCCAATGAACCACGAAAAAATGGTTGCAATCCGCGCTGAGAAAATTCAGAAAATTGCAGATACTCTTCCATTGGCAAAAGCAGAAAGTGGAAAAGATAAAGGCAAATTATTAGTTCTTGGATGGGGATCAACTTATGGCGCAATTAAAACGGCAGCCCGTGAATGTATTAGTGAAGGGTATGATGTTTCACACGTTCATTTGCGTCACTTGAATCCATTTCCAAAAAACTTGGAAGAGGTGTTGAAGAGCTATGATAAAGTGCTTATCCCTGAAATGAACTGTGGTCAGTTATTGCAATTAATCAGAGGAAAATTTTTGATTCCTGCAATTGGATTATCAAAAGTACAGGGCTTGCCATTCACCACTACAGAGCTAAAAGAAAAAATTGTTGAATTGTTAAAATAAACGAAGATGGACACAACAGTAACAGAAAATAAACTGACGGCAAAAGATTACTCATCAAGCCAAGAAGTAAAATGGTGTCCGGGTTGCGGAGATTATTCTATTCTCAAACAAGTGCAAACCGTTTTCCCTGATTTGGGAGTGCCAAAAGAAAAATTTGTTTTTATTTCCGGTATCGGATGTTCATCACGTTTTACCTACTACATGGATACGTTTGGAATGCACAGTATTCACGGTCGTGCTGCAGCTATTGCATCCGGTGTGAAAGCGGCAAATCCTGATTTGAGTGTTTGGGTTATTTCTGGTGATGGTGATGCTTTTTCAATTGGAGGTAATCACTTCATTCACGCCATGCGGAAAAATTTCAACCTGAATTATCTGGTATTCAATAATCAGATTTACAGTTTGACTAAAGGACAATATTCTCCAACATCTGAACGCGGTAAAGTAACAAAAACATCGCCGTTAGGAAGTGTTGAGGAACCATTCAATCCATCAGAATTGGCATTGGGTGCAAACGCTTCTTTTGTTGCACGTTCATTAGATCGTGATCCAAAACACATGCAGGCAGTTTTAAAACGCGCACATGCATTTAAAGGAACATCATTTGTTGAGGTATATCAAAATTGCCCTGTATTTAATGATGAAGCGTTTTTTGCTTTTTCAGAAAAAGACACAAAAAAAGAACAGGCAATTTATCTTGAACATGGCAAGCCGCTCATTTTTGGAAACAATGATGAAAAAGGAATCATGTTGGATGGTTTGATGCCGCGCATTGTTGACATCAAAGCAAACAATATTCCTCATGATCATTTATGGATACATGATGAGCAAGATAAAACAAAAGCCAATTTGATTTCACGTTTTTTCAATAATGAATTTGATGGGGTGGTATTCCCTCGTCCATTTGGTGTGATTTACGCAAAAGAGCGCCCGGTCTATGAAGAAGGCATGACACATCAAATTGAACAAGCACAAAAATTAAAAGGAAAACAATCATTAGACTCTATTCTTTCAGGTGACAAAACTTGGGAGATTAAATAAATTATTCCTGATAAACACAAAAAACCCGGATGAATTTTGTCCGGGTTTTTTTTTGAGGTGACTTAGAGTATATTCTTTTAATACAAATGATCCAAAGAATATATTGGTAAAAACTATGACGATTTGTTTTGTCAGAATTTCATCAAACCAATCCCTCCAAAATCTGATCACTCACCAAATTGGGTAAGGTGACTTTGAGTAGTGGAGTGCGTTGCATTTCACGTTGGATGGCAAAAATTGCACCTTCGTTTCGTGCCCAGCTGCGGCGCGCTATTCCGTTGTTGACATCCCAATGGAGCATCATGTTGAGGCGGCGGTCAGAATCTGCTGAGCCGTCAAGCAACATACCGAAACCACCATTAATTACCTCACCCCATCCAACGCCACCACCGTTGTGAATGGAGATCCATGTAGCACCACGGAAGCCGTCTCCAATGACATTGTGAATGGCCATGTCGGCGGTAAATTTTGATCCGTCGTAAATATTGGAGGTTTCTCTGAATGGTGAATCAGTGCCAGAAACATCATGATGATCACGCCCCAAAACAACGGGACCAATTTTTCCGTCTTTGATTGCTTTGTTGAATGCAGATGCTATTTTTATTCTTCCCTCAGCATCGGCATATAAGATGCGGGCTTGTGAACCAACTACCAATTTATTTTCCTGCGCTCCTTTTATCCACTGAATATTATCAGCCATTTGTTGCTGAATTTCTGCCGGAGAATTTTTTCTTATTTCTTCCAACACTTCACAGGCAATGTTATCGGTTGTTTTTAAATCCTCTGGTTTACCTGATGTACAAACCCATCTGAAAGGTCCGAAACCATAGTCAAAACACATAGGACCCATGATATCTTGGACATAACTTGGATACTTGAAATCAATTCCGTTTGCCGCCATGACATCTGCACCTGCACGACTTGCTTCAAGCAGAAAAGCATTTCCATAATCAAAAAAGTACGTTCCTTTTGCAGTATGTTTATTGATTGCGTCAGCGTGTTTTCTTAATGTATGTTGAACTTGTTTTTTAAATTCCTCCGGATTGTTTGCCATCAATGCGTTGGCTTCATCAAATGAAATACCTACCGGATAATAACCACCTGCCCATGGATTATGTAACGAAGTTTGATCAGAACCCAAATCAACATAAATATTTTCTGCATCAAATTTTTCCCATACGTCAACCACGTTTCCTTGGTAGGCAATGGATACAATTTCATTTTCTGCTTTTGCTTTTTTTACTCTTTCGCAAAGCGCATCCAAATCAGAAATTACTTCATCAACCCATCCTTGCGAATGTCTGGTATGCGTAGCTTTTGGGTTTACCTCGGCAGTGACTGAAATTACACCGGCAATATTTCCTGCTTTAGGTTGGGCTCCACTCATGCCACCTAAGCCGGATGTCAGGAATAATTTTCTCTTCCCATCTTGTGCATTTTTTAATTTGCGACATCCATTCAAAACAGTGATGGTGGTGCCGTGAACTATACCTTGCGGACCAATGTACATGTATGATCCGGCAGTCATTTGTCCATATTGACTCACACCTAATGCATTGAATTTTTCCCAATCATCTTGTTTTGAATAATTAGGAATTACCATACCGTTGGTTACAACAACACGCGGTGCATCTTTGTGTGAAGGGAATAATCCAAGTGGATGCCCGCTGTACATTACCAGAGTTTGTTCATCTGTCATGTTGGCAAGGTATTGCATGGTTAACCGGTATTGTGCCCAATTCTGGAACACGGCTCCATTACCGCCATACGTGATTAGCTCATGCGGATGTTGCGCAACGGCATAATCCAAATTGTTTTGAATCATAACCATGATAGCACGCGCCTGTTCACACTTGCCCGGATATTCAGAAATAGGACGAGCATACATCTTATAATCCGGACGATACCGGTACATATAAATACGACCGTATTTTTTTAATTCATCTGCAAATTCCTTTGCCAATTCAGCATGCTGTTCTGCCGGAAAATACCGCAGTGCATTTTTGAGTGCTAATTTTTTTTCTTCCTTTGAAAGAATGTCTTTCCTTTTTGGTGCATGATTAATTGATGCATCATATTCTTTTTGTGACGGAATATTTTTTGGAATTCCGTTCAGTATATCTTGTTTAAATTCTTCTGCGTTCATAACCTTTTCTATGCCTACAAAGATAGATGTTTTAGAAGAATAGGGTAGAACAAGATTGGGCAGACTGAATTAGTAAGAAGAAAAAAATGATGGTATTGTTTTCAAAATACATCGCTGATTTGTAGGCGCAGGTCGAGACCTGCGCCTACAATCAAAAACCCTAAGGTGTGTTTATTTCACCACAACCACTCTACTAACCTGCGCAGCATGTGTTTCAGAAATTGTTTTAATCAGGTAAACACCTTCAGCCCAATTTTGGACATTCAATAATTGGGTTGATGAAGTTGGTTTCCATGCGCTCACCAATTCGCCTAATTCATTGTAAATTTCAACTTGTGAAATAGCAGAATAATTGGTGAATTGCAAGGTGATGACATCATGTGCGGGATTAGGGAATATGCTGAGCACGTTTTGCGTAAATTCATCAGTGCCTGAATCATCAATATGATCTGTATAGATAGCAAAATCATCAAAGTAAAAACCATCTTCAGTTACACCGGCATCTGAAATTAATCTGAATTTAAAGCGGACATCTGTCATGCCAACAAAATCTGAGAGATCAACTTCTTCAAGAACCCATTCAGTTTGAAAATTATCATAGAGCGGATTATCTAAATCTTGATTTGAATTGCCTGCATTGGTGTATTTTCCACACAAGGGAATCCAACTGGTTCCACCATCCGTTGAGGCCATGAACTGAACGTAGTCATAGTCATTTTCAATTTCCCATTTTGCATAAAAATTAGCGTAAGCATACGTTGCATTTTCAAATGAGAAAGATTGGTTTAGTTCAATTTCTGAATTTTCATCATCAGAATAATTTGTAAAAGGACTATCAGTAATAGAATTTGACGCAGAGATAAAATCTTCAGAAGTAAAATTCCAGTCGCCTGTCCAATTTGCAAGATCATTGCAGTCATCAGAAAATACTGCGGTTCCTGAACCATAGGTTTTCGTAATAGTATCAATTTTAATCCAGGTTCCGTTGTCTGTTTTTAAAAGATATTTTATTTCATCACCAAATTGAATTCCGGGGTCAAGCACAAAACTGATAGAATCATTTTCAATATCCATGATATTCAATGTATGCACGTTTGGTGTGCCCAAGGTTTGAATGCCTGTGAGCGCAGTCATGCTTACTGTGATGTCTCCGTTTTCAAGACCGAGACGTTCAATCTCATAATGAAAATATCCACTGGTTACGGCAATCTGATTAGGATCTTGATCAGTAACTACCCCATACACGTGTGGCATGTGTGCAAGCGTTTTATTCATCCAGATATTAACTGCACAAATATCATGAATACTTGATTGCGGCGGCCAGAAATCATTTGAGGTTCCTTCACTTGAACATTCAGGAGTCATGGCAAAAATTTTAGGTTTGGCAACTAAATCGTCTGCATACATCCAGTCATCAGAGTCACCTGAGGCAGGATAGAGATCAGAACTTTTTATCGCGCTGTATCCATTATATAAAACCATGTGATTGGTGAACGCCTGAAAATAATCATGATCAGGAGCCATTGGAGTGTCATATCCGTATGGGAAAAGAAGCATATTACCATGAGTATGCGCGTTGAATGCAAATTGAATATCATGATTTTCACAGAACCATTTCACGGCTTGCGTCTCAGGTTCACTGAAGGCTGCTGTTCCGCAATAGGTATCATTATTAGGCGAGAATGAGACGCCGGTTGTACCCCATTCATAGCTATAATTCCGGTTTAAGTCAACGCCTTTGTTTGAGGTACCCACGTTGCGTCTGTTTTTACGGTGCATACCGCCTCCGCCTGGATTTGTAGTTTCATTATAAACGTAACCATCAGGATTAATCATAGGAATAAAATACATTTCTGTTTCATCAACCAAATAAGTTACCTCATCATTGGTGCCGTAATTTTCAAGTATCCACCACATGTAATAAATCAATTGAGAAAGGCTGGCGGGCTCACGTGCATGATGAATGCTTGTATATAGAACTTCTTCTTCTGTTTCATCAGAGTTTGGATTATCAGAAATGCGCACCCAATAAAGTGGGCGACCCTCAATAGAAGTGAACGCTGAAATTTGTGCTTTGCTGGTGATGAGGTTTGGATATTTTGATGCCATTGAATCCAACTCATCCAGAAATTCTTGATAGGTATAAAATCCTGCCATTGAACCCAACTGCCAGTTCATCGGATCATTCACAACAAAACCACCTGAACCGCCCGCTGAAGGACAAGCAGAGCGCTCATCATCTTTATGTTGGTGAATCGTAGTAAGGCTATTGGCAACATAATACGCACTCACATCTTCAATCATAATTTCATAATGATACCCAAGTGAATCAAGTATTGCCATTTCAGTCTCAGAAAGATCAGTGATAAACCAGGTATTGGTTTTGTATTCACCATGATCAAGAGAAATGCCTAGATTTCGCGCCTCGTTGAGTTCTTGCGCTGTACCGTAAATTTTAATGCGCGAATAATTTTCTTGGCTGATTGAAGAAAAAATAATAAACGCTGAAGCCATTAGCGTGAGTAGCAGTTTTTTCATGGTTGTTCTTTTTTGAGAATTCTAAGTTATGAATAAATACTGCCCGTTGAGTCATATTAATATGTGAATGGAATATTTGGTGGATTAATCGGTGACCAGTTTCGTACCATATTATACGTTTGGATATTGTGATACAGCTCCTTAATTCTGTAATGATGGCCGATTGAACATCACAAATATCAAGCAAAGAAAATTTCCTTATCTTTACCCAAAATTCAACTTGTATGTCAGAACATCATCACGATCATGGACATGACCACGGGCACGACAGCCATGGCCACGCAGCAGATAACCGTACTTATTTTGATGACTCTACCACGATCATTGCACCGATTATTATTGTGCTGTTGTTGATAGGTGTGGCATTCTATCTGTTCGTCTGATCAACATCAGCGTACTTTTTCATACACCTTGGTCAATCTCAGGTGAGCTATGCCGTTTAATTCTATTTTCTCATGGTTCATCAAAAAAAGATTGCATCAAATTGATTTGTTCAGAAAATATCCTGTTGAGGTACAACGTGAAGTTTTGTTTTCATTGATTGATCGCGCAAGCGAAACCCAATTTGGTAAACAGCATAACTTCTCATCCATTAAAAATTTTCAAGATTTCAAAAAGGCAGTTCCGCTTACTGATTATGAAAATTTCAAACCTGTAATTGATCAGCTATTTAAGAATGAGCAAATGATTACCTGGAATACAGAAATCAAATGGTTTGCAAAATCATCAGGCACTACTTCAGGTAAAAGTAAATTTATTCCCGTTTCACGAGAGTCATTAGAAGATTGCCATTATAAAGGCGGAAAAGATTTGCTTAGTCTATACTATCACCAATTGCCGGACAGAAAACTCTATAAAGGAAAACATCTGGTATTAGGCGGCAGTGCAGAAATAAATTATCTCAGTGACGATTCATATTTTGGTGATTTATCAGCCATCATTTTGAAAAATATGCCCTGGTGGGCTGAAATCAGAAGAACCCCATCAAAGGAAATTGCCTTAATGAGTGCATGGGAAGAGAAAATTGAAAAACTTGCGCACAGCACCATGCATGAAGATATTTATATACTTGCAGGTGTGCCAAGCTGGACCTTAGTTTTGTGCAATAGAATTTTAGAAATTACCGGCAAAAAAAATATGCGTGAGGTTTGGCCTAATCTTGAATTATTCATGCATGGCGGAGTAAATTTTGAACCGTACCGTGATCAGTTTAAAAAAATAATTCCGTTTAAAGACATGCATTATGTTGAAACCTATAATGCATCTGAGGGATTTTTTGGTATTCAGGATCAATTGGACCAAACTGATTTATTACTCATGCTTGATTACGGAATTTATTTCGAATTTATTCCCATGGATTCATTTGAAGGTATTGATTCAAAAATTGTTTGCAGCATTGATGAAGTTGAGGCGGGAGTGAACTATGCCCTGGTGATTTCAACTAATGCAGGTTTGTGGAGATATCTTGTTGGAGATACTATCCGTTTTACATCCACCTTGCCATACCGATTTAAAATTACCGGGCGCACAAAAAGTTTTATCAATGTAGCGGGGGAAGAGTTGGTAGTAGAAAATGCTGAACAGGCAATTGCTGCAACATGCATTAAAACCCAAGCTGCCATCAGAGATTACACCGTTGCCCCAATTTACATGTCAGAAAATCAAAGCGCCCGACACGAATGGTTGATTGAGTTTTCAAAAATGCCTGAAGATTTAGTTGCTTTCATTCATATTTTAGATGGAGAATTGAAAAGCGTGAATTCAGATTATGAAGCAAAGCGCACCGGAAATCTTTCATTGAATTTACCGACGATTACACTGGCAAAAGAAGGTCTATTTGATACCTGGCTAAAATCAGAAAATAAGTTAGGAGGGCAACATAAAATTCCGCGCCTTTCAAATCACCGTGAACTGGTAGAAAAATTGTTGAGTATTTGATCTACTCAAATGAATATAAAAAATGCCAGGGTAATTGCGGTGAGAATAAAAAATGAAATCACCACCGTGCGTTTCTCTTTGTATGAAACGGTTTCTTTGCGCTCAAACATTTTATCAAAAACATAGGTAACTACTCTAGACATAGTTTGCAGTACTTGGTCTATACAAAGTAACGTTAAAAATGAAACAAGGTTTGCTTAAAATTGAAAAAATAATGTTCTTTTTAAAAGGATTTAATTTAGATCAAGCCCCAGATTTTTTTACCTATTCAGTATCAGTGGAATCTGCTGAACCGGGTGATTTGAGATTATCAGAATGTTAGCCAACTGCATGTATCCCAATTTAAGCAATAGAATCTGCATGTCAATTGAAGGGTTGCAAATCAAATTCTTCGCGTAGGCGCAGGGCGCTACCTGTGGCAACAGAACGATTATTTATTACAACCCGTCTTGTTCAGTATTCATTCATGTTTGCAGAATTAAAAACCATTGATACCATTCACGGTGGTATATTTTAATACCTGTTTTTTATCCGGATAGATGCGAGCAAAGGCTGCTTGTACAGCAAGTGTTGCTTCATGAAAACCGCAGAGTATAAGTTTTAGTTTTCCGTCGTACGTATTGATATCTCCAACGGCAAAAATTCCTTTGCGGTTGGTGCTGTAATCTTTTGTGTTGACAACAAGTGATCCTTTGTCAATTTCAAGTCCCCATTCAGCCATAGGACCCAAGCTAGGTTTTAAACCAAAAAGCGGAACAAAATGGTCAGCGCTTAGTTGAAATTCTCCCTGGGTAGCATGTTTTATTGTCACTGATTTGAGGTGGCTGTCACCGTCCATGGAAATTACTTCTGCTTCAGTAATCAAATTAATTTTGCCTGCTGCGCTAAGATCCATTACTTTTTGCACTGAATCAAGATGTCCTCTGAATGAATTGTTGCGATGTACCAGCGTAATGTGAGAAGGAATATTATTTTCTGCCAGATAAATTGACCAATCTAAAGCAGAATCTCCGCCACCGGCAATAACCATTTTTTTATTTTGGTAGATCTGTGGATCTCGCACCATATATTCAACTCCTTTGTTTTCAAAAAATTCAAGTTTATCTACCGGAGGTTTTCTGGGTTCAAAAACACCAAGTCCGCCGGCAATAATAATTACCGGAGCTTTATGTTGTGTGCCTAAATTGGTTGTTACAATAAAATTTCCATCTTCTCTTTCATCAATTTTTTGTGCTGATTCTCCTAATGTAAAACCAGGTTTAAACGGAGCAATTTGTTCCATCAACCTGTCAACTAATTCGCCGGCATTCACTATTGGAAAACCCGGAATATCATAAATGGGTTTTTTAGGATATATTTCTTTCAACTGCCCGCCCGGCTGAGGTAGCGAATCAATTAAATGACAGCGCAACTTAAGTAAACCTGCTTCAAAAACGGTAAACAAGCCTGCGGGTCCGGCGCCAATTACAATAATGTCTGTAGTAATCATAACAAATCAAAATAATCTTTACTAAAAAGATTGAAGAATATTTTCATCACTTCAATCAAATTGGATTCAATTTTATCACCAAGGTAAATTTCTTTTTTGCTGACTAAAGAAAAAATGAAAGTGCAAATCAAGTCCGCTCTATTAACAGACAAGGACATGAATTGTTCAATACCTCAATGCGGGAATAAAAATTAAATGCATGATAATTCTAAAATAATTGTACTTTTATTCTCGTAAAGAGCGAAGGCGCAAACAACTAGCCACAATTGGCACATTGAAAACGGAGCTGGGGAAAATTCAAAACACAGTTTCATGCGGAATCGCATTTGGCTCATACTAGTTTTTTTTCTGACGGCTCTCAGTGGCAAGTCACAATACTATGATGGTCAGAAAGGGATAGGGATTTATCAGCCTTATGACAATTCAAATATCACACCTGATTTCAGACGAAAAAATGCTATTTCAATTGGTGTTGAACATTGCTGGACAACTCCGTTAGACGGACCATTACCCATGAATTTTGGAGTACATCTCGGCTACAATTATTTGGTACTGAAAGAAAAAAACAGATGGTTATCTGCCAAAAAGAAAACGCGTGATGAGTTACATTTTGGTATGGGATTTCATCTCTCTTACTTTAAAAACGGTGAATGGTTTGCGCAGGTTAAAATCAAGAAACCCCTGTTGGCAATCAAAGGAAATCTTGTCAGTTTCTTTTTCTTTTACGATATTGGATTTGGCTTGCACAAAACAACTAATGTCAGTGAGCTGCATCCAAGTCCGCTCAGTTGGTCAATTACTTCAGAGGTTTTTAATATTCGTTTTGGACGATCGCTGTTTTTTATCAACGGATTGAGTTATGCAACGCGCAATGATATGTCAGGTAAATTGCCTTATGATGTGTCAGTCATTTGGGCTTTGCGCTATTATATCTACAAAAAGAAATGAAAGCGCGTTTACATATCATAAGTTGTGTGATATTTATTGTCACTTCATCAACTTTATTTTCGCAATCACTGGATATAGGTTTGATGACCGGCACCAATGTTTTTCGCAGGGCGCATGCAGCTGATAGTTCATTCTTCACATCCAACGGAAATTTATTTTACAAAGAGCGTTCAACCGGAAGCGGTGTTATCAATAAAAACAGTGTATTTAATGCCTACATGTTTGGTGTGATATCAAATTTTTCATGGAAAAGATATACGGTTAATGCTGAGATGTATTTTGCAAATCAGCGCACGGTATATCATTTTGAACAACCGTATGAAGTGAATCGTATCATTGGCACAAAAAGTTTCAGATTGCCTGTGTATGTAACGTACAAATTTTTTAAGTCAGCCAATAGCCCATACCTACTTGCAGGATTAACTTTTAATGCAGAAAAAAACACAGACATTCAAGGGCCATCAGATGACGGAAATTTACTGGGTGGCAAACCAATCTATTATGCAACACCTGATTTTGGTGACTATCATTTATACGGTCTGTTATATGATGAGCATCCTTATTGGTATAGCACACTAGGTTTAGGAATCAGAACAAAAAATCTAAACTGGTCATTGCGGTTTAATCGGCCAATCAATAGTGCAAAGAGAAATGTAATTGCATCTCATTGGCAAGTGGAATTTCATATTGGAATTTATCTTTTATCAACGAAAGATTTCACAAAAAAACATTACTTGTATGTGGATGAAGAGTAGGAGAAATTTCATAATTGCCATATCATGGATTGTGCTTGGCTGTGACAAACAAGTTTATGTTGTGGATGAGCAAGATGTACTTGTGATGGATACGGCTTCATTCATTGTGGGCACGCAATATATAAGTCATACAGCAACTGAGTTAGAATTAGATGTGGATATTGTGACCTTGATTGGTGACCAAAGCATCAGTGATTATTCAGCGTATACTTTTGTTGACTCAAGTCTCAACAACAGCGATTTGAGTTTTACCCAAACGTCATCAACCGTTATCAGCTCGAGCGCCCAGAATTATTCAACTATTTTGTTGATTGACAGAGCTTCATTAAACTGGCATCGTTATAACTATACAGGGCATTACATGGAGCGATATTTTAACAGCAAAGCATTATCTGACCATTTTGCCATGGCTATTTTTGAAGCGAATGATTACAATTCTCCAGATTTTATTTGTGAAAGTGCAGGTGATATGTATGGTAATACGTCTTCATTTAATATTCAGCAATTTTACCATTATACTGAGACTGAGCCTGACATGCCTGAAAACAATCAACATACTCCTTTGTTTATTCTTACTCTTCTGGATAGAACGTTAGACTCATTGATTGCATCACCTAATTCAACCGGAAATAGATCAATAACGCTGCTAACCGGAAATCGGATTGACGGCCCTTCTACAGAGCCTGATTTTACAAATTTTATTACCAAAGCGCAAAGCAACAACGTAAGCATTAATATCATTTGTGATGATGGCAGCGGAATGATGGCAATTCAAAAATTAGTTCATTACACAGGTGGTTTTGTTTTTGACAATAATGTAAATAGACAAATGGTGCCGGGTGATGATTATGAACACGCAGTGTATGGTTACGGTGTGTATATGCAGAATTTAGACAATGTTTTTCAAAAAGAATACACGTTTAATCGTTGCCGCTTATTAGTATCCAGTGCATCAGGAAACTTTTTTTCAGGCAGTGATCAAATATTTACTTTGGCATACGGTGGACATATTTTTAGAAATGTGGGTGTGAAAATTCCATGAGCAAAGTAGTTCTAGTCATATTATTATTGTTTTCTATCAACGGATTTACTCAACGGGTTGATCTTGCTATTCAAAAAGGACATTCAGACCAGATTGTGCTGCTTGAATATTCTGTGCAAGGTAACTACCTCGCGAGCCTTGCGGCAAATAATGAGGTATTGATTTGGGAAATGAATCACCTCAAAACCATGAGTAGTTTTAAAATTGATCATCGGGATCATATCCTGGGAATGAAATTTTCTGATGATGAAAAAAAGCTCATTGTTAAAACTGATTTTTCAGTGTATGAATATGAATTGAAAACATCAGAATTGAAAGAGAATAAAAATATTACTGACACTGATTTCAGAAAGAAAACTTACTTTTTTGATCAAACAGGACAGTACGAAGTGTACATTGAAAACGGCGCCATTAAAAAGAAACTTAAAGGCAAAAAAAGAAAAAAATACAGCCTTGCCGTTAACTATCTGAATGCACCATTTAATGCAGTGGATGTTTCAGTTGAAAAGAATTTATTAGTGGGTGTGGCGGCAGATGAAATCATTTATGTTTATAATTATCAAAGCGGGAATAAACTAAAAGAATTGCGCGCGCACCGCTCAGCCATTTTGGATGTACGGTTTACCAAAGACGGAAAATATTTTGTGACTGCCGGCAAAGATAGAAGTATTGTGGTGTGGGACTCAGAAACACTGGAAATTAAAGCACGAATCAGCTCAAACGTATTCCAAAAAAATACGGCTGTTTTCAGTGAAGACGGAATGAGAATTTATATAGGTGATGAGTTGGGATATATTTATGAAATTGATTTTGCTGATTTGTTTCCGCGCGTAAATGTTACCCGGCCTGATTTGCATGCCGTGAATCGTATATTGCGCGTGCACCAAGGTGATAAAATGGGATATTATGTTTCATCTTCAAGTAACCAGGTTTACTACAAAGAAAATCTTGCCGCAAAAAAACCAATTGCATCTTATACTTTGCGTGACAGACAATTTGTGCATACTAAAAAAATGATTTTGCAAAATTGGTTTGGTACTTATCAGGAACCAATTGGATCTGTTACCGCCATGGACGTGTCACCTGATAAAAAACATATTGTATACACCGGCTGGTCTGAAATTCCCAATATTGCACTGGCTAGCACAGAGAAAGGAAAAACACGACATCTCTATAATACCGCTGATTGGAGACAATGGACTGATGTAGCATTCAGTTCTGATTCAACCTTTGTCGCAACGCTTGATTCATCCAATATTTTATTCAAATGGAAAATTACCGGAAAACATGAAAATGATTTTTTAATACAGAAAGATACTTTGCCTTTCATGATTAAAAATTTTGAATTCCTTGGCAATGACAAGTTATGGTTGAATTCTCTAAAGTATGGTCAGTTTATTTACCAAATGAATGATCGTAAACTTGTGCAGACATTAACGCAAGACGCTAATCAAATATTTTTTCGTGATCATTTTGTTATTGTAAGTACACCAGCGCACAATTTAATTTTCTATGATTTAAATGAACAAAAAATTCATCATGAGTTTGCCGGACATTCAGATTATATTACAGACATTAATTTTCATCCGGATGGAGATAAATTTATCACATCAAGTAAAGACGGAACGCTGAAACTATGGAGCTTAAAAAACAAAGAAATGCTGGTAACCCTCATTCCGTTCAGAAATAAAGAATTCGTATTCATTTTAGAAAATAATTACTACCTGATAACCAAAGGGGCATTGAAAGAAATTGGATTTAAACATGAGGGCGAATATTTTTTTCCTGATCAGTTTGACTTGAAATATAATCGTCCGGATAAAGTGTTGGAGAAAATTGGTTTTTCAACACCTGATGTGATAGAGGCATACCATAAAGCTTATTTGAAGAGATTGAAAAAAATGAACTTCACCGAAGATCAACTCAATGGAGATTTTCATTTGCCGAGTATTGAAATCACTAATTTGGCAGAACTGAGCCGCAACACATTTGATGCAAGCGTTTCTATTGGAATTCACGCCATAGATACTAAGTATGAGCTTGACCGAATCAACGTATGGATTAATGAAGTAGAAGTAAAAGAAATCAATTTAAAATCACAACAAGTGAAAGAATTTTCAGACCGTTTTAGTTTATCACTTGGGCGCGGAAGAAATAAAATTGAAGTAAGTGTGCTGAATCAGAATGGTGTTGAAAGTTATAAAAAAACAGTGATCATCCATTCTGATGCCGGAAAAGAAAAACCTGATTTATATGTGCTTGCAATTGGCGTGAGTAAATATCAGCAGACAGAGTTTAATTTGAATTATGCTGCAAAAGATGCCTTGGATATTTGTACTACCATGCAAAATAGTCCGGGCTTTTCTAATGTGTACACGAAATCATTAACCGATGATCAGGTAACATTAGAGAATTTAACGCAGGCAAAACCATTTTTAGAACAAGCTGATATCAATGATGTAGTGCTGGTATTTGTTGCAGGACACGGAGTATTAGATGAAAATTTTGATTATTATTTTGCCTCACATGACATTGATTTTAGAGCGCCTGAAAAAAGAGGCATACCGTATGAATCAATTGAATTTTTATTAGATAAAATTAAAGCGCTTAAAAAATTATTATTCCTGGACACCTGTCATAGCGGTGAAGTAGATAAAGATGAAATTCAAATTGATACCACTGAGTCTCGTCCCGTTGATGGCGAATTACTTTTCAGATCAGCCGGTAATCTAGTAAAATATACCGACACGCCATTTGGTTTAAAAAGCATCAATGAATTAACAAAAACCTTGTTTACTGATTTGCGTCGCGGAACGGGAGCAACAGTTATTTCTAGTTCAGGTGGAGTAGAACTATCTATTGAGGGCGGTGAATACAAAAACGGATTATTCACCTATTGTTTGATCCAGGGATTAGTAAACGGTCAAGCCGACATCAACAAAGACAAACAAATTAATGTTTCAGAAATTCAGGTGTATATCCGCGATGAGGTGTTTAAACTTTCCAAAGGATTACAAACGCCCACTTCACGCATCCAAAATAATGAGTTGGATTATCGAATTTGGTGAGAACATATCTTCACTTCGTGTTATGCAACACAATAGAATCGTGTCAATTGGGTTGTAATAGGTAGGCGTTCATGCAGGCTCATGTCGCAATCTGAGCTTACGCAGGAAATTCAGTTTGCAACCCGTGGAATTTTCTTTAAAATCCTAATGCTAATTAGAAATTATCGAGTTAAATTTTATCGCCGGATCACTGCATCACTTATCTCCCCTGCAATATCAATTTCTCCGTGTGTATTACATCATCTGAAACTATTTTCACTAGATAAATTCCGTTTGTGAATTCTTGCAAATCGGCTTGTATTTGTTGATATCCTTCAGCGTTATTGTCAGTGATTTCATAATAATAAATTACTTCACCAAATTCATTATAAATACTTACGGTTACTGTATTACCGGTAACATTATCAAGATTTATATTGACTATTCCATCTGTTGGATTTGGAAAAATTTGCACCACATAATTTTCATTTTTTTGTTCATCAATTCCAACGGCGTAACCAACGCTGAACGAATATTTGCTGTAGTGTCCGAAATCATTTTCAAATACGTAAAGTGTGCTGCCGCCGACTTGACGCAGGCGTAAAAATCCGCTGGTTTCTCCTTCTCCTCCGCTTGAGGTTGGTATGGCTGAATACCAGAATCCAAGTCCGTCATGATCGCTGTCAGTGATTTCTACTGTATAACATCCTTCAGCTAAATAAAAGGTGTCTTTATACTCAGTGGTATTGGTTAAATCTGTACGTGAAAAAATAATATTTCCATCACCGTCTTTTAAAAATAAATCATTCTCAACGGCTTTATTATTTGTTTTAAACCAGATATAAAATGGCTCGTTGATTACCGGTGCGGGTTCAAAATAGACGGTGAATTCATTGTTGTTTTCGTACTCGTCAAATTGTCCGTTTGCTTTGTAAACACGGGCCGTAAAATAATTTTCACCCAGGTAATCATTCCACCAAATTGGATCAATAGGAATTTCAACAATTTCTTGTTCCAGAAATTCCAAACTACCGGTCCATGTATAAGTAATTACGTTATTTCCAAATTGACCAATCCAAATATTTATTTCTGCAGATGTGAGTGTTTCAGATCCGGTGTTTTGTAAAATAATGCGCGGATTTTGGCAAGTAGGATTAAACTTGCTGTAATATTCCCAATCATTTGGATTAAGTACGTCAACAATGGCCGCATCTAAGTTAAAATTAGGCGCACCATACGTGATCAGGTGCATACTCATAACGTAATTTCCATTGCCTTGCGCAGGATCTGTTGATGGCACATCTTCAATGTCATAATCAATACTGGTAGTTGAACCCGGACTTACAAAAGGGGTAATATCAAATTCATAATCCGTTACTTTATCTCCAGGGCACCAACCTTCACGAGCGTAAGGCCAAGTTCCCCCTTGTCCGGTATTTGGGTTATCACCACATTCAGTTTCTTGCCAAATTTCCCATAAAAATCTTGGCGTGCCATCTATGAGAATTTCATGATCACGACCAACTCCATTGCCCCACTCACAACAATTGTTTGATCCGTTGTGTCCATGACCTGTAATGCGAGTTTTGATTTTAAACATATCACCTGCTGCATCTAACGAAACAGTTTGTGCTGACAAATTCAAATCGTTATCTAAATTTGAATACGAATAACTTTGTAAACCATCCCATAATTGATCAACACCAAGTACATCACGCGGTGGTGTTCCAACTACAAAAACAAATTTTACATCAATTAATTCTTGTGTATTATGTGCGCTGAAATCAACATCACCCATGAGCAATGACTGATAGTCTGTCACGTCATACACATAGGTGAATCCGTTGGGGCCAAGATCAAATCCAATTCCGTATGGCGTAATGTATCTTCCAATTTCAAACGGAATAATTACTTCATAAGGCTCTTCATAATACGTGAGAGTTTCGTTGGTTAGGTTTACATCTGCTCCAACATAAACTGAATCAGTTTTTGCACCAAGATGATTGTAGGTGTATGAATATCCGGCAGGATACTGATGCAGAATTTGTGCCATGGTAAATTTTCTTCCTTCAACTTGGAATTCGATTATATCAATAGATGGCGCCATCAACGAATCAATAATCAAAACTGAATCAAGTACGGCCGTGAAAGTTCCCTGTACGAAAGAAATGTCCGGGCGAATATTACTCAAAGAAAATCCGGTTTGAGATTCACCATAAAATTCAATCATGTCAGGTGTATTGCTTGCAGCATCATGATTATTTCCTGATTTATCAAGCACTGAAGCAGTGTTATCAAAATCATAATACAGTACAAGATTACCATAATCAGGATGTGCGGGAGTAATTTTTTCATTGGTCCAAGCGGCAATTACTGCGGGTGATAATTCAGTATTCCAAACTGTGAATTCATCCAGTTGACCTGCCCAAAAATAATTTCCACCTTCAGAATTACCAATGCGGAATTGATTGATGATACCTGCATCTAAATTTTTTGCTGTACCGGAGTGCCATAAAATTCCATCACGATAAATTTCCATCGTTCCATCAGATGAATTTTTTGTAAATGCCCAATGATGCCATTCACCTTCATAGTCTGATGTGAGAGCTGCTTTTTCAATACGATCATAGCCTGCGCCTTCACCGGCATCCCAGTAAATAGTTCCATTTGACCATGGAAAATGCACGTTGAGTAAACGATTATTCAAACTGTCATATCCTTCCAAAACAGATGTGTTTGCAGGCAGATAATTTACATCACCATTAGCCCAGAACGTGATGGTAATCTGATCTTGAAAATTATAATTAGTTAAATCAACATCTACAAATTCTCCGGCAGCAATATTGAGATAGCCTAATCGTTCGTTTGTATATGCAACGCTGTTGTTAGTAGTTGTCTCACCATTTAATACAGTGGCTGTTCCTCCGCTTACAAAATTTTCAAATGAAATGTCAAGTAAAATTCCTGAAGAGCCGTCATAATTAAATGCGTTTGTAAGATCAATAGTTTGAATTCCGGCAGATGCAAAACTGGTATTTTTATCATAGACAATTGTCCAACCTGAAAAATCTGTCGCGGTAATTTCAGTGGCAGATGTATGTTTCATTTTAATGGTCAGATGGCCCATTGAACTGCCCTGAATAGACAGATCAAATCGCAGTTTTGAAATGTCTCCGGCGGTAATAAGTGCGGTGGCAATTTCTGATGCCGTCCACAAAATTTGCGTGTGTTGTGTTGCATTGTCAGCAGCAAAGGGATAATTGCACGCAACAGTTCCTGAGCCTATTGCATGATCTTCATCTGTACCGGTATAGGTGGTGAATTTTTGGTAATTTTCATAATAGTGATAGTATGGATTATTCACATAAGAAACGGTTGCAGGATCAGTTCCATTCACAAAATATTTTGACTTGTTTACTTCAACACTGTCAAAGGTGCCGGTATGATTCCATATTTGCGAATATACCAGGTAATCCCATTCACCGCAATTGTAAGAATCCCACGTGGTGAGCGGGTCACATTTCAGGTTGTAATACATGAGCACTTTTTCAAATTCCATACTTTGCAATTCAGGTGGAAAACTGAAAATAGCACGTCTCGTTGTTATGGAATCATAGGTAAATGTCTGCACGGTGATGGTGTCTTGCGTCCATGAATTGAAATGGAGAAGACCGATTATTAAAAAACAGAAAACAGAAGATAGAATGCGCATGATGTAAATTTTGTTATCTGTAAAGATAAGATTACATGCTCAAAATCACGAAACGGAAAAGCGCTTAAATTGAAATCCTAACTCGATTTAGGATTCTTGTTTGTTTTGTAACCGAACGAACTGAAATATAAATACAATCCAAGCAATCACAAAAGAAACACCGCCAAGCGGAACGAGATAAACAAAGAATTTAAGTACAGGTACTTTCTCATGAAAGCAATATAAATAAATACAACCTGAAAACAAGGACACACCGATTAAGGTGAGAATAAAAAACCAGCGCAAATTGCATTTTAATTTTTCGAAACCAATACCAAAAATGAGAAGAGCGAAGCCCGCATAAAATTGATAACGCACTCCTTTTTCAAAACTATCAATCAAGTTGGGTTGGGCAAATTTTTCAAGTGCGTGTGCGGCAAAGGCGCCAAGCAGAATACCGGTGCAAATCAAAATTGATCCGGTAACAATAAATTGTTTGGACATGATGTGTGGGGTTAGGTGAGGATAAAGGTAGGGAAAAAATCAGGTATAGGTTTTTACTTTTTAAATGCGTAATGGAAATTAATTTCTGGTGATGATGCATCTCATTTTACCCCAACGTAAAAAGTAATCGCTTCACATGCGCACGAGTCTATTTCGTTCGAAAAAAAATAATATATGCAAATTGCCAGAGCGAGAGTCTCTCTCGTGCTGAGGTAAAAAAAGAATCTTAGTTAATCTTTTTTCCGACTTCTGGTATTCATCCCTTCCTGAATTTCCCAAACTATAATCTGCACGGCCACTTTAAATTTTCTGACTGATGATTCTTCATGGAACTATTCTGCTATGCAATTATCATGTACACTTTTCCACAAGTTTTCAAATAGTCCCACAATTTACCACTACGAATTATTTTCTTTAAATGCTTATTAATGCTGTAACCAAATAGTGGTTTGTGCGTATATTGTTACCATCATGAGTCAAAAGATATCAACAAATCATGGTTTGGTGGTAATTTGTGGGAGCTTAATATTTATTTTTACGCTTTAATCCATGTAAAATGGCTGGTTTAGTAGGAGAATTCGAATGTGCACTTGATTCTAAAGGGAGGTTTTTATTCCCGGCTGGATTGAGAAAACAATTGGATCCTTCAGCGAACGAGATTTTTATGATGAACAAAGGTTTTGAGAACTGTCTCACCCTTTACCCAATGAATGAATGGGACAAGGTGAGTAGCAAATTATCAAAGCTGAATTTGTTCAAACCTAAAAACCGGATGTTCTACCGCCTTTTTCATCAGGGAGCCAAACAGCTTACGCTCGACAACGCAGGGCGTCTGCTTATTCCGGTTTCTATGACTGAGCGCATTGGATTGAAGAAAGAAATAATGTTGACGGCATACAATGACAGAATTGAGATCTGGGACAAAAAAGAATACTTCCGAACTATGGAAGAAAATATGTCTGATTTCTCTGATCTGGCTGATGAGGTGATGGGAGAAACTGACTCCGCACATGACGAATAGTGTATATCACGTACCTGTTTTATTTGAAGAATCTATACATGCACTGAATATTCCAAAATCAGGCGTGGTGGTAGATGTCACCTTTGGCGGTGGTGGTCATTCACGCGAAATTCTCAAACATCTTGGAAAAAAAGGAACCCTGATTTCGTTTGATCAGGATGATGACGCAATCAATAACCGAATTGATGATGTACGCTTCGTACTCGTAAATGCAAACTTCAGATTCCTGATCAATTTCATGAAATTTTATGATCTCATGGATGCCGATGCAATATTGGCTGATTTAGGTGTTTCATCTCACCAGTTTGATACCGGTGATCGTGGTTTTTCTATTCGTGAAAATGCAAAACTGGATATGCGCATGAATAAAAATGCCAGTCTCACCGCGCATAAAATTATCAATCATTATCCTGAGCAGGAATTATACAGAATTTTCAATGCTTACGCAGATTTGCAGAACACGAAAAAAGTGGTTTACACCCTCATTAATACGCGCAAAAAAAACAGCATTGATACAACGGGTGATTTGGTAAAACTGCTTTCTGAATTGGTACCACAACCAAAACGCAATCAATTTTTAGCACAAGTTTTTCAGGCTTTACGCATTGAGGTCAATGATGAAATGGGCGCATTGAAAGATATGCTTGAGCAAAGCGCTAAGGTGTTGAAAAAGGGAGGACGATTGGTGGTTATTTCATATCACAGTATTGAAGATCGTCTGGTGAAAAATTTTATTCGCACAGGAAATTTTGAAGGTGAAGCGGATAAAGACTTGTATGGAAATATTCGCAAACCATTTCAGGCGGTGAATAACAAACCCATTGTACCGGGTGATGAAGAATTGGAGCGCAACCCACGATCGCGCAGCGCAAAAATGAGAATAGCAGAACGCATATAAATAATAGAGAAGAAAACATGGCAAAAAATCAGTACAATGAAAATACTGAGCCCGCACCTGAAAAAGAACCGGATCAAATAATTAATGAACCGGCAGGTGAAGAACTGAAAGAACCGAAAAAAGAGAAATTTTTTTCAGGTCGTGTTTTTGTTCAGTTTGTCAATGGAGAATTTCTTACAAGAGATTCTTTCTTGCGCAATTTGCCTTTTTATTTCTATGTCGGATTTCTTTTTGTGTTTGTCATTGCCTGGGGATATTATGGTGAGACTGTTGCAAAAAGAGAAGTACAACTTGAAAAAGAATTGGGTGAACTGAATTCTGAATTCTACACCCTGGCGGCAGATTACAATATGCAGCGCGGACGCAGACAAATTGCGCTGAGACTTGAGCCAATGGGCGTGAAAGAAAGTATGATATCACCAAAAAAAATACGAGTTAAAAAATATGTCTTCCCGTAATGGACGATAAAAAAAGTATCTATATCAAAGCTTACGCATTCTACATCATGGCATTTATCATGATGCTGGTGATCATTGTGCGCATTTGTGTGATACAATACGGTGATGTCGTTCCGGATAGCGCATACATCAATGAAGATGGTGAAGAAGTAACAACACGTGTTGATTCCATTGAGCCTGCTCGCGGGCGCATACTGGCTGATGATTACAGTGATTTGGTTACCTCGGTGCCTTTGTATAATCTCTTCATTGACCTCACCGTGATGAGTGATGAATTGTATCAGGAGCTGGACTCACTATCATATCGTTTATCAATTACGTTCCCTGAAAAATCAAAAGCTGAATGGGAAACTGAATTGCGCACCGGACGTGAAAATGAAAACCGATATTTCCCAATTGCAAAAAAAGTTAAGCATGACGTGGTGAAAGATGTTCGCACATTTCCAATTCTGCGTGAGAAAAAATATAAAGGCGGTTTTATTGAAGAAAAATTTACTAAGCGTGAAATGCCTTATGGTGAGTTGGCGCAACGCACATTGGGTTCTAAACGTGAAGGTGCAAAACCAATTGGTTTAGAAGGGGCATTTGATTATTATCTCTCAGGTGAATATGGTTTGCAAATGAAACAATGGGTGAACAATTCATGGAAACCGGTGAGCAGTGAGTACATGAAAGAACCCGTTGATGGAGCTGATATTGTAACCACTATCAATATAGGTATTCAGGATGTAGCAGAAAATGAGTTGAGACATCAGCTTGAAATGCAAAGTGCTAAACATGGTACCGTGGTTCTCATGGAAGTTGAAACGGGTTTTGTGAAAGCAATTGCAAATCTCACCCGGGGTGAAGATGGAAAATATTATGAAAGTTTTAACCACGCCGTGGCAACAAAAACTGACCCGGGCTCAACATTCAAATTGGCATCGCTCATGGCGCTGCTTGAGGATCATAAGGTGGATATTACGGATACTGTTGGCGCTTATGGTGAATATCATTTTTATAATCACACCATCAAAGATCATGATGAAGGTGGGTATGGTCGTATATCAATTCAACAGGCGTTTGAGAAATCATCAAACGTGTTTTCTAAAATTGTGAATGATGCGTATGCGCAAAATCCTCAACAGTTTATTGATAGATTAAAATCTTTTGGTTTGGGTGATACGCTGGGTATTGATATTTCAGGTGAGCCTGTACCGGTTGTAAAAAACGTGAATGAAGACGGTTGGTCTGGTTTAACCTTGCCGCAAATGGCTATTGGATATGAGGTGGAATTAACTCCATTGCAAATACTGGCTTTCTATAATGCGGTTGCAAATAATGGTGAATTAATCAAGCCGCAATTCGTGAAAGAAATTCGCAAAGATGGTCGCACGATTAAAAAATTTGAAAAGCTGGTGATCAAAGAAAAAATTTGTTCTGAAGAGACACTTGAAAAACTAAAAATTTGCCTTGAAGGGGTTGTTGAAAGAGGCACCGGAAGTGGGTTAAAAAGTGCCAATTTTAAAATTGCAGGCAAAACCGGAACAGCAAAATTGGTGAATACAAATCAAGGTTACGGAAGTGAATATCTTGCGTCGTTTGTTGGATATTTTCCGGCGGATAAACCTAAATATTCTTGCATTGTTTCAATTGCCGGACCCACACAACAAATTTATGGAGCTCAAGTTTCAGGTACTGTGTTTGCCGCAATTGCCAATAAAGTTTTCTCATCATCACTTGAATATCACCCTAACTACAATGCACGCAATAGAGTAGCAACCTATCCAAAAGTAAAATCAGGTAATGCGCATGACGCTGTGGTAGTACTTGATTTACTCGGTGTGAAATATAAAAATCTAACTCAAAATCAAAGTTGGATGGTATCTGGTATGGCAGAAGAATATGTAACGCTTGAAGCTCGGTATGTAGAAAAAAATCATGTACCCAACGTGGTAGGTATGCCGTTGAATGATGCCGTTTATCTCTGTGAAAACAGTGGCTTACGCGTTTCAATTCTAGGCAATGGAAAAGTAGTAAGTCAATCTCTTACAGCAGGAGATGTTTTCGTAAAAGGTCAACAAATTAAATTGGAATTACGCTAGTGAAAAATTTACAAGACATATTGTATAAAGTAAATATTGTTTCAGTGCACGGTACAACTGATCGTATGATTGAGGCAGTAGTTTTTGATTCTAGAAAAGTGGTTGAAAATTCAGCTTTCGTTGCCGTACGTGGTGTACAAGCTGATGGTCATGCATTCATTGAAAAAGCAATTCTGCAAGGTGCAACAGCAATCATTTGTGAGACCTTACCTGAAAAACGAATTGAACAAATCACCTATGTGCAGGTGAAAGATTCATCTGTTGCGTTAGCGTACATGGCGACAAATTATTTTGATAATCCGTCTCAAAAAATAACGCTGGTTGGTATTACCGGAACGAATGGAAAAACTACCACAACTACTTTATTGCATGATTTATTTACCGGTTTTGGTCATGCATGCGGATTAATTTCTACAGTAGTAAATAAAATTGGAAACAGAGAAATTCCATCTACGCATACAACGCCTGACCCGGTAGAATTGAACAGGCTTTTGAATGAAATGGTAAATGTGGGATGCAAGTATTGTTTTATGGAAGTGAGTTCACATGCCATACACCAGCACCGCATCACCGGACTTGAGTATAAAGTTGCAGCATTCACTAACATCACGCATGATCATTTGGATTATCATAAAACATTCAAAGAGTATATTCTTGCCAAAAAAGCATTCTTTGATCAATTGCCTTCATCAGCTATTTCGGTCATTAATATTGATGATGCCAACGGTGATATCATGGTGCAAAATACCAAGGCAAAAGTGCGTAAGTTGGCATTATTAACACTGGCAGATTACAAAGCAAAAATTATTGAAAATAGTTTTTCCGGATTAGTACTATCAATAAACGGGCATGAAGTGTACACGCATTTAATTGGTGGATTTAATGCCTATAATCTCTTAACAGTTTATGCCGTTGCAGTTGAGTTAGGATATCAACCATTAGATGTTTTAGTTGGCATTAGCAGTTTAAAATCTGTAGAAGGTAGATTTCAATATTTCAATTCAGACAAAAAAATTACTGCCATTGTAGATTATGCTCATACACCTGATGCGTTGAAAAATGTTTTGGGGACAATTCAATCTGTGCGTACGCGCAATGAACAAGTAATTACTATTGTAGGTTGTGGTGGTGATCGTGATCGCACCAAAAGACCGGTGATGGCAACAATTGCGGCAGACATGAGTGATCGTGTCATTTTAACTTCTGATAATCCACGTTCTGAAAATCCTGATGAAATTATTCGTGAAATGCAAACCGGTGTTCCGGCAGAAAGATATCAGCGTGTTTTATCAATTACCAATCGTGCTGAAGCAATCAAGGTAGCGTGCACACTTGCGCAACCGGGAGATATTTTGCTCATAGCCGGAAAGGGGCATGAAAAATACCAAGAAATAAATGGTGTAAAACATCCCTTTGATGATTTTGAAACTGTAAAACAAACCCTTAAATCCCTTCAGAAATAATGTTGTATTATTTGTTCCATTATCTAGATTCATTAGGCGTGCCAGGGGCTGGCGTGTTTGATTATATCTCCTTCAGATCAGCTATGGCTATCATCACATCATTGCTTATCTCTATGGTGTTTGGTAAAAAAATCATTGCTCTTTTGCGCAAACAGCAAATAGGTGAAACAGTACGTGATTTAGGTTTGGAAGGTCAAAAAGCAAAAGAAGGAACACCTACTATGGGTGGTCTAATCATTTTAGCTGCGGTGCTGATTCCAACTTTGCTTTTTGCCAAATTAGAAAACATCTACGTGATCATTATGTTGATTGCTACCGTGCTTTTAGGTTTGATTGGGTTCATTGATGATTACATTAAAGTATTCAAAAAAAATAAAGAAGGTCTTGCCGGACGTTTCAAAGTAGTTGGTCAAATTCTGGTAGGTGTAATTGTTGGTTCAATATTATATTTTCATCCTGATGTGCAGGTGCATGAAAATATTCCGGTAACTGAAAATATGCCAAACAGTGTTGAGGTTTCATCCAAGCATCAACATACTGATGCTGGAACCAAATGGGTGATGACGAAAGACATGACAACCACCATTCCTTTTGTAAAAGACAATGAATTTAATTACAACTGGCTGATTGGTGACACGGCAAAAAGTTATGGATGGTTGCTGTTTATTCCGGTAGTTATTTTCATCATCATCTCTGTTTCAAACGGTGCAAATATGACAGATGGGTTAGATGGTTTGGCAACGGGCACATCGGGTATTATTGCTATTGCTTTAGCTATCCTTGCATACGTTTCAGGTCACATTGAATTTGCTGATTATCTCAACGTGATGTACATTCCTGATTCAGCTGAATTAGTAATTTTTATTGCAGCTTTTATGGGCGCCTGTATCGGGTTTCTCTGGTACAATTCTTATCCTGCCCAAGTGTTTATGGGTGATACCGGAAGTTTAGCAATTGGTGGAATTATAGCAACGTTTGCAATTCTCATCCGAAAAGAATTATTGATTCCGGTTCTATGTGGTGTTTTCCTGATTGAAAATTTATCGGTTGTTATGCAAGTGATGTGGTTCAAATACACCAAGAAAAAGTTTGGTGAGGGACGAAGAATTTTCAAAATGGCTCCTCTGCATCATCATTACCAAAAATTAGGAATTCATGAAGCAAAAATTGTTTCGCGTTTCTGGATTGTCGGATTAATTCTGGCAGTTATAACCATTGTCACACTCAAATTGAGATAGAAATAACATGAGTAAAATTAGTTATACTGTTATTCTTGGCGCCGGTGAAAGTGGGGTAGGCGCAGCCTTGCTTGCAAAAGCAAAGGGTCATACTGTTTTTCTGTCTGACTACGGAAAAATAAAACCGTCATACAAACAAGAGCTTGAAGAAAATGACCTGGAATTTGAAGAAGGAAAACACAGTGAAGATAAAATTCTGAATGCAGATTTGGTAATTAAAAGTCCTGGCATTCCTGAAAAAGCTCCCATCATAAAAAAATTGCGAGAGAAAAAAATTCCTGTGATTTCTGAAATTGAATTTGCATCACGGTTTACTAATAAGAAAATGGTTTGTATCACGGGTTCAAATGGTAAAACCACCACCACCATGTTGGTTCATCACATCTTGAAAAAGGGAGGGAAAAAAGCT
The DNA here is from genome assembly GCA_016708105.1 of Crocinitomicaceae bacterium. Classification (NCBI taxonomy): domain Bacteria; kingdom Pseudomonadati; phylum Bacteroidota; class Flavobacteriia; order Flavobacteriales; family Crocinitomicaceae; species Crocinitomicaceae bacterium. Next base: position 319,418 of record JADJGJ010000001.1, read on the forward strand.
GAACTGGCAGGTAACGTTGGTAAATCATTGGCGCGTCAGGTCATTGATGATACGGCAGATGTTTATGTGATTGAACTCAGTTCATTTCAGTTAGATGATATGTATGATTTCAAAGCTGACATTGCCATCCTGCTTAATATCACACCAGATCATCTTGACCGGTACAATTATGAAATGCAGAATTATGTGGATTCTAAATTCCGCATTATTCAAAACATGACAAAAGGAGACTGGTTCATTTATAATGCAGATGATCCGGTTATTCTCACCGAAATGCAAAAAAGAAATATTGCCGCACAACTGGCACCATTCTCTATTGAAAAACAAGAGGGAATGATTGGATATGTAAACAACAACCAAATAAATATAAACCTTAAACCTGAATTCACTATGTCAATCCACGACCTGTCCCTCAAAGGGAAACACAACACGCAAAACTCACTGGCAGCTGCAATTACCGGCCGTCTGTTAGAAATCAGAAATGAAAGTCTGATAGAGAGTTTGTCTGATTTTAAAAATGTTGAACACCGACTTGAATTTGTTGCTAAAATAAATGGTGTTGAGTTCATCAATGATTCAAAAGCAACCAATGTAAATTCTGTGTGGTATGCACTGGATTGTATGGATAAACCTTTGGTTTGGATTGTAGGTGGTGTTGACAAAGGCAATGATTATGACTCCTTGTTGCCCTTGGTAAAGGATAAAGTAAAAGCCATTGTTTGCTTAGGTACTGACAATGAAAAAATCAAATCTACTTTCAGCGGCTTGGTTGAACATATTGCTGAAGCTAAATCAGCTTATGAGGCGGTTGCTTTATCGTATCGCTTTGCAAAAAAAGACATGGCGGTTTTGCTCTCACCTGCCTGCGCAAGTTTTGATTTGTTTGAAAACTATGAAGACAGAGGAAAACAATTTAAAGCGGCTGTAAGACAATTATAATTTATTTTGACTTGAAAGATTTGTTCAAATATCTAGGCGGAGATCGCAATATCTGGGTACTGGCAATTTTCCTTGGATTAATTTCCGTGGTGTCGGTTTTCAGTTTTATCCCCATTCTTGTAAAAGTGAAAGGGATGAGTTATGCTTATTTATTTTTCAAACATTTCTCCTTGTTATTGCTTGGTTTTGTGCTCATGTATGTGGTACATAAAATTCCGGTGAAAGTGTATTCAAGGCTTGCCCGGTTTTTGATGTATGTAGCAGTAATTCTGCTTGTGCTTACCATGTTGGTTGGTGAAAGTGTAAATGGAGCAGATCGTTGGTTGAAAATTCCTTTTGTTCCGTTTTCATTTCAGACATCTGATTTTGCAAAGCTTGCACTCATAGTTTATCTGGCAAGACAATTTACAAAACGCAAAGATGAGTTTGGTGATTTTAAAGTTGTGTTCAAACATATTTTATTACCAACCGGAATGATTATTTTACTCATTCTGCCATCTAATCTTTCAACCGCCGGACTTGTTGCAATGCTCGCTTTTGCTATGATGATTCTTGCAAAATTTCCATGGAAATGGATTGGTTTATCTGTTGGTTCCATGGTGGCTGTTTTTCTCTTGTTGTTGTTGGTTGCAAAACTACAGCCTGAAGTATTACCGCGTGTTGAAACATGGCGCATGCGAATTGTGAGAATGTTTGGAGATGATGTAGAACAGAAAGAACAAATTCAAGTAAACAATGCGCTGGCCGCTATCAAAAATGGTGCAATCACGTGGAATGATCCATTGCCTGAAGGTCCGGGTAATGGTGTGCTTAAACATTATATTCCTGAAGCGTATGCAGATTTTTATTTTGCAGCGCTGATTGAAGAAGGCGGTTTGCCAACGGCTATACTTATTATAATTCTGTATCTGGCAATGTTTTTCAGGTTTATCAAAGCCGGATTAGGAGCAGAAGATTTGTATGGAACATACGTGGCACTAGGTATAGCAGTTATGCTGATGTCGCAGGCATTAATCAATATGATGGTAAGTACAAAATTAATGCCTGTCACCGGGCAAAATATGCCCCTGCTTTCAATGGGTGGTACATCATCATGGTTTACGTGCATTGCATTTGGAATGGTATTAAGCATCAGCCGGAATCAATTTAAATCAACTAATCAAACCGAACCAAATGTCATTGAATAGAGTAATAATAAGCGGCGGAGGTACCGGTGGACATATTTTTCCGGCGGTGGCAATTGCCGATTGTATAAAGCAACATTACCCGGCTTGTGAAATTTTGTTTGTAGGTGCAGATGGAAAAATGGAGATGGAAAAAGTGCCACGCGCGGGTTATAAAATTGTCGGACTGCCTATTCGTGGATTACAAAGAAAATTAACCCTACAAAATCTTTCATTTCCATTTAAATTATGGAAAAGTTTGCGCATGGCTAAAAAAATAATTCGTGAATTCAAACCGCAAATTGCCATTGGTGTTGGTGGTTATGCAAGTGCTGCAACATTAAGGGTGGCCGCTAAAATGGGAGTGCCTACTTTATTGCAAGAACAGAATTCGTATCCCGGAATAACGAATAAATGGCTGGCTGATAAAGCAAAAATAATTTGTGTTGCGTATGAAAATTTAGACAGATTTTTCCCAAAAGAAAAACTGGTCATGACAGGTAATCCCGTGCGCATGGAGATGGTGGCTATTGAAGGTAAAAAACAAAAAGCCATTTCTCATTTCCGTCTTGATCCGGCAAAAAAAACAGTGCTGGTGATTGGTGGTAGTTTGGGTGCACGCACAGTGAATGAAAGTGTTTTGCATAACATCTCAAATTTATTGGATCAAAATGTTCAGTTGATTTGGCAATGCGGAAAAGTATATGTTGAACAACTAAAAGCAGATTTAGAAAAATTGAAAGGAAAAACTGTTTTTTCAGATCAAGGCGGTCCGGTTTATCTTTCGGATTTTGTTTTTGAAATGGATTTGGCTTATGCAGCGGCTGATCTGATAATTTCACGTGCGGGAGCTATCTCTGTCTCTGAAGTTTGCCTGGTTGGAAAGCCCGTAATTCTGGTCCCTTCACCAAATGTGGCTGAAGACCATCAGACAAAAAATGCTATGGCACTGGTGAATAAAAATGCAGCCATTTTAGTAAAAGATATTGAGGCGAAAGAAACGCTGATCAAAAAAGCGTTGGATCTTTTTGCTGATCAAAAATTGGCTGAGCAATTGGCTGAAAATATTAAAAAATTAGGAATTGCAGATGCTCCCGTTCGCATTTTAAAAGAGATTGAAAAAATTATCAGATAAAATTCAAAATTGGGAATTGCATATATATCATGCAAGCAGAGTAAAGAATTGAAAAATGAAATTTGAAGAAATACATACAGTATATTTTGTCGGAATTGGCGGCATAGGTATGAGCGCTTTAGCTCGTTATTTCAAGTCGCAGAACAAACAAGTGAAAGGCTATGATAAAACACGCACTGACTTAACTGAACAGCTTACTGCTGAAGGTATTCAGGTGCATTATGATGATTGGGGTACTAAGGTTTTAGAGGGGTTGAATAAATTAAATACACTGGTTATTTATACTCCTGCAATTCCAAAAGATCATGGTGAATTATTGGCATTTGAACAAGAGAATTTTTATTTGATCAAACGGGCAAAAGCACTCGGTATTATTTCAGGTGGCTTTGAAACATTCGCTGTTGCCGGTACGCATGGCAAAACTACAACCAGTACTTTACTTGCCTGGGTATTGAGTAATACTGAACTTGGTTGTAATGCTTTTGTTGGTGGTATTTCAGCCAATTTCCAGTCTAATACCATCATCAATGCTTCATCAAAAAGAGTAGTAGTAGAAGCTGATGAGTTTGACCGCTCATTTCTTCAGCTTGATCCATATTACACCATTGTCACAAACATGGATCCTGATCATTTGGATATTTATGGTGATGGTTCACATCTCTTGACTTCATTCAATGATTTTATGAATAGAACCAACGATGATGGATTACTGGTTCTAAATGTAAATCTAAAAGTAGATCAGTTTATATTCACATCCTCGGTTGGGCGCATAACCTATGGTTTGCATAAGGATGCAGATTATTTTGCAACCAATATCCGATATGAACAAGGTAAGTTTTTATTTGATATTCGTAAACCTGATCGTGCGGTAGTTGCCGCAATTGAACTTGGCATTCCGGGGGAACATAATTGTGAAAATGCAACGGCAGTTTTTGCCTTATGCAATGAGTTAGGAATGCCTGAAAAAACTTTGCGCAATGCTCTGGCATCGTTTAAAGGTGTTCAGCGCAGATTTGATTTTCAGATTAGACGAGATGATATTGTAGTGATTGATGATTATGCGCATCATCCAACAGAGATTACAGCATTTTTAAGTGCGGTTAGAAAATTGTATCCTGATAAAAAAATCACGGCAGTTTTTCAACCACATCTTTTTAGCAGAACAAGGGATTTTATGGATGGTTTTGCCTCATCATTGGCATTGGCTGATGAATTGTTTTTGCTGGATATTTATCCGGCTCGTGAGCTCCCAATACCAGGCATTACCAGTTCTGCATTGCTTGAAAAAGTGAACCTCAAAAACAAATGGATGAGCACGAAAGAAACCATTGTAAAAGATTTGAAAAAAGAACGACGAGAGGTTGTTGTCATTGTTGGTGCAGGTGATATTGATACTTGTGTAAAACCCATTACAGAAGCTTATATATAGCCTATGAAAAAGTGGATTAGAAATATTTTGTGGTTTTGTTTTCTTGCAGCCGTCTGTGTGTTAATGGCATTTGCAAACCGCAGTCAATCAAGTCAGATTGTGGGTATGCCGCAAATAGAAATTGAGGTGTCTGACCACATGTTGCTCCTCACAAAAGATCAAGTAACTGAGCGCTTAACAAGTCGGAATCTTATTTCACCTGATCATAATTATAGTCAGCGTGATTTGGAAAAAATTGAAAAAGAAATTTCAAGTATGACTGAAGTGAGATCAGCAAAAGTGTACTCTTACGTGTCCGGTTCATGGGCTATAGATATCTCATTGCGCAAACCCATTGCACGAATTTTTAACCTTGATTCATCAAGCTGTTATCTTGATTCAGATGGCCGATTGATGCCGCTTTCTGATACCTATACGGCACGCGTATTAACCGTAAACGGTTTCATCAATGAAAACAACTTTAGCAAAAATGTGGATGAGATAATCAACAATGACAGTTTGAAAACTATTGAAATTCTTGATGATTTGTACGCTATTTCGCAATATGTTTGTTCAGATGAGTTCTTTTCTGCGCAGATTACACATATATACGTTAATCAGTTCCGTGAATTTGAACTGATACCAAGAGTGGGTGATCAGCGAATACTTTTTGGAGATGCTGAACAGGTACAAGGTAAATTTAAAAAACTACGGTACTTCTACAGTGAAGGGCTGAGTCGCGCAGGTTGGGAGAACTATGATACCATCAACGTGATGTATAAAAATCAGGTGGTTTGTTCAAAAAGATAGTACATCTCGGAATAAGAACAAGAGAATAAAAAAAATAAAACTATGTCAGAAATAGTAGTAGGATTAGATATAGGGACAACAAAAATTGCATGCATTGTAGGCAGACGCACGCAGCATGGAAAAATTGAAATTTTGTCTATTGGTAAGGCAGAAAGTGTTGGCGTAACACGAGGTGTTGTTTCCAATATTGAAAAAACTGTGCAGTCAATTAAAGCGGCTGTTGAAGAGGCACAATCCAAAGTGAAAGGTGAACTGAAAGTTCGTGTAGTAAATGTTGGTATTGCCGGACAGCACATCAATTCATTGCAACACCGTGGCATGCTTACCCGCCGTAGTTTAGACACTGAAATTTCACAAGCTGATATTGATGCTTTGATTGAGGATATGTACAAACTGGTTGTTCAGCCGGGTGAAGAAATTATCCATGTTTTGCCGCAAGAATATATTGTAGATCAAGAGCAAGGTATCAAAGATCCGATTGGTATGTCAGGCATGCGCCTGGAAGCAAATTTCCACATTATAACAGGTCACATTGCTGCAGCAAAAAACATTAAAAAATGTGTTGACAAGGCAGGTCTTGAAATTGATGAAATGATTCTTGAACCATTGGCATCTTCTGAAGCAGTATTGAGTGAAGAGGAAAAAGAAGCCGGTGTGGTATTGGTTGATATTGGTGGTGGAACAACTGATATTGCCATTTTTCAGGATGGAATAATTCGTCACACAGCGGTGATTCCTTTTGGTGGTAACGTGATCACTGAAGACATAAAAGAAGGATGCACCATCATGAAAAGACATGCTGAACTGCTGAAAGTGAAATTTGGTTCTGCTCTTGCCAGTGAGTGCCAGCATAATGAAGTGGTTTGTATTCCGGGCTTGCGCGGACGTGAGCCAAAAGAAATTTCTGTGCGAAATCTTGCATCTATCATTCAAGCGCGAATGGAAGAAATTATTGAGCACGTTTATTATGAAATAAAAAATTCAGGCTTTGAGAAAAAACTCATTGGTGGTATTGTTGTAACAGGCGGTGGTGCCCAAATGAATCACATTACACAGTTATTTGAATACATCACCGGAATGGATACGCGCATTGGTTACCCTAATGAACATCTTGCGCCTACAACCACTGCTGAAAATATTACCAGCCCAATGTTTGCAACCGGAATTGGATTAGTAGTTAAAGGATTTCAGGCAATGCAACGTGTTATGCCTGATGCCACAGAAGAGAAAAAAACAGAAGAAGAACAACAACAAAAACCCGCAAATAATAATACGGTGAAAACACATTCTACCAAAACCAAAGGTGGTTTCTTCGACAAAATTCTGTCAAAAAGCCGCACCTGGTTTGAAGAAGAAGATTAAAAAATCGTAGGGGCGAATCGAATTCACCCTAACGCAAAACGAAAACAATAATTAATAATAACAGTCCAATACATCAGGACATAAAAACGAAAGCTATGGAATTTGATTTGCCAAAAGAACTGTCGTCAATTATAAAAGTAGTTGGCGTTGGAGGAGGAGGAAGCAATGCCGTGAATCACATGTTCAATCAAGGCATTAAAGGAGTTGATTTTGTTGTATGCAATACTGATCAGCAGGCTCTGGATTTGAGTCCGGTTCCAATGAAAATTCAGTTAGGCTCAAGCCTTACTGAAGGACGCGGTGCAGGCGCAATTCCTGAAATTGGAAAAAATGCCGCACTTGAAAATATTGATGACATTCGTCGGTTTTTATCTACTTCCACTAAAATGGTTTTCATCACGGCCGGTATGGGTGGTGGAACAGGAACAGGTGCTGCTCCGGTGATTGCAAAAGTTGCTCGTGAAATGGATATTCTCACAGTTGGAATTGTGACCGTGCCTTTTGCTTTTGAAGGTAAAAAACGTAAACAACAAGCTGAAGAAGGTTTAGAGCAAATGCGTCAGAACGTTGACACTTTGCTAGTGATCAACAATGACAGATTGCGTGAAATGTATGGTAATCTTTCACTAGGATCAGCTTTTGCACAAGCAGATAATGTATTGTCTATTGCCGCAAAAGGAATTGCTGAAGTAATTTCTGTTACCGGTTTAATCAATGTTGATTTTAATGATGTGAATACGGTGATGAAAAGCAGCGGTGTTGCCATCATGGGATCAGCAACAGCAGAAGGTGAACATCGTGCAATTGAAGCAGTGAAAAGTGCCCTTGCATCTCCATTGCTTAACGATAATGATATCCGCGGTGCTAAATATGTATTGCTGAATATCACCTATGGAAATAAAGAAATTCTGATGGATGAAATTGGAATCATCACAGATTATATTCAGGATGAAGCCGGCTCAACTGCTGATGTAATTTGGGGACATGGTTATGATGAAAGTTTGGGTGAATCAATCAACCTTACTCTTATTGCAACCGGTTTTAAATCAACTCCAATGACCGGTCTTGAAAAAGCACCTGAAAAAACAGTCATTAATCTTGAAGATTCAATTGCCAAACCTGTTGTTGCTCCGGTGACTTCGCCGGTGAGTGAAAGTATTACAGACATAGTATCTGATTCGGTATCAACTAATGATCAGGATTTGTTTTCAACTCAAAGCAATGTTTTTAAAGAAGATGAAGAAGAGCAACCATATATTAAGGTTAAAGAAGAAACACAGCCTGAAATTAACTGGAGCTTTCAATCAGAATCTGTTAAATCAAGCTCAGATGAATTGACATTTGAAACTGAGAAAGATAATTTTAGTTTGTCATCAGAACCATTTGATGCAAAAAAATCTGACGATGCTCCGATTGAAGAAAAGGAATCAGTTATTCGTCACATGCTTACTGATGACTTAGATGAGCGTGATGAAACCAATGAAAATCTTCAGACTAAACAACCTCTCTCATTAGATGAGCAGCAGAAAAGAACCAAAGAACGATTAGAGAGAATTCAGTCGTACACATCAAAAATGAAAACCTCGTCAGGTCTTTCAGATCTTGAAAAAGAACCTGCATACAAAAGAAAGAATATTACCATTAATGATATTCCTCATTCATCAGAAGATCAGATGAGCAAGTTCACTTTATCAGAAGAAACTGAAGAGGGCAAACGCAAATTTGGTTTGAAAGAGAATAACTCTTTCCTGCATGACAATGTTGATTAGGAAACAGTTTTTATATCAGAAAAACGTCTCTTAAGGGAGGCGTTTTTTTTTGGATATAATTAAAGAAATTACATTCGTTTTTTCAGAATAAAAACACCTTGAAAGCGAATTTTACTAATAGATTTTTATATAGTACATCAAGTCCTCTTCCAAACAATTGCCGGATGTGTAAGACCGGTAGCGTTTTCTGATGCATTACCTGTTGCAGGTGATTGTTCTTCCACTAAAAATGTCCAGTCATTTTTAATGATGACTTTCATAAAACCGTAGGCTTCAAAATTTGTTGGATCATTTTCATTGCGTATACGATGATAATATCCTTCACCAAATTTCAGGTTGAAGGGATTCATGATAAATTCTCCGTTGAATAATTTTGTACCTGACGGGCTGATAGCAGTGAATAATATGGAATGTTTTTTTACTTCACATTTCACGGTATAATTTGCCGTATCACTGCTGCTTTGCAAAAAAACATCAAACGTTGCGTGATGATATTTGTTGCGAAGAAATAACCAGAATCGTCCAAGTTGTGTTGCATAAAACAAACCAATTAGACATAATCCGATAAATACTCCGTAGAGCAAACTATCAAAAAAATAACTACCTGCATTCACTGGCATAACCTTTCAATTAAATATGGTAGCCTTTTGATACGTAAGATTAGCAGGAAGGTTATGCGCCCTTTCTTAGACAGAGTTTGAAATCAATACTCAAACTTATATCCAACGCCTTTTACCGTGATGATATGGTCTTCACCCAATTTTTCACGCAGCTTGCGGATGTGAACATCAATGGTGCGTTCTCCTACCACTACTTCATCACCCCAAACAGTTGACATGATTACGTCACGCAGAAATACTTTTTCCGGTTTTGACATAAGCAAGGCAAGCAGTTCAAATTCTTTGCGTGGAAGTGACATTGGTTTGCCATCTTTAATGACCAGATATTTTTCTTTATCTATTTCAATACCCTGGGGAATATTTTTTTCATCAGCACTCTTGCTGCTTGTTTTGGCTGATCTTCTCAATAAAGCACTGATGCGGCTGGTGAGCAATTTTGGTTTGATAGGTTTGGTGATATAGTCATCTGCACCGGCTTCAAGACCTGCAATTTGTGAATAATCTTCACCTCGCGCCGTGAGAAAACAAATCATGGTAGTTGAAAGTTCAGGAACAGCTTTTAGTTTTTCACATGTTTCCATGCCATCCATTCCGGGCATCATGACATCAAGCAAAATCAAATCAGGTTGATGAGCCTTTGCAAGTAATAATCCCTCTTCACCGCTTTTTGCATCATGTACGGTATATCCTTCCTTTTCAAGATTGTAACGGATTAACGTCCTGATGTCCGGTTCGTCGTCGATGATTAGAATGGAATAACTCATGATATTATTTTAACCAAAGGTAAAAAAATATGTACATGATTCTATTAAAATCAGGATTAGAAATTCAACTGTACTTGAAGTCTTATCAGAGATCCCATCTCGTCATAATCAGTGGTAAAATCTTGATATTGTCGGTTTGAGAATACATAGGCAGCAGTGATTTCAAAATATTTATAAGGTTGCCATTCAATACCGGCTTCAATTTCACGAACCAGATAATTTCTTGCGTCTTTTTCAAGTTTTTTACCTCCTTCGTAATACTGATATCGAGTGTAAGGAGTGAATGACTGGTTGAATATTTTTGTTTTATAACATAACGTAACATATCCTCCTTGTAGGGGTAGAGTTTTAATTGTTGAGTCAGCACGGTCAAAAGTTGGACCTACCCCACGCGTGTATTCAGCTTGAATTCCAAAAGGTTTTGGATATAATACCAAGGAGACTGCTGATCTTTTATCGGTATATGTTGCACTTGTATTTGTTATAACACCGCTAGACAAAAGATCTTTAGGCATAGTATACTGTCCTGTGTAGCCCATCAACGAAATCTCAGCAAGCTGATTTTTTATTCTGAATGGATAAGTAATTCTTGCTGCCATATGAAGTTCGTTATTTAACTCAACTTTGTTGGCTGTCTGACCATTGTACACGCCAAAGCTTAGCAATCCATAGTTACCTGATCCCTTGAGATCCTGATCAGAAATTTCTTTGTACAAATCAATGATTGGTTTTGGAGTGTACATGAAAAACACCCCCATATCACGTTCATTAAAAGTCCCACTATTCATTGCATCAGAGCGGTCTATACTTAAACGAACCTGACTTGACTGTAAATTGTCAAATCCATATGGGACTTTACTCTGTCCTATTCTAAATTTAAATGAGTTATTCTTGTCAAGACTAAGGTCAAGATAGAAATCTCTGAGTTGCGCAAAATGTTGTCCTGTAGAAGATCCGGAACTAACATTATTGGCAAAGTCTGTTTGCATATAAAAATAAACTCGTGGGTGCAGTTGACCTGAAACCACCAAACGAGCCCGACGAAGAAAAATGCCTCCGTTATTGCCCCATGATTTATCACATTGGTCGCAACGCAAATCAGGATTTGTTTCTCCCAACCTGTTATATCTTACCTGGGCATACCCTTTAATTGAGAATGAGTCGTACCATTTTTTTTCAGTTTTATTCACTTGTTTGTTGGTGCTGTCCGACTGAGCTAAAACTTTTGTGTTTGAAATCATCAATGTGATTAATACTAAGAAACCAATTTTCATTTACGTTTTTTTTAGTTGCAGGAATCATCTACTTTCCATTTTCATATTCAGTTTACAGTTCCATTTTTACATGCCTGATAAACAGTCAAACATTATTGAAGTGTTAAAAAAATGTTGCCGCAAAGTTGTTATAATGTCTTTTAAGTAAAACTATTGTTAAGTAAATCGTAATATTAATTTAACACCAACATGATGCACTGTATGTTGAATATCTGCTCTGAAATGCTTGTAAATTAGTATTTAAGCGTCTAGTGATAATCACATAGAAAATAGATCGACAAATCTTGTTTTGGATGCCTATAACTTAACATTAGCTTAACATAAGTTTTGACTTTTAGAAAACACGTTCCTTTACATTTGCCTTTCTTTGAATTTATGCTTTCAGTGGCCAGAAAATTGGTTTACCTCATCTTTCTTCTGATTGGATTTCACGTCCACGCTGCTGATTATGTCAATGAATCAAATCAGCAACCAACTTATTTAAGCAGCAACCCATTTGTACATACATCTGCCGTTGTTGAAGATGATGCAGCCATCATATCATGGGTTATAAATAGTGAAGAAAATTTTGCCGGATCTGTTCAAATAAGATATAGTACTGAAACAAAAATTGCGCGCATCAATACCGGAATATCTTATTCTGAATGGACAACTATTACTGATATTCCGTTTGATGCAGGTGAATTTAAAATTGAAAAACTTGAAACGGGTCAAAGTTATTTGTGTGAAGTTGGATTGCAACATGATGGTAAGATTGTGTGGTCAGACACCATGAGTTTTGAAATTCCAGGCAGAGGTCCATTTATCAGTATTTTAATTCTTATTGGTGCCCTCGCTCTATTCTTGTATGGCATGAAAGTAATGAGTGAAGGCATTCAAAAAGCAGCCGGTCAACGCATGAGAAGTGTATTACATTCCATGACATCAAACCAACTGAGGGGAATTACTACGGGCTTTATCACCACAGGTATCATTCAATCATCAAGCGCTACTTCGGTGATGATTGTAAGTTTTGTCAACGCCGGATTACTCAATTTGCGCCAGGCATTTGGTGTAATCATGGGAGCAAATATTGGTACCACAATTACCAGTTGGCTCATTGTAATTTTTGGTTTTGGTAAGTTTGATATATACACCCTTTCATTGCCGGTTATGGCAATTGGTATGCCGCTGCTCTTTTCAAATAAAAGTGTACGTAAAGCTATTGCCGAATTTCTAATTGGTTTCGCACTTTTATTTTTAGGGCTTGAATTTTTGCAAGAGAGTGTGCCTAATCTTTCTCAATTGCCTTCCGTGATGAATTTTATCAAAGACTGGTCAGGTGAAGGATTTTTGTTTTTACTGGTTGCAATTTTAATTGGCACAGTCATTACCATGATCATTCAATCATCAAGTGCTGCTATGGCGCTTACGCTTATCTTGGTGAGTCAAGGTTACATTTCATTTGAAATGGCTGCAGGTATGGTGCTTGGTGAAAATATTGGAACAACGATCACGGCAAATCTTGCTGCGCTGGTGGGTAATACTGACTCCAAAAGAGCCGCTTTGTCTCATACCATTTTTAATTTCTCCGGCGTACTTTGGATGATCATTGTGCTGCCCTGGTTTTTAAAATTGATTGAATTGACCATGGTGAGCGGATTTGGTTTTGTTGATCCTTTTGCTGACCCAAGAGGACAAATTATTGCCCTGTCTGCTTTTCATACTTTGTTCAATTTATGTAACGTGTTGGTGCTTGTTGGATTTACTGATCCAATTATCAACTTAACACGTAGAATTTTTAAATCAAAAAATAAAGATGAAGAATATCATTTGAAATTTATTCGGTCTGCAACTATTTCAATTCCTGAACTGGCAGTTCTTGAAGCCCAGAAAGAGGTTGCGCATTTTGGTAAAATTACTGCGCGCATGGCAGAATTTTCAAAACAATTATTGTTTGAAAAAGAAGGTGCTGAAAAGAAAAAGATATACGAACGTATTGAAAAATATGAAATCATCACAGATCGTATTGAAGTAGAAATTGGCGATTATCTGGCAAAAGTTTCTGAAACTAATTTGTCTGAGAGCACCATGTTACATATTCGTTCTATGTTGAGTATTAATGGTGATTTAGAACGTGTAGCTGATATTTTCTTTCAGATGTCTAAAGCGATTGAACGCAAAGACAATGAAAAAATGTGGTTCACCCCTGAACAAAGAAATAACCTGGCCGAAATGTTTATCCTTGTTGAAAAATCTCTGACTATTATGAATGAAAATCTTGACAGAGAATTCCTCAAAGCTGATCTCAACAAGGCCATGGAATGTGAAGAACAAATTAATGCTAAGCGAAACGAACTGCGCTCAGATTATTTTGAAGAACTTGAAAAAACAGAACACAAAATAAAAAGTGGCATTATCTATAGTGATCTTTTTTCATCGCTTGAAAAAGTGGGTGATCATGTCATCAATGTTTCTGAAGCTATGGCAGGAAAAATTTAATCTTCTGTTTTGCTTGCAATCACTGAAAAATTAATTTACGAAATCATTACTGTCCGATAAAATATTTTAGAACGACTTTGAAACCAATGGCACCAATTGATTTCAATAAATAATCAACCGTGGGGCTTACTTTTGGTTATCGGTTTTTATTTTAGTTTCTTTCTTCTTTTGGCTTGACCCAAAAGAAGCAAAAAGTCAAGGCCCGCAAAAAAGACAGGCAATACTTCTTGCAAATTCTAAGTGCGGACGGGTGATCTCCGGAACATTTGTAATTGAAGGAACGTTATCTGCACGGAGCTTCCCGTCCTTACTAAGAATTCGCCGCGAATTATCACCTATCTTTTTTGATGGCCGGGGAAGCTTTATCTGAATATTTTACTTTTTCCCCGGACAATAGTGTTACGAAATAAAAAAAAAATCCCGAAAGATTTTCTTCCGGGATTTCCTGCTCAGCTGCGTGACACTTTCGCTATTGTCTTAACAGCCACGCATTGTACAGATCGAAATAACTCTTTGTTTCTAATATCACTACACCACCTGTTGTGTCACCATATTTAGCCGGTATACCACCGGTATATGCCTCAACACTACCTACCGCAGCCCCTGGTACCATAGCCATGTCAGTTGCCTTTACTCCATCAATATAGTAAACTGCATCTCCCGGACGTGAACCGCGAATAATCACTTCTCCACTTCCTTCAACTACTGAAATTTCTGATGAATAACTATCAAGTATGCCAAGTGGGTTGCGAATATCAGGGCTTTGTTCAATGTAATCCAATGGTATTTTTATACGCGGAATGTTTTTGTCAATCATTGGTTTTGGTGCATTGACAATGATGGGAGGCAAGTCAATAGCGCTTTTTTTCAGAACGATATTCAGGAACGTCATAGCATCACCAAAAACTTCTACGCCGGCATAAATCACCTCACCATAATTCATATCCTTTGCGTGCACATTGTAGATGCCTGGTTTTAAAACGTCAATTTCAAAATTACCATTTTCATCCGTGATGGCTCCGCGTTTTGATCCATCTTGCTCTATCCAAACTGACGCAAAAGGTATTAGTTCAGTTGAATCAGGGTTGAAGAGTTTTCCTTTAATAGTGCCGGTAGTTACCTGTGCGTGCAGCATGTTCCCTGTGATCAGTAGAATGGCTGCCATGAATAATTGTCTCATACTTTTTTTGTTTTTGTTTCTGATGATTAGATGCAGGGTAAATTATAATTCCATAAAAAAAAATCACCGCTACACTTTTTTTATTCTTGAATGCCTGATTTTTGTTGAGATGCGGGCAGATAAAAAAAATTGCAGTACTTTCAACACATGTTAACAGTACATTGTATTGTGCCCAAGTATTTTCATGTCAGAAAAAAAATCAGTTAATACCACCATTCAGCCGCAATTGCGCCTGCTTGATTTAACCATGATTGTGGTGGGTTTGGTTATTGGCATGGGTATTTTCAGAACTCCACCTGAAGTTGCACAAGCTGCCCACGTGCCCTGGATTTTTTTTACAGCCTGGCTTGCAGGTGCTGTTGTCACCTTAATTGGTGCCTTAACATTTGCTGAAATTGGTTCACGTTTTCCACAAGCCGGAGGTTATTATAAATTATTTTCTCATTGCTACCATCCGGCTTTTGCTTTTATGGTAAACTGGATTATTGTAATTAGCAATGCTGCGTCAACTGCGGGTGTGGCTATTATGGGTACTGAATATATTTTGCCTATGGTAATGCCAAACGCACAAGATGAAGTATGGGTAAAAATATTTTCAGCCTTAGCGGTGATGATACTTTTTTTATTTAACTGGCTTGGAATTAAGGCGGGTTCACGTTTGCTCAACCTGCTGATGTTTGTGAAAATTACCTTGCTGGTAATCATCATTTCATCCATACTTTTTGTTGATGCACCGACAGATACGATTAGTCATACATTGCCGCAGGGCGTAACATGGTGGCATGCACTTGGTCTTTGTTTTATTCCGGTTTTTTTTACTTACGGTGGTTACCAACAAACCATGAATTTTGGTGGTGATGTGGTGAACCCGGCACGCACTTTTCCACGCGCAATATTTATTGCCATGATGCTTGTAATGGTACTTTATTTTGCGGTGAATTATGCCTACGTGCATGCGCTGGGTTTTTCAGCTGTACAAAATTCAAAAACGCTTGCCGCTGATGTCACCGGATTAATTTTTGGCGACACGGCTCATAAAATTGTTTCTGTGCTCATGTTTTTTTCCGTGATGGCCTATGTCAATGTTTCCCTAATGAGTAATCCACGAATTTATTATGCCATGGCACAGGATGGCGTATTGCCAAAAGCAATGAAAAAAATAAATTCAAAAACTCAGGTCCAGGAAGCAGGCTTGATTTTATTTACGGCATTTATTGTAGTGACTTTATTTTTTACCGGATCATTTCAACGCATTTTAGAATACGTGATGTTTTTTGACAGCATTGGATTTATTACCGCTGCCGCTGCACTTTTTATTTTGAGACGAAAAACAAATACCCTTGCAGAAAATAAAATATTTACCATGTTCGGATACCCATACCTGCCCATAATTTTCATTGCCGGATATATTATGCTAAGTGTAGTTGTACTAACCGCCGAACCCAATGTGGCAATCTATGGCGGACTGCTTTTTATTTCAGGCTGGCCCTTGTTCTACCTGTTGCGTTATCTTGTGAGGGGTTAGGGCTTAGGGAATAGCCAATAGGGATTGGGAGTTGACCAAAGCCACACTGACGCATGGAGCCGAACACGTAAAGGTGATTGCGCCCTTACAAAGTCCAACCTGACCATTACAATTACCTTGAAACGTCTGAAACTAAAAGGCTACGATTTTCTGTTGAAAGATTATTTTGCCGCGATATTTATTTAGATAAACCCCTGCTTGCATGAGACCGTCAGGCAGGCATCACTTTGCGAACCGCCGTATGCGAGACAGCATCTCGAAAACTTTCGGGAGTGGTGTGAGAGGCGAACACTATCGAGGTAACTCGGTAGGGCCGTCTACTCGAATAGCGGCTGTTACTAGGCTAATACATTCCGCTGGCAAATTGTTCTGTGTCAAAACGCCAAAGAAATTTGTCAGTTTGTTCCTTATGTGTTCTGAAAAACTCTAATGCTAATTTAGACATTAACTTTTTTGCATCTTTTTTTACTTCTTCAGATTCTAGTGTTTCCTTCCAACTACCGCCGTAAATGAATTCCGCGCCACGAACGGTGCAGACTAGGACTAGTCCATTAAGAAACTTCTTCCGCTTAATCTTAAAGGTGGACAAGTTATTTTCTTTTACATAGATTCTGCAGGCGTTTATTAATCCATCCATAACACCATCCACTAACGAACCACCACAAACTGTGTGAACGTCATTTGCAAAACTAATTATGTTGGGTTTAGGAAACCAGTCGGTGCGGTAGGCCAGCCCGATTTGATAATTGCGCGAGTTAATTGTATCGTCAAAGGTTAATAGGAATTCTGGTTTGCCTAAAACTTCCTTTGTAGCACGATTAAATAGATAAAAGATTCCTTCTGGGAAATGATAATAGTTCTGAGTGAAATATTTCTTTCGGTTATCAATTGTGACTATTTCCGATTGACGGTTCAAAAGTGCAACTGTAATAATTTTTTCGTCCAATTTTATCGAATCAATGACATCCGAAAATATCCCATGATCAATTGAGAAATTTATTTCTAAATTATTTTTGTTAGAGAAATTCAGGTCAAATTTTCCGGAAAGCGCTTTCATGACATTCGGGAAATAGTGCTGGGAAAGCCTATCTTCATTGAACTTTTCGACAATTACGGTTAAATCATTTGGCGATTCGAGATGAATTGAAAAATCGTCGTCTCCGGATATAATAATCTTAAAAGTTATTTTGTCGCTTTTACAAAGTTCAATGCAGTCAACTAAGAATCCACGTAGGAGTCCAGCAACACCGTCATTACCAATATACATGGATGGACGTTTCCTCATGTGGTCCATGTATTCCTTTGATGTTGATGGTTCGCTTTGATTATTATTCATGCTTCTTTGGATAATTGCTGCTAACGGCAGTCTGTCTAAAAACCAAAATCTGCCTCTTGAGAATCGAATATATGAAATTTTTCATGGATCACTACCCGAATATTTAATTTTCAGCAGGAGGTTTTTAGACAGTCTGACGGACTACGCATAAAAGTAGTAGCGCAACCTTGATTAAATGTACTGAACTTAAAAGTACCCACCAAGCGGAACAAAAACTTTTTTAATAATCCATAGAAATCGGGAGTGGTGTGAGAGCCTAACCCTATTCCCATTTGGGGGTAGGGTGGGCTACTCGATTACCTGCTGGCATTTTATTTCATTTTTTTCAATTCATAATTTGTACTTCTTCCGCCTGCGGACTTTTTTTGTAATATATCCTTATTTATCAAGTCATTAATGTCTCTGATTGCGGTATCTTTTGAACATTTTGTAAGCTTAGCCCATTTCATTGAAGTCAGTTTGCCCTCAAATCCATCCAGTAATTTGTTTAATACCTTCTTCTGTCTCTCGTTAATTATTGTCTTTGAATTTCTATTCCAGAAATCTGCTTTTAACAAAACTCGTGTAAGAATATTATCGGTTGCTTTTAATGCATTAATTAAACAGCATAAAAACCATTTTATCCATTCGGATATGTCAAGGTCTCCTTTTTGGGTTTTTTCAAGAATTTCGTAGTATTCTTTTCTTTCTGTCCTAATTTGAGCAGACATACTATAAAATCGCTGTGTGCTTTTATCTGATTGAGCTAATAACATATCAGTTAAGGCTCTTGTAATTCGTCCATTCCCATCTTGAAATGGATGAATTGTCACAAACCAAATGTGAGCAATTGCAGCTTTTATTACTAAATCAATTTTATTTTCTTCGTTAAACCATTTTATAAAACGGTTCATTTCCATTTCGATTAAATCAGCATCGGGAGCTTGAAAATGAATTTTTTCTCTCCCAGCAGTACCCGATACAACTTGCATTTGTCCAGATGTATCTTTTCTCCAATCGGCAACTGTTATTTTGAAAATTCCACTTCTACGCATTGGAAACAATGCTGCGTGCCAATCAAAAAGTCTCTCTGTTGTCAATGGATTAAAACAATTTCGGGTCGCATCAATCATCATTTCAACCATCCCATCTACATTTCTATCTGACATAATTGCACCAGCAAATTCCATTCCTAATCTTTGAGCAATTGAGGAACGGACTTGCTCAGGATTTAATATTTCTCCTTCAATCTCTGCAGATTTTAATACATCCAAAGTTAACGTTTCAAGTAAAGCTTCATCTCGTAATTCAAATCCCAGAGATTCCATTTTACCAATTAATCGTCCTTGTAAATTTCTCGCCTCGCTCAGAAAATTAAGGAACTCGTCATTATTCCATGTGAAATTTGGCCAATTATCTTTCTGATGTATATAATACCCCATTCGTCTTAAAACTTGCAACAAATATATGGTTTATTCGTCGCAACTTAAAATATTCGTCGCATTATTTGCATCCAATAGACCGTTTATTCGTTGCACGATGCTCTTTTATGCTTACCGCTAACGGCAGTCCGTCCAAAAACCTTTTTTGATATAACCACTAACCTAAAATTAATCAATTAAACGAGTTTTAAGCAATGATTTTTTGAGATTTTATTAAAGTGAATTTGCGTTTGACAAAAAAAAATTGTGCTGAAAAATTTCTTAAAATCATATCAAATTATACAAAAGAATATTGCTGGTACGCATGAGGGTTGCAAATGAAAATCCGTGACGTAGGCGCAGGTCGCGACCTACGCCTACACGACGATCAAACTTGCAACCCGTTTGGTTCAACCTTTAATGTGTCAAGTCAAAATATTTTTCGATTTATAATGTTTGGTTGTGAAAAATTCCGGTGCAAAATGGCAACACAATTTTCCAAGAATTAACAGCATAAAAAATAAATAAATTATTTTGACATATCGAATCCAAGGTGAGCGCTGAGATCAGGGCTTGAGGTTTTACATAGCAGGAGGTGTTAGCCAAAGTTTATTAACCTATTGGCGGTTCGAATTGCGCTCCAGTAATTCCGTATTCAAAATATTTTTCTTTAGTGCTCTCAGAAACGAAATGAGCTAGATTGCTATACTTTCCGTTTTGAACAAAATTTATTTTAAATATTGGCGGATAATTTATGTTAGATAGGTACTTAGCATTCTGAGGATTGAAGTATTCTTGTCCATTTGACTGATTCAGTTTGGTCCGAGACCAATCAACACAATCAAATGGTTCCAACAGATAGAAAGCAACAAAGTTTTCATTAATTGCATCGTGATTTTTTTCGTCATAAATTATTACAGGATACAATTTATGCTTCATTTCTCGGATGCCTAAAAAAATATTTACAAGTTCTTTCGACATAATCGGAAGTTTAAAGTCCGCCTTGAGCCATTGATGTTCGTCGAGATTTTCGAATTTGCACAATGATGTTACAAACTCAAGTGGAACTTTAATATTTAGTTCTGGGTCGAAAGAATTTACTTGAGCTTGAACTTTGCGCCATATATAGTCCGGAGTGCCGTCTAAAGTATAATGAATGTGTTCCTCATAGTACTGGAGTCCTCCACGTTTAGCTCTTAAACCATATAATTTCATTTCTGATCAATTTTGCATAACGGCAGTCTGTCTAAAAACCAAAATCTGCCTCTTGAGAATCGAATATATGAAATTTTTCATGGATCACTACCCGAATATTTAATTCTCAGCAGGAGGTTTTTAGACAGTCTAACGGACTACGCATAAAAGTAGTAGCGCAACCTTGATTAAAAGTACTGAACTTAAAAGTACCCACCAAGCGGAACAAAAACTTTTTTAATACTCCATAGAAATCGGGAGTGGTGTGAGAGCCTGACCTATTCCCATTTGGGGTAGGGGGGCTACTCGATTATGCGATGTGAATTTATCCATTGTCAATTAGAGTAATATAAAATCCCGATTCTTTAAATTCCTTTACAAAAAGTTCTCTTGATACCTTTTCTCCATTCTCCAAGTGCGGTGTCGCAAGAGTGACTTGTCTACCAAATAAAGTCATTGTTGCGGTACCTGAAGTGTATTTTACTTCTGTCGTAGTCTCATTCTTTTCACCATAGTTGTGAGTGATAAAAGATGAAGATTGGAAAGTGTCAACTACACAAACAATTGAGTTTTCGGCAATTTTTAGGTACTCATTAATTTCTGCCTGCGAATAAACCTTTTTTAGTGCACGGGTCAACGTCCCGTTAGAATGATTTGAGTATTGAGGTAAAAACATATTTATTATGCTGTCATACATTCCTAAGCCTTCATAAGCAAGGCTATATAAACCATCTATTTCTCCTCGATACCACATATATCCTGTACCGCAGTTCTGTTCTACAATGTATTTTTTGTCGGCATACTCAATGTATTTAAGTGCTTGGTCAAATTTCTTTTCTTCAAGATAAATTTTGGTCAAGTATCTGCAAGCATAATTTTTATAATTCGATGTGTAGCTGCCATATCCATAAATTTTAGTAGTCGTGTCACCAGGTATGTCAGAGGAATTGTAGTATGTTCCAACGTAGTATGGTTCGTTGGAAGCCATAATTTTCAAAAACATATTTTCTGCTTCCGTCAGTCTGCCTAATTGCCAAAGTGAGCATGCTAAGGAATAGAAATCTGAATGATTCTTTTTTGTCGGTTCAGCAGTTATTAACTTTGAATGTTTTTTACAAAGTATTGAATCTTCTTTTGATGGATAATGAGATATTGAATAGTCCGTGCTTATTGATGACATTGAAAAAGAGAATGCAGAGAAGTTCCATGTCGTGTCAATTTGGAATTTAAGACTGGTTGTGTCTTGCGAAAAACAAATCTGTCCGACAAGTACAAAAGTCAAAGTCAGAAGAAAATATTTTGTATATCTGTCGTTCCTATTCATATCGCATAACGGCAGTCTGTCTAAAAACCAAAATCTGCCTCTTGAGAATCGAATATATGAAATTTTTCATGGATCACTACCCGAATATTTAATTCTCAGCAGGAGGTTTTTAGACAGTCTGACGGACTGCGCATAAAAGTAGTAGCGCAACCTTGATTAAAAGTACTGAACTTAAAAGTACCCACCAAGCGGAACAAAAACTTTTTTAATACTCCATAGAAATCGGGAGTGGTGTGAGAGCCTAACCCTATTCCCATTTGGGCGTAGGGTGGGCTACTCGATTAGGCACAGTGGTTCCTTATAGGGACGTATCCAAATAATCGTTGGTCGTTTCCGGAATATCTGGATTGTATCTTTCGACAAAAGTCTTTACGATCTTTTTAAGTGGCCAGATTCCCCACCTGGAGTGAAAAATATAAACGTGCTTGTCCATATAAAAGATATAAGCGCCACGATGCATATAGGCATACTCCATACAATAATCCAATTCCTCTGCGATTTCTTTTGCAGTATTACTATCGGAGAATTCCCATTCTTCAAAAAAAGCATCTGATGTTCGGTCTTCAGGGAAGGTAAAAAAATGGCCCCAAACATTTTTAGCCTTAAGATATTTGGTGGTATCAATGTGAAAGGTTCTACTTAGGCTGTCGTTAAAGCCTGAACGATGACTCAACAAAAAATTGGAATTATTTTGGAATGGTGCTGTCTGCCTTGTGTCTAATTTGTAAATCGGAAAGCCATCGGCGTTTATGATTTCATAGTTGTGATTGGGATAAAGGGAAACTTTAGTAAACCGAACTGTGTCTGTCTTGATTTCTATTGAGTCAAGGTATTTAATGAAACTTAAATATGTTTCTGAAGGTAGTAGGGTTGTGCTATTATTTAAAGTATCCGACGGGTTTGATATTAGAGTATCGGTATAATTTTCGCTATTGGTGATTTTCTCGTCGCTATTCGGAGCGGAACAAGATGCTAAAATTAAAAGGAAGAATATTTTTATACCGGTTCTCATAACATTGTGCCAACGGCAGTCTATCTAAAAACCAAAATCTGCCTCTTGAGAATCGAATATATGAAATTTTTCATGGATCACTACCCGAATATTTAATTCTCAGCAGGAGGTTTTTAGACAGTCTAACGGACTACGCATAAAAGTAGTAGCGCAACCTTGATTAAATGTACAGAACTTAAAAGTACCCACCAAGCGGAACAAAAACTTTTTTAATAATCCATAGAAATCGGGAGTGGTGTGAGAGCCTGACCCTATTTCCATTTGGGCGTAGGGTGGGCTACTCGATTACCGGTAAGTACCTTATATATTTACACTCAACTTCAAGTGTCCACCTAAACCTTCTCTTATTATTCTCATAAGTGTTGAAAGTCGAATGTCGCTTGCGTTATTCTCTATGCGTGATATATAAGTCTTGGTCGTGCCACATTTGTCTGCAAGTTGCTCTTGTGTCATACCTTGTTCTTTACGAAGTTCTTGAAGCATTACTCCGAGTTTAAAGGCTTCAAATTCTTCTTCATATTTCTCTCTCTTTTTTGTCCCAAGGTTTACCGTACTGCTTGTCTAAGTGTTCTGTAAACGAGGTCAAATTTTTATTTGTCTTTTTCATTGAAGTATTGTTTTTTAAGTTTCTCTGCTAATTCAAGTTCATTCTTTGGTGTCTTTTGAGTCTTTTTTTGAAAGCCATTTGCTAATATTATTATTTGTCCTTTGTCAAAAAATGCAAATACTCTAAAAATTTCAGACCCAACTTCAACTCTTATTTCGTAAATACCTGTCGAGCCAGTTAAGTGTTTAAAGTATTTCTCAGGTACTCTGTCTATTGACATTATGAGTTGTAATGTCCAGTTGAACTTTTTCTTAACTTCTGGTCTTAACTTTTCAAAAAAGTCAAGATAATATCTCTTATAGTAAAAGATTTCTCTGTTAGGTTTTTTCTCCACGAAACAAAGTTAGCTAATTAGGTAACATTTTCCAAATAGTCAATGAATTATTTTTCTGTGAGGGAGGATTTTTCGAGGTATTACCGGTAACGACTTGCCGCTTTGCCTAGTGGCGGATTTCTACCACAAATGTCTATACGAAGCACATACTTCAAGTATAGCACAAATGTTTCTACGAAGAACGTCACCCGCCATTACGATAAACCGATGTGTGCGCCCCGCATGAGCGGTAGCGCACCACTCCCGATTTCTATCGGGACTATTCAAAAAGTTTAAAAGTGCAAATTAAATTTCAGAAAAGCAAACGGTGGGTGAAAAGTTTCCAGAGGATGAAAGTTCCTTAATTGCGGAAGTAACGTTCCGAAAATTTAGCAAGTCGCAAGGTGGTTGAGAGTGATTTCAGCACTGAAGGAAGCGAGACTGCAAAAGTTGGTACTGAAGAACATGAAGTACATAAGAGGCTAATTAAAATGGATGAGCAAGCACACCATTGTGAAGTCCAAAGAACACAAGAAATTTTAATTAGTAGATGTAACAGGAATCGACGGAAGGAACACGCTCTTACCGGGGGAGGTCTTCAATGCTACGAGTTAGCGATGAAGAAGTCAGCAGAGGTCATAGTACTTTAAGCAACGAGCTGTGCGAAAAATTGGAAAACACAGATGGTCTCACAAAAGAAGGAAGGACTGAACGTAAGTTTTCGGGAAATAAACTTGAGAATGTTTCGACATAGCTCCTGATTAAAGTATCCGAATAAGATAGAATGGTGTAAAGAGCATTTTATCTGATGACTTACGAACCGCCGTATGCGAGACCCGCATCCCGATAGCTATCGGGAGTGGTGTGAGAGCCTAACCCTACTCCCATTTGGGCGTAGGGTGGGCTACTCGATTATGCAGCGTTGTTTACGAATTTTTTTATTCCACTCAGTTCCTTTTGTTTTGCACGAAATTCTTCTTCAAGATCGAAGTCGTCCTGAAGTCCGAGCCAGAATTTTGCACTGTTACCAAAATACTTCGATAGTCTCAAAGCAGTGTCAGCGGTAATTCTGCGGTTACCTTTAAGTATTTCTGAAATTCTGGTCTGAGGAATTGCAATGTCTTTTGAAAGTCTGTATGCAGTAATTTCCATTGGAATCAGAAATTCTTCAAGTAAAATTTCGCCTGGATGTATGTTTTTTAATTTTCTCATATCGTTCGGTATTAATGATAATCTACTATTTCAACTTCGGAAGCGTTCCCATTATTCCATTTGAATATTATTCGCCACTGATTATTTATTCGGATTGAATAAAAGTCTTTCAGATTTCCTTTCAATTTTTCAAGTCGATTCGAAGGCGGAATCATAAGGTCGTTAAGGTCTTGCGAGTTGTTTAACATTCTTAATTTTCTTCTTGAAGTTTCCTGAAGTTCTGTAGAAAGTCCTTTGATTCGTTCTCCCTCCCAAATTTTCTTTGTGTCTTTGTTTCCAAATGAAATAATCATGCTAACGTTATTCGTTACTTACGTCAAAGGTAAGTATTTTATTCCAGAAAAACAAATTTATCAATAGATTGCTCGGTATGCTTTGGAATCATTGCAATGCGGCATAACGGTTTCGGGCTTTGCGTTGGTGGGCTTTTGAAACCGTAAACTGTCTGCCAGCACCAAAGTTTATTAATTGCTCAAATGTTTCTCTTCGCACTGTCCGCCCACTAACGCAAAACCCGTGTGTGCGCCCCGCATGAGCGGTAGCGCACCACTCCCGATTTCTATCGGGACTATTCAAAAAGTTTAAAAGTGCAAATTAAATTTCAGAAAAACAAACGGTGGGTGAAAAGTTCCAGAGGATGAAAGTTCCTTAATTGCGGAAGTAACGTTCCGAAAATTTAGCAAGTCGCAAGGTGGTTGAGAGTGATTTCAGCACTGAAGGAAACGAGACTGCAAAAGTTGGTACTGAAGAACATGAAGTACATAAGAGGCTAATTAAAATGGATGAGCAAGCACACCATTGTGAAGTCCAAAGAACACAAGAAATTTTAATTAGTAGATGTAACAGGAATCGACGGAAGGAACACGCTCTTACCGGGGAGGCCTTCAATGCTACGAGTTAGCGATGAAGAAGTCAGCAGAGGTCATAGTACTTTAAGCAACGAGCTGTGCGAAAAATTGGAAAACACAGATGGTCTCACAAAAGAAGGAAGGACTGAACGTAAATAGGTTTTCAATTTTGAATGGACTGAAATTTATTTCATAGCCACCGAAAACGAAAGCAGGAAAAGAACAAAATAAACCAAGAATGATTGCACAAGTTGTACATCCTTACAATCTTCAAAAAGCACTACAACAAATAGTGAAAAATGGAGGAAGTGCTGGCGTGGATAAAATCCCGACAGAAAAACTAACGGAAAAATTCCGTGAGCAAAAACTTTCTTTACTTGAAGAATTGAAAAAAGGAGCGTACAAATCAAAACCCATTCTTGGGGTTGAGATTCCAAAGCCAAACGGAAAACACGTTTGTTAGGAATACCAACCACCACAGAGAGACTGCTCCAGCAAGCGGTTTCACAAGTGATAATGCCTTTGTTTGAGAAAGAATTTCACAAAGACAGTTATGGATTTCGTCCAAATAAAAATGCACGTAATGCAGTAGGCAAAGCGTGGCAAAATATCCACGACGGATTTCAGTATATTGTTGATGTAGATTTGAAAAATTTCTTTGATGAAGTTGATCACTGCCTTTTACTAAATTTAATTTACCAAAAAGTAAAATGCAGAAGTACACTTGCATTAATCCGCAAGTGGTTAAGAGCGCCTATACAAATCAAGGGCAAACTTTACAAACGCAGAAAAGGAGTTCCACAGGGAAGTCCGCTGAGTCCACTTTTGTCAAACATTTTGCTCCACGAGTTGGACAAAGAACTAAACAAAAAGGATTAAAGTTTGTAAGATACGCCGACGACTTTAGCATCTTTACCAAAACCGCAACACAAGCAAAATCAGTGAAGAAGGAAGTAGCTCAGTTTTTAAAAACAAAACTCCGCCTCACTATCAATGAAGAAAAAGCGGCATCAAAAAACCCGTTCAATTTTCAATGCTTGGATTTCGTTTTGTACCAACTTACATCAAAGGCGACAAAGGTAAATATCAATTGACGGTAGATGAAAAAGCATGGATCAGACTTAAACAAAAACTAAAATCAATCACCCGAAAAACTTCACCACTCACATTTGCAGAACGCATTTCAAAAATAAATGAAGTACAACGAGGATGGCTCAATTATTTTCGAGGTACCAGTATTCATGGAAAATTGCGTGACGCTGATTCGTGGTTAAGAAATCGTCTTCGCTATTGCATTTGGCACGATTGGAAAAAACCTGAACGAAAGAGAAAGAATTTTATTCGTTTAGGAATTGACCACGATCACGCTTACGCGTGGAGCAGAACGAGAAAAGGTGGTTGGGCAGTTGCACAAAGCCCTATCTTGATCACTACAATTACGCTGAAACGCTTAAAACAGACAGTATCCCTAAAAGTGTGTAAGTAGTTCCGGCTACGGTTTAATTCTTTCTCCAAAAATAATCATAAATTGATTTAATATTTCACCCCAACTTCTGATGGGCATGGTCCATCGTTTTGTTGCTTCTCTTATTGCTAAAAAACGGATTTGATTACGGCATCGTCTGTCGGGTATGATAGTTTATTTTTAGTGTACTTTCTGATTTTTCCGTTCAGATTTTCAATAACATTGGTTGTATAAATAATTTTTCTGATTTCAACCGGGAAGTCAAGAAACGCAGTTAGTTCCTCCCAGTTGGCGCGCCAACTTTTAATAGCATAACCGTATTTACCGCCCCATTTTTTTTCAAGGTCATCTAGAGCGATAGCGGCAGCATCACGGTTTGGAGCATTGTAAATATGTTTCATATCAGCTGAGAACTCTTTCCTGTCTTTGTAGGAAACGTACTTGCAAGAGTTTCGTATTTGGTGTACCACGCAGATTTGTTTTGTTGATTCGGGAAAAATAGCACGGATAGTTTCTGTAAATCCTTGAGATTATCGGTAGCTGTGATGAGTATATCTCTTTACGCCTCTGGCTTTCAAGTCAGTCAGTACGGACATCCAAAAGGCAGCAGATTCATTTTTTTCCAAGCCACATTCCAAGCACCTCCTTTTTACCATCAATACTAAGTCCAATAGCAATGTAAACTGTTTTTTCAACCACTCTTGAGTTTTCTCGAACCTTGAAAACAATACCATCCATCCAAACTACGAGATAGACCGGATCAAGAGCACGATTTTGCTATAAGACTCACATCGCTCAATACACGCTCGGTAATGCGAGATATTGTAGATGTTGACACATCAAAATTGTAGAGCTCTCGAATCTGTTCTTCAATATCGCTCACGGACATTCCTTTGGCATACATTGAGACAATAATATTCTCTACACCCTCAACCATGCTCTTGCGTTTTGGAACCAGAATAGGGTTAAATTCTGACTGGCGATCGCGTGGCACTTTTACCTCTATTTCGCCTTCTTTGGTTTTGAGTCGCTTGGTTATGTGACCGTTTCTGGCATTTTTACCATCGGATCTTTCATGTTTTTCATAACCAAGGTGAGCATCCATTTCACCTTCTAATAACTGTTCTATGCCTCGTTTCTGAAGCTCTTCAATAAAACTATTCAAGGCATCTCCTGTCTTGAACTGCTTTAAAAATTCTTTAGTTAATAATTCCTCTTTTTTCATACATTATGTGTTAAAGCCACCCAAAAAGTTATTTCCGAAATTTTTTTTGACTGTTAAAGGTCAAAAAATTTCAGAATAACTTTTGGCCTTACACACTTTTTGAGATGCTACCTTAAAACAAAAAGGCTACGATTCTTTGTTGGATGTTTATTTTAATCTAAACCCATCTCTTTGCGAACCGCCGTATGCGAGACCCGCATCCCGATAGCTATCGGGAGTGGTGTGAGAGCCTAACCCTATTCCCATTTGGGAGTAGGGCGGGCTACTCGATTAGCGGTTCGGTGTTTTTTTCTGCCGCTTGATTGTCTGTCGTTTCGTCCGTGCGGTTGGGCAGGCATACTCTTTTGCAAGCTTTGGTCTGTGCGCTGGCTTGTGTGGCTTGCAAATGTGTATGACTGCGAAGGGTCGGCATAGTTGTCTGTTTATATTATTTTAAGCCATTGGTTTAATCATGCTTTCTATAAAACTAATTTCTTCCTTGGTCAAACGATACTTTTTATAAAGTTGCTTGTCAATTTCCTCGATTGACTTACTCCAATCAATATCTGATTTTGAAGTGAAGTTTTGAAGAGGAACAAATTGATAAGTTGTGGATGTACCATGTTGACTTATTTTTGCTAAACTATGCATGAATCTTGCAAATCTTGTTCTAAGATAGTTTGATAGGTTTTTGCTTGATATTTTATTTAAGCTTAATTCAGCACCTACAACTAAATATGTTTCTGTGCAAATTGTTTTAGGTTCACCAACAATAGAATTTTGGTTATCGTCATTTAACTCAGTACCAATATTATTTGATTCCGGCACATAAACTTTCCAAACGTCAATCCAATCTTTATGCGAATCGACTTCTGATTTATTAACATATCCTATTGCATTAGCTCGACCATAGCAGGCTATTGGTTCTTTAAGCCCCTTAGAACTGCTCCTAAACCTTTTATCTCGTATAAAGTATGTTCTAAAACCAAAAGCTTTTGCAGCAGACACATGCTTCGTTAGAGTTTCAAAATTTGGACTCTTGCTCAATTTTTCGATGATGGAAACTCCGATGCTATGACGGATTAGAATATCTGAATTTGGTGTTTTTAAGCTTCTTTGTTTAATGCTAGGAGTTAAATCATCTTTATATGTATGAACTTTTGTTAAATCATTTCTGTTATCATAATCCTTTTCCCACAAGAAATAACAAATCCCGCCTCTAAGATTTATGTTTTGAAAAATCAATTCAGGTTTAAGAAAATCGTGTAATTCTGAAATATGACTATCATTCAACATCTCATCTCTAAAATCATCTAATCCTCTTCCTCCTGCATACCATCTAGTAGGCATAATTAAAGATATAAAATCAGGATTATGTTTTCTAGCCACTTCCACAAAAAGATTGTAAATGGGTAAGGCTGTATTGCTATTTGCACCACCTTCTTTTTGCTGATAGGGTGGATTTCCGACTATTACATTGAACTTCATTTTCTTTTTATTTATTTTTATGTTTTCGCCTACATTCAATTTATTGTCTTTGATCAAATCATAGGAGGTGTAGTTTTTTTCAATAAGTTTAATATCTAATTCAAGTAAAGTGTAAACTTTTCTTGTAAACTCATAAGCTATTTTTGATGTAGGTATAGAGTAAAAATTGTTGGCTACATCCTTGCCATATTTTTTGTAAACAGCATAAACAAACTCCCCTTGTTTTGCTGCAATATCTAAAAGGATTGTAGAATTATTAATGACTTTGGCTGGCAATCCATTAATGATTTTGTCGGTTACAATTTCAGGGGTTACAATTTCAGAATCTGACAAGCGGCTAAACTTTTTCATAGCATTGCTTGCCCTTTCTATTGGAGTTATTGTTAAATCATTTGCTAATGAATTTATGTTTTGTATTTTATAATCAAGTTCACTTAATATAAATGGATTAAGATGTTTTTGAAATAATTCTAGAATAGCATTATCAAGATTTAAATTTGATGCAATTCGTAAATTATTTGTGTTGTCCTTAATTTGACTGATAACCTCTTGCAGTGATTTAACTCTTGAGTCCGTTAAAAATGAGAAGAATAAAATTCTTGCATAGAACATTGCAAATTGACCTTTATAGTCTACTTCTGCTTCATCCTCTGTGTCATTGGACTTCTTTGTACCTTCATCCGTTTCGTCATCTGTTTCAGTTCCTTCTTCAATATCTAACTCATCACCTTCGCCTAATGATGGCTTAATTTCAATACCTTGTCGAGAGCCAATTTGTCCTTGTTTTTCTATTTCAGCCTTGATTGCTTCAATATCCAATAAAGAATAATCAATTGATATAGTAGTTGCCTCATCAAACACGCTTCTACTACTTGAATATTCTCTAATTGCATCAAGAATGTCGGCTGGTTGTATTTGTACAATTTTATTGTTATTCAGAACAACAATGGGGGATATTTCAAGTTCTCTTTTTATTCTATCTTCTAATTTACTATTCCCGTTTGATTCGGTGTTCACATTATAAATCTGAGATTTATGTTCCTGCATTTGGAACATTCTGTTTGGGTTAAAATCAACCAACAAAGTTTGTGGCTTCATATTGTACTTAACAACATCACCACTTGGCTCCTTGAAAACTCTTATATATTGATTTTGTAAACGAAAAATAGCTTGGTCGTATTCTTGAGGGGATGCCGTGTCTTTGAGGTAAAGCATAGTATCCCATTCATGGACTGTACTACCTGTAAGCATCCTGTTTACTGTTAATGTTATAGTTTTTTTATTTTCACTTTCACATTTTTTTATTTTGGATTTTACAGATTGCGTGTCTTTAAAA
Source organism: Crocinitomicaceae bacterium (assembly GCA_016708105.1). Classification (NCBI taxonomy): domain Bacteria; kingdom Pseudomonadati; phylum Bacteroidota; class Flavobacteriia; order Flavobacteriales; family Crocinitomicaceae; species Crocinitomicaceae bacterium. The sequence continues at coordinate 350,587 of JADJGJ010000001.1, forward strand.
TTCTTTTCGTTCTCAACTCCTGAAATATTTATGATTTCGTAATTGCTAAGGTGCTTAAATTTTTGTTTCTTAATTAATGCTTCTAATGCATCACAAGATGCACGATAAGGCAAAACACAAACAATATGACGACACATTTTGCCATCTTTTATTTTGTCATAATCTAAGAAGCTTAATAAATTGGCATCTTTTTCAGATCCATCAATTACTTTGAATAAGTCAACTATTTCTTTCTCGTACTTGAATTTTTTATGTAGTTCTTTTTCTTTGTCTATGGTTATAGAATGAGGTTTGAATAGTTCTGAAAAAGCGTAGGTAACACCATTCTTTTTCATTTCTTCCATTTTCTTTCTCGAAGATTCATTAGGATTAAATGCAAATCGAATCATTTGAGGGAAACCATAATAGGGGTTATCCCATTCTTTAATTTCGTCTTTGTTTAAATTTTCTAAATCCCATTGTTCTTGGTCTTCGGCAATATTTGAAAACTGATAAAATGCAATGATATCATCGGCTGTAAACTCGCTATTCATCAATATGCGATAAGGAGTACCAGAAAGGTGAATGCGAATTTTAGCATTAAAAACCTTTGTATTGCTTTCTATATCATCTAAAGAATTGTCATTTAGTTTTAGTTCACTTTTAATTTCTTTTGCACTTAAATTTTCCTCCTTTAAAACTTTGCCATATTCAGTAGCTCTTGCTCCAAAGTGTGTTTCATCAATTAATAATAAGTCAACTTGGCTTTGAAATATTTTTTTATGCTTTGGTTTTATAATATCTCCTTGTAGGTCTTGTAAAGTAAGAAACAAAACAATTTTTTCATTTGCTTTTTGCTTATCAGCTATAATCGAATCGCTTACTAAAAGAGAATTACTATCGAGAAAACAATACCCATCAAATTTTAAATGACTTTCAGTTGTTCTTTTCCATTCTTCTTTAACATCCGCTTTAGCTGAAACAACTATTACAAGTTTTGCATTCATTTCAACCGCGCAGCACATAGAGGTAAATGATTTACCAAAACGCATAACCGCATACATTAAAAGGTTTTTTCTTCCCTTTTTTATCGCCTTCTTAAAATTATTTATTGTTTCTTGTTGGTTAGGTCTTGGGTTGTAATTTTCATTTCTGATGTATTTATGAGTAATTGGAATATGACTTTCATCAAAACGATAATATTGATATTTTGATTCGTTCTTCTTATGCCCAATCTTAATATCGTTTATCGCATCTTGCAGGTCTTTCTCTGTTGCGTTTTTGAAAAATTCATTTGAATAATAAGGGATATTTTTTAAAGCACCTTTTTCTAAACGGATTCTTTTTAATTCGGTTTCTAAAAAATAATGAACTGCATAATCTCTGAAAAACGTTTCATCATCAACCTTTGCCACATTACCAAACTTCTTTTCAAGGTTTGGGAAAAATTTTCTCCATTCATTTAACCTTGTTTCAACGGGACGATATGTGTCACCAACTTTAAGATAATTTGGTATTGTTTCCGTTGTAAATGCGTAAATCTGAGGTTCAACTCTTCCGATAATTAACTCATTAAGAATATCTACATTTATTTTTTTTTACTTCTGACATAGTTATTCTTGTTTATTTGTTAAGTAGGTCAATAAATCTTTTTGCTTTGCCAATTGATCCTGTTTCATTATCCTTTTCATCCCAATCCATAATTTTACAATATTTCCCATTGTGTGTTAAAATGTTTTGCGTTTTACACCCATTGCACTTAACAATTTCATTCACTGTATTTCCAAACAAATCGCTATGCTCTTTAATTACATCTGTGCAACTATTAGGCACAACTCCTTTCAATCCATCCATCTGCCAAACATTCCATGAAATAATATTAGCGATGTTCTGAATTGATTTTAATAATGGCTCTTTCTCGAATTTGTGAGTATAATTTTCAATAAATGTTATAAGCATCGCTTCACGTGCAAGTAGCAAACTATCACCTTGCCATTCAAAAGCGTAAGTGTTTTTATATGCAATTTGAGATGCTTTTAACCAATCTTCTCTTGAATAAACATTTTCATTAATTACTCTTAATTTTCTGTCCAAAATTCCAATTCGATTTTTAACTGGTATAAACTCTCCTGTTGTACTATCATATCTGCTTGTAATGTATGGTGCTTCTCCACAAGAAATTTCTAGACGAGTGTCAAGAACATAATCTTTCCAAGTCTTACCTTTTGGATATGTTATTTTCTCGCTGTTTGTTTCCCAAATTTTAGAACCATCTTTAGCTAATATTTCTGTATTGAATACATTTTCTCTGCCAAACCAAGTATTATCAATTAAGTTGTTTTGAGCATTACATATCCAGGAAGGAGTAAAAACTTCTGCCATTTCTTTGGATCTAGACAGTTGCAAAAGTTTGTCTTTATGCACTCTTGGCATTATAATACTTCCATAGTCACCTGAAATTAGATCGGGTAAAATTTGAGAATGGAAACTGTACTTCTCTCCAATGTGTTCGTAATTCTCGGTAGCCCAAAAGATGTTTTGCTGTGTGGTGTGGTCAAGCAGGAGTGTGTCGAGAACATGAGGATATTTCTCGATTAATTCATTTTCTAATATGTCGATTCCTGTCCGCACTTATATTTTTACTTTGTTAGATTTTAAAAGGTCTTTTACATCAATTTCAAGAATATTGGCTATTTCGTAAAGAATTTCTAGTCTTGGTTGCTGTCTGTTTTGAACATAGGCATTTACCATGTTGTAGCTTTTGCCTAATTGTTCAGCAAGCCAAGTCTGCTTAATACCTTTTTCGTCCAACACTTCTTTTATTCTATTCATTTGTCTAAATGATGTATAGTCGCAAATATAGTTTTTAATTATATGGTATCTCATTTTACAAGATAAAAAGTAATCAAATTATTTTCAACATTCTTGTCGGTGCGATGGGAAAAAAATGGCTCTTTTGGTTTTGCGAAGGGTCGGCTTGTGTGTCGGGCAAAACCAAATGTGCCCTTTTGTGCGGTTGGCTGTCTTTTTACACTGACCGCTAACGGTTTCCAAGCAGGCGTAGTTTTTTGCTAAGTCCAAGTTATACATTTGAGCTTTAATGCGCAAAAAATTACGCTTGCTTGGTGTTAGCGGTTCGTGCTATTTCTTCCATGTTGCAAGGTTTGTTGTCGTCTGTGGTAAACTTTGAATGAATGTGTCGTCAACCTGTCCAATGTTGTTTACTGCTTCGTCAAATTTTTGCTCAAGCCAAGCCGCTGAATTATGTGTCAGTTTAACATACGCCTTTCTCATTAGCGACTTTGTCGGTTTAATATTTTGCTCGCCTTTGTCAAACCTTCGTCTTGTTGAAGGAAAACTGTCATAGTCAAATTTGTGGATTAGGTCTGAAAGCAAAATACCGTCTGCCATTGTCCCGTTGATGAAAACAGGGTCTTTAACTCTAAGATAAATTGGCCAGTTCTTTTTCCATGACCGCTGAGCAATTTCTTGTTTTGAAGCTATGTCCCTTCCCTCTGTAAATTTCAGTGCGGTTGCTTTTCCAAAAATTGCATAGTCGTAAGGGCTCTCTGTCATACGAGCCATAAAAACAATGTCTCCTTCGTTGACTTGTTGCGGCTTTTTATTTAACGGAAAACCACAACCATAATGACAAAGTGCTCTGTCAATTTCCTCTTTTATTGAAAAATCCAATCCAACTCTGTTGTCAGCTTTGCCAAAGAACTTGATGTAATAATTTTTGGTATTGTCAAAACTTGTTGCCGATGCTCCGAAGTCGGGAAGTGTGCTTGCCTTACCTTTTTGAACAACAATCCCAGCAAGTTTTTGCTCCCAATTATCGCAATCCTGAACAGTCAATTTGTGTGACGCGATTTGTTTGAGTTGGATAAAATAATTATGGAGGTCATGAATAACTGTTTTGTCAGTCGTGAAAATGCCGCACTCATAATTGCTTACAAGTCCACCATTTGTCAAGTTGGCGGATGTAACGATGGCGGCTCTTTTGTCAAACAAGTAAACTTTGCTGTGAAGTTCTTTAATACCGTAAATGCTTGCCCCGCTCTCAACGGAAAACTTTAGTCCTGCTAAACTTGAAACTGTCATAGCGAAGTCCTGTAAGTTGTAACGAGTAATTAGTTCAAAGTCGTTGAAGTCAAACTGGCTTTGAACTTTACGTAATACCTGTTCCTTGACGAATGGAGAAATGATTTTCAGCTCCCTTGTACGAGGTAGCTCGTCAAGAAATTTTTTATACCAATTTTTTAAATATAATTCCATTTGTCAGTTCGTTTTTTGTACTCAGTTTGAAGTCGGTACTGTCGTCCAAGCATGACCGCTAACTAGTTTATACCCGAAACTCCATTTCGCTTATCCTGCTAATTTTGGAAGATTTGCGAAGGTTTGTTTCGTTTATTCAAATATATCACTTTTTATAAATCATCAAAGGGTGAATGTATGTTTTGTATGCTTTTCATTGAAACATGTGTGTAAATTTCGGTTGTCTTACTATGACTGTGTCCTAACAGTTCTTGAATAAATCTTAAATCTGTGCCTGACTCTAATAAATGTGTTGCATAACTGTGCCTGAGCCAATGCAGTGTAACGGGTTTATTAATTTTTGTTTTTTGTAATGCTTGTTTTAAAACCATCTGAGCACTTCGTGCGGTATATTGTTCGCCCTCATTTTGACCTTCAAATAAATATACTTTGGGCTTGAATGCAACATAATAATCTCTGAGCAGTTCAAGTATTTTTGAACTTAAGGGTATGACACGATCTTTTTTACCCTTCGATTGTTTAATCAACACAAGGTTTCGTTTACTATCGATATCAGAAGGTTTCAGCGCTAAAAGTTCGCTTATTCGCAAACCACAGCTATAAATTAATGACAACATTACCCGATGTTTTGTATTAACAGGTGCGCTCAAAATCGCTTTCACATCTTCTTTACTCAGTACATTGGGTAATTTTTTTTCACGCCGCGGACGATGAATTAAATCTACCTCAATCTGCTTATGCTCTATAGTTCCAAAAAATAATTTTACGGCATTCACAACCTGATTCTGATAAGCGTGTGACAATTTTTTTGCTAATACATATTTATTCACTATTGTCCGGGGAAAAAGTAAAATATTCAGATAAAGCTTTCCCGGCCATCAAAAAAGATAGGTGATAATTCGCGGCGAATTCTTAGTAAGGACGGGAAGCTCCGTACAGAGAACGTTCCTTCAATTACAAATGTTCCGGAGATCACCCGTCCGCACTTAGAATTTGCAAGAAGTATTGCCTGTCTTTTTTGCGGGCCTTGACTTTTTGCTTCTTTTGGGTCAAGCCAAAAGAAGAAAGAAACTAAATTGAAAAGCGGTAACCATAAGTAAGCCCCAAACGTGATTATGTGTTGGCATCACCTGATATTATTGAGATAACGGATGCTATCAAATGTTTTTATCGGACAGTAGTGATATTCATTGTTAAATGCAATAATATCTTGCTCATTAAAATTTTCTAATTTCTTATTTTCAAAATGAGCAAGAAATGTACGCACGCAATCAGTATAAGTTTTTATGGTAGTGCTTGCGTAACGTTTTGACTGCATGAATTTCACAAACGAGTCAATTGCAAGATTTTTTTCTTCACTCAACCTCAGGTAGGCAGGAATTTTTTCACGGCACAACCGCTTAATTTCAAGTTCCGGAAATTCAACTAGTAATTTCTGGCAATGCATTTCATTGCTTTCAATCAGCCAACAGCGCTGAGAGTAACTCCAGCGCACTCCTTCAATTTTTTTGATTCTCTGAATTAACTGATTGTTGTAAGGAAAATAAATTCCAATCACAGGTTTTCCTTTATGCAGAATTTCTTCTGCGCTCATCTGCTCCATAGCTCTCTCACATTAAATTTGAATTCAAAAGTAGAAAAAAAATGAATTGAAAGGCGTTGCATTAATTCAATGCACAAAATTTCAAATGTCTATTTTATGCCTTTAACAAGAGAAGGATTAAAAATCACCAAATTATTTTATACTACTGACAGCCTTTTTTTTTGATGTTCACCGTTCCATTTTCCCTAACCCCTAACCCCTAACCCCTAACCCCTAACCCCTAATCCCTAATCCCTAACCCCTAATCTCTAACCCCTAACCCCGAGCTGCTTCAAAAAATAATCAGATAATTGTTTAGCTAAAATGATACTGACACCCAATACATAATTCACATGCTCAGTTGATACAAAGCGGTTGAGAATAAAGCCGGTCAGCGCTAGAATAATGGCAGCAACAATTAAATGTTTGTACGTAGATTTTTCTGCCGATGCGGCGGTGTTTTTTTTAAACTCACCTGAAAAAATATAACTGATTAAAAAATCTATGGCGGTTATTGCTACAATGGTATAAAATATTTCTAGGGTGATGTATGCTTCCATCTCTTGCCTTGAGCCATCAAAGTTTTGTCCCATGGCTATCATAATAAGCAAAATGAAAATTGGAAAACAAAGTGTAAACCTGAGGGTGCTGCCTAATTTTGGCCAGAACCCTGACTGCCACGCAAGCCATATTTTTAGTATGGTTTCGGCTCCTGTTAATACCAAATCAATGCAATAATAAAGGAATAAATCACCAATACTCCAGCCAAAAACAAATACGCCAATTAGTGGCACTGCTAATTTAATGACAAGCAATATTTCATTTTTATAATGACTGATTAGTTTCATAAACAAGGTTTATATGCATCACTAGCCGGTGAGATAAATGTTGTACCTGACCATTGCAAATCAAAAACGCAAGATGATGAGTGTTGAATGCAACTGCCTTTATATTCAGAGATGATACACAAGTTGCCAATGTGTTCAATAGATGTTCCATCCAATGTTGTGGCGTTCAACTCATACTCATAAACTCCGTTGAGTGTTTTACTTTGATAGGTGCCATCCCACATAAAGGAAGAACTGTTGGTTGAATACAAAGTTTTTCCAAATTTATCTTTGACAATAAATTCAAAACCGGCAAGGCCTGAATCAATTGGGTAAAGCAGATCATTTGCCCCGTCACCGTCGGGCGTAAATATATTGGGTATGCCTAAATAGGCTGTTTCTGATGAGAAAATGAATGGCGGACTAGCACAGCAATTTTTATCAATATTTTGACGCTTGCATGAAAAAAATATCGGCATAAAAATTAAAAAACCTAAACAAGTTTTACTGAATATTTTTAGCGTGATTGCCGTCATACTTTACTTTATCTTTTTACAAAAATATTTTTTGATTCAGTAAAAAAACGAAGTGCTTCAAAACCACCTTCACGACCCACACCGGAAGATTTTACACCACCAAATGGCGTGCGCAAATCACGCACTAACCAGGCATTAATCCAAACTATTCCACTTTCAATTTGATCAGCCATGCGATGTGCTTTTTTGAGATCAGAGGTCCACAAGGTGGCAGCCAAACCGTATTGTGTTGAGTTAGCCATCATCAAAACTTCTTCTTCACTATCAAAAGGTGTGATGGTAACAACCGGACCAAAAATTTCTTCTTGATTCACGCGGCAATTATATGTTAATCCTTCAATTACGGTGGGTTGTAAATAATATCCATCTTGATATTCACCTTCAAGCAAAACTCTTTGGCCACCGGCAAGTACAGTGCCACCTTCTTGTTTAGCCAATTCAATGTATGACAATATTTTTTCCATGTGTGATTTAGAAACAACGGCACCTAATTTTGCCTTTGGATCAGTTGGATAAGATACCGTAGTTTGTTTTACTTTTTCAACAAATGCATTCTTGAATTTTTCATACAAAGGTCGCTCAATAAAAATGCGTGAACCGCAAAGACAAATTTGTCCCTGATTAGCAAATGATGAGCGCATGGTGGTTGACAGCATATCATCAAAATCACAATCAGCAAAAATGATGTTTGGATTTTTTCCACCCAATTCAAGAGATAATTTTTTAAACATGGGCGCAGCAATGGATGAAATCATTTCTCCTGTTTTTGTTCCACCGGTGAATGATATAGCTTTTATTTCAGGATGTCTGGTCATGGCATCACCAACCTTGTGTCCGAATCCATGTATAATATTTAATACCCCTGCCGGCATACCTGCTTCAATACAAATTTCAGATAATAAATAAGCGGTCATTGGGGTAACTTCAGATGGCTTTGCTATTACACAATTTCCGGCTGCCAATGCGGGTGCAATTTTCCACGTGAACAAATAGAGTGGGAGATTCCACGGAGAAATACATCCAACAATTCCAATTGGTTTGCGCGTGGTGTAATTAAATCCTTCAGATTCCATGTGATGTGATTCAGACGCAAAGTGCAAAATTGCCGTGGCAAAAAATTTAAAATTACTTACCGCACGCGGAATATCAACAGCGCGTGCAAGAGAAAGAGGCTTGCCGTTATCCAATGATTCTGCCTCAGCAAACTTTTCAAGATTTTGTTCAATGAGTGCAGAGACGCGCAGCATAATATCTGAACGCTTTTCTTTTGACATAGATGACCATTCAACAAAAGCTGATTTGGCTGCTTTCACGGCTTGTTCAACATCATCAGCACCTGAATCAGGAATCATTGAGTACACTTTACCACGAGATGGGTCTACGTTTTCTATGTATTGGTCGAAAACCGGATTTTGAAGTTGACCACCGATGTAATTTTTTATAACTTTAAGCATAGTTAGTAGTAAAAACGATACTGCAGGAAACTAAGCACCCAAATTAGCCCGGCGATTGAAGTTACAGGTAATCAGATTAATTCCGCTGCTGTGGGTATAAAGTTAAACATATTATTTATTGCGTTGCTCATTCACGCAGCTGGCTTTACTGAAGAAAAATTTCTCAGCATCAAGGGAGTGGTTTTGGAAGAGGAAACCAAAACAGAAATGACCGGTTATTCTATTAAACTGGTGCAAGATAAATTAGATTCCAATTCCGTTGATTTTTCAAAACCTGAATTTCAGGTATGGGCGCCGGCTAACAGACGTACTATCGTATATTTCAGCAAACCGGGTTACGTTACAAAACAGGTTTATATTGATGCCTCGTACATTCCCTCTATTGCCTTCAAAGAAAAACAGCAAATTGAGTTAGAAATATTTATGACACCCGTGGAGAAAACGGGTAAAAGAAATTTTTCAAAACCCATCATTACAGCTGCGTATGATGCAAGGTCAAATGCATTTACAGTTAAGGAAGAAGATGTTTCAACCAACGGAAATAACAGCGCAGCTAAATTAGATGCAAATTATTTACCCCCATTTCCTGCACCGGTTGACACATATAAAGCAGTGCAACCAACAGCAAATGATTTGGGATTAACCCAGAGTTTTAATAAAGAAAAAACCAAAGCAGGTGCTGAATTGACAAAATTTATTCAGGGAATTTTATTTGCTGATTTGAATTATTGCTTTTTCAATGAGCGTACGAATGATGCTAATGTGATATTGGCAACCCTTGCTGAAATTGACCCGGTAGTTTGGGGTGCACTCAAACCGTTTGATTCACCGGAGTATGGAAAAATTGTGATGCGCACCATGAATCGTGAACAGTCAGCAGATACTTTATTTGCGTTAGGTGCATGCATTGAAACCAGCCGATTGATTTTTTTAAATTTTACCAGTGAAACCAAAATCATTGTTCATTTAAAAAAGATGCGAGAAATAATTTCAAGTTGGCAACCAACGGACTTAACACAGAAACAAAGTGAAATGGTAGATGCTTTACGAAATTTAATTCCGCTTATTGAAGAATTAGAATCAAGATACACGGAGAATTTACGCAACAAAGTGGAGTTTGATTTGCAAACAGATGCATCGTTCCAATCTATTCAACAAGCCAATCAGACAATTTATCAATCATTGATTGAATAATCAAACTAGTATTTCCGTGCGTTTCAATCCGCTGTGGTTGTGCAGGTGCAGTTCTATTATTGCAGACTTCTATCTAAGCCTGAGTCCGTTGATTTTTGTGGAATTATAACCATATTCTGGATTATTCGTACATTTGCACCAGAATACACCAATAAATACGCCATAAAATGGAAAATTTAGCACGCGCCGGAATCATGGGACCATGGCAAATAGTCCTGATCATTGCAATTGTACTGCTCTTATTTGGCGGTAAAAAAATTCCGGAATTAATGCGTGGTATGGGTAAAGGAATCAGAGGTTTTAAAGAAGAGATGCGCGGTGAAGGAGAAGATCCGAAAAAATCAACCGGCGTAAAAACTGAAGAATAATTTCTATGTACCACAGCTTTGATGAGATCAGGGATGCCCTTGACCGTGGGACTTCTGTTGAATCAATTACCCGGTACTATCTGCAAAAAATTGAAGAGAAAAAACATCTCAACGCTTTTCTTGAGGTATTTACAGATACCGCATTAGCACAAGCAAAACTGGTAGACGAAAAATTGAAAACCAAAACAGCCGGTCGGTTGGCGGGTATGGTCATTGGTTTAAAAGATAATCTTGCGTATAAAGATCATAAAGTTTCTGCTGCATCAAAAATATTAGAAGGATTTGTATCTATCTATACTGCCACAGCCGTGCAACGTTTGCTTGATGAAGATGCAGTAATCATTGGACGTCTCAACTGCGATGAATTTGCAATGGGTAGTTCTAATGAAAATTCGGCTTTTGGAAATGTATTAAATCCACACAATGAAAAAACAGTACCCGGGGGCTCATCCGGAGGTTCTGCCGTTGCTGTTGCCGCCGGTTTGTGCACTGCTTCATTAGGCACTGATACCGGAGGATCAATTAGACAGCCTGCTTCATTCACCGGAACTATTGGGTTTAAACCAACCTATGGCAGAATTTCACGCTATGGATTATTGGCATACGCATCATCATTTGATCAAATTGGACCTTTTGCTAATAGTGTAAAAGATATTGCTTTGCTTACTGAAATCATGTCAGGCAAAGATGAGTTTGACAGTACGCTGCTGCAAGAAAATTCAGCCAACTTTTTACCCGAATTTAATGCAGATAAAAAATTGCGCATTGCCTACATCAAAGATTGTATTGACGCAGAAGGGATAGATACTGAAGTTAAAAACAGATTACTTCAACTCATTGATGAACTAAAAAAACAAGGGCATGTTGTTGACGCGGTTGATTTTCCATATCTCAACTACATGATTCCAACTTATTATGTACTAACAACAGCAGAAGCATCATCTAATTATGCGCGGTATGATGGCGTACATTTTGGGTATCATTCAAAAAATGCCATTGGGGTAGAAGACACCTATAAAAAATCACGCTCTGAAGGTTTTGGTGAAGAAGTGAAAAGACGCATTATGCTGGGCACATTTGTTTTGTCTCAGGGGTATTATGATGCATACTATACTAAAGGTCAAAAAGTGCGCAGGGTGATTCAAAATAAAACAAAAGAAATTTTTTCAAATCACGATTTTATTCTTTTGCCAACTACACCAAGCACAGCGTTTGAAGCCGGTGCTGTATCTGATCCAATTCAAATGTATTTGCAGGATATTTTTACTGTACAAGCAAATCTTTCAGGTAATCCGGCAATTTCATTACCTTTAGGCAATCACTCCAACGGTCTGCCGTTTGGAATTCAGGTAATGGGAAAACATTTTGATGAAGCCGGCTTGCTTTCATTCTCTGATTATCTGATGAAAAATTGCAGATAGGTAAAGAGATATCATGAAGCAGAAAGTTAGTTTTTTATTTTTCGTCCTATTTTCTTTTATCGGGTTTTCTCAACCTGATTCAACACGTGCGGTTAATCCTGATTCACTTACCTATCTGAGATTTATTGATGTGGTTGAATCATCCATTTTTGAACATTACAAAGAAGTGTGGGGATCAGAACAAGCATATCACATCATTGACTCTTTGGGTTATGAAGAGGATTACAAACCTACATTCCCTGACTCAGTTTACATTGCCCGACTTGAAGCGCTTGATAAAAAAACATTGATTGATATTGAAGCCAATGCTGTTGTCATTAGCACCATAAAATACTTTGTAAGCAAGCGCAGAAATTTTACAGCTGTTTGTCTGGGACGATCAAAATTATATTTCCCCATGTATGAAACTTATCTGTCTCATCATGGAATTCCAATGGAACTAAAATATTTATCTGTGATAGAAAGTGGATTGCGTCCTACAGTCAAATCTCGCGTTGGTGCTACCGGTTTATGGCAATTTATGTATGCAACCGGACGATCATACGGCCTTGAAAGTGATTCATACATTGATGAACGTATGAACCCTGAACTAGCTACTGATGCAGCTTGTCGGTATTTGAAATATCTCTATGGTTTATACGGTGATTGGAGTCTTGCACTTGCTGCCTATAACGCAGGGCCGGGCAATGTGAACAAAGCCATTCAGCGTTCAGGCGGTAAAATGACGTATTGGGAAATCAGACCTTTTTTACCGGAAGAAACTCAAATGTATGTGCCTAATTTTATTGCCATGTTGTACATGATGACCTATTATGCTGAACACAATATTGTGCCGCAAGAAGTCAAAGTTCATTTTTACGAAGTAGACACTGTTTGCCTGAAACATGCAGTAAGAATTTCTCATATTGATTCTGTTTTGGATATTACGTCAGAAGATTTTTTATATCTCAATCCGGTTTACAAAACTGATATTATTCCTAAAACAGAAGAGAAGCAATGTATTTCTTTGCCGCTTGAAAAAATCAGTTTGTTTTTGCAGTATGAAGATAGTTTGTATGCACTGGATGCAAAACTTGATTCTACCGGGTCACGTTTTGTTACCATGGAAAAAAAGAAAACTCATACCGTTCAACCTGATGAAACTATTGTCACCATTGCTGAAAAATATGGTGTAACCATGGTAGAAATAAAAACATGGAATGATATGAAAACGAGTACCGTTTTTCCGGGTCAGAAATTGACTATTATGGTAAAAGAAAAGAAATATATTGAAGGCGGTGGAGGTACAACAGGATCAACCGGAACAACCACTTCCTCAACAAACAGCACAAGTTCAAGTTCAACAAATTCTGGTTCAAGCACCACGCAAAACACCACTAGTGACGGAAACTATAAATATTATGCGCTCAAATCAGGAGAAAGTTTGTGGACCGTCAGCCAGAAATTTGGCATTCCGTTTGACGAATTACAGGAGATGAATAAAGGGCTTGATCCAAAAAAATTACAGCCCGGTCAGAAAATCATCATCGGTAAAAATTAGGACAAAAAAATTAGCAATGAGCAGGTATTTTTCTTTTTATCAAAGTCTTTCGGTACTTTTTATTTTTGTGTTTTTTTCTTGTGGACAGGATCTTACAAGAGAAGATCTTTTACCTAACGCAATGGGCGCTCATGGTAATATCATCTTATTGATGGAAGATAATATTTGGAATGGCCCACTGGGTGAAGCCGTGATGTATCATCTTGATCAAGACACCAAAGGCCCTGCACTGCGCTCTGAGCCTATGTTTACAGTGACCCATGTAAGACCGGAAGACTTGGATCATCTTGGACAAATGAATCGTCTGCTGCTAAAAGTTATGGTAGTAGATGATACCGTGTTTCAGGAAACTCAAGTATTGGAATTGAAAAATTATTATGCAAAGGGTCAACTTTTTGTTCTTGTAAAAGATTCTGACCCGGATAGATTGTACAGTTATATCGTAAACGAATTTGCTTATGTAACCAACATCATCAACAATTTTGAATTGAATGATTTAATTACTCATTATAAAAAAGATTACAACAAGGCTTTGCATGAACGTGCTCAAAAAAATTACGGCATATCAATTCATGTTCCATCTGATAGTCAAATACGGGTTGACTCTGCAAATTTTACCTGGGTAAAACGTGATCGTTCACGACACGTAATGGCAAACAGTGAACAAAAAAACGGTGCACAAACATACTGGATTCAACAGGGTATTTTGCTTTGGAAAAAACCATACACTGATCCTTCACAACTCACTGTAGATGGAGTTTTACGTGATCGTGATACGGTACTGAAATATCATATACCGGGCAAACTTGAGGGATCATACATGGCTACTGAAATGGATTCAGCCGTTTACCCGGTTGGTAAAATATTTACTTATGAATCTGCTTCGGCAGTTGAAATTAGAGGAATATGGAAACACGCCGGTAACCCCGCTGCGTTTGGCGGTGGACCGTTTGTGCAATATACCTTACATCATAGAGGAAGAAATGAAGTGGTTACCGTGTGCGTTTATATTTACGGACCTAATTTTGAAAAGCGTGAATATATTCGTGAAGCTGATGCCATGTTGCGCACTATTCAGTTTGTTGATTAATGATGAAGTCTGCATCTTCTCTCTTTAAATTTTCAATACTTTATTTTTCAACGATTGTTGTCTTTATAATCTGTTCTTGTAACGGAAATTCAAGCGATCAAAATTCTAACGAAGGTTCTGTGGATGATAGTATTAAAGTTGATACCTTGAATATATCATGGGATGACTTGAAATCAGATACCGCACAAGTTGGTGATGTGATCTGCATTAGAGGGTATATTGGAAACCCGGGGAACTATATCAATATCACCAACGGAAAAATGACCGTGCCTATTTTTGAACGACGCAATCAACAGGCCGGTTTCCGAATCCAACTTTCAATTCCAACGGGTACTGAACCCAATCACGTACATGATTTACCTGAAGAGTTTTTACCTGAAGATTTTAAAATTGTTTCTGCCTCAAATGAAATTCTCTCCATTGGAAATTATGTTTTTATCACCGCCCGAATTCAGTCAGATGATGTCACAAAATCTGCTTGCTATGCTGAAATTATTTCAATTGAAAAGGCAGATAATATAGATCAAATCCCCGCTCTTGACAAGGCAATTGAATTAACGGATGAAATACTATTTGACACTTCAGTGCATGCATTGTTTTGTTTTTTTGATGCGAAAATTGTTTTGCCCGAGTTGATTTTTTCTTACACAAATCAAATTACGCTTGAGCTAAAAGACTGTTCACTTGATTCTATTTCAACGTTAGCTATTCCAATTGGTGATAAACCGGGAACCATGCATGATTTGCCTGATAATTACACGGAGGATGATTTATATATTTTAGATATTCATGCAGTAAAATTGCCATACAATAAATTAATCAGAATTTACGGAACCTGGGAGCGTTTCACTTTTGACTCAAGTTTTCCGGGTTCGTTTTACGTTGAGGAATTTGAGGTTAGGATTTAGGGCTTAGCTCAGAGGGATTAAGGGAAAATAATACATTTTGCTCTAACACTCACACTGCCCTTCACAGCGGGTTCTTGGTAACAGTGCGCTTTTCAACAACTTTTTTGTAAATTTGAATCCGTTAGATAACAAAACAGATGGTTTTGCAGTATAAAGCAGATTGCTAAAGGTAAGAAGCTTGAATTTTGCACCGTCAAAAAAACAGCCCCAAAAAAAAGTAAAAAACATGAGAGTAGTTCAATTCAGAGAAGCCATACGAGAAGCCATGTCAGAAGAAATGCGCCGTGATGAACGCGTTTATCTTTTAGGAGAAGAAGTTGCCGAATATAATGGAGCTTATAAAGTGTCACAAGGCATGTTGGATGAATTTGGTGCTAAAAGAATTATTGATACGCCTATTGCTGAGCTTGGTTTTGCCGGAATTGCAGTAGGTTCTGCTATGAATGGTTTGCGTCCTATTGTGGAGTTTATGACATGGAATTTTGCCATACTTGCGGCAGATCAAATCATCAACAGCGCGGCAAAAATTTTGCAGATGTCAGGTGGTCAAATTGGTTGTCCTATCGTGTTTCGCGGTGGTAATGGAACAGCAGGACAACTTGGTGCTACGCACTCGCAGAGTTTTGAAGCCTTTTATGCTCATGTGCCTGGTTTGAAAGTTATCACTCCTTCAAATCCGTATGATGCCAAAGGTTTGATGAAGGCCGCTATTCGTGATAATGATCCGGTTGTTTTTCTTGAATCAGAAAAAATGTACGGTGACAAAGGTGAAATTCCTGACGGTGAATATATCATTCCAATTGGTGTTGCAGATATCAAACGCGCAGGAACAGATGTTACCATTGTAAGTTTTGGAAAAATTATCAAAGAGGCATATAAAGCAGCCGAGGAATTGGAGAAAGAAGGTATTTCATGTGAGATTATTGATTTGCGCACTATCCGTCCAATTGATTATGGTGCGGTGGTAAATTCAGTAAAGAAAACTAATCGCTGTGTTGTGGTTGAAGAATCATGGCCTATCGCATCAATCGCGTCTGAAATTGCTTATCATTTGCAAAATTATGCATTTGATTATTTAGATGCCCCTGTAAAAAGAGTGATGCAATCTGATACGCCATTTCCTTTTTCTCCAAGTCTGATGCCTGAAGCTTTGCCTAATCCTGCGCGGATTATTGCTGCTGTAAAATCAGTATGTTATAAATAATTTCTAATGGAAAACCGGTTGGCAAACCTGATTCAACACGCCACCGTTCCGCCGGAATCTGTCATTGAATTATTGAAGAATACACTCATTGGTACTGAGGGTTCCAAGTATCAGTTATTGGATACATCAAGTCGCATTCATCAATTGGATTGTCCGCATTTTTTTTATCTTGAAAGAAATAAAAAAGCGATTGGTACAGTCACTATTTGTGAGCGTCAGGTTACACTAGGCCAAACAACAAGAACTGCTTTATATTTGCGCTATTTTGCATTTGACAAAATAGTTCAGGGATCATCAGATAAAGTACGTGAACGCAATTCTGTTTTTGATCAATATTGGAAAAAATTATTTCAAACCGGTCAACTTGGCGATAGCGAAACAGAAGAAAAAAACACCTTTTTTTGGGGATACATTGATCCACAGAATCTCCGATCATTCCGCATGAATGAGCGTTTTGGGTTTGAATCTGCAGGTACATTTACCATCACCGCTTTTTCTAGATTTTACCCAAAAAAGTCAGATCAGGTGAGTAGAATTAAATCGGATGAAAAAGAAGAAGTTCTCAGGCATCTTCTAAATTTTTACAAGGGATTTAATTTCTTCAGTACTGCCCATTTATTTGAACAAGACAATTATTTTGTTCTGAAAGATCAAGGAAAAATTATAGCCGGAATTCAGATATTTCACGCCGGATATAAGGTAGTTTCATTACCCGGTCGTACGGGAAAATTATTGGTGAAAATTTTACCCCGCGTGCCATGGTTAAGGAAGATATTTAATCCTGAAAATTTTAGATTTTTAGCCACGGAGGGAATTTTCTGGTTACCGGGTCACGAAAAAAAAGTTGAAGTTTTACTTGAGGCTGTGCTTGCACAAAATGAGTTGAACACCTTACTCATGTATGAAGATCAACGCGCAGATAAAATTAAATCACTCAGACTAAGAACAGGACTACTTCAAAAACTAAAAAAAAATAATGAGATTCATATTGTAGTCCGTCCAGTTAATTTGAATGAATCAGAGTATCATCATCTCATGAATAATCCGGTTTACCTCAGTGGTTTTGACATGGTTTGAAGCAGGAAGATTATTTTACAGATTCATTTTACGCCATGGCTTTCCTCCCTCAAGGGAGAATTAAGGAGGGTGACAGCAATACTACATTAACAACAATGCTTCAGAGTTTATTCTGCGACATACGGTCACCCTCCTCTGTCCTCCCTCAAGGGAAGAAGAATTTGATTTTTATCTATGCAATTTCAGCGGTAAGGGCAATTTTTTTCAACCGATCGAAATCTTTTACAAGAATAGTTTTATTGTCGGTGTCAATGATACCTGAATGTTTTAAATCTGCAATTGCGCGTATGGTACTTTCATAAGTTGTTACGGCACGGTTGGCATAATCTTGTCGGCTGATGGTGTAATTTAGTTTGCCGGTTTTGTTATTCATACCAAACGCTTCACAATTCATCAAGATGGCATTTGCTACACGATTCACAACAGGAAGGTGCATGGTTTTTTCTTCAGAATGTCTGAGATCTTCTGCAAACAAAGTCATGAGCCGATAACTGAATTCAGGATTATTTTTTGCCATTAATTCAAAGGTGTATCTTGGAATAAAAAGCAATTTCGTGTCTTCAAGAGCGGTGGCAGTTACACGGTAAATCCAGTCTCCGCCAACACCACGATGTCCAAGAATATCATTGTCACCGGCCAGCCGCACGAGTGATTCAGTACCCGTTGAGTCTTTGGCGGTAACTTTAATTTTACCGGAAATAATTTCGTAAATACCTAAAGCCGTATCGCCGGCGTTGAAGATATTTTCTTTGGCCTTCACCGTAATTTTTTTACTCTCACGGTTCAAAAGCTCAAGCCATTGCCCGGTGCAGGTTTCTCTTATCAAACTTCTCATTGTTTAACTCGGATGTAGGGGGTTAACAATTCTATACGCTCTTCAAATTTAAGAAGTTGAGAAACCAAATAAACTGATTTAAATCATCATTCTACCTAACCAAAAATGAGATAGTAAAATTAATGTGACGCAAAAACATCAACCAAGTGCAAGGTTGCAAGTCAAAGAGAAGTAAATTATTTTCCTTCGGGTTAACCTCCAATGCTAGTCATTGTGCGGTTAGCTGAAAGTTTTTGAATGCTCTCAGGATTTTGAAAAGAATCAATTCCTCCTCTTTCTTTCTTTTTATTCAGGATAGCATCAACAATCATTGGCGTAATGTCTTGATTGGAACGCAATGCACTTAAAAGATCAGTTTCCGTTTGTGAGAAAAGACAATTTTTTATTCTTCCATCTGCCGTCAATCTGATGCGGTTGCATGAATCACAAAAAGGATTTGTTACACTGCTGATAACTCCAAATGAGCCGGCAAAATTTTTAATGCGGAAATTTTTTGTGGTATCATGATTTTTTGCGGGTAAGGCTTCAAGTTCTTCTATACCAAATTCAGTGCGCACGGCATCTAAAATTTCACGCAGAGATACCTTTTTTTCCCAGTTCCAATTGTTGCCGTCAAATGGCATAAACTCAATAAATCTAACCTGAACGGGAAAATCTTTGGTCCATTTAATAAAGTCAACAATTTCATCATCATTCACACCGCGCATCACCACGGCATTGATTTTTGTATTGAATCCTTCTCTCACCAGCAATTGAATATTTGACATGATGCGGTCATAATAATTTCTGCGGGATATTTTTTCAAATTTTTCGCGTTGCAAAGAATCCAAACTGACGTTCACATTTTTTAATCCGGCGGCTTTGAAATCATCTATGTATTCATCAACCAATATTCCGTTAGTTGTTATAGCTAATTCAATGGGCAGTTTAGAAAGATCAGCAAGAATAGATCTGAAATTCTTTTTTATTAATGGTTCTCCACCTGTGAGTCTGATTTTTTTCACTCCCATTTGAACAAAGCGTGTGGCAATGGCAACCGTTTCTTCAGCTGACATGAATTCACTTTTTTCACGCAGCGGAATGCCTTCTTCAGGCATACAATAGAAACAACGGAGATTACACCGCTCAGTGAGCGATATTCTCAAATAATCATGCACACGACCGAATTGATCAGTGATCGTGGTGATCGTGGTGATGTGTTTCGTCTGGTTCTGCATGTTTCATTTTTTCGTGAATGGCATTCAGTTCTTCTGTAGTAAATAATTTTTGAGCCATTGGCAATACCGTGTTGTCTTCTCTGAACACATGTAATTTAAGTAGCTCAACCAATTCTTTTCCGTTGTGGAATGCAATGTCAAGCACCAAGTAACGTGAGTGCCCATCCGGTAGTCGTGCGGCTAAACCAAGGAAATTAAAAATGAGCGAGCCCAATTGTATAAATTTCACGTGGTCATCTTCCATCAAATCTACTGCGGTGATATTGTCTATTCCATGTTCACCATCTTTAATCATACGCTCATTTAGTTCAGGGAACAAATAGCGCTCTTCTTTTTTATTGTGAGGTAAAATATGGCTGTCAAAATAATTGAAGAATTTATTAAACACCACGTTAGTTTCATTGCTAAGAATGTATTTAGATTCTTTGAAATGGTTGAGTGCAGCATCAAATTCGTTTAATATTTGAAGTAATTCTTTATGCTCATCAATAAACACGTTGATAACAGGGTTGAGGTTATTCATGTCAACTCCTTTAACTCTTACTCTTTCCAAATTATATGCATCAGGTGGATCCATTGGAGAAAATTCTTCCATGTTTTCATCCTTCACAGCGTTGCGTATGATTGGATCTTCTTCATTAAGTTTTTTCTTAATTTCTTTCTCAGTGGCTTTGCCGTCAATGCGTTTGCCGTCTTTATCAATAATTTTCATACTAAATAGTTGTCCTTAAAGCGTTATGTCCGGCTGTAAATATCGGTACTATTTTTTATATGAAATCATGATTTATATCAGAAAGCTTTTTCAAGGCAAAAAAAAAGGGCCGGCATAACCGACCCTCGTTTGCATCGTAATCTATCGTTAATCTAAGGTTTTTGTTCAAAAAGTACTGGTTTGAAGATTATTGAAACATAAGCCCAATTTGAAATTGCATCTAAATCACCTCCTTTTAAGGCTACCATAGTTTCAGTTCCCAACATATGTGAGTAACCAAAAGCACAACGCACGCCAGGTGTTAATTGTACATTTCCTGTAAAGTCTATTTCAGTTCCCAAATATGGACTCATAGCTGTGTAATTGTAATTACCCAAGGTATCAACATCATTTTTGTCTAATACATTTGACTGCGCCATGAAGATGTGACCGGCTAACTCAAAGCTATATTTCTCTTTTTTGAATTCAACTCCAAAATATGCATCATTCAAACCAACAGAACCAATGTGGTTACCTACATAAAAATAATCCATGAAACCGTTGAATTTGTGATTGGTTCCGAAATAAGGATTGAAAGCGTGTTGTACATTTTTATATGACGTGGTTGTATCAGTTTGGCTGTTTCCTGAAATCATTTCAAATCCAACAAAAGCTTTAATCGGATCTTTGATTTGATAAGCGAAATCAAGATTAGCCAAGTAACCGCTTATAGATTTTGCCGGCCAACCATTGGTACTTCCCATTTGATAATAAAGGTTAGAACTCAAACTGATTTTACCTTTTTTAAATACCGGACGTACCCCTGCTGTCAAAGAATAGTTGTCATGGCGATCAGCTTGACCAAGGGTATTGGTAAAGTTCACTTGCTGTCCAACACCTAACGCCAATACGCTGAAATTAAATGCATCGTTCACTTTATAATTTGCCCAACCATAAATCATAGATTTATAACTTTTTGCAACTGTATAGTTAGTTGTATTATTTTGTTGTGCATCTTGATTGTAGGCACCACCAAAATCAAATTTTAATTTTTCATTTTTAAACTGAATCAACAAAGCGTCATGACTACGTGCTTGTTGAGCCCATTCAACATTCCCTAAAATACGGTGATCATCATAGACTAATTCTTGACGCCCAAATTTTAATGCCCAATGATCATTTAAACGGGCTAAGCCCCATGCTTCATGAACTGACACTCCGTAGTCTTCATTGGTAACTAATTGACTTTGGCTACCCCAAACGCGCACATCTTGTAATGCAACTTTGAATTCAACTCTTTCAGCTTTGTAATCAAAGTTGATTCGTGTACGTTGGTCAACAAATGCCCCGGCATCCATTGCTGAATCTGACAGTGTTTGGAATCCATGTCTGTATTCAAAGCGTGGTCTTACTTCTCCAGAGATTTTAAATTGACCAAATGCTCCTGATGCAGACAAGGTCAGCCCGGCAACCATGGCAGCTATTCTGATTTTTGTTTTCATAGATGTAGATATTAATTGTGTATCGTTGGGACAAAGTTCAGTTGCATGAGTAGGGCAAAACATGAGGAGAAACAGTTTTTTTAAAACCTGATTTTGTTCAGTATTTTTTACTATTAATTCAACCTAATCAAACTCTTGTAATTCGTTGATTAGCGCGGATTGCGCTTTGTTAAACAAACAGATGTCATCTTTTTTTCTGAAAATTATCAGCATCAAGATTTTGTGTGTTGAATGCATTCAATAGCGTTGCATGCTGAACCTGTCATTTTGGGATTAAGGGATTAAGCGCTATCTTTGAAACAATTATTGAGACAACTATGAACAATCAACAAGTATTGACAGAGGGCACAGTTCAAAGCAGTGAACTAGTGAATGAAACATTTGAATTCTGGCTTCATGATCATGAACACATACGCAGTCCTTTTCCGGCATATATTCATAATGATTTGAGAAGAATAGCAACTGAGCGTTTTTTCAATTGGGCAAAAAATCTAAAAGATGCTGCAAAAGATGAAATGAACGATGAGATGATTGGTGAAAAATTTGAAGAAATTATTTTTGATGTTGCCACAGCACTTGTGCTTACTGAAGATGAAAAGGTCACTATTCTTTATCCGTTTCTTCCACGCACGGGTGATAAAATTATGGATGAAAATCAACGTGAGGGAATTGTAACTGACCGCGTAATTGAGCGCACCGGAGATAAATCTTTTTTACGCGTTAAATTAGTGCGTGATGATAATTCATCTTGGACAACCAGTTTTGAATTGCCATTGTAATTTTTTCAATTGTATTGCTGAAATAATAATTCTACACTTCGGCAGATATATTCCTTTTGCGTTATTGCGTGATACCGGTTACTGAAAAAACATCAGCGCCATTTGCACGCATTAATATTTGAGCATCATAATCTCCCATCAAACTATTACCCATGAAGTTGAGATCCCAGCTGGTTGGATTTTTAAACCATTCGGCTACATTCATTTCTAAACTGATTGTCGCATCTTTAGAAAGATCAAATGCTGTAACAGGAATTTTCACCCAAATATGATTTTCGTGAAAAATGGTATCGGTTACTGTAATTTCACGCACTGTACTTCCTGCATGATAGGCGTAAATAGTCGTGTCAGTGCTAGTTTCAATAAACCTTCCTTCTAATTGTAAGTGATGGTATCCACCGCCTAATGATTCTGGCCAGTTCCAGTTAAGTGCATTCAAATCACTATACGCACCTGAAACATTATCATCTTGTGTAAATCCAATATTAAAACCAATGGCATTATACGCATCAAACGGAATTTTTTCTGCAACATTCTGTGATAATGAAGATGTTGAACTGATGTCAACATAATGGTACGCATCAGTCATTACACTATCTCCGTTTGCTTTATAAAAACGCAGATCAGAAATATGATAAATCAGTTTGGTTATGCTCATCACATTGCCTTGTTCATTAGAATAAATCAAATCATCAAATAAAGATGAGTTGACTGCGCCTGCATCAAAAACATGAGAAAAATTCAACGTGATTACTGATCCTTCAGGATAAATACAAGAGCCATCATCTTTCTTTGCTTTTTCACTATAGTTCAGGGCATCAGTATCAGTGCACCCTTTGCGATTGCATGAAGCAGCAAGAATACCCACGATGGAGATTAAAAAAATTCGACGTAACATAAGCGAGTAGTTTTTGCTAAGTTACGAATACAAACGTCAGATTGCAATGATTATTATCAGCGGAGAGAAGGAGTGGTGTCCCAAACGGAGTTCATAAAAAAAAGAAGTTACCCCGTTAACTGCAGCAACCTAACCCCAATTGCTTACAGTGCAGGGTAACTTATCTCTTTTTAATTATATTATTCGTTTATGGTAACGTTGGTTTTATTTGCAGCCTGCAGAATTTGTTCACGGCGCAAAGTGGTTCCTTCGTTTTGTTTTTGCTGATCCAAATGGTAATGTCTGAGGTCATGCTCTTTTTGTCGTGCAGCACTGAAATTAGTTACGCGTTTCAGGTATCCGATTACACGGGTTGCATAGTCCACATCTTTTGAATTACATTTTGTGCAACGTTGTTTTGTTTCTTTATCAATGTGGTTACATGAATTACAGATCGTAATTTTAATGTTGAAGCAGAAATAATTACATCCGGTGCGTGCAGCAATTTCAAGTAATTTCTGAAACTGTTCTTGTGTACCGTATGATTCAAGATTCATGTGTAGTGCAGAACCTCCATCAAGATATTGAATAATTTCTTTACCGTGTAGAACAAATTTATCCAGCATGTTTGTATTATCATCTTCTACTACATAGAAATAGGAGTTGTAACAATCACGTGTCACTTTGTATCCATCTTTGCGATCCCAGGATGCATTTTTTACACCTAGGTTTTCAGCCGGCACAAATTCAGTATTGAACATGTAACCAAATTTTTGTTTAGCTTCTTTGTTACTGTCGTAAATTACTTTTAATTGAGAAGACACAAAGTGTTTGTACTCATCGTTGTTTGAGGCTTCAATTCCAAGACTTTCCGCAGCTTCAACCATTCCATTAATACCAATGGTAAGGAACTGTTTGTCCAGCGAAATTAATCCTGCTGAGTAAACAGGTAACATATTGGCAGCTTCATATTCACCCACCAGTTTTCTGAAGGCCACCTGGTATTTCTGAATTTTTTCAACTTCTTTTTTAAGGTCGCGTTTATCTTGCACCAGACGATTCATGTTGAGAGTAATCACATTGATTGATCCGGTAGAAACTCCACCTGCACCTAAACTATAGCTGAATGTATTGTCGGCAATTTCATTTCTCAAACGACAGCATGACGCTAAACTGTCTGCACTTTCAGACTGATAAACAAAAAACGCATTTCCTTCACTGAGTTCTTTGGCGCAGAACAATGAGAATTGTTTGTCTTTTGGTTTTCCTTCTGCTACCAACATGGCTGCCGTAACAACCGGAAAAGTAAGTACAGCTTTTGTACGTTCTTGATTGAACCAGTTCATGAAAAACTCTTGCAACCCACGCACACTTTCCCATTCTGGTTTAGTCATGTCAGGGAAAACAAAATTTCCAAACATGCTATCAAAATAGTATTGGTCGTAAATAGAGATATTCCAGAAAACAGATTGATAACCTCGGGCAGCCGCAGGTTGATTCACGGCGTACACTACGTGTTGCAAGTGATTTTTAATCTGTTTGCCGTGTGTGTTAATATAATCTGCTCCGTAATCTTTGCGTGCAAAATGATCAAAGTATAAGAGAAATTCAACCGTTGCAAGTGCACCAGCAA
The DNA here is from genome assembly GCA_016708105.1 of Crocinitomicaceae bacterium. NCBI lineage: Bacteria > Pseudomonadati > Bacteroidota > Flavobacteriia > Flavobacteriales > Crocinitomicaceae > Crocinitomicaceae bacterium. Next base: position 375,579 of record JADJGJ010000001.1, read on the forward strand.
ACTGAGAACTCACAGCAAAAACAAGGTTTACAAAAGAACCGCAAAAGCTTTCAAGATGTTCAGGTGCTTTGCTTTCACCACCAAGTTTTGTTAAACCATCAAGCAAAAAAGGATACATACTGATAGATGCACAATATGGTTTGAGTGATGTTTCATCATGAACATAAATTTCATGATCTTCAATCTGACGGAGGTATTCATCACCCAGTTCAGGGCCAAAAAGTTCAGTAATTTTATTGTAAACCAAGGTGCGGTTAACTTGCACGTTAATGTCTTTATTCAACTCAGCTTCCATCGTTGCAATATTTTTGGAAGACACGTTGGCATTTGCATCCATGGTAGAACCGGTCGCAGCGTTTTCAGCTTTGATATAGTTGTTGATGAAATTAATTTTGTCTTGAATCTGGTTAGGTGTTAATCGTATCATAGGTGCCTTTATAAAATAAATGATTTAGTTTTTTTCCGGTCTCAGTTTCAATAAACCGTTGGTTTGTGAACGGGTTATTCAAGCCGCCTGATTCTTCTATCCAAGGACCGGTTTTCAGGTAGGTGAGATGTTTTTTAATTCGTGCCGGCACATCATCAAGACCGGTGTACAAACAAGTTTTTAAACCGCGTTCACGTGCAAGCATCAGATATTCTGAAAGCAAATCCTCGTGCCATTCACCACCCATAAACAAAATGCAGGTGATCATTCCGTCATAGGTGTCTAATTTTTGCAGATAGGTTTCTCTGTCTAAAAAATTTCCGGCAGATTCTTTCCACAAAAAAGGTGAGTGACATCCTTCACAGCGCAGGGTACATCCACATATAGAGAAGCATAGGCTGATTTCATCAGGCACTTCTGTTAACACGATATCTGCTTTGTAGTAACGCACGGTTAAAAAATTGGGTTCTCCAAAAATAGATTACTCCTATACAGAAAAAACATGTCTGCATACTGCAATTCAACATTTGCCATGTGTACAAGTTTTGTTGATTTGGCTTATTCTCAGCACCAGCAAAAGAAAATGAGTAGGCCTGTTTTTGCAATCATCGCATGGTATGATTCAGATCATTGACTTGTGTTTTTTGCAGCATTCATAAGTCATGTAGACTGTGTGGTGGAGTACTTGCATTCAAATAAATTATTATCAACAAATGAAGGTTCGTCTGTTGAAATTGAAAGTTGGTAGTTTGGCATGATAGTTTCGGATAATTTATTAATGCGAGGTTAGGGCTTAGGGAATAGGATTTAGGATTTCAGGATTTTGGGAATTGGAATAGCTTTAATATCTATGGGGCATGGGGTACTACTTATGCTTAAAAAAAGGTTGATGAATCATCGCTTCAATTAGTGAAAAGTGAAAATGATGTTCTTTCCTCTCTTTTATAAAAAATCAAAATGTGTATATTCACTTCATGAATAGAGCGTATCAAAATATAGATGAAGGGAGAGCCATCTATAAACCACTAAAAAAATTTGAGAAATTAGATTTCTATTTTTTAGCAGCACTTCTGCTACTGATTTTATTAGGAACATTTAATATTCGTATTGCCGGAATGTTTATGCTGGTTTTTTGCGGCATGTTATCCTTGCTTTATTTTTTTACTTCGATGCTAAAACCTGAGCAGTCAGAGCATGAGAAGTTTGCATCATTCATTACTAAGTTGGGCGGTATGGCTTCAGCTATTTCACTTGTTGGTATACAGTTTGAATATATGTCTTGGGAAATGGCTGACCGCATCTTAATTGGAGGTGGTCTTGCTTTACTTGTGTGGTTAATTTTCAGATTGATGTTCAGAACAACCAATACCAATTTTCAGCAGTGGATGAATAGGGTGAGTCTTCGTGCTATTTTATTAATTGGTCTAACCGCTATGTATTATTTCGTTCCGGATGAAACACTGATTGAAGCCGGTTTGAAAAAAGAAAAAGTTGAGCGGGAAAATTTTTAGGAGCGTATCAAAACATTTCCGTCAGTCAATTCATCCCAAGTTTCCCTTTAATCAAACCGTGTGATGAGTTAACTTCATAAAAATAGACGCCTGCCGGAATGTTCAAATAAATTTTCTGTGTTCCGGTTTCAATTTGACCTTGGTAAATTAATTTGCCATGCATATTATAGAGCATAAGTGAAATTATTTCTTGCTCATCATTATTTACCGTGATTACCCCTGTTTGAAACGCATCTGCAAAAACATCCACTTTAGTTACGTTACTTTCTGAATCAAATCCAACTTGACCAACATAAACGGTATCAGTGATAATACACCCATGAGCATCTTCTGCGGTAATGAGATACAATCCGGTGGTTGATACATCAACAGAATCACCCGTGAAATTTGCCATGTCTCCAAGATAAGTCCATGTGTAATCGTACGGTGCAGTTCCGCCGGATACATTGCAGAAAACACTTGCGTTACCACCCGGCGAATAAGGTGTACTTCCTACCGACGTAAAATAAAATTCACCCGGAAAAAGTGCAATGTCAAATGTACGTGAACAGCCATTCATATCATTTATCGTAAGCGTGTAATCTCCGCCATTAATATTTAAATTTTCGTTTGCACCAATACCATTAATATTGTTCGGGTCAGGATTCCAGTAATAGCCAATACCCCCATAAAGTCCAAAATATCCTGCTACTGTGTCAATCACAATGTATCCATCACCATCATCCCAACAGTTAAGGTTTTGGGTTGAGTAGGTGATATCAATGATGTCCGGATCGTCAACATAAGCTGAGTCGTATCCAATGCATCCGTTATTATCGGTTAATTGAATAAAGTACCAACCTTGAGCAAGCATATGAATTTCAGTAATAATTGGAAGATTTATCTGTGCTCCAGATGCGTTGGTCATAATCACGCTGATTGGATTACTTGCACCTGGCCATGAATTTAAAATTACTGCACCATCACTAAATCCGTAACAGTTGGGATTTGTTACCGTGAAATTTAACTTGATAGGATCAGGCTCCACCACGACAAAATTTTGTGACCATGCACAACCTTCCTGATCTACAACAGCTACAACCCAATTGCCGCCGCTTAATCCTGAAACGGCATCTCCTTGTCCTGCATTAATTATTTCTTGCTCATAAATACCATCTGCATTATACCAGTATACGTCATAAGGTGGAGTGATGCCTCCGTTGGTATTTATAAATTCTGCCCCTGAAGTTGAATCACTAAAACAAGTCAATGTATCTACTGAAGTAAATATAAAATCTGCTGTAACGTTGTTTGTATTCAGTCCGACAAACACTGCAGTATCTAGCACACAACCATTCGTATTTTCTATGTGAACAAAATAATAAATACCTCCGCTTAAGTTTGAGAATGAATTTATACCGGATGGACCTGCAGAATAATCAGCTCCGGATAATGAATAAGTCCAAAGCGGGGAATCAGGTAAAATTTGAATCAATCCATTTGCCCCTGATACAGATGGACAATTTGTTGCATCGGTAATGTTAATTGAAGATGGTAAGATTTCATCTACTTCAATCAAACATGAATCAAGAACCGTGAAACATTCATCTGTTATTTCAAGATAACACCAGACTGTTGTATCCGTAGTCACTTCAATGTTATTATCAGCACCAGAAAAAGGGAACCAATTGTATGATACGTTTCCAACAGAACCAGATACAAACGCAATAGGAAATGCAGTTTCACCCGGGCATATCGTGTAGGTGTTTTGAGTGAATAAAATTACAGGTTCATCATCGCAGTTTTGTGCCAAAGAAAATGCAGAAAGAAAAATTACAACGGAGAATAGCGCAATGCTTTTTTTCATAAGAGGGATTTATTGCAAGACGCAGAATCAGATGAGTAAGTGACGTGAAGTGGTGTTTTTTTCCTCACTCCTCTTTCCTCTCTCCAAAGGAAAGAGGAAGTGACGTTAGTTCGCACTTTTCGGAAACTCGTGTGCAGTGGCCTTCCTCTCCTTTGGAGTGGACTGAGGAGAGGAAATGAAGTGACGTGAGTTCGCACTTTTCGGAAACTCGTGTGCATTGACCTTCCTCTCCTTGGAGAGGACTGAGGAGAGGAAATGAAGAGACGTTAGTTTACCCTTTTTGTAAACCCTTTTGAATTTTTCCTAAGTCCTCTGCCCTAAGCCCTAAGTCCTAACCCCTCAAGAAAGCTTATCACTCAACAAACGGATTTCAATAACAGGAGAAATTTTTTCGTAGATGATATTATTTACTGCCTCAAGAATGGGCATTTCAACAGAATATTCTTTGTTGATTTCAACTACACATTTTGTTGCATAATATCCTTCAGCAATCATATCCATTTCCATTTGTGCAATTTTTACAGAGTAACCTTTGCCCACCATCATACCAAAAGTACGATTGCGAGAAAACTTGGAATAGGCGGTTACCAGCAAGTCACCCAAATAGGCAGATGATTTTACGTCACGGTGAATTGGACTGACTTCATCAATGAAATTTTCAATTTCCTGAATGGCGTTTGCAATGAGAACTGAGATAAAATTGTCACCATAGCCAAGCCCCGAACAAATACCGGCAGCAATGGCATAGACATTTTTCAATACGGCTGAAAATTCGGTTCCAAAAATATCGTCAGACAAAGTGGTTTTGATAAACCGCGTTTCAAGACGGCTTGCCATGTATTTTGCGTGGCGTTCATCTTGACAGGCAATAGTTAGATAGGATAATCTTTCTAAAGCAACTTCTTCAGCATGACATGGTCCACAGATGATTCCAATTTTTTCATACGGCACGCCAAGATGCTCATGATAAAATTGTCCGGGAATTTTATTCAGTTCAGGAATGATACCTTTTACTGCAGAAAAAATGATTTTGTCTTTGAATAATTCTTTAGGCAAATCTTTCAGTGTATTGTAAAGAAAAGCAGATGGCGTGGCAATGATAATATAATCAGCCGGAAAAATTACTTCACGCAAGTCAGTTGAGATATTGATACGATCAACATCAAATTCTACTGATTGCAAATATTTAGGATTGTGTCGGTATTTTAGGATATGCGCTGCCGAACTTTCATTATGCATCCACCAATACACAGGTTGTTGCTGTGATGTAAGCATTTTCATAATGGCCGTTGCCCAGCTTCCGCCTCCTATGACTGCTATTTTCTTTTCCGGTGTGGTCATGTCTGGTAAACAAATTTAGAAAATTCTACCAATTCAGCTATTCTATCAGCCGTATTGATTGAGATATATGGGTTTCGACCTTAGAAACCAATTCTTTAATAAATAGTTAAAGTTCAGATATTTTTTTGCCGACTCAAGGTAGATAATACTTTTGTGCTCATAAAACTTTTACTGCATGAAATTTCTCACCTCATTGTGCCTGATTTTTTTTACTTCTGTCTTTGCTCAAAACATAACTCAAACTGTGCGCGGAACGGTGATTGACAAACAAACTATGCAACCGGTAATTGGCGCTAAGGTCATCGTTGTTGACTCTGACCCGCTGATTGGAAGCGTGACAGACCTTGACGGTGGCTTCAGATTACAAAATGTGCCATTAGGCAGACAAACGATCAGAATAAGTTTTGTTGGTTATGAAACCGTAACGCTAAGTAATTTGGATATATCAGGAAAAGAAATTGTCTTGCAAATTGAAATGATAGAGTCAGTAAATTCATTGAGTGAAGTTGAAGTAACAGCTGAGAAAGAAGGGGAGACTATTAATAAAATGGCCAATGTAAGTATTCGCTCTTTTAGTGTTGAAGAATCTAATCGGTTTGCCGGTGCGCATAATGATGTAGCACGTATGGCGCAAAACTACGCCGGTGTGCAAGGAACTAATGACTCACGAAATGATATTGTGATTCGCGGAAACTCACCTTCAGGTGTGCTTTTTAGAATGGAGGGTATTGATATTCCAAACCCCAATCACTTTGCACGCTTTGGTACAACCGGAGGTCCAATTAGTATGCTGAATAATAATGTGCTTTCAAATTCTGATTTTCTTACAGGGGCGTTTCCGGCTGAATATGGAAATGCTAACGCAGGTGTATTTGATTTGAAAATGAGAACAGGAAATAATGAGCAGCATGAATTTATGTTTCAATTTGGATTTAATGGTGCTGAACTCATGGCGGAAGGTCCTTTCTCTGACAGTAGCAAAGCATCTTATCTTTTCAGCTACCGATACTCAACACTTTTTATTTTTCAATACTTGGGAATAAATATTGGTACAACAGCTGCGCCCGATTATCAAGATTTGAGTTTTAAATTAAATTTTCCTTCAAAAAATGGAACAACAAGTATTTTTGGAATTGGCGGCATCAGCGTTGTGAGTCTTAAAGCTGAAGATGCTGCTGATAGTTCTGATTTATTTGCGCTTGATTACAGCAATACCTATTATAAATCAAACGTGGGTGCATTTGGTATCACACATAAACAACGCATTGGAAATTCCTCTTTTCTAAATATCTCTGCGGGCTTGCAAACAAGTTTGAATTTTATTTTAAATGATACTGTTGATTTGAATTACGAAAACCCGTTTCGCACGTTTGTTAGTAATTCTACCATTTCAAAACAAACCAGTGATATCTATTACAACAAAAAAATATCGTCACAACATACATTCAAAATTGGTTTGCATAATGATATTTATTTTCTGAATCTGAATGATTCAATTTACCGAACAAATGATAGTACCTATGAAGTTTTGCGTTCACATAAAGGAGAATTATTTTTAATTCAACCCTACGCTCAATATCAAATCAGACCCTCCCAGCGAATTACGATGAATATTGGTGTTCACGCACAAATTCTCACCTTGAATAATGAGGCAATCATTGAACCTCGTGCAGGTTTGTCATGGAATCTTTCAGAAAATGACCGACTGAGTTTTGGATATGGTTTGCACAGTCAAATGCAACCCATTGAAATGTACTTCAGACAAATTGAAGAAAATGGCGAAATGATAAACCCGAACAAGGATGTCAAATTTTCCAAAAGTCATCATATTGTAATAGGATATCAACGGAGTTTTCCGTTTGGGATTCAGGCAAAACTTGAAACCTATTATCAGCACTTGTATGATGTACCTGTGGACAGTGATTCATCTCAATTTTCAATTTTAAATTTTGGTGCAGATTTTAATACTGCACTTCCGCTCAATATGGTGAATAGCGGAAAAGGAAGAAATTACGGAATAGAATTAACCCTTGAAAAATTTCTGGATAAAGGGATTTATTTTCTAATTACCACATCGATTTATCAATCAAAATATACTCCTAGTGATGGTAAAGAATATAATACCGCATTCAACGGCAATTTTACTTTTAATGCCTTAGCCGGTTATGAATTGCGTTTTAAACCGGGAAAGAAAAAGCAATGTTCATTAACTTTTGATGTGAAATATACCTTGAATGGCGGCAAACGATACACTGAAATTTTGCTTGCAGAAAGTCAGTTACTCAATACTGAAATTCGTGATGTGCAACACACCAATGAAATGCGATACCCGAATTATACTCGCGGCGATTTGCGCATTGCATTTAAAATGGTAGGTAAAAAAGTTACGCAAGAGTGGGCGGCTGATTTTCAAAATATCACCAACTACAGAAATATTTTCTGGACACAGTATAACGTGAATACCATGCAAATTGAAACTACATATCAAACAGGATTTTTACCTATTGGACAATATCGGATTTATTTTTAGAAAAAGAGTTTAAACCGCTTTCATTTTCTGGTGAAGCAGAATAGAATGTTTGGGTTGATTCCTGACTGCGTACTGCGGAAAAAAGTTTCCAGAGCTTGCGTTGAAGTTACAGCACTTATTGCGAATAATAATCACTGCGCAGTCAACACAATTTTCACCAGTTTTCCGGGATATCCAACAGATTCTTCAGATTCAAACTGAAAACCATACCGGTTGTTTTCTATCACTTTATATTCACCGCTGAAATTTCTGCACTGTGAATAGGCCATGGTGCCGGTATCCGTTTCACCCGGATCAACGAAGAGAGAAAAATTTCCGCCGAGATTGTAAAATTTCCAGTAAAATGTTGTGGTACTTCCGCCTTGATGTTCCCAAATTGCAGTACAATATTCTTCTTGATTTTCACACGCACTGATTGACCATTTTGGCAACTTAGTGAAACTGGTTGTTCCGGCAGTTAATTCTGTTACGCACCAGCGCCCTTCTTTTATAAAACGCTTACCGGCAACGTGTGTTTTATCACATGAGGATACTATGAAAAACAATCCTGTAAGACATAGTAAAATATAATATTTCATCTTTTCCATCACCTCGCTTTTATACAATGTACGCATAACAAGCGTAAAAGGTTGTGTTTACTGCTTGAAAAACAAGGGTTTCTGATCAATATCAGTTGAGCTTTTGAAGTGAATTGTAGTTTCAAATCTGGTTTGAAGTGTGTTCCAAAAACGTATAAAACATAAGAATTTGCTATGAGTGGATTTTAAAATTAACTATTCCGAGTCTGACTTTCATCAATATCTTTGTCTTGTAGAATTTAACATAGAAACATGCCAAAAGAAATAGAATACAAGTACCTGATCAACTTGAACAAATGGAAAACGGTTCAACCTGAAAAATCAATTGAGATAAAGCAAGGTTACCTGAGTGATGATCCTGATAAAACTATTCGAATTCGCACCGCAGATGATAAAGCTTGGCTTACTATTAAGGGTAGAAACAAAGGTGCCGTGCGTGAAGAATTTGAACATGAAATTGAATTAGGTTTGGCTGAATCGTTGCTTGAAAAATTCTGTGACCAATTGATAGAAAAAACCAGACATCTTGTTCATAGCGGAAAACATCGTTGGGAAGTAGATGAATTTCATGGTGAGAATCAAGGTTTACTAGTTGCAGAAATTGAATTGCAACATGAAGATGAAGTGTACACAAAACCTGATTGGGTAGAAAAAAATGTTACGGATGATCCACGGTATTACAATTCAAATCTTGCAAAAAATCCATTTAAAAAGTGGCCTGATTAATCTTCACAACTACACAGCAACGCAGTGATACCATTAGGTGCAGTACCCACGTTGATAGTTTGAATCACGGTCAATGTTTCAGCAGAAATTACAGAAACCGTATTATCGGCCAAATTAGTAACAAAAATTTTCGTTCCGTCATTACTGGTGACTACCCCATGTGCGCCATTACCTACAGTAATAGTTGAGGTTACCGTGTTGGAATCTGTGTCAATTACATAAAGTTTATTGGAAGCAGGATTACCATTTACAATACCTTGATCACACACGTAGATTTTTTTATTGTCAGGCGAAGGATAAAGTTGAATCGGGCCTTGCGCATCTGTCGGTAATGGAATGCGTGTAGTATCTCCGTTGGTGATGTCATATTTAACCACCTCTTTCAAATCATAAATACTCACAAACGCGGCGTTGAGTGTTGGAAGAACAGCAGTTTGAACGGCAATGCCTCCCACATTAATTTTCTCCATTGTACCACTTGCCAGATCAATAATAGCCAGCTCAAATGAATTCATGCAGGCAACATAAAGTTTACCATCCATCATTCGCATGCCGTGTGGTCCGCTGTTTGCACCCAAATCAAAACTTTGTTTCAATTCCATTTTTTCAGCGTCAACCTGAAATACTTTTCCGCTCTCGTTAGCTGTCACATAGACAAATTCTCCGCTTTCATCAGTTACAACATGTGCCAAGTGTTGTTCTTCTCCCAAGCTTAAAGTTTGGACCACTTTTTCTCTGCGGCTATTCATTTTCATCAATAATTCGTCTCCGTGTCCGTGCATGGGAATTGCCGTGACCCATACAAATTCATGATCAGGATTTGATTGAATATTATGTGCCATGTACATCTCATTTTTTATCGTGAGATCTACCGTATTTAATACTTCTCCGTTATCTGCATCAAACACTGTAACCGAACCGGACTCTTCATTGGCAACAAATATTTTTTCTATAGTATCACCTTTGCAATGGTCTTTTTTATTGCATGAAAACGTGAGTGCAATGATGCCGATAAATAAAACAAGAAATCTTTTCATAACACAATAACAGTTTATTAATACAATTTATTGCACGAATAACAGAAAAGATTATCGTAAAAACAAGGATATTGTTCATGTCAGTTGGAAAGCTAACTAATTATTGGATGAAATAGAAACTACGGTAAATTTCCTCTCCCTTAATCCCCCTCAGTGAGGGGGAAAGCCGTAGCGCAAGGGTTTCCGAAGAGTGCGAACTCACGTCACTTCCTCTTTCCTTTGGAGAGAGGAAAGAGGAGTGAGGATAAAAACGTGAACTAACGTCACCTCTTTTCCCTCCCCCTTAATTCCCCTCAGCGAGGGAAAGCCATAGCGCAAGGGTTTTGAAAAAGTGCGAACTCACGTCACTTCCTCTTTCCTTTGGAGAGAGGAAAGAGGAGTGAGGATAAAAACGTGAACTAACGTCACCGCCTTTCCTTTCCTCAGTCCTAAATGCCTAACCCCTTGATCTCTTTGCAAGTTCAAAACAAAAAACCTGTATTGATGAAATTCAGTTAATTTTACACAAATCAATAAAATCTATCTTCATGAGAGCATACGTATTTCCAGGTCAGGGTTCACAGTTTGTAGGAATGGGAAAAGACCTTTATGAGAATTCTGTTTTAGCGAAAGAATTATTTGAAAAGGCAAACGATGTTTTAGGATTCAGAATTACCGATGTGATGTTTAATGGAACTGAAGAAGATTTGAAGCAAACAAAAATTACACAACCTGCTATATTTTTACATTCGGTTATTCTGGCGCATGCACTGCAAGATCGTTTTCAACCGCAAATGGTTGCAGGACATTCAGTAGGTGAATTGTCAGCTTTGGTTGCAAATAAAACTTTGCGTTTTGAAGATGGTTTACGTTTAGTGTCCATTCGCGCAATCGCCATGCAAAAAGCGTGTGAGGCAGTGCCTTCTACCATGGCAGCAATAATAGGATTGGAAGATGAAGTGATAGAAAAAATATGTTCAGAAATTGATGGGGTAGTGGTGCCTGCAAATTACAATTCACCAAGTCAGTTAGTTATTTCAGGCGCCGTTGATGCTGTGAATGCGGCATGCGCAAAACTAACTGAAGCCGGTGCTAAACGTGCAATGTTACTTCAGGTTGGTGGCGCTTTTCACTCGCCTCTCATGGAACCTGCAAAAGAAGAACTGTCAAAGGCTATTGCAGAGATCCAATTCTCAAATCCTATTTGTCCTATTTATCAAAACGTGAGTGCAAAAGCATGTATTGATCCTGTTGAAATAAAAAAGGATCTCGCTGCTCAGGTAACTGCGCCGGTGAAGTGGACACAAATAATGAATCAGATGCTCGCTGATGGTTGCACTTCTGTCACTGAAGTGGGGCCGGGTAAAGTGTTGCAAGGTCTCTTTAAAAAAGTGGATCGTCAATTGCCTTGTGAGAGTGCTTCAATTTAAAACTGATTTTTTGGAATGCATGTAATAAATTCTTGCGTTTCGGAGCAAAAAATTTCTCTGACTCGTACTCATTGGTTCGTGTTCCATTAGCCAACCTCTTCACTCGAAAATTAACGTGATTTCATTCAACCAATGATCTATTTCCTGCGTAAATGGAACATGAAGTCATCCATTCAATCATTTATTTTTAGCATTTTTTTCATGTGGATAGCACTGGCAGAAAATGTTGTTTTGTCGCAAGCTTATCCGCAGTTTGGTGATGAGAAAAAAGTGACTATCGTAGGCTTAACTCATGATGCAATGGAACCATTTCTATCGGCTGATGAGCAAATTTTATTTTTTAATTCACTGAATTCTGGTGGTAATACAAATCTCTATTATGCGACGCGTGTAAACGATACTACGTTTAATTATGTTGGATTGGTTGGCAATGCGTTTGATCCTTCTCCTTCTCATCTTGACGGAGTTCCATCCTTAGATATGAATAATCGTTTTTTCTGGGTTTCACTCAGGGATTATCCTACCATTTATGAAAATCTTCTCAACTCAAATTACAGTGGTGGATCAGTGTCTGACATTAAACATACGTATGGTGATTTTAATGTGTATCTGCCCGGCTGGTTGATTATGGATGCGGCTATTTCATACGATGGAAATTTTCTTTATTATGTCAACGCGTATTTTAATTCATGTGCTTTCGGTATGCCGTGTGAGGCTTCACTTGGTGTAGCTGAAAAAGTAAATGATACCACGTTTAACAAATTACCTAATACTGATGGAATTTTCTCACTCATCAATGATGCAAATTATATTGTTTATGCACCGCAATTAAGTGTTGATGGCAAAGAATTTTATTTTACTCGCATTGAAGACGGAACGGTTAATTCTGAAATTTGTGTTGCCGTAAGAAATTCACCTGCGGATACCTTTAGTTTGCCTATGGTAATTTATTCAAACAACGGTTACGTGCCTGAAGCTGCTACCATTTCAAATGACAAATCTAAATTGTATTATCATCAAAAAAATAGTGTGGGTGTTTTTGAAATTTATTTGCGATATCGCACCGGTACACTTGAAATTTCTCAACCAACAAATCAATTGACATGGAATGTGTTTCCTAATCCGGCGTATGACGTTGTTACGATAAATACATCTGAAATAAATTTTTCTGTCAAATTATTGAATACAACCGGTGAAGAATTAAAATCTTTCACAAATGAAAAAAATATTCCGGTGGCTGATCTCGCACCCGGAAATTATATCGTGCAAATCACTACAGAATTTTCTTGTGATGAAAAATTGATTACGGTGGTGAAATAGGGTGGTGCGTTTGTCATTTTTTATTTAATTCATCGATCACTGATCTGATTTCTAATGCCTTATTTAAAACGATAAAATTAATTAGTGAACCTGAGAATCTGATCTGGTTACAATCATTATCTTTAATCATAACACGGTTAATTTATTTACTGTGAAAAAACGCGAAAGGTATCGAATTCTTGTCATGATGTTCTGGCTGTTTTCAGCTTGGCAAACTTATGCCGGTGATAAACAATTCCAGATTGATTCTCTCAATCAAATTATTGAAACCACAACTAACGATACTGTTCTGGTGAAGGCCTATATGGATCTTGACAATATCATTTATGCCAGTGATCCAAAACTTGATAAGCAGATCAATATCACGGTACTTGGTATCTGCAATAAAAAGTTGGTTGAGACTTCTACGCTTTCAAAACATGAAATTTATTTTTATAAAAAACACAAAGGTGCCGCCCTCAATAATTTGGGTGTTATTGCAAAAACACAAGGCAACTTGGATTCTGCTTTATTTTACAACCAAGAAAGTTTGAAGTTGAAAGTTGAAATCAATGATAAAAAGGGAGTAGGGAATTCATACATCAATATCGGAAGTATATATCATCAAAAAGGTGATTTGGTTACCGCACTGAATTATTATTTTAAATGTCTTGAATTGCGTGAGAGTATTAAAGATGAAAAAGGCATTGCTACCCTGTTGATTAATATTGGCGCAATTTATCACTACCAAGATGATTATGCCAATGCATCAAAATACTATTTTGAAAGTATTGAGCGATTTAAACAATTGGGTGATTCGAAAGGAGTTGCTAACGCCTATTCCAATTTGGGTACTGTATATCTTGAACAAGGTGATTCATCAAAGAGAGCCGGTAATATGGAGTATGCAAATAAAAAATATGATCATGCATTAAGCAATTATGAGCTGGCCTTGCGAGTAGATTTGGAATTGGATTCAAAAATTGGAATTGCCAAAGATTATAATAACATGGGTTCAGCAAATTATAAAAAAGGAAATTTAGATACTGCCCTTGTTTACTTTTTTAAATGCGCTGAATTGCGAGATGCTTTGCAGATTAAATCAGGTTTGGCATCATGCTATTATAATATTGCCAATATTTATTACGATAAAGGAAACTATAACAAATCAAAACAATACGGTGAAAAATCATATGCATTGGCAAAAGAAGTGAATTCAATTCTTGAATTGAACGGAGCATCTGCTGTTTTGCACCGCACATATAAAAAATTGGGAAAATATAAAGAAGCCTTGCAAATGCATGAAGAATGGTATATGTCTGAAGATAGTCTTTCAAGTAAAGAAAGATCAGTGCAAACCATTCAACAGTATTATCGTTATGAATATGAGAAAAAATCTACCGCTGACAGTGTTCAAAATGCAAAAATGCAAGAGGTAAAAGATCTTCAGATTCAAAAACAAGACGCTGAACTTAATGCAAAGAGAAATCAACAAATTGCCTTGTTTGGAGGACTTTTACTCATGCTGGTTTTTGCTGTGATTATGTACAACCGGTTTCAAGTAACGCGAAAACAAAAACACATTATTGAATTGCAAAAAGAAATTGTTGAAGAGAAGCAAAAAGAAATTCTGGATTCCATTCTCTATGCAAAAAGAATTCAACAAGCCATTTTGCCTCCTGATAAAACCGTGAGAAAACACTTACCTGATCATTTTATTCTATACCTACCCAAAGATATTGTTGCAGGAGATTTTTACTGGCTTGAATCAAAACCTGATAAAATATTATTTGCTGCTGCTGACTGCACGGGGCATGGTGTGCCGGGCGCAATGGTAAGTGTAGTTTGCAACAATGGACTTAACCGCAGCGTGCGTGAATTAAATATTACCACGCCCGGAAAAATTCTTGACAAAACACGTGAAATTGTGATTCAGGAATTTGAGAAAAGTGAAGATGATGTGAAAGATGGAATGGACATTTCACTGTGCGCAATAACACCATCAAGTCAAATGCTTGAATGGGCAGGCGCAAATAATCCGCTTTGGATAATTAGAAATGATCAATTGATTGAATTCAAACCGGACAAACAACCAATTGGAAAAATTGAAAATGCGAAAGACTTTACCACCCAATCAATTCAACTTGAACAGGGTGATGTGATTTATGTTTTTACAGATGGTTTTCAAGATCAGTTTGGTGGTGAAAAAGGCAAAAAATTCAAAGCCTCACAATTAAAAGATTTGCTACTTTCAATTTCCAAAGAACCCATGGAGCAACAAAAACATATTTTGCAAAAATCTCTTCAAAGCTGGCGCGGCTCATTAGAACAGGTGGATGACGTTTGCCTTGTTGGGGTTCGGGTTTAGTTTTATGCACAAAACACAATGATTGAACCTATCTCGGTAGTTGCGCAATTTAATACTAAACCGCCTGTACAGATTTAATTTCAGGAATTGCATTTTTCACCGCTTCTTCTATTCCGGCTTTTAGAGTCATTGCACTCATTGAACATGATTCACAAGCACCAATCAAACGCACGCGAACGATGTTGTCTTTTGTTACTTCTACCAATTCTACATCACCACCATCTCTTTGTAAAAATGGGCGAATAGAGTTGAGTGCAATTTCTATTTTTTCAGTTTGATCCATTCAATCTGCAATGCAATGTTTTGACACCATGAAAGAAAAACCGAGTTAATCTTTTGGAAGTCCTTCTACAAATTTACGCACAAATTCTTCAAAAACCTTCGCTGACAAAGTATTATCCTGTAAAACCGCCGGACGGCCAACATCTCCGGCCTCACGCACGCTCTGAATTAGCGGAATCTGAGCCAGCAATGGAACATGCATAGCTGCCGCTAAATTGCTTGCTCCGTCTTTTCCAAAAATATAATATTTATTATCAGGCAGTTCTTCAGGCGTGAACCAGGCCATGTTTTCTACTATGCCAAGTACCGGAACTTTAAGTGAATCCATGCGGAACATATTAATTCCTTTGCGTGCATCAGCTAGTGCAACTTCTTGCGGTGTGCTGACCACAACCACGCCGGTAAGTGGAACATTTTGCACTAAAGTTAAATGTACATCACCTGTTCCCGGTGGTAAATCAACAATCATAAAATCCAAATCTCCCCAGTCAGCATCTTTGAACATCTGATTGAGCGCTTTAGTTGCCATTGGACCGCGCCATACAACTGCTTGTTCAGGGTCAGCGAAAAAACCAATAGATAATATTTTTACTCCGTATGATTCAATGGGCTGAATTAAAGTTTTTCCATCTTTTTCAATGCCAACCGGACGTTGCCCAACCAAATCAAACATGGTTGGCATAGAAGGGCCATAAATATCGGCATCTACTAAACCAACACGGTATCCCATTTTTGCCAAACCCGCAGCAAGATTTGCCGTAACGGTTGATTTTCCAACCCCCCCTTTACCGCTGGCTACAGCAATGATGTGTTTTACATTAGAAAGTATGGCGCGTATTTCAGGCTCTTTGTCTTTTGGTAAAGGAATGAGTGAAATTTTTGCGTTTACATCTTTTCCAAATGCTCTTTCAAGTTGAAATTGCAAGGCTTCTTCCATGCGTTTTTTTGCATGCAAAGCTGGATTATACATTTTAACCGTGAATGAAATTTCTTTATCTTGAATTGAAATATCTGAAACTAAATCTAGTGTTACTATATCTTTTTTCAGATCAGGCTCAATTACTTTAGCAAGTGCGTTGAGAATATTTTCTTTGGTGATTTCCATGTGAATGAATAGTCTGCAAAATTATATTTATTTTTTTGTCTGAGCGCTATTTTGATTTAAACTGATTGATGGCATTGCGCGTAAATTCTGACAATACCAATTCACCACTCATCCCCGCACGAACCTTTAACAAGTTGTCCCAGTTTTCTGTTCCCTCCCAGAATATTTTTTTGAGTTTTGCCATGGCTTCAGGATTTGATGCTGCCAATTTGTTGGCAAGCACGTCAATGGCTTTATCCATTTCTTCAACCGTGTCAAACACTTCTGCAAAGAGTCCTTTTTGTTTTGCCCATTCGGCTGATTGGAATTCAGTTGCATTAATTGTGAGTTGAGACATGGCACTCAAACCAACTTTTCTCTGCACGGCGGGTCCCACAACAAATGGTCCAATTCCAACTGCCAATTCTGAGAGTTTTACTTCAGCATTTTTTGTTGCAAAACAATAATCTGCAGTGGCTGCCAAACCAACTCCGCCGCCCACGGCTTTGCCTTGCACTCTTCCAATAATGAGTTTGGATGATTTTCTGCAGGCGTTGATTACCATGGCAAATCCTGAGAAAAACTGAGTACCGCTTTTTAAATCTTTGATGGAGATTAATTCATCAAAACTAGCTCCTGCGCAAAATGCTTTTTCACCGGCAGATTTTAATACTATTACTTTAACTGAATTCATGGCGCTCACATCAGAAATTGTTTTTGCCAATTGCGCCAGAATTTTTCCCGGCAGTGAATTACTCATTGGATGACCAAACTCAATCGTAGCGATTCCTTTTTCGTTGATGTCGTACTTGACGTGTCCTTGGTTTATTGCGTTCATAGTTTTTAGGTTTTGGGGATTAGGTTTTGGGGATTAGGTTTTGGGGATTAGGTTTTAGGGTTTAGGGGTGATTGTTATTTTAATTTTTTTATTCACAAACTGAGCATCTTTCCTATTTCTTCAAATTTAATTTTTATATCTCTCTTTTTTCCTCTTTCAAATAAATAAGCATCCAACAAATTTTAGAATTTCACCAACCCCTAACTTCTATTCCCTAACTCCTAATCCCATTTAGCTTTTAGAAATTAGGTTTTAGGGCTTAGCGGTGATGAGCAAATTATTATAATTCTCCCTAACTCCTAAACCCTAACTCCTAACTCCTAACTCCTAACTCCTAACCCCTAACTCCTATTAGGTTTTTGGCATTTGGGGTGGTTTTTTTTGTTCTAATTTTTTTATTAACGAACGGAGCATCTTTCCTATTTCTTCAAATTTAATTTTTATATCTCTCTTTTTTCCTCTTTCAAATAACTAAGCATCGAACAAATTTTAGAATTTCACCAACCCCTAACTTCTATTCCCTAACTCCTAATCCCATTTAGCTTTTAGAAATTAGGTTTTAGGGCTTAGCGGTGATGAGCAAATTATTATAATTCTCCCTAACTCCTAAACCCTAAACCCTAACTCCTATTAGGTTTTTGGCATTTGGGGTGGTTTTTTTTGTTCTAATTTTTTTATTAACGAACGGAGCATCTTTCCTATTTCTTCAAATTTAATTTTTATATCTCTCCCATTATCTTGATTAATGTATCCAAGCATTGAACAAATGGTTAATTGAGTTTCAGTTTCGCAAAGTGACCCATAAGCAATTCGCAGGAATTGAATATAGTTTCCGAGACTATTCCTGCCCCAGCCTTCAGCAATATTAGACGGAACCGATACAGCGGCTTTGCGTATTTGTGCTGATAATCCAAATTTTTCGTCCGGTGGTAGTTCATTCGTTAAGGCATAAATATCTATAACCAATTGCATTGATTTTTGCCAAACCAACAAATCACGATAAGATTTAATCTCTCCGTACTGAGTATAACTTTCTTCAACTATTTCAAAATCGCTATTCATTCTTTCAAACTAGATTTTTTTCCCTTCTAATAGAGGTTATGGTTTAGGTTTTCATTCGTTTAATTACTAAATTTTTCCCCCAACCCCTAACCCCTAACCCCTAACCCCTAACCCCTAACCCCTAACTCCTAACTCCTAACTCCTAACTCCTAACTCCTAACTCCTAACTCCTAACTCCTAACCCCTAACTCCTAACCCCTATCCCTGCTCCAACTTCTTCACCATCGTCAATATAGTTGCAATCCCTACCGTTTCTCCTGTCTCATCATAAATGTCTACCAAAAATTTTACAATGCCTTTTGCAACATCTGATTCATTGCGTTTTTCTTGATTTATTTTTTCTTTTACCGTAAATCTTACGCCAATAGTTGCGCCGGGATAAACCGGTTTTGTAAATCGTGCTTCATCAATTCCGTAATTCAAAAGTACCGGACCTTTTTTTGGGTCAACAAATAAACCTGCTGCTTTTGAGAGAATGAAATATCCGTGAGCAACTCTGCGTTCAAACAAAGTTCCTTCCAGAGATGTTGCATCCATGTGTGCATAAAAATTATCACCGCTTACATTGGCAAAATTTACAATATCTGCATCAGTCACTGTGTGCTTGTGTGTGAAAACAGTTTCTCCAACTTGTAATTCTTCAAAATGTTTTCTGAATACATGTGGAGTTGCTTCTGGCATATCTGCACCAATCTGAAACTGTTCAGTAATTTTTGTAATTGTTTGCGGATGCCCTTGAATGGCGGTGCGTTGTAAATAATGAAGCACGCCTCTTTTTCCTCCCATCTCTTCGCCACCGCCGGCACGCCCAGGGCCACCATGAGTTAGCATAGGCATGGGTGATCCATGTCCTGTACTTTCATCTGCACAACGACGATTTAATACATGTATTCTACCATGTGATGTTGATGCGCCTAATACATATTCTCTTGCAATTTCATCATCTGCAGTTATAATGGAAGAAACTAATGAACCTTTACCCATGCGCGCAATTTCAATAGCATCATCTAATGTTTTATAAGGCATAATGGTAGACACCGGTCCAAAACATTCTATATTATGTACTCCTTGATTTTTAAACGGATCATCATTTCTGAAAACGATTGCAGGAAAAAATGCTCCCTTATTTTTATCTGCACTAATCACATCAAAATTATCCAAATCACCAATGACAATTTTCTGCTCTTTCATTAATAATTCAACGTTGTGTTTTACACGCTCAACTTGTAATTTGGAAGCAAGAGAACCCATGCGAACATTCGCATCAGCAGGATCTCCCATGGTGTTTTTTGCAAGGCGAGATGCCAATGCTTTCTGTACATCATCAATTAAATTTTCAGGGACAATGATACGGCGTACGGATGTACATTTTTGTCCTGCTTTTATGGTGATTTCTTTTTGAACTTCTTTGACAAAAATATCAAACTCAGGCGTGCCGGGAACTGCGTCAGCACCAAGTATTGCAGCATTCAACGAATCAGCTTCAAGATTAAAAGGGACAGAATTTTCAACGATGTTTGGCGAAGCTTTTAATTTTTTTCCCGTTGCTGCTGAGCCGGTAAAAGTCACCACATCTTCATGTGTTACATGATCTAAAATACCACGCCCTAAACCGCAAACTAATTGCAGGGCGCCTTCAGGAACAATACCGCTGGCAACAATATCACGCACCACTACTTCAGTAAGATAACACGTAGATTCAGACGGTTTCACAATAGCCGGAACACCGGCAAGAAAATTGACAGCTATTTTTTCAAGCATTCCCCAAACCGGGAAATTAAACGCATTGATATGAATGGCAACCCCTTTTTTAGGCACCATGATGTGATGTCCAATAAATGAACCTGATTTAGAAAGATTCACTGCGGTTCCATCAACGTAATAAGGTAAATCAGGGAACTGTCTGCGCAGTGATGCATTGGCAAATAAATTTCCGCAACCACCTTCAATATCAATCCATGAATCAACACGCGTGGCGCCTGTCCAAGCACTTACTTCATAATATTTCTTTTTATTTTTCATCAGAAAAAGTGCCAGTTCTTTCAGCATTAAACCTCGCTGTTGAAATGTCATTTTACTGAGTACTTTACCGCCTGTTGATTTTGCATATTGCATCATGGCGGCATAATCTAATCCTGCTGATGAACAGGTACCAATTTGTTCTCCGGTTATGGCATGGAATAATTCGGTTTCTACACCATCACCATGTACCCATTTACCCTGGGCATAATTCTGATATACTTGCATGTGTTGTCCAATTAATGAGGGATAAAGTTAGGGAATTTTTCAGTTTCTGGTATGCAGTTCATATTGTTGTGAACGGCAGGTCATTTCTGCCTATTCCTCATTGTTATATGCGTGCTAAACAATAGAAGTTATTCTTATTCTGTCAATGAAAAATAAGTTATACCTTTTGCAATATACACCGATGTCGTATAGGTATTGACGTCCAATGGTAAGACGGTATAAATTAATTCGTGATCGAAAAAATGACAGCGGAGCTAATGACGAGTTAAGTTGAAATTTAACTTGATTTTTTCTTGTAAGAATTACGAACCTATATTAATTCTCCAAAATCCCTTTTTATCGCTTCCAGCTCGTTCAAGTTTAGCTTCACTTTTAAGTTCTCTTATTTTTCGTTTTATCGTGCTGGTACTTACATTTAACTTTGTGCTTAACATCTCGATAGTTATATTTTTATCAGCGAGAATTAATTTTATCATGGCAGTTTTTACTGGGTCATTTACAGGGTCATATACAGGGTCAATATCTTTTGTAACGGCTGCTACGTGAAGATTTCTATTTTTAAGCGTGTGATTTTTATTTTGAAGAAGGTTGTCGAAAAATAGGAGCAGAAATTTATTTGTTTTGTAAATTCCTTTTGAAAGATCTTCATAATTTGCGCGGACTAGTGCGTTTCTAAAGTACAGAGAATGGTTTTCGAACAAATCATTATTTACATCTTTAAAGCCAAGCTTTCTAAGATACTTGATTAAAAAAATTGCCGTCGTTCTTGTATTGCCTTCACCAAATAGGTGAATTTGCCACAAATTAGAAATAAAACTTGCAACGTGTTCAATGATATTATTCAAATTCATGCCTGAATAGTTGAATAATTTCTCTTCTTTGAAGTCAAATTCAATAGTTGATTTTAAGCTATTCGCACTGCCGTATAAAACAGTTTCTCCGTCAAGAACCCATTCTTGTTTTGTGATATTATATTTTCTAATTTGCCCGGCATGCTTATAAATTCCACTGAACAATCTGCGATGAATGGACATATATTCAACCGGTGAAAATGTGAAGGTTTTTTCACTTAGAATTTCTGTAATTCGTGCTGCAACTTTGTCCGCTTCTTCTGTGCGATCTTCATCACTTTTTGGAGGGTGTTGTTTGTAATAGTTATCAAGACGTTTTTTTACTTCCTCAATTGTGATGTCGCCCTCAATATTTTGACTGGCAGTTTGTAGTAAGTACTCAGAGGTTTTTAAACCATCAACTTGTTGCAAACCAATTGCAACTTTCCAAACTTTCGCTTTTTCTGCTTTGTTAGGTTCTCCCTGATGTAAATATTCTTCAAAATGATTCATTCAATGAATGATACTAGTGATGGTTTATTCCCATTTAATTCTTTGGTGCAAATAAAGATAATGCAATCAAATCATTCCGTCAATAAATACCCAACATTTAATCTGTACTCAGTACCTGACCAATCGTTTAATGAATCAAGCATGTGACTTATTTTTTGATCCCAAGTTGTTTGAATTTCTTTGTTTTTTGAATGATCTGTTTCTGCATCATATTTATCTTGCATCTTTTCACAGTCATCAAAATTAGTTTGAAAAAGTTTACTTATTTCGTCATCCAGAGTTTCGTATTTCGAGAAATTTTTTTCAAGCAGATCTTTGCGTAAAATGCGTGCAAAAACTTCTGTGATATCAAAATGCCTTTGTTCATGATTGAGTATATGATCATTCACATTTTTTGTTTTCCAGGATTGTTTTGGATCAAAAATAGTTTCTACGGTAATGTTCAATTCATCTCCAATTCCGCCGTATGAAAATCTAATGGCTGACCATGTGATTGCTTCATAAGGACTTGAAGAAGGAACCTTTCCTTTAAAATCATCCCAGCTTACTTGACGCTCATCCCAATAAACGTAATTTTTGTCTCGTTCAGTACCTTCATCTGTTTTTTTATTTATTGAAGATATCAACGCAACCGAGGTAATAATCAGAAGCGAAACAATTGGAAAAAACTTTTTCATGATCCATTGATTTGATGATACAAACCTAAACAAATTCCGTACCTGAATACATGAGGTTGTATATTTTATGCTACTCGTGTATGTATGCCAGAAAGATTCTGTGCGCTATTAACGGTTAACCATGTGGTTGGCCACAGCCGGAAAACAATTGTACAAGGCAATTTGTAACTGAGGGTCATCTACGCTTTGTTCAATGGCAGCCTTCATTAAACGCAACCATTCATCTCGTGCCTCAGTATTGATTGGGTGGGCTAAATGACGCTCACGCATGCGTGGATGACCATACTTTTCAGTGTACCGCAAAGGGCCTCCTAAAAATTGGGTAAGAAAACAATACTGCTTGTCTAATATCTCGTCTTTACTGGTTTTGGTGAACATGTGACCGATCACAGAACTAGTAAAAACCTTGTCGTAAAAATTACGTAAAAGTAGCATGAGAGTGTCATCTCCTAATTGTTGATAGATTGTTTGATGGTTTTCCATAAGCTCAATTTGGCATGAATTGTGAGGAATTTTGGTAAAATTAATGTAACTTTATCGGAAGTGTTGAAAAAGGTTTGCTCAATATTAATACTGCTCCAAGGATTTTTTGCTTTTGCACAAGGTTTCAAAATGCATTATTCCAGCTCGTTTGCTGATTGTTTTGGCGCGGTTGAAGTATATGACTATACCGTAGAATCGCAAATTCAGTTCCCGGGCAATTACGGGCAACGGGATGATTTTATTAATATGTATCCTGATTTTCATGAGGTGAATTCTGTTTGGCTGCGTCTTGAACCAAATGTTGACGGCAAGTTTGAATTTGAAATTTATACTGAAAATAATGTGGATTTCAGCTATCTCCTTTTTAGGGCAGATGACAATACCTTTTGTGAAAAACTTGAAGCCAATCAGGTGACCCCCATTCTCACAGACATGTCTATGTATTATGAAAAAGGTGCTGAAGATGAACCACGGCAAGAAAATTTCAAACCAAGTGTTGCCGCATCTATGGGTGATGTCTTTTATCTTTTGATTCATACCAACTCAACCTATACCGGAAAAGTGCGAGTAAAATTTAATCGCATTGGTCAGGTGGGTACCACAAAATCAAAAGTGCAGGATTTCAGAAAAGACAAATCAGATCATTTTGTCCGATTAAAAATTCGTGATAAAGACACCGGTGAGCCGGTAGAGGCAAATCTGATCATTAACGGCGTTAATCAAGATAATGCATTGTTCATGGGTACTGATTTTATTTTTAGTGCAACCTCTGCAAAAACCTTGCACATAGAATCTAACACGCAGGGATATTTTATTTATGTACGTGATATTACGATGGAAAAAGATCCGGATACGGATACAGAAATTGTAATTGAATTAGAACGATTGGCACCGGGTAAAAAACTCTTGTTAGAGGATATCAAGTTTTCTCAAGATTCAGATGAATTTTTACCCATATCAATGCCTGCGTTAAAACGACTACTTGATTTTTTAGCTCTAAATGAAACGGTGCGCATTGAAATACAAGGTCATGTGAATGATCCGGGAAATAAAGATCCAAAACATTCACAACAGCTTTCTGAGAATCGCGCAAAGGCGGTTAAAAAATGGTTGAAGGATAACGGAATTGATGAATCTCGTTTAGAAGCGGTTGGTTACGGCGCAACAGAAATGGTATACGAAAAACCAAAAAATGCCGAAGAAGAAGAGGCGAATAGAAGAGTAACAATTATGATCATTGAATAATGTCACTCATCTTACATCTTGAAACCGCTACCAAAACTTGTTCTGTTTGTCTTTCACAAAACGGTAATTTGCTTGCACTTAAAGAAGAAACTACCGTTGAGTTTTCTCATGCTGAAAATCTTAATGTTTTCATCGAAGAGGTTTTAAAACAAGCCGGAAAAAAATTGAATGATCTGAATGCTGTTGCCGTAAGTGAAGGACCCGGTTCATATACCGGTTTGCGTATTGGAACATCGTCTGCCAAAGGCCTTGCTTATGCATTGGATATTCCTGTCATTGCGGTGAATTCATTACTCTCTCTTGCTGCATTAGTTAAAACAGATAAAGATTTTATTTGTCCCATGTTTGATGCGCGGCGCATGGAAGTTTTTGCAGCGGTGTATGATTCGTCATTGAATGAAATAAAAGCTACAGAAGCTGTAATTCTGGATGAACATTCGTTTACTGATTTACTTGAAAATAAATCGGTGCTTTTTCTTGGACCTGGTGCAATGAAATGTAAAGATGTACTTCAACATGCTAACGCATTTTTTGATACCGATACGTTGGTCTCATCTCGCGGAATGGTGCAACGTGCAAATGAAAAATTCAGCCAAAAAGATTTTGTCAATTTGGCGTACTTTGAACCCTTTTATCTGAAAGATTTTGTAGCCGGAGAAAAGAAAAATAAGGCTTAATTAATAAGTACCTTACCGGTCATTTCAGCCGGAATTTCAAGACCCATCAAATGAAGAATTGTTGGCGCAACATCTGCTAAAATTCCGTTTTGTACTTTAGTTACACTGTTGTCAAGTACAATAACCGGTACCGGATTCAACGAATGGGCTGTGTTAGGGCTTCCATCCGGATTAATGCAAAAATCTGAATTACCATGATCAGCAATGATGATGAACGAATAACCAAGTGACTGTCCTTTTTCAACAACTTGTTTTACACAAGTATCAACACATTCTGCCGCTTGTAATATGGCAGCATAAACTCCGGTGTGACCAACCATGTCTGCATTGGCAAAATTCAGACAGATAAAATCAGGGGCATTTTTTTCCATGTCATAACAAACGGCATCAGCCACTTCGTGCGCACTCATGGATGGTTTTAAGTCGTACGTAGCTACTTTTGGTGACTGAATAAGAATGCGCCGCTCTCCTTCAAATTCTTTTTCACGTCCGCCTGAAAAGAAAAAACTTACATGCGGATATTTTTCAGTTTCTGCAATTCTTATTTGTGTTCGCTTATTTTTTGAAATGATTTCTCCCAACGTATTTTCCAAATTATCTTTTTCAAAAATTATCTGCACATTTTTAAATGTCTCATCATAATTTGTCATAGTGACATAATGAAGATTCATTTTTTTCATGTTGAATTCCGGAAAATCTTGTTGCGTTAATGCCATGGTGATTTCACGGCAGCGATCAGTTCTAAAATTGAATGAAATTACCACGTCACCTTCTGCAATTGTTGCAAGCGGCTTACCATCTGACACTATAACAAATGGTTTAATAAATTCGTCGGTGATATTTTGTGCGTATGATTTTTCAATTGCTTCAAGGGCAGTTTCAACTTTCTCACCTGTACCTGAAACTAGAAGATCATAAGCCAGTTTAATGCGCTCCCACCGTTTGTCACGATCCATTGCGTAGTAACGTCCGATAACTGATGCGATTTTTCCGGTTGAGTTGGCAAGACGTTTTTCAAGATCACGGATATGACCCATGCCGGTTGTTGGGTTGCAATCACGTCCATCAGTGAATGCGTGAATATATAAATCATTCACTCCCTTTTTTTTGGCCAGATCACTCAATGCATAAATATGATCTTGTGATGAGTGAACACCGCCGGTAGAAACAAGCCCGATGAGATGAATTTTTTTCTTGTTCTGAAGGGCATAATCAAATGCCTGATTCAAAATTTTATTTGTCTGAAATTCGCCGTCACGAATTGCTTTATTAATACGGGTGAGTTCTTGATACACTATTCTACCAGCACCAATGTTGAGGTGACCAACTTCTGAATTGCCCATTTGTCCGCTTGGCAAACCAACATGTTCACCGTCAGTTAAAAGTTCAGCATTTGGATAATTCTTTTCAAGTTGATCCATGTATGGGGTATTGGCATTGAAAATACCATCAGCTTTAGAGTGATCACCATGACCCCATCCGTCTAAAATGAGAAGTGCAAGTTTTTTGGCCATAAATCAGAATTATGGGTATAAAGGTAAGGCAAAATTTACATGTCTTTTAAAATGAATGAACCAATATGGTGTGCGGTTGTATTATACTTTGAAATTCGTCATGAAGTGTGAATAACCTGATGGGATTTGAGAATTAAAATAATAGATATGAATAAAATTTCAAGCCTAATTTTACTGCTTAGTCTGCACATGCATGTGCATATATTTT
Organism: Crocinitomicaceae bacterium; assembly: GCA_016708105.1. Lineage (NCBI taxonomy): Bacteria > Pseudomonadati > Bacteroidota > Flavobacteriia > Flavobacteriales > Crocinitomicaceae > Crocinitomicaceae bacterium. The sequence continues at coordinate 402,311 of JADJGJ010000001.1, forward strand.
CACAAATAAAATCATTTGAATATACCGGAAGTTCACAAACCTATGTTGTACCCGATGGTGTGTACAGTTTGAAATTTGATGTGTACGGGGCAAGCGGAGGTTGGAATGATTACAGCGGTACACGATATGATAAATATGAGCCCGGCAATGGAGGGCATGTTCAGGCAGTATTATCTGTGCGTCCGGGTCAAACCATTTTTATATATGTTGGAGGCAGAGGAGAAGATGCCCTGTCAGGCACCGGTGGTAAAGGAGGTTACAATGGAGGCGGAGATGGAAATACTTCAGGTGTTTACAGTGGAGGAGGAGGTGGTGGCGCAACCGATATAAGAATTGACGGCACCACATTGAATCATCGTTTGCTGGTTGCAGGTGGTGGCGGAGGTGCAGCATATAATTATCCTGATGGTGGTGATGATGGCGGTCATGGTGGTGATTTAATTGGCGGTGATGGTTTTTCAAATTTCAAACAAGAAGATGAATCTCGTGGGCGCGGAGGTTCTCAAAATGAAGGTGGATTAGGTGGACAATGGCCATCTTATGAACGGGCAACCGATGGAACATTTGGTATTGGTGGATCAGGTCCTGCCGGAACGTGCGGTACCGGTGGCGGTGGTGGATACTACGGCGGTGGCGGCGGTTGCTGGTCTGGCGGTGGCGGTGGAAGCAGCTATACGCATCGTGATGCAAAACAAGTTAAACATGAACAAGGTGTGCACTCCGGAAATGGAAAAGTGATCATCACCATCGGTAATAATTTTACACAAGAGGAAGATTGTACGAAACCGCTCATTTATGTCAACGGCAACACAACACTGTGTGAAGGAGAGTATCTTTCTTTAAACGCTATTTCTAATTATCGCGCCAGCTTATCTTGGGATCATCAAATTTTGAATAATGTTTCTTTTTCTCCGCCGGTTGGTACTACAACCTATACTGTAACAAGTGATGATCGGCGTGAATGTGCTAATTCTATAACCATTACGGTTATTCCCGGCACAATCAAAGCAACTACCACAAACGGTATAATTTGTGAAGGAGAATCTACTACACTGATTGGGTATGGTGCTGATCAATATGTTTGGGATAAAGGGGTGCAGAATGATGTTCCGTTTAATCCGCCTGTTGGTGTAAATAATTACACGGTACACGCTGTAAGTGATGACCCAACCAGACAATGCGGGAATTCTGCATCGGTTTTTGTTGTGGTCAATAAAGTAGATGCTGTTGCACAAGTATCTGAGGGAAATTATATGAAACCCGCAGGTATTGATATTACACCAACCGGTGGAACATATCCATATAGATTCGTTTGGACAAAAGATGGAAATGAATTTGCAAAATCTGAAGATGTATTTAATCTTGCATCGGGTAATTATGAAGTGATGATTGTTGACGCAATTGGCTGTTCCGTAAAAAAATCTTTTCAAATAGGGTCGGTTCTTTATCAGCCTCAAACTAATAACCTAACTGCGCAGTTAAGTAGTGATCAACTCTTTTTACATGTTAAGTACAATGGAATTTTTGAATATAAAATTCTGAATGAATCAGGTGAAATTATGATTACCGGTACTGTACAAAATGAAGGAAATATTGATGTGTCAACTTTACCATCCGGCGCTTACCGAATTTGTTCTGTACATAATTACACATCTGATAATGTCAATTTTATTAAGTGGTAATCAAGTGATTTTTTTGGTCTGCAATTTTGCGAATCTGTTGTGTGATTATGTTCCCTGAAAAATTTCAGTGAGCATGATTACAAGCTCGTCTTGATGTCTTGTGTAAGGCGGCTGCAGCGTAATGTGAATTCTTTTTGATCTTACTTGTGCTTCAAAAACCGGACTTGATTTTTCAGCTAATTTGAAAATTAAATGTCCACCGTAGGGTTGTTGATAGTGTCCGGTATCATAGGTGTACAATTCATAATAAACTGACAAACCGCTTTCTGATGTTTTTTCAATTCGGGTAAAATCTTCATGCGTGTGAATACGATTTTCTGTTTTTCTGTCTTGATATCCAAATTCAGGAGACCTATTTTCAGTAATGAGTCTGCATGCTTTGTTCATGGCAGCAATAAATCGCTCTTCAAATTGATGTTCACTCTCAAATGAAATAGCATATTCAAAAGGATTGTTTGGATTGGCAGCAATTGCTTCAGCTGAATTTGAAATGGTCACAATGGGTGTTGCTGCTTGATCCTCTTGTTTTTCCAGTAATGGCTTAAACTGCATATCTATGAAAGCAGCCAATGTTTCAGATTTTTCATCAAGCCATTTTATTTGAAACTGATCTTGTAAATTGATGGTGATATGCAAAACCAATTCACCTGATTTGAAAAGTTTGTATTCAATTAAACTACTGTCTGAACTCAATGTGAAGCTAAAGACACTAGCTGATCCAATAGTTTTTTTGTGAAGATTTTTATAATCAATGGTAGAATCAATTTTAGGTCCTGCAAAGACAGAAATCACATCTGAAATTTCTTGAAAAATGCGAATGTGATCATCCTGCTTTTGTCTAAAAATTCCGGGTATTTGTTTTGATTTCTGAAGCATGATTTTAATGCCCGTAGAAAGGGGATATCATGATATAGACTGCCACACCTGAAATTGCAACATACAACCAAATGGGAAAAGTTTTACGCGCCCATTTTTTATGACTTGGGTAGTTGCCTGCAAATCCTTTTAAATAGGTAAACAAAACCAGCGGAATTACCACGATGCTCAGTACAATATGTGAAATCAACAATAAAAGATAGAGCAAGCGACTTGATTGAAATTGCGTTCGCTCATCAGGTTCTAGAAAATGATTGTGATTCAAGTCTCCGTATAAAACATGTTCAGAGGTAATGTGATAAGTAATGTATCCACATAAAAACAATACACTGCACAGCAAAGCAAGTTTGATTAAATTCTGATGCAGATTGCGATTTCCTTTTTTAATGGCAATCACTGCCGCAACTAAAATGATTGCGGTTAATGCATTAATGCTTGCGTAGATAGGTGGTAAAAATGAAAAATCATACCCTTTGATTTTCACTCCAAACAATGCAGCAACCACAAGTGGTATAACTACTGAAGCTACAAAAACCCAAGGGCGGTATTTTTTTTCAATATCAGTTTGCATACTCTTCTTTGAGTAGTTTGCGAATATCTTTTTCAAGTTGATCTACTTCTGCAACGTCAGTACCAACATACATTCCTCTGATATGACCTTCACGGTCTATCAGCACAAATTGTTCTGAATGTAAAAATCCGCCATCAGCTTTTTCATCTTCCATGGCGCTCAGCAAATAACCATCCATGCCTAAATCATAAACATATTGCTGTTCCCCGTAAAGAAAAAACCAATTGCGCGTATCCAATTGTCTATCGTTAATATATACCTGTAATTTTGGAACAGTGTCTCTTTTTGGATCAACAGTATGTGAGAGAAACATAATTTCTTCTATGTCTTTTGTGTTCTCTTGTAATCTTTTCATTTGCTCTATCATGGCGGGACAAATAGAAGGACATGTGGTAAAGAAAAAATGAACCACATGAATTTTGTTTGCCACGCGGTCATTCGTGAATGTTGTGCTGTCATGTGCAAGTAATTCGTATGAGGGCACGGTGTGGTAAATAGTGTCAGCACCTACAATTTCTGACTCACCTAAATAGGGCAGCGGAATTGGTTTGGGCTGTGTACTCACTTCAGTGTTTTCACTTCCTCCACAGGATAACATTGAACAACTCAATGCAAAAATTCCTGTAATTAATTTTAACGAACGCTTATTCTGCATGTTCTGAATTTTTTTCTGCTTTTAATAATGATACAATGATGCCGGTTATGAGTGAAACGGCAATAAATGGCAATGACATCCATTCCATAAAATGGAAAAACTCAATTTGGATCAGCAATAATTTCAGCGCTACAAATAATAGAATGGCAAAGACGCTGTACTTGAGAAATCTGAATTTTTTCAGCATGTTGGCAAGGAAAAAATACATTGAGCGTAAACCCAGTATGGCAAAAATATTAGAACTGAAAACAATGAATGGATCTTCAGTAATTGATATGATGGCGGGGATACTATCTAAAGCAAAAAGCAAGTCAGTCAACTCAATCATGATGAGCGCAGCAAATAACGGTGTTGCCATTTTTACACCATCTTCAATTATCCAGAATTTGTCACCGTCACTTTTAGTACTGATTTTAAAAATACGATGTAAACGACTCACGCCTTTTTTCTCTTCTTCCTCTTCTTCGTTTTCAGGTTTCAGCATTTTGAATGCGGTGTATAATAAAAATGCACCAAATATCCAGGTCATCCACTCAAAATTCTCTATCAGTTTTACACCAAGAATAATGGTAACCCCGCGCAAAACAATGGCACCAATAATACCCCAGAATAATGCTTTGTGTTGACTATCTTGTTTAATTTTAAAAGATCTGAATATCATAGCAATCACAAAAAGATTGTCTACACTGAGCGACAGTTCAATTAAATATCCGGTGATATAATTATACCATGCATGCAAAGGCCCTTTGGTGTGCTGATGCTGCATAATTTGTGCATCATATAACCAATACAATACTCCTGAAAAAATAATAGCGATACTTACCCAGAAAACCGTTTCAATGGCCGCTTTACGGTTAGAAACATGTTCTCCTTTTTTATTCAAAACAAAAAGATCAAACAATAATAAACCTAGAACTAAAGCAATCAGGAGAACCCAAACCATGGTATGAAAAATTTATGCGAAATTAATGCAATCACTTCAGACTGAGTGCACGAATTATTTATTTCTTTTTTGACGATTTGCGTCAAATTCTTCTTTTTTCAACAGCTTGAGAATGTCAAAAAAATTGCGCAAATGCGTATCGCTGCGCGCGTTGCTCACCCCACGAATATAACCTTCCTTATCAATCAATACCAAAGAATTTGTAAACGCATATTTACCAATTTCATAATCTTCAGGTGTTGATGGGTGATGATTAAATTGATCACCATAATAGTTGAATGAATAAAATGGTGATGGGTCACCGGTGGTCATCCACCACAATTTCTGATCATATTCTTTCATCTCTTCAACAAGTAGTTCTGATGCCGTTGAGTCAGCATTGCCGTCCTGATCTGTTAATATGGATAGCACGCGTACGTTGTGGTATCCATCAGGATGCTTCAACATCACTGAATAAATAATTTCATTGAACAAAACAACACCCAAGCCACATTCTTTTTGTGAAGGGCATTCATCTTGAAGTGTTGTTACAATGATAAACTTGTTGCGAATAGAATCACGATTGATGATTTTTCCATCAAAGGTAATTAGCTCAAAGTCAGGGATAGTGTATGCTGCAGAGTCTGTTATATTGCCGCTTTCATCACGTGTATACTCCCAACCCAAATAGGGCGGCTTTATAAAATGATTTGAAATGGTATTGGCAATCCACCAGATAACAAACCCGGGACCCAGAAAAACCAATAATACAACAAGTAGTTTACCTGTCCGGGACATCTCAGAAATTAAGTAAAAGTAATTACCTGATTATTTCAGGAATTGCCATGCTTCATTCACGTAAACACCCTCTAAGTAGAGAATGAAAACAGTGTACAACATGAACACGATGTATGGAACCAAAATCATGTAACGCAAACTTTTGTTCTCATCACCCAAGTGCATAAACACCATGACAATATAGCCTGCTTTTACAACTGTAAGTAAAATGTATCCAATTTTAATCATGGTCCAAGCGTAACCTTGAACACTGTCTTTTGGAAAAAATATACCAACAACTACTTCAAGTGCTGTGATAATAGAAAGGATAGCAGTTACTTTCCATATTTTTTTGCGAACAAGTTTACCTTGCTCTTCATTGTGGTGAGTATCTAACGAATACTCATAAATATCATCTCTTACCATACCAGTAATTTTTTTTCAGTTAAACAAGATAGAAGAAGGTAAATACAAATACCCAGACAAGGTCAACAAAGTGCCAGTATAAACCAACCTTCTCAACCATTTCATAATGTCCGCGTTTATGATAAACTCCGCGGTTTACCTGACGAAGCACCAATAAGTTGAACACCACACCGGTCAACACGTGAAAACCGTGGAAACCTGTAATGAAGAAAAAGAAATCAGCATATAAAGTTGGTCCGTAAGGATTATGCGACAAGGTTGCATTGTCAGCCCAAGTGCCGATGTGGCCATCAGGTCCGGCAATAAAAGTTGACCATTCCCAAACCTGAGACAAAAGGAAAATCAAACCACCCACTACGGTAAGGGCAAGCCATTTAATCACGCCTTTTTTATCCATGCGGTGTCCGGCTTCAACAGCAAGCACCATAGTAACTGAACTCACGATGAGTATGAATGTCATGAACGCTACATAAATAAGCGGCATATGACCATGTGTGAAAGGGAAGTGGAAGAAAACATCTTCACCAGATGGCCACGGGGTAACCCATTCAGGATTTGAGAACTTTGCAAAACCGAGGGCGCAAAGCAAGCCGCCAAAGGTTAATCCGTCAGAAACGAGGAAAATCCACATCATGAGTTTTCCGTAACTGGCTTTGAAAGGAGAAGTTTTTCCACCCCAAGCTGCTGATGCGTCTAAAGTTTGTGCAGATGCTCCGGCCATAGTTTTAGTTTTAGATGTGCAAGTTTAATGATAAAAAATCAAAAATAAATACAAATAAATCCACAATAAGCCCAAAAAGTGCCAATAGATTGAGCCTAACTGAATTCCAAGGTGATTTTCAGCGGTATATTTATTGCGCAATGATTGTGAAAAAATAACCATCAAGGCAATTAAGCCACCCACCCAGTGCAACATGTGAACCAAAGTAAATACCCAGATATACGAACTGCTTTTATTGCGGCTTCCTCGTAGATCATTGTCTTGCTTAGCGCTCAAACGCTGACCATTCATAAAAAATGACCGGTTGGTGTATTCTACTTTCTTGCCTTTATAATAAATTTCAAAATCTTCTCCATATCTGCCCGTCATCATAAAATCACCCCGGTTGTTGACAATACATTCAGCAAAACGATACACTCTTTCATGCGCCTCAACAGGCAGCATTTGCCCATTCAGTGTGAGTTGTTGGTTTGCATAAGAAACCGGATTACCGCCTGAGTACAATGTAAATTGTGTTCCGTAACCGGTCAAATTATAGGCGTGTTCTTTATTAGTATATATTGCCCCTTCCATCAGAGCACGACTAAATTCTTTCATCTGCTCATGCAAGTTCTCGCTGATTACGTCACCTTTCCAGTAGAAATCATATCCGTCAAAAGTTATTTCACTTTCTTCATAAGATAAAGAGTAGTATTGACCATATCTTCCGCTCTGATTCAAAACATGATCACGCAAGGTATTTCCTTTACTAAACAGATCTGTCCATCCGGCAAATTGAAAGTAGCCAAACAAAACGGCAAAAATAAGTGCGGCTCCTAATGATAATTTGGTGAGTAATGCGTTCTGTTTTTTTACAAAAGATTTTGAAAGAATGAGCGCAATACTGCCGGCAACAATCATCAAGGTGCTATATAGAAATGCATCAGGCAAGGTGATTTTTACCCAAAACTCAGATCCGTTTGATACAATATAAGCGCTGGTGAGTCCGGCAAAAATCATGATGATACTGAAAATGCCAAACCACAAGAGTGATTTTTTAACTCGTGTGTTGAGTTTCAGGTTGTCTTGTTGTTGCTGGGTTGATTCTTCTTGTTCTACCATTATATCTTATCAAATACGTATAAAAACTGAATGATGGGCAAATAAATAAACGAGGCAAACATCAGTGATCGCGCAGCTTTATCTTGAAGGTTGAGGTATAATCTGTACGACGTGAGAAAAAACCAGAAACCTGCTATGGTGCCTAATATTAATGAGACATCTCCGGTAAATCCAAAAAACCAAGGCAGAATTCCAACCGGAATCATGAGCAAAGAATAACCGGCAATTTGAAAAGCAGATACTTTGTTTTTACGTCCTTTTGAAGGTAACAAAGAGAAACCTGCACGGGCATAATCATCATCCATTACCCATGCTATGGCCCAGAAGTGAGGAAATTGCCACACGAACTGAATCAAAAACATGATGCCCACCAGGAGATTAAACTCACCGGTAACAGCAACAACACCAAGCATTGGTGGAATAGCACCTGGAAATGCTCCAACAAAAACCGCCCAGGGACTAATACGTTTCATAGGCGTATACAAAAACACGTACATCACTAGGGCTAGTACACCTAATATTCCTGCAAAATAATTGAGATAAAATAACATGAGCGCACCTGTGATCGCACAAAAAGATGAAATAATAAATGCTGAAGTAACACTCATTCGCCCCGCCGGAATAGGTCGATTTTTTGTGCGGTTCATGAGTTTATCCAAATCTCTTTCCAGTATCTGATTAAATCCGTTTGAAGCACCGGTGATTAAAAACCCACCAACCACAAGTAAAACAAAGTGATGATCAAATTTTCCCTTCAGCAAAAAAATATCCTGCAGTGGCTGACAAAACAACCAGCGAGGCAAGTCGTAACTTTAGCAATAGCGCGTAATCTTTCCAACGTGGTACTGCAATTTCCTGAACCAAAACCTGATCTTTTGAAAGCATTTTCTTAAATAAGGCGCAAATTTAATAATAATAGAGCAGGAATTGAACAGGTGTTATTAAGCGCCTGATATATTTCTCAACTACATGAATGAATCGCTAATAATCAGCGTAGATATTCCATAATCTGGTTCTTATACCCACCGTTACAAAGTGTTGATGCAAGGTTTCTGTTGATGACCAGCTCATGCGATACTGATACATTGCCGTGATATAAAGATCAATTTTATTCAGTAAAGGATACTCTGCTATGAACTGTTCGTTGAAAATGGTCATGCGGTTTCCCTGCATAATTTTGTGACCGTAATTACCGTTGCGATCTGAGTAAGATCTGAAAATATTTTGCCCCTGATTAATACTGTCTTTGTCAACTCCAATACCCAAAAAAGTGATTTTATTGGTGAACATGATTTTTTCTTTTCGGAATGAAACAATATTTACTAGTTCGTAAAAATTAGCTCCGGCCGGATGCGCCACCGCTGAATTGAAATGCCCGTAACTCTGCACGGCATATTTGTGAGCGTAAGTGAATGGCCTAACCATATTGAATTCAAGTTGCAGATAGAGATTGTCAACAAAAAATTGATTTGATTTATAGCCCACCTGAATAGCGTATTTATTGCCCCACCAATTATTGCCCGCTTTTAATTCTGACAGTAAAAATTCATCCAACAAAAGTTGAGAATAAAAGCAGTGGTGCTGATCAGGTTTGTAATTGAGGGATGCTCCTAATAACACGTTATCAGCTGAACCCAACCCATATTCAACAGGACGAAAAAACACAACCGGATTTAAATAATTAAAATCAAAATTGCGTTGCGCCAAACTGTCTTTTGCCTGCCACACTACCGTCTCAAAAACTCCAATATTTAATCCGGGAATGATATTCCAACTCAGATAATGTGAACTTGAAAACTTCATTTTATCCATCGTTCTGTCTGATGGAAAAGCAGAATTGTCATTCCAAACAGCATAAAGATTCACGTATTGAATGCTACCAAATGATGTTTGAATTTTAAAAAAGGGATATGGCGCTGCATGGTCTGATAAAAATACGGATCGGTATCCTTCTCCAAAAAAATGTTTTCCATATCCGGTGCTCAAGGTAAAAATTCGGTGTGGTTTGTATGCCAGAATAAATTCACTACGCTGAAATAATGAGCCGGTGATGGGGCGTGTTGTGCCAGCGTCTATGCCAAAATTTTGTCTGACAGAATCAAGGGTGAATATTTGTTCTGATACATAAGGTAAAACCTTGAGTGAACTGTACCATTTTTTACTGCTGAATTCTGTTCCTATTCCAATACCTGCTGTATAACGGAAAGGACTTGCCTGCATGGTTCCGCTTTCAAGGCCTCCCATCAAATCAGTAATAGGATAGATGCGTGCAGAAATACCGTCCTTATTTTTTTTTGCTGGGTGAATTGTCAATTGACCGGGCGTTTTTTCAAGGGCTGATTCTGATTCAAAAAACAAGGGAAGAATTGCCGTGTGAATGTTATCTTCAGTCGTAAAATATCTTTCTGAAAATTGAATACGATGTTTATATTCCAGCAAATCAACGCGCATTTGTGATGATACATTGTAGCTGAAAAACAGCAGTGTTATATAGAAGAATTTATTCAGACTCATCTGTAGTTTTCTTTTTATATCCAAGAAAAACGTAGCCAACAAATAATGCAGCAACTCCAAGACTAATTACAAAGCTGATATTTGGATTTTCAAATTGTATAAAATACGTTTGCGCAATAATGATGATGCTGAAAATATAAATGGTAATCACTGTTTTTTTATGGCTGTGATTTTTTTCCATCAGCTTGTGATGCAAGTGATTTTTGTCTGCACTCATGGGTGATTTTCCTCGCGCAGCACGTATGGTAAACACACGTAAGGTGTCAAGTAGTGGATAAGCAAGAATAGCCATGGCTGCGACAGGCGTAGAAATATTTCTGAAATCAGGCGGAATAAAATCAAGAGGTGATTCAATCAATTTAATTGCCAGAACGCTGACAATAGCGCCAATGATGAGTGAGCCGGAATCACCCATAAAAATGCGCGCGGGATTAAAATTAAAAACCAAAAATCCAATCAATGAACCGGCAAGAGAAAATGAAACCAATGCCCAGTGTTTATCTCCGTTGAATGAAAACCACAAACCAAACGCCACGCTTGCAATCAAACCAACTCCTGCGGCTAAACCATCTACCCCATCAACCAAATTAATGGCATTCACAATGACAATATAAATGAAAATAGAAATTAAAATACTGGCATATTCGGGTAGTAAAATATCCATGCCAAGGAGACCGTGAAAACTGGTTACACGAATTTCTCCCATCACGCATAAAATAAAACCAACCATGATATGTGCCATAAGTTTTTTCATGGGTGACATACCAATGATATCATCTTTAACACCAATAAAAAAAAGTAAAATCAAACTTGCCATCAGGTACATGAATTCACTCAGTGATGATTTAACTGTGTCGTTGTGCGATGGAAACCATAAGAATACGCTGAAGATAAATGCGCTGAAAATGATTATTCCCCCAATGGTTGGTGTGCTGCTTTTATGAAGTTTACGTGCTTCTTTAGGTTCATCAACCAGGTGTTTTATTTTTGCCACTTTGATCAGCGCTGGTGTGGCAAGCAGAACCACGCTGAAGGAGGTGACAAGGGATAATATCAGATGATAATCTTTCATTAAGCAATGTTTTTTAATAATCAAATCGTTTATTTCTTAGTCTTGTTCTTACAGTTAGATAAACGTAGTCAGTCAAGTTATTGCTCAGGCTGCGGGTTGATTGACGGTGAATATAACCTGCTGCAATTTGTAAGTTGTATCGTTTATTAAATTGAAATCCTGCTTCTGTCTGTGAGTAAAAAATTTTATTGCGATCAAAATCTGTGGCGTTGATATTTGAATAGGCTTGTAATATGTTACCGCCTGTGTTGAGACTATCTGAATAAAGTTGAGCAGAGTAGGTGATGTGCTGACTGAAAAACCAGCGTTTGTATTGATAATTTATTTTAAAAACCAGTTCGTCAAACCCACTTCCCAATGGATGCGCAAGTGAAGAATTGTAGTGTGAATAATTGTACCTCCGTTCATTTGCCAAATAGGCGTTTTGCTCCGCGTGATTGTACTCTGCAAGAAAGTCAAGTTCAGGTATAAATAGGTTGTAAGATTTAAATCCAATTTGATAACCGGCTATTTTTCCATGATCAATTAAAAGTTGACTGTAAATAATATTGCGTGCTAACTGAATGCAGAGATTCATTCCCGCAACTTGATTATAATTGCTGTCTTCAATAAATAACGAGTTCAAGAATGGCACCGGATTTAGCAAAGCACCGTTCATGGGATGTGTTCCAATTGAATCTGTATGTCTCCATACACTTCCTTCAAAAAATCCTAAGAGTATGTTTTTTGTAACAGCAATTTCTGCAAAATGAAAACTTCCCCACTTACGCTCATAGGTTGCTTCGGGTGTATTGAAATATTCTAGTCTGAACAAATTGGTTAGTTGCGTATACATAACATGAAACTGAACACGATCATTCCAGAAATTGGTTTCTAACTTCAAAAAAGGAAAATTAATTGCATTGTCTGATAACAGTAGTGAGCGATATCCGTTGCCAATAAACTGGCTGCCATTTCCAAAATCTAATTTGAAAAATCGTGAAGGAGCAGCAGTGAAATATCCTTCAGCAAATGCAAAATCATAGCCTGTTGATTTAAAAGATTTGGTGCGGGCATATCCCGGTACAACGGCATTCACTTGTTTATACGTTGTTCCTCCACCGGCTAAAATATATTCACCGCGCGATTGAAAAATATCTGACTGATAGCCTGGAACCATTGCCTGATTTTCATAGAACGTGGTAACAAAGCCAATTTTATCAAAAAATTTTGCCTGTACTCTGATGCCACGTGTATTCCAATAATTTGTCATACTTGAATCTCTGGCAAGATCTTTTCCTCCTTCAATGTCAATGATGGGATCAACAGCACACCAGAAATCATCTCCCTTAAAAATCAGAAAATTTTCTTTGAATAATTTTTGAGTAATCCAATAGTATTGTTTTGAATTATCAAAGAAAACAGAATCTGGATATGACCGCTCCTGAAGTATTGGTTTGCTGGTGAGATGTTGTTTGTAAAAATCATGTTCAGTTGAATCAATTAAAAAAAACCGATCAGCGCTGCGATGATAAAATTCTTCAACAGGAAAACTCAATTGAGCCCTGGAAAGAAAAACCGGGACCAAAAAGTAAATCAGCAATATGCCTTGAATAACGCGCATCAATTGATAAGATACGCAAAAACCGGGCTTTTAGTTACGGGCTAAGCTTACTTGTAGCAAGGGCGTCTTGATAGGCTAATTGAATTCCCTCTTCCAAAGAGGTGGTGTAGTGCCAGCCCGCTTTGTTTAAGCGTGTTACATCCATGAGTTTACGAGGTGTTCCATCTGGTTTGCTGCTGTCAAAAGTTAAATCACCGGTATAGCCCACAATTTTTTGAACCAGTTTTGCCAAATCATGAATGGTGATATCAACACCTGAACCTACGTTTATGAATTGTTTTTCATTGTAATGTTGCATCAAGAAAACGCAAGCTTCTGCTAAATCATCTACATATAAAAATTCACGAAGCACTTTTCCTGTTCCCCAAATTTCAACGTTAGGTTTATTTTCTGTTTTTGCAAGATGAAATTTTTTAATCAATGCAGGTAATACATGACTGTTTTGGAGATCATAATTATCATTTGGACCATAGAGATTTGTTGGCATCGCTGAAATGAAGTTACAACCATATTGATCTCTGTATGCTTCACATAATTTTATACCTGCAATTTTTGCAATGGCGTAAGGTTCGTTTGTTTGTTCAAGATATCCGCTCAACAAATAATCTTCTTTCAAGGGTTGAGGTGCAAGCTTTGGATAAATGCAAGATGATCCAAGAAAAAGAAGTTTAGTTACTTTGTTCAGATAGGCTGAGTGAATGATGTTGGATGCAATCATCAAATTATCGTAAATGAACTCAGCACGATAAGTATTGTTAGCCAAGATACCGCCAACCTTGGCCGCCGCCAGAAATACAAAGTCGGGTTGATGCTTTTCAAAAAAAGTATTTACTGCCTGTTGATTTTTCAAATCCAATTCTTTGGATGTTGCTGTAATCAAATTGACAAAACCTTGTGATCTGAGATGTCGTTCAATGGCTGAACCCACCATGCCGCGGTGACCTGCAATATAAATTTTTGAATTTTTTTCCACGGTTAATTTTATTCGTGATAGTTGAAAATTTTATGACCGCCTTCTCGCAAATATTTATCTCGTTCAAATAATTTAATATCGGCTTGAACCATTTCTTGAACTAATTGATCAAATGAATAGGTATGTTGCCAACCTAATTCTCTTTTTGCCTTGGTTGGATCACCCAATAATAATTCTACTTCAGTTGGTCTGAAATATTTGGGATCAACTTCAATAAGCACCTGATTGTTGGCTTTATTAATTCCTTTCTCGTTTACTCCTTCTCCTTCCCAACGCAATTCAATGCCGGCTTCACGAAAGGCTTTTTCAGCAAACTCTCTTACTGGATGTGTTTCACCAGTAGCTAAAACAAAATCATCAGGCGTGTTGTGCTGTAATATTTGCCACATGCCATGCACATAATCTTTAGCATGGCCCCAGTCTCTTTTGGCATCCAAATTTCCCAGGAAAACTTTTTGCTGCAAGCCTAATTTGATGCGGGCTGCTGCGCGGGTTATTTTTCTCGTTACAAATGTTTCTCCACGCAACGGACTTTCATGATTGAATAATATACCATTGCATGTAAACATGTTGTATGCTTCACGATAATTTTTAACTATCCAAAAGCATAAAGTTTTGCAACTGCATAAGGACTGCGCGGGTAAAATGGGGTAGTTTCACTTTGGGGTGTTTCAACCACTTTACCGTACAATTCACTCGTAGATGCTTGATAGAATTTCACTTTCTTTTCGAGTTTCAATAAGCGAATGGCCTCAAGTAAACGCAAGGCACCAATACCGTCAGCGTTAGCAGTGTATTCAGGTGTTTCAAATGAAACGTGCACATGTGACATGGCAGCCAGATTGTATATTTCATCCGGATTTATTTCTTGCACTAATCTGATCAAGTTGGTTGAGTCTGTCAAATCTCCATAGTGCAGAAAAAAGTTGACATTAGTTTCATGTTTATCTTGATATAGATGATCAACCCGGTCAGTATTAAACAGTGAAGCACGGCGTTTGATGCCATGTACCTCATATCCTTTTGACAATAATAATTCTGCAAGATAAGCTCCATCTTGTCCGGTCACGCCGGTTATCAGGGCAACTTTTTTTCCCATATTCAGTCAATTTTTAAATTCGCCGGTTTGGCAATGAAATTCGGATTTCTCAAATCTTCTTTGTTGTAGCGAATGGGTTCAAAGTTAGTGAAATCAAGGACTTCTCCACCAACTGCCCTATAGATTGCGTCTCCCGCTGCAATGTCCCATTCCATAGTAGGCGCCATGCGCGGGTAAAAATGTGCATCGCCTTCAACCAGATTGAAAAACTTTAAGGCGCTTCCTTTTTTAATGAGTCGCAGTAATCCGTAGCGTTCTTCTAATTTATTTACCAAGACACTTACTTCATTCGTAAAATGTGATCTTGAAAAAATTAATCCTCTGCTTTTTTGATTGTTTTTTGGTCGTACTATAAAGTCTGGTGAAAATATTTTTTTTTCTTGCAGAGATTGACAAAAAATTCCGGTGCTGATTCCGCCATAGAGTATTTTCTGATTTACCGGATCAGCAATAAGTCCAAAAATGGGTTGCTGATTTTGGATCAGCGCTATGTTGATACAGAATTCTCCGTTGCGTTTAATAAATTCTTTGGTGCCATCTAATGGATCAACCAACCAAATATATTCTTCCAAGGTGCGCCTAGCATAATCAGGTATTTTTGATTCTTCTGATACTACCGTGATATTAGTTTTAGTTAATACGTCGAATAAAATTTCTGACGACAATAAATCTGCCTTAGTAACGGGCGATTTATCTTCTTTGAGTTGAACAGAAAAATCATTTTCATAAACAGCCATAATTTCATCTGCCGCTTTGCGTACGGCTTCAAAAACTGGTGCAATGAAATCAGGCCTTATCACCATTTTTCAATTCATTGATAATGGCTGAATAGAGTGAGCTGGCACCAATTCTGAACAATGAGGGTTGCAACCAAGTTGAGCCAAGTTTTTTCTCCACGATATCATAATAGGTGACTGCTGATTCAATGGTTCTGATTCCGCCTGATGGTTTGAAGCCAATCTTTTTATCAGTGCGTTGTGCATGTGCAGCAATCACATCACACATAATTTCTGCTGCCTCAGGTGTTGCTCCAACAGCACATTTTCCAGTGGATGTTTTGATAAAATCTGCTCCGGCATCAATGGCCATTTCACTTGCTTTTTGTATGGCTTCTTTGGTGTTTAGCTCATCGGTTTCAAGAATTATTTTCAGCAATTTGCCGGGCACCGCATTACGCATTGCCTTCAGTTCATTAAATACGTATTCATAATTTCCTGCTAAAAATTCTCCGCGGTTGATAACAATGTCTACTTCATCCGCAGAGCTTGTATTTATGGCTTCAAGTTCAGAAATTTTTGCTCGAGTCAATGTTTGCCCGCTTGGAAATGCGCCTCCAACAACGGCTGTTTGAATTGTTTTTAGAACTGATTGGGCAACAAAGTTTCCAAAATTAGGGTAAACACAAACTGCCGCCGGGTGAACACCTTTATACCCTTCATTGGCTTTGCGCACAAGCTCAGTAATCGTAGTTTCATTGTCTGTTGATTCAAGTGAAGTCAAATCAAGAAATGAAATTAATTGCAGTAATTTTTCTCTTTTTTCCATGCAAAAAAAATCCGCCAACTGTGGTCAGTGGCGGATATAAAGATAATTTAAAATTTAAAGTCTATCCTGAAATTGTAAATTTGATTGGAATACGGAAACGCACGCGAATTTTTTTACCGGCTTGTTCTCCAGGTGTCCATTTTGGCATGGCTTTCACCACACGCATGGCTTCTTTATTTAACAGGTCAGAAACACCTTTGATAACTTCCACATCTTGAATTGAGCCGTCAGAGTTAACAACAAACTGCACATACACTGTTCCTTGTTCACCCATTTCACGGGCAAGTTCAGGGTATTGAACATTGTCTCTAATGAATTGTGCCATGGCCGCATCACCACCTGGGAAGGAAGGCTCAACTTCAGCAAAGTCTACAATTGGTTCTTCTTCAATTTGAACATCTTCAGGACCGTCATCAACAGGTAAGTCTTCAGGCTCAATATTGGTCAAGTCCAAGTCAGCAATTTCCTCTTCGTCATCCACTACTTCAATTTCTTCTAAGTCAGGTGGTGGTGGCGCTTCTTGAGTTTGCGGTGGTGGCGGAGTTTCTTGCTCTTGTACCTCATACACCATTTCTTCATCTAATGATTCTATGTCCTCTTCTTCAGCTACTTTTTCAGCAACAGTTGCTGTTGTAGCAGAGAAAGCCATTGCAACCAAGGCAGCTGCCATGGCTAAACCGATAACCCGGAAAATTTTTGATTTTCCTTCAAGGTCAGCTTCTTTTGATTTCTTAAGTTCCATAAGAATTCTTTATAGGGTGCTAATTTAGAAATTAATCTTTGTTCAACGAGCACCGGTTTATACTATTTTTATACCTGTCCGTTTTGCTAGGATTACACCAAATATTGTACCAATTGAGTTTGCAACAATATCAGCATATTCAAAGCAGCGCCGGTAGATATAAAATTCCTGAACCAGTTCTATGCAATATCCAAACGATATTCCAACTGCGATCACCCATATATACAACCACTCTTTTGAAAGGTTCAACTTTTTTTCAAACTGAGCTTTAATCAGGCTAAGCGAAAGAATGAGGTACATAACAACATGCACCAGCGTGTCAGGTGAAATAAAATTCCAGGAAATAACCGGAAAATGGTTACCGGGTATACAACTCAGCACAGCTACCAGAATTGCCCATGCAAGAGCAAACCAGCGCCAAAGTGCAGAATTATCCCACCAATTTTTTATAGTCGTCAGCAGAAAGAAGGGAGGCTACTTCTGATGCGTCAGAAAGTTTTACCTTAATCATCCAGCCTTTTCCATAAGGGTCTGCATTTACAGACTCAGGATTTGACTCAATGCCTTTATTCATTTCAACTACCTCACCACTCACCGGCATAAACAAGTCAGATACGGTTTTAACGGCTTCTACAGTGCCAAATACTGCTTCACGGGCAAGGCTTTCACCTACGGTTTCAATTTCTACATATACGATGTCACCTAATTCGCGCTGAGCAAAATCAGTGATGCCAATTACTGCTGTATCGCCTTCAACACGAACCCACTCGTGTTCTTTGGTGTACTTAAGGTCTGAAGGAATATTCATGTCTTTACACGGTTTTTGATTATTAGACAAAAGTAGAATAAAATTGATAGAATTGAACAATAGTGTTACATAAAAACAAACTTGCAGGTAAACAGTAAAAAAAATCGCAATTTTGCATCATGGTTACACAAGATCAACTGAAAGATTTTGAACGAAGAGTCAATGAGCTTCATACCTATCTGAAAATTGAAGAGAAAAGAACAGAGGTACAGGAAGATGAGTTGAAATCGCAGGATCCGGCATTTTGGGATAAACCCAAAGAGGCTGAGGCTTTGCTAAAAAAAATGCGCGCCAAAAAATTCTGGATTGAAGCGTATGAAATGCTAAAATCGGAATTGGAAGATATTAAAGTGCTAATTGAATTTTACAATGCAGGTGAAGCGCCTGAAGAAGAAGTTGAAACAGCCTTCAATCAATCTCTACAAAAATTAGAAGAGCTGGAATTAAAAAACATGCTTTCGGCAGAAGAAGATGCTTTGAGTGCTGTCATACAAATTACAGCCGGTGCCGGCGGAACAGAAAGTTGTGACTGGGCATCTATGCTGATGCGCATGTATATTATGTGGGCTGAAAAACACCGTTATAAAATTCAAGAGTTAAATTATCAAGCCGGTGATGTTGCCGGTGTAAAAACTGTTACGCTTCAGTTTGAGGGTGAGTTTGCTTTTGGATATTTGAAAGGTGAAAATGGGGTGCACAGGCTGGTGCGTATTTCTCCATTTGACTCTAATGCAAAAAGACATACATCGTTTGCTTCAGTATATGTTTATCCCTTGGTAGATGACACTATTGAGATTGTAATCAATTCGGCTGATATTTCGTTTGAAACTTTCCGCTCAGGTGGTGCCGGTGGACAGAATGTAAACAAGGTAGAAACCGCGGTGCGTTTGCGACATGCACCCTCTGGTATCATTATTGAAAACTCTGAATCACGCTCTCAACTTGCCAACAAAGAAAAAGCCATGCAGTTACTCCGTTCTCAACTTTACGAATTGGAGTTGAGAAAAAAACTGGAGAAGCAAAATGAAATTGAAGCCGGTAAAAAGAAAATTGAATGGGGTTCTCAAATTCGCAACTACACCATGCAACCTTATAAATTGGTGAAAGATGTGCGCACCGGACATGAAAGTTTTGATGTGGATGCGGTGATGAATGGTGAAATTGATGAGTTTCTGAAAGCATACCTCATGCAGTATTAATTCTTGCACAAATACTAAACCGTTACAGAGATAGTATCTCAATGAATGGTTCAATTTTTGTGATCGTTTGAGGAAAATTGGATGTATGAAAAAACTTTTCCTCCCGCTGCTGACGCTTGTCTTATTGTCATGCAATAATAACGCGCAATTAAATCATATTGAGAAAAAAATGTTGGGCTCATGGCATTATTCAAAGGTTGAGTATAAACCCAATTTTGGATTTAATCAAAATTTTACTGACACATACAGTGATATCACGTTGCAGTTCAATAGTGATCTGACTGTTACTCTAAACAATGATAAAACGCTGGAATCTTATTCCGGTGTATGGGAGGTGAATGATGTAATGGTGCCTTCATCTGACGGTTCTACTGAATTTTGTTATGAACTCATTGCCTCATTAAGTGATGATATTTCAGGAACAGCGATGTTGATTATCTGGGAAAATCTTAACGTGACATCTTCAAAAATTACCGCCACGCACAATACGCAAGATGGTTGGTATACCTATAAATTAAGGAAAGATTAAAGCCAAATTCTGTATTTTATTCGTACTTAAAATAAGCGACATCCACAAAAAGTAATGAATAAGGTAAAATGATTAACTTTGCGCTCCATTTTACTGAACAATGCTAGTAACGGTAATTAAATCAAAACTTCACCGGGTTAAAGTAACCCAGGCAGATCTCAATTATATTGGCAGCATAACCATAGATCCTGATCTGATGGAGGCTGCAAACATGATTGAGGGTGAAAAAGTACAAATCGTCAACGTGAATAACGGTGAACGTCTTGAAACATATATTATCACAGGCAAACGCGGCTCAGGCGAAATTTGCATGAATGGCCCCGCCGCCAGACGAGTTGCAGTAGGTGACATAATCATTGTAATTACTTATGCCATGATGGAATTTGAAGAAGCAAAAACCTTCAAGCCAGTTTTGGTTTTCCCAAATACCGAAACAAATAAATTGAAGTAGCTTCAAATAAACCGGTAGAAATGGCGTTATCCATCATTATATAAGAATTAACTACCGGTGAAGAATAAGCTTTTTGCCATCCTGAAACTTCTCATACCGCTTGCTTTTGGGCTTTTTCTCATTTGGCTATTCTATGACGCCTTGTGTGAGAAAGAAAAAATTCAATTGTTCAATGCTTTTGGCCAAGCCGATTATATGTGGGTGGGCATTTCTTTGATTTTTGGATTTGCCAGTCATATCTCACGTGCTTATCGTTGGAAATATATGTTAACTCCAATGGGTTATCAAGTTAATTTCTGGAACTCATACCATGCCGTGATGATTAGCAATTTTGTAAATCTTGCGTTTCCGAGGGCAGGTGAAATTTCTAGAGCAGCAGTGATTTCTAAAACTGAAAAAATTCCTTTTCAAAAAGGGTTTGGATCCATACTGGCTGAGCGAGCTGTAGATGTGGGTATGTTGGGTTTGGTTACCATCATTGGTATCGCTTTTCAATTTGATAAGTTTGATTTATTTCAGCATAAACTAGATGTTCTCAAAGAGGGTGCTGTTGGTAGTTGCGGAAATTTGTTCCTCTTCAACCTTTTTGCAAAAGTGGTGATGTACGGTATCATTCTGGCAATTGTTGCCGTTATTGGAGTCTACATTTTTAGAAAAAAATTCAGAGAACGCATTCGTCATTTTGTCAAAGGAATTATTGAAGGGGTGATTGCTATTTTCAAGATGAAGAAAAAAATGAAATTTATTTTTCACACCTTCTTTATCTGGGCCATGTATATATGCATGTTCAGTATTTGTTTTTTCTCACTTGATTCAACCGCAAATTTAGGACTTGATGCCATGTTACCCGGTTTTGTTGCGGGTACGGTGGGTATCATTTTAGTACAAGGGGGTATTGGAATTTATCCTGCCGCTGTGGGTATGATCATCACAATTTATATGGATCCAACCGGCACTATGAATATGCACCCTGAAGCGCTGGCTTTAGGATGGATAATCTGGACATCACAAACAGCCATGATGGTAATACTCGGCCTCATTTCTATGGCACTGAATGGTAAAAATGTTACCTTTGATGCTGATGAATCACTGGTCTCTGCTTCAGAAAAAGATAGTATCACGGAATGATTTAATCACTCAGGTGAAACTGTTGCAATCACAACAGAAAAAAATTGTTTTTACAAACGGCTGCTTTGACATTCTACACAAAGGTCATGTACAGTATTTGAATATGGCGGCAGATTTGGGTGATGTGCTGATAGTTGCTGTGAATAGTGATGCATCTGTGCGCAGACAAGGTAAGGGAGATGATCGTCCGGTAAATGATTTTCAAGCAAGAGCAACTGTATTGGCCAGTTTGGGTTGCATTAATTTTGTTGTTGAATTTGATGATGATACCCCGCTGGCACTGATTGAAAATCTCATTCCTGATGTGCTGGTGAAAGGCGGAGATTATGATCCTCATGAAAAAAATCCTGAATCAAAAAAATACATTGTAGGCAGAGAAGTTGTTCTTGAAAACAACGGAAAGGTAGAAGTGATTGATTTGGTACAAGGATATTCAACGACAAATCTTATTCAAAAATTAAAACGATGACCATTGCAGAAGCACAAAAATTAGTTGACGATTGGATCAAAACATATGGTGTCCGCTATTTCAATGAGCTAACCAATATGGCACAACTTACTGAAGAGGTTGGAGAAGTAGCCCGAATAATTGCACGGAGGTATGGTGAACAATCAGAAAAAGAATCAGACAAAGCAAAAGATTTGGGAGATGAAATGGCTGATGTGCTTTGGGTATTAATTTGTCTTGCTAACCAAACCGGTGTGAATCTAGAAGAAGCTCTCAAAAAAAATCTGGACAAAAAAACAAAAAGAGATCATTCAAGACATCATGAAAATGATAAACTGAAATAGTCATTCATTTTCTTCTGAACATTGGAAATACTGAAAACCTGATTGTGGTGATTGTGGTGATGCGATTAATCGCATCACCACAATCACCACCTACAATCACCAATGATGAGGTAGCATCTCAAAAAGTGTAAGGCCAAAAGTTATTCTGAAATTTTTTGACCTTTAACAGTCAAAAAAAATTTCGGAAATAACTTTTTGGGTGGCTTTAACACATAATGTATGAAAAAAGAGGAATTATTAACTAAAGAATTTTTAAAGCAGTTCAAGACAGGAGATGCCTTGAATAGTTTTATTGAAGAGCTTCAGAAACGGGGCATAGAACAGTTATTAGAAGGTGAAATGGATGCTCACCTTGGTTATGAAAAACATGAAAGATCCGATGGTAAAAATGCCAGAAACGGTCACATAACCAAGCGACTCAAAACCAAAGAAGGCGAAATGGAGGTAAAAGTGCCACGCGATCGCCAGTCAGAATTTAACCCTATTCTGGTTCCAAAACGCAAGAGCATGGTTGAGGGTGTAGAGAATATTATTGTCTCAATGTATGCCAAAGGAATGTCCGTGAGCGATATTGAAGAACAGATTCGAGAGCTCTACAATTTTGATGTGTCAACATCTACAATATCTCGCATTACCGAGCGTGTATTGAGCGATGTGAGTGCCTGGCAAAATCGTGCTCTTGATCCGGTCTATCTCGTAGTTTGGATGGATGGTATTGTTTTCAAGGTTCGAGAAAACTCAAGAGTGGTTGAAAAAACGGTTTACATTGCAATTGGACTTAATATTGATGGTAAAAAAGAAGTGCTTGGAATGTGGCTTGGAAAAAATGAATCTGCTGCCTTTTGGATGTCCGTACTGACTGACTTGAAAGCCAGAGGCGTAAGAGATATACTCATCACAGCTACCGATAATCTCAAGGGATTTACAGAAACTATCCGTGCTATTTTTCCCGAATCAACAAAACAAATCTGCGTGGTACACCAAATACGAAACTCTTGCAAGTACGTTTCCTACAAAGACAGGAAAGAGTTCTCAGCTGATATGAAACATATTTACAATGCTCCAAACCGTGATGCTGCCGCTATCGCTCTAGATGACCTTGAAAAAAAATGGGGCGGTAAATACGGTTATGCTATTAAAAGTTGGCGCGCCAACTGGGAGGAACTAACTGCGTTTCTTGACTTCCCGGTTGAAATCAGAAAAATTATTTATACAACCAATGTTATTGAAAATCTGAACGGAAAAATCAGAAAGTACACTAAAAATAAACTATCATACCCGACAGACGATGCCGTAATCAAATCCGTTTTTTTAGCAATAAGAGAAGCAACAAAACGATGGACCATGCCCATCAGAAGTTGGGGTGAAATATTAAATCAATTTATGATTATTTTTGGAGAAAGAATTAAACCGTAGCCGGAACTACTTACACACTTTTAGGGATACTGTCAATGATGAACTAAATAAACTTTAATTTCCTTTACCTACCTAAGGACAAGTAGTAACCGGATTACCACAAATCCATTCATTACTGATCCATCCTTCAACAGCACCATCACACGTTTCACATTTCACTTTGACAAAATCAAAATATGCGGAGAGAATTCTTATAGAAGATTCTGTTTTTATTTCGCCTACTTTGAATTCATCATTTTCTTCTGGATGTTTATACACCGGAATTTTCTGATCTCCATAATTTCTTGTCATTGCTCCTATCACGCTGTGGTGAATCCAGCCTGAAGTTTTGTCAAGAGGAGTTTCGTTGAATGAAACCAAATCATCAAATTCAAACCAGCCATCTTCAACTTTTTTGAGCGTTATCATATAGTCATCACCTTTGGATAGTTTTTGAATTATTTTGCCGTTTGGCTTATTCCTAACGTTGGTAGGGCCATTGGGATCTGGGTCGTTGACATAAGCGCGAAGTTCAAAATTTTCAAAGCCTGTGCTGTCATAGTTGAATTCGGCTTCTGTTACTGTTTCAGTAATTTGAACAGCAGTATCAGTTTGTGATTCTGTGTTACTGTTTTGTTGTTGGGCAGATTCTGTTGGACTTGTTTGAGCATCATTTCCGCAAGAAAACAAGAAAGCACTCATGCTGATTGTTGAGATCAATAATTTCAATTTCATAGAATATAGGTGAAGAGGTTCAGACCAAAGTACGAAAAAAATCAAGACAAATGACGGCAATTCTTTGTCAGACATAGGCTGACGGAATGAACCTGATTTTTACTCAATTCTGACGATATGTCACATGTTCAGCCCTTTATTGACGGCTTATCTGACAAAAACCAGCGTTTGAATGCGTGTTTTATCACTGGCATGCCAATTGAGAATGACATGCGGGGAATTAAAAAAACCAAAACGAAGTAAAAACAAAAAACACGTTTAATATGAGTAAGATTATTGGAATCGACTTAGGAACTACAAACTCTTGTGTATCTGTGATGGAGGGTAATGAACCAGTTGTAATTACTAATGCCGAAGGAAAAAGAACAACACCTTCCATTGTTGCATTTGTTGATGGAGGAGAACGCAAAGTGGGTGATCCGGCAAAGCGTCAGGCTATCACAAACCCTACGAAAACGATTTATTCAATTAAACGTTTCATGGGTATTTCATTTGATCAGGCATCTAAGGAGGTTGCCCGTGTGCCTTATGAAGTAGTAAAAGGAGACAACAATACACCGCGTGTAAAAATCGGAGATAGACAATATACCGCCCAGGAAATTTCTGCCATGATTCTTCAGAAAATGAAAAAAACAGCAGAAGATTATCTAGGGCAAGAAGTGACAGAAGCGGTAATTACCGTACCTGCTTATTTCAATGATGCTCAGCGTCAGGCTACCAAAGAGGCAGGTGAAATTGCTGGATTAAAAGTGAAAAGAATCATCAACGAACCAACTGCCGCAGCGCTGGCTTATGGTCTTGACAAAAAAAATAAAGATCAGAAAATTGTAGTGTTTGACTTTGGTGGTGGTACGCATGACGTATCTGTACTTGAATTAGGTGATGGTGTATTTGAAGTATTGTCAACTGATGGTGATACACACCTTGGGGGTGATGATGTGGATGATAAAATTATCAACTGGCTGGCTGAAGAATTTAAAAAAGATGAAGGCATTGATCTGAGAAAAGATCCAATGGCATTGCAACGTTTGAAAGAAGCGGCTGAAAAAGCAAAAATTGAATTGTCATCTTCTTCAACAACTGAAATCAACCTGCCTTACATTATGCCGGTTGATGGAATTCCAAAACACTTGGTGCGCACTTTATCACGAGCCATGTTTGAACAGTTGATTGATGATTTGATTAAAAGAACAATTGAACCATGTAAATCAGCACTGAAAAATGCAGGTCTTTCTACTTCTGATATTGATGAGGTAATTTTAGTAGGTGGTTCTACCAGAATTCCGGCGATACAAGAAGCGGTTAAAAAATTCTTTGGAAAAGAACCTTCAAAAGGAGTGAACCCGGATGAGGTAGTTGCAGTAGGTGCAGCAATTCAAGGTGGTGTATTGACCGGTGAAGTGAAAGATGTTTTGTTACTTGATGTAACTCCACTTTCATTAGGAATTGAAACAATGGGCGGTGTGATGACAAAATTAATTGAAGCCAACACAACTATTCCAACAAAAAAGTCAGAAGTATTTTCTACCGCTGCAGATAATCAAACAGCAGTTGACATTCATGTGCTGCAAGGTGAACGTCCAATGGCGGCTGATAACAGAACACTTGGAAGATTTCAGTTATCTGACATTCCACCGGCGCGCAGAGGGACACCACAAATTGAAGTGACTTTTGATATTGATGCAAACGGAATCATGAGCATTTCAGCAAAAGACAAAGCAACCGGAAAACAACAATCCATTAAAATTGAATCGTCATCCGGATTATCACAGGCTGAAATTGATAGAATGAAAGCTGAAGCAACTGCGAATGCTGACTCAGACAAACAGCGTCGTGAAGAAGCAGATAAATTGAACGCGGCCGATGCATTAATTT
Organism: Crocinitomicaceae bacterium; assembly: GCA_016708105.1. Taxonomy (NCBI): domain Bacteria; kingdom Pseudomonadati; phylum Bacteroidota; class Flavobacteriia; order Flavobacteriales; family Crocinitomicaceae; species Crocinitomicaceae bacterium. The sequence goes on from JADJGJ010000001.1 coordinate 428,502, forward strand.
TCCAAACAGAAAGACAATTGAGTGAATACGGAGATAAAATTCCGGCAGATAAAAAGGCACCGATTGAAACTGCATTAGCTGATTTGAAAGCTGCACATCAAGCAAAAGATTTCGCCAGAATGGAGACCGCTATGCAAACCTTGAACAATGTTTTCCAGGCAGCAAGTCAGGATATGTACGCCAATACCGGCGGCACTGAAGGAGGACCAGAAGCTGGAGCAGATACCAATACCGGTTCAGGTAACAGCGCAGAGGCTGAAGATGTAGATTTTGAAGAGGTGAAAGACAAATAAGTATTTCCTTGGTTTACTTACAATAATTAGCACAAAAAAAACCGCCCGTTCTGAAAAGAGCGGGCGGTTTTCATTTTCTAGTTCCACCAGAAATTTATTCAATCACCACCTTCATCACCGAAATAGAATTTTCATTATCAAAGACGGTTGGCACAAGTGAAATTTTTACGGGGAGTTTGACCGTGGTTAGGTAAAATCAGCGTGAGTGAGAGAGTGAGAGCGTGCAATAAAGCCAATAGGTTAAATTTGTATTTATTACAACGACCAATACTCAATACCCTTAATTTTATTGCGGTAAATACCTTTGAGGTCAACAATTAAACCTTTGTCACCGCGCAGCATTTTTCTCAAATCATTTTCAGAATAATTTGAATACTCTTTGTGATTTACGGCAATGATGATGGCGTCATAATCATTAGATGGTTTTTCACATAAGTTGAATCCGTATTCATGATAGACTTCTTTTGAATCAGCATGCGGGTCAATTACGTCAACCTTGCAGGCAAACGATTCCAATTCTGAAATCACGTTCACTACTTTTGAATTGCGTATGTCTGATACATCTTCTTTGAATGTTGCACCCATGATCAGCACTTTAGATTCCATTGGATTTTTACCTTGTGCAATCATTTTTTTTACGGTTTGTTTACCAACATAAAATCCCATGCTGTCATTTACATAACGACCAGAGTTGATAATTTTTGCGTGGTAACCCAATTGTTTTGCTTTGTGGGTAAGGTAATACGGGTCAACGCCAATGCAGTGTCCACCCACTAAACCGGGTTGAAATTTCAGAAAATTCCATTTTGTTCCGGCTGCCTCTAATACATCGTAGGTGTTAATGCCAAGGCGGTTGAAGATAATGGAGAGTTCATTGATCAGTGCAATATTTACATCACGTTGTGTGTTCTCTATAATTTTTGCAGATTCGGCAACTTTGATTGAAGCAGCACGGTGAACCCCGGCCTTAACAACCAGTTCATACACCTTTGCAACTTGCTCTGCTGATTCTTCACTACAACCTGAAGTTACTTTTACAATGGATGAAAGAGTATGCACTTTATCACCCGGATTAATCCGCTCAGGTGAGTAACCAACTTTGAAATCTGATCTGAATTTTAATCCTGATTCTCGTTCAAGAATTGGAATACAATCTTCTTCAGTACAGCCGGGATAAACGGTTGATTCGTACACAACATAATCACCTGCTTTGAGCACTTTACCAACGGTGCGGCTTGCGCCAATCAATGGAGTAAGATCAGGTAAATTACTTGCATCAATGGGAGTTGGAACAGCAATGATAAAAAAAGTAACATCACTCAAATCATGAATGTTTTCTGAAAATTCTATATCACATCCTTCAAAATCTTTTGATGCTAATTCGTTGCTGGGATCAATTTTATTGCGCATCATGTCAACGCGTTTTTCATTGATGTCAAATCCAACTACTTTAATTTTTTTAGCAAACTCAAGTGCAATTGGAAGACCTACATATCCTAAACCAATCACGGCTAATTTGGTTTCTTTTTTTACCAGTTTTTCGTAAATGCTGCTCATAAATTTATCTGACAAAATAATTATTTCTGATTTTTCATGTGTGTATCGCGCACTTCATAAATGCGCTGAATAATTTCAACCACTTTTAATCCTTCCAAGGCATTGGTTGTCGGTGTTGTTCTGTTTTTCAATGAGTCAACCACGTTTTCAATGATGTGATGGTGATTGGCTGCAGATCCTTTGTAAGCCCCATAATCATTGGCCGGATTTGAAGGACGAAGTGTAGGCATTGTATAATCTTTTATGTTGCACACTTCAATTTCGTTCATGTATTGACCACCAATTTTTACGCTACCGTTTTTACCAATAATGGTCATTGAACTTTCTAAGTTGGTATTCCAAATTGCGGTAGAATAATTGATACAACCCATTCCTCCGTTTAAAAAATCAAAACTTACAAATCCTGAATCTTCAAAGTCGGTAGTGTCTTTATGATTGAAGTCTGCAAATTTTCCCTGAATATTTGTGATATCACCAAACAACCAGTACATGATATCAATGAAGTGAGAGAACTGTGTAAAAAGTGTTCCACCATCAAGATCTGAAGTTCCTTTCCATCCACCTTTTTTATAGTAGCGCTCATCACGGTTCCAATAACAATTCAATTGCACCATGTAAATTTCACCCAGTAATTTATTGGTGATAATTTCTTTGATCCATTCTGACGGAGGTGAGTATCTATTTTGCATTACACAGAAAACCTGTTTGGAATGCTGAAGTGCAGTATAAATAATTTTCTCACACTGATCTTTGGTTAGTCCCATGGGTTTTTCACAAACTACATGGTGTCCGGTCTGCAGGGCTTTGATACTTTGTTCAGCGTGCAAACCGTTGGGTGTACAAATATTTACAACATCAAATTTGAGATCAGATGCCAACAGTTCATCCACCGAATTAAAAAACGGAACGCCTTCAAAATCTTCCATACCGCCACATTCATTTTTTGGACGGCTATCAGCCATGGCAATTAATTCTGATTCATCATTGCGTTGAATCATGGTGGCATGTCTTTTACCAATGTGTCCGCAACCAACCACGGCGAATTTTATTTTAGTTGAATTTCCCATTATTTGATACGGGTTACTTTATTGTTTTCTAATTTATAAACTTCTCCACTTTCAGGGCAGGTGGCAAGGTTTTCTTTAAATTCAAGTCTGTGTCCGTAGCTGCTCATCCAACCAATTTGTTTTGCCGGATTTCCAACCACTAAAGCATAGTCAGGAACTTCTTTCGTCACTACTGCGCCTGCACCAATAAAAGCAAAAGCACCAATTGGATGTCCGCAAACAATGGTGGCATTTGCCCCAATTGAAGCTCCACGTTTTACGATAGTTTGAAGGTATTGGTTACGTCGGTTCACTGCACTGCGCGGGTTAATCACATTGGTAAAAACCATAGATGGCCCTAAAAAAACATCATCTTCACAGACAACGCCGGTATAAATTGAAACATTGTTTTGAACTTTTACATTATTCCCTAAAACAACATCAGGTGATATCACCACGTTTTGTCCAATATTGCAGTTCTCACCAATTTTGCAATGAGGCATGACATGAGAAAAGTGCCAGATTTTTGTTCCTTTTCCAATTTCACAACCTTCATCAATGACGGCCGTTTCATGCGCAAAAAATATTTTTTCCTGATTTGTCATGCGATTATTTGATGATGTATTTATCAAAATTATGATGATCAACTTCTTTCAATTCATCCGGGGTCAGACTTTTAAAATAGGCGTATGTTCTCTTCAATCCTTCAGCGCGATTTATTTTTGGTTCCCATCCCAATAAATTTTTAGCCAATGTAATGTCCGGTTGACGTTGTTTTGGATCATTTTCAGGCAAAGGTTTGAAAACAATTTTCTGTTGTGTTCCGGTTAATTTGATGATCTCTTCTGCAAATTCACGTATAGTAATTTCGTCAGGATTACCAATGTTTACCGGTTGATGATATGTGGTATGTAAAAGTCTGAAAATACCTTCAACCAAATCGTCTACGTAGCAGAATGATCTGGTTTGAGAACCATCGCCAAAAATTGTCAAATCTTCACCGCGTAATGCCTGACCGATGAATGCCGGTAAAACGCGTCCGTCATTCAACCGCATGCGAGGACCGTAAGTATTAAAAATTCGTACAATGCGCGTATCCAATCCATGAAAATTATGATATGCCATCACCATGGCTTCTTGAAATCTTTTTGCTTCATCATACACTCCGCGTGGTCCAATTGGATTGACATGTCCCCAATAAGATTCCGTTTGCGGATGCACTTGCGGATCACCATACACTTCTGATGTAGAAGCAATCATTAAGGTAGCATTTTTTGCCTTTGCAAGTCCCAAGCAATTGTGAATACCCAACGAACCAACTTTTAGAGTTTGAATTGGAATTTTCAGGTAATCAATTGGACTGGCCGGAGATGCAAAATGCAAAATGTAATTTAATTTTCCGGGAATGTGAATGAACTTTGTTACGTCATGATTGTAAAATTCAAAATTTTCCAGCGGAAAAAGATGTTCAATATTTTTAAGACGCCCCGTGATGAGGTTGTCCATAGCAATAACATGAAAACCTTCTTTCACAAAACGGTCACATAAATGCGAACCTAAAAAACCGGCAGCACCTGTAATCAATATTCTTTTCTTATCGTTGGTCATTAAGGTAAAATTGTTTTACGTCCAATACTTTCGTAATAGAAGCCTTTATCTTTCATTTCATCCAAATCAAATAAATTTCTGCCATCAAAAATTACCGGTTCATTCAGATTTTTTTTCATTAAATCAAAATCAGGATTTCTGAATGCAGACCACTCAGTTGCTATCATAAGTGCATCTGCTCCTTCAAGTGTTTGGTATTGTTCAGTTGCGAAAATTATTTTACCGTCATACAATGTTTTCACATTTTGCATGGCTTCAGGATCATACGCTGTAACACTTGCTCCTTTTGCCAGCAGTTGATCAATGATATAAAGTGATGGCGCTTCACGTATGTCGTCTGTATCAGGTTTGAATGCCAAACCCCACAGCGCAATTTTTTTTCCTTTTAGATTGCCAAAATAATTTTCAGCTTTTTCAACCAGACGAATTTTTTGTCCTTCATTTACATCTAGTACGGCAGATATAATTTTAAAATTGTGCCCTGCTTCTTTGCCTGATTTAACAAGTGCCTGTACATCTTTTGGAAAACAGCTTCCGCCAAAACCAATACCCGGGAATAAAAATCTTTTTCCAATGCGTGAATCAGATCCAATTCCTATGCGCACATCATCTACATCTGCTCCCACTTTTTCACAAAAATTGGCAATCTCATTCATGAACGTAATTTTAGTGGCCAGAAAAGAATTGGCGGCGTACTTTGTTAATTCAGCAGATTTTTCATCCATGAAAATGATCGGGTTTCCCTGACGCACAAATGGTTTATATAATTCACGCATTACATTTCTTGCTCTGTCTGAGCTGGTGCCAATTACCACACGATCAGGTTTCAGGAAATCATCTACTGCAAAACCCTCACGTAAAAATTCAGGATTTGACACCACATCAAAATCAACTTTAGCATGTTTTGCAATGGCTGCGCGAACTTTTTCAGCTGTACCTACGGGCACCGTTGATTTATCTACGATGACTTTATAGGATGTGATTTTTTTTCCAAGATCATCTGCAACACCAAGTACATATCTCAGATCAGCTGAACCATCTTCACCCGGAGGCGTAGGCAAAGCAAGAAAAATAATTTCTGCTTCTTTAATTGCTTCATCTAAACTGGTTGTAAAACTCAGACGATTTTCACGAATGTTTCTCTCAAAAATAACATCAAGATGAGGTTCGTAAATTGGTACTTCACCATCGCGCATCCGTTTGATTTTGTTTTGGTCAATATCAACGCAAATTACTTTGTTTCCTGTTTCGGCAAAACAAGTACCGGTTACAAGTCCAACATAGCCTGTTCCTACTACTGCAATTTTTTTCATGTGTTAAATAGATTGATGCAATTATTTAGAAGCAAGATAATCTTTCACTGAGTTGCAAATTAAATCAAGTTGTTCTGAGGTTAGCTCAGTATGCATAGGAAATGAGATAACTGTTTTGCACAAGTGATTAGTAACCGGAAAATTTTCGTGTTTAAAATTTTCAGGCCCGTATGCTTGTTGGGTGTGAATAGGCACCGGATAATAGATCATGGCAGGCACACCTTTTTTCTGTAATGCTTCTTGCATTTCAAATTGGTTGATGCCATCAATCTGCAAAGTGTATTGATGAAAAACGTGAGTTGAATTTTTTGCTCTTGCCGGAATTTTCACACCCGGAATTTGTTTGAAAAAATTGTCATAATGTGCAGCTGCCTGATTTCTGCGTGATGCGTAGGCATCCAGTTGTCTAAGTTTAATGCGTAGAATAGCAGCCTGAATGGAATCCAATCTTGAATTTACACCAATACGCTCATAGTAATATCTTTTACCCATGCCGTGATTGACAATAGAGCGCATGAGGCCTGCCAGCTCATCGTTATTGGTAAAAATGGCACCACCATCACCGTAACATCCTAAATTTTTTGAAGGGAAAAAAGAGGTTGTACCAATATCACCCATGCAGCCGGCTTTTACTTTTTTTCCGTTGCTAAACGTGTATTCGGCTCCAATAGCCTGCGCAGTATCTTCAACAACAGCAATATTGTGTTCTGCTGCAAGTTTGAGTATGGGTTCCATGTCCGCACATTGTCCAAATAAATGTACCGGAATGATCGCTTTTGTTTTTGGTGTTATGGCTTTTTTAATAGCATCAACTGAAATGTTCATGGTGTCAGCATCTACATCCACAATGATGGGTTTCAATCTTAAAAGACCAACTACTTCAACTGTTGCGGCAAAGGTGAAATCAGATGTGATTACTTCATCACCGGGTTGCAAGTCAAGTGCCATAAGCGCAATCTGAATGGCATCAGTTCCGTTAGCGCAAGGAATCACATGTTTAACACCAAGATATTTTTCAAGATCAATTTGAAAATCTTTTACTTCTGGTCCGTTGATGAATGTGGCAGTTTGAATGACCTGATGAATGGCCTGATCAACTTCAGTTTTGATGGCTTCGTATTGCGACACGAGATCCACCATTTGAATTGGTTTCATGCGTTTAAAGTTTTCGTTTTTTCCTAACTGATTCGGATAAAAATCTGAATCGGTAAATTTCTTCCGCAATTGGCGGTTTGATTCGTTTTCTAAAAATATCTGCGAATATAACCAATAATACGTGGTTTGAGACGTTTATTTGGTCAGGTTTTTTTAAGTTTGTGCCATGCAACGTCTGTTCTATCTCTTTTTTTTAATTCCTTTTTCACTTCATGCCCAGTTGAATGTGCGTGATTCATCTATCAATCAATTCTTCAGCGGAGTTAATTATAAGTTTAACTTGACTGCAGGTGATGTGGCTGACCGCTGGGGTTTTAACAGTCTTGTTGGTGGTGATATTCAATATAAATTCAAGTCTGGTTTGACCATGGGTTTTGATGGTGGGTTTATTTTTGGAAATCAACTGAAAGATTCAACCATATTTGATGGGGTATATAATTCGTATGGAACTATTACCGGAATGACAGGAGAGCCGGCGATTGTATTATTTCTGATGCGTGGTGCAAGTGCAAATTTTTCAGTTGGATATCTTTTTAATAAGCTTGGTCATAACCCCAACAGTGGTTTGTGGATCAATATTGGCGCAGGTTACCTGATGCATAAAATACGCATTGAAAGTATTTATGATGTGGTGCCGCAATTGGAAAGTGATTATATGAAAGGGTATGATCATTTAACCATGGGCTTTGCTACCAAACAATTCATTGGATACTTGTACCAGGCCAATTACCGATTCTTGAATTTTTATGCCGGACTTGAATTTATCCAAGGCTTTACCTACAGTCAACGCAGTTATCTTTTTGATTTGGAAGGACCTGATCCGGGTATGAAACTTGATTTTTTTCACAGCGTTAAATTCGGTTGGATGATTCCAATTTACAAAAGACAGGCAGACGAAATATTCTACGATTAATGAAAGTATTTTATTCCATTGGCGTTTGGACTTATACCTTGATGGTACATGTTTTCGCGTTATGGAACGTGAAAGCCCGCAAATGGGTGAGGGGCAGACATGAATCTTGGAAAAAAGTTGAAACATTTTGCCGTGATAAACGTGACAGAACTGTGCCGCTCTATTGGTTTCATTGCGCAAGTTTGGGTGAATTTGAACAGGCGCGCCCTGTTATTGAAGCCATGAAATATGAATCAAAATGTCAAATTGCCATCAGTTTTTTTTCTCCATCAGGGTATGAAATAAGAAGGAATTATGAATTGGCTGATTTGATTTTTTATCTGCCAACTGATTCTGTAAAAAACGCTAAAAGATTATTGGTCATGCTGCATCCTTCACGTATATTTTTTGTGAAGTATGAATTTTGGGCAAACTATATTCTCACTGCATCTAGGCATAAAGTACCTTTCTATTCTATTTGTGCTGTGTTCAGAGAAAAACAGATTTTTTTTACATGGTATGGCTCATACATGCGCAAAGTTTTAAAGGCGGTTACTGCTATTTTTGTGCAAGATGATGCATCAAAAGAATTGTTATCAAAAATTGGAATTCAATCTTTTGTTTCAGGTGATACACGATATGATCGGGTGATGAAAAATTCACGCGCAGCAAAAAGATTTGAGTTGATTGACCGATTTGCTGAGGGGCATCGTATTTTTGTTTGTGGATCATTGTGGAGTCCTGATTTGAATGCGGTTTCTACCGGTCTGAATAATTTGGGAAAAGGATGGAAAATCATACTGACTACTCATGAAATTCACGAGTCGGAATTGCGCATGGCTGAATCATTTTTCAAGAATAAAAAATTGGTGAGATATTCACAGCTCACGGAAAAAAATTTGGATGCTGAAATTCTTTTGATTGATAATATTGGCATGTTGATGCATGTGTATGGTTATGCTGATCTTGCTTATGTTGGTGGAGCTTTTAAAACAGGACTTCATAATATTTTAGAGCCTGCCGCGTTTGGTTTGCCGGTTATTTTTGGACCTCACCATGCAAAATATCCTGAGGCAGAATTATTCATTCGTAACGGAATTGGTTTTTCTGTTTCTGATGCGATGTCGTTTGAAAACACCTTGCAAAGTTTGATCAAAACTGATTTGCGTGATCAGGTTACCACCTTTATGCAATCACAAACCGGGGCAACTGAAAAAATTTTGCACCGGGTTTCGTTTGGCGGTTAGCGCTTCTGAACATGGGTTTATTTTAATACCTTTACACCATGAATAAACCAATCGGAATTTTTGATTCAGGTATCGGTGGGCTCACGGTTGCAAAGGCTATTGCTGATGCACTACCCAACGAAACCATCATTTATTTTGGTGATACCGCCCACTTACCTTATGGTGATAAATCAAAAGAATCTATCATCATGTATTCAAAACGCATTACCGGATTTCTTCTTGCAAAAGGATGCAAAGCCATTGTAATTGCATGTAATACTGCCTCAGCTCATGCTTATGCTGATTTGAAAAAGTTTTATCCCAAAGTTCCAATCATTAACGTGATTGATCCAACGGTTGAATATTGTTTATCAAAATATAAAAAAGGAAAAATTGGTGTGATAGCAACACGTGGAACAATCAAGTCACGTATTTATCCACGAAAATTAAACAAGGCAAATCCCGCTCTTGAAGTCCCGCAAACAGCAACGCCTCTTTTAGCTCCCATGATTGAGGAAGGATTTTTTAATAATAAAATTTCAAAAACTATTATTCACTCGTATCTCACAACCAAAAACTTTGAAAAAATTGATGCGCTTATTCTTGCTTGTACTCATTATCCTTTAATTAAAAAAGAAGTGACTGCCTACTTTAAACGGCCGGTAGAAGTGATTGATTCAGCAACTGTGGTAGCAGATTATACCCGTAAGACATTAAAAGAACTGAATTTACTCAACAAGAAAAAAGGTGGAAAAAATTTGTTTTTCATTTCTGATTATACTGAATCATTTGAAGAAACTTCTAAACTATTTTTCGGCAACGTGATTGAATTAAAAGAAGAACGTATTTGGGATTAAAATTAATTGTCCTGCTCTAACGGTTTGGGCAAAAGTTGTGCCTTAGAACTAACTTCACGAGCCGAAACTTTACCGAATGCTTTTTAGGTTGTTTTATCATTTAATACCATTAGCTATTAAAAAAAGGGCGGTTTATAAAAAAAAAATTGCCAATTTTTTTTTCCTAAATAAAATAAAAAAAAATGTAAAATTTATATATTGAGGTATGGCAAATGCACTCTCTTACGGTGAAAGAATCGCTTAAGGACTTAAGAAGTCTCTTAAAAAATCTGCAGACCACACGGTCCGAAAATAAAAATGCTTATTGAGATCAAGCGTTCTGATCGGCCTTAGGCAAGAATGATAGGGGGAACTGATAGGTGTAAATCACAACAGTATTCAGACATGGCGGACTAAATATCAAAAAGGGCGGTATATCCGAATTATTAAAGGATGGTAGAATTGGATTTAAGCCCTCCATAATAAGTAAGTCTGTGCATAAGAAAATTAAATTGAAGCTTTGTTCAGGGGATGCCGCATTTTCAAGCTACAAACAATTACATGCGTGGGTGGAAAATAATTTTATTAAAGGAGTTAATTACAACAGCTTGCGTCATTATGTTAAAAGGCACTTTGGCGCATCGTTAAAAGTACCCCCAAAGAGTCATATTAAAAAGGATAAAGAAGCGGTTGCTACTTTTAAAAAACTTCAAACGAATCTGTAAAGACAAAGTAAAACCACTATTGGGATGCTATAAGCATTAATATATATGGGGGAGTCGATTTGGCACAAAACAGGGGGGGTTCTAACAGCCAAGGGGGTAAACCTTTGTACTTATCAACACAAATTCAAAACACATACCTATATGGAGCATCCCACCAAAGGGGGGAGCTTTTGTTGGCTGCCGTTAGTAACAATTGCTTTCAAATTTTATTCAAGAATTATCAAAGCGAATCCAAAAGAACTTAAACAATCGCTGACACGAGCCTCCCAAGGCAAAAAAATCATAAATATTTTTTCCTTTTCAAGAATTGGACCCAGAGTTCCTTTACCAAAACCGAAATTGGGCAAACCAGGTGGGGAGGGGAAAAAAAACCCCAAAAAGGTAAAGAAAATTTGTTCCTTCAAATATTTATTATGCTCTTTTTAGACTAAATTATATTGGCTAATGGTATAATATGGTCAAGTTAAACATTGTTTATGCAAAAAACACGCAAGAAACGACAATAAGATGTATATTTGTGTCAAAATAACACGCTATGCTGATAGAATTTAAATTCAGAAATTTTCTTTCATTCAAGGATGAAATGTCATTTCTAATGACAAATGTTAGGACATTTACCGAGCATCTGGATAAAAACATTATTGTTACCGGAAAAGAATTTGATCTTTTAAAATCTGCTGCGGTATACGGAATGAACGCTGCTGGGAAGAGTAATTTTGTGTCAGCACTTTCTTTTATGGTGATGCGTGTGCATGAGTCATTTTCAGATTCGCTGAAGAAGGAGAGTGATAGACCAACTCCAGATTATTACTTCAAGCTAAACTCCAAAACTGAAAAGGAACCATCTATGTTTGAGATCTCCTTTTTGTACAATGATAACATATATCGTTATGGTTTTGAAATTAAAGGTTTTGAAATAATAAAGGAATGGCTATTTAGAAAAAAAGAGAGAGAAATTCTGTTGTTTCAGCGCTCAAAGATGTCTTTTGAAATTAATGCAAATTCATTCAAAGAGGGATTGAAGTTCAAAAAGGAGGTTAATGAGAATGTTTTGTTTTTAAGTCATCTAGCGCAAAACAATCAGAAAATTTCCAAAGAAATTGTAGGATGGTTTAAGGGTGTAAATGCTATCAATAGTTTGACGGATGACCATTACTCAACATTCACAAAGCACTTGATGAAAACTGATCCTATTTTTAAAAAATGGATTTCGAGTGCCTTGAAGTTTCTTGAAATTTCTGATGTTGAAGCTGGAGAAGATGAGGGAGAAATAATCACATATCATAACAAGTACGATGAAAATAACCTTTTAGTGGAGTCCGTTCCATTTTCCATTGAAAAGAATGAATCTTCCGGTACAGTCAAATTGATCTATTTGCTCGGACCACTATTTCATACATTGAGAAACGGACATGTACTTTTTATTGATGAGTTTGATGTGAAACTTCATGTGCAATTGACAAGGAAATTGATGAAGTTGTTTAATGAATTTAGTCAGAATGGCGCTCAAATCATTTTTACAGGCCACGATACCAACTTAATGGATAAGAATTTGGTAAGGAGAGATCAAATTTGGTTCGTTTCAAAAGATCAATACGGCGCCTCTGAAATGTATTCACTATCTGAATTCAACTCAGATGTAGTTCGGAAAGGGGCTTCATATGATAAATACTATCTGGAGAATAAATTCGGCGCTGCAGAAGCATTCGAAATAAATGATGAATTAACTAATGCTCTTTATGGCAAATAAAAAGAATAGGGAACGCCGTGACCCTGCCTATCAAAGAGAGCAAGGAAAAAGAGAAGCATATAAAAAGCCCGAAAGAAAGATTACCTTTAGTATGAGTTTGCATATTAAAGGAGAGGGCGAGACAGAAAAAGAATGGGAGACACTTGGATTACTTTCTCAGCTTTATATTCGAATGAAACAATGTGGTCAACTATCAATTCACCAGATAAAGCAGAATAAATGGATAAAGGAATATCATAAAGTTACGTTCCCCCCTAAATCTGGATTTAAAGAACCTAAACATGTAACAGGTGTTACTTGGGCTGTTATGCATATTACCAACAATAGCAAAGAAGTCGTAGTTGGATTTGTAGAAAATGATATCTTCTACATCGTATTCTTTGATAAGGAGCACAAATTTTGGCCAACAGAGAAAAAGAGCACCTAAGTCAATTAAAACAAAAATCAAATCAATTAATAAATTATTTATGCGCATTTATATTTCAACACTTATTTTATCACTTCTCTTTATTTCTTGTAATGGTGAAAATAAATTATCAGATGAAGATCAGATAGAGAAAAATGTGAGAGAATATTTTTTTATGGGTGATTCAGTTAGTCTTGAGGTGACTTTAACTGATACCATTTTTGTTGACGAATTGGATGCTATGATCACCAATGCAGAGGACAATAACAGACTAATATCTGCAGAGATTGACACTCTACAATCACTGGTTGATATGTGGAATTATAGTGCACTTGATTTTGAAAAAAATAATCAAACAGATTCAGCAAGTATAGCAAAAATTAAAGCACTGGAGTATACCTTAAAATTGCGCGATACGGAGTTTCATCAAGCCGCATTAGCTCAAAGCGTACGCATTTTTATGCGGTTAAAACGCAGTACCTGGGCAAACATCACCGGCTTTGAAGCCAACGTGCATTATGAGCTTGAAGATGAATCAAACGATATCATCATTCTCATGGATGCTAACTATGAAGTGGTAGATTAATTTTTTTCCGTGTTGTGGGTAGGCGCAGGTCGCGACCTGCGCCTACCCACAACGCAAGAGATTTACCCCATACAAACCGCCTGTTCTTGCGGTGTTTCAAAAAATATTTTATCCCCTTGCAACCCTTTTGCAACTGTTTTCATCAGTAGGAAAAATTGATTGATGTTCAGCATTCATTTTTCCGGAATTTGAAATCTGATCATCCATTAAAAATTAAAAACTACTTAATGCTTTAAATATATTATTATGAAAAATGCTCTCATCATTCTGTCATCCATTTTACTGGTTGCAGCTTGTCATGACAAGGTAACTAATAAGTACATGAGTTGTGTGCCTGTGTATACTGATTATGAAACTTTCAGACAACCGGCTCAATTTCTTGCTCCGCAAACTATTTCAAACAATGGTTCAATTTATATCAAAAATCAATACCTGTTTTTAGTTGAGCCTGATAAAGGAATTCATTTCATTGACAATAACAATCCTTCATCACCGGTGAATCTTGGATTTTTAAATCTAATGGGTTGCACCGGCATGTCAATCAATGGAAATTTTCTGTATGCAAATTCTTTTATTGATTTAGTTGTTTTTGATATCGCTTCTATAACTAATCCAACTGAAATTGCCCGAATGAAAGATGAGTTTCCACAGGCTGTTCCGGTGGTTGAGAAAAATTATCCAATGGCTCCAATTGATAAAAATTTGGGTGTAGTTACTTCATGGAAATATGAAAAAGTAAAAGAAGAATCTAATTCAGTTCCTATCTGGCAAAATTGTATGAATTGTGAAGAAATTGCCATCACCAGTTTTGATACACAAAATCAATCAGGCGGAACAGGAATTTCAGGATCAATTACAAAACTTACCATTGTTGGAGATTATTTATACGTGGTTGATTACGGACAAATCAAACCATTCAATATTGCCAATCCTAATTCACCGGTTGCGCATACAGCTGTTGATACTTGGCGAGATGTTGAAACACTTTTTCCGTACAATAATTATTTGTTCATGGGTACAACTACGGGTATGTTAATTTATAATACCACTAATCCTTCGGTGCCTGAATATGTGAGTTCTGTTAATCACATGACTGCTTGTGATCCGGTGGTGGTTAAAGACAACTATTGTTATGTTACCGTGAGAACCGGAGCAACCATGTGTGCAGGAGAACTCAATCAATTAGATGTCATTGATATTTCTGACATCACCAATCCGTTTACCGTGAATTCGTTTTCAATGACTAATCCACATGGTTTAGGTATTGACGGCACCACACTTTTTATTTGTGATGGTATAGATGGATTGAAAATTTTTGATGCAACTAATCCGGCAAATGTTGGAAATGAATTATTGCACCGTTTCAAAGATATCAATGCCGTTGATGTGATTCCATTCAATAATACAGCAATTGTTATTGGTGAAGATGGCATCAGACAATATGATTATTCTGATTTGTCTGATTTGAAATTGTTGAGTGAAATTAATTTCTAAACTGAATCAGGAATGAAAATGAAAATTGGAATTGCTTTGCTGATCTTAGTGATATTAGCAAGCTGTGAGAAGGAAACCTTAAATCCAACTGAGGTATATCGGTCACGAGATTTGAAAATTGAATTTATGGATTATACTGATTCTCGTTGCCCCTTGAATGCAAATTGCATTTGGGAAGGTCAAGCGGAAGTGTATCTAGGTGTAGAATCAGGCAAAGATAAAACTGAATTCATGATGACTGGCATTGGTTCAGATACTACCGTGTTTGGGCACAACATAAAATTTGTTGATTTGTTGCCATATCCTGAAGAGGGTGTTGAAGAATCATTCAAAAACAAAGAATTAATTATTCAAGTTTCAAAATTATAAATCATGCGATTATCACTTTTTATCATCAGCATTTTACTTTCGCTGTCTGCGTTTAATCAGCTGAATAGTGTTGTCTATTTGAAAAATGGATCAGCGGTACGCGGTGAAGTATTGCAGAATGATTCAACCGTAGTTCGTCTCAGAACAAGAGATGGCAGTTACTGGAATTTTAACCCCGCTGAAGTTGAATCAATTCAAAAATATGAAGCAGAAATTCCTGCCCGTGGATTTTACAACAGAACATCCATTGGAATTTTATCCGGTGAAAGTTTTGATGCATCGCTGCGCGTGGTGAATGGTTTTGCGTTGAACAGACACTGGGAATTGGGTCTTGGCCTTGGGCTTGAATCCATGCGCTGGGATGCTTATGTACCCGTTTTTCTTGAAGCAAGATATTCTGTTTTCAAGGGATCAACAAGACCATACCTTGGTGTACATGCGGGTTATGAAATGCCGGTGAGAAACATGCAGTTTGATAAAGGAGGTTTCAGTGGAGGGGTTGAATTTGGCGTTACCAATTATTTTTCACGACATATCGGTATTTCAACTTCTATTGGATACCGCTACAGCTATATGGTTCAGAAGAATTCTTGGTGGGATGATTTTGTGACAACAACACAAATGAATAGATTTGAGATACGACTTGGCTTTGTTTTTCGTTAATAGCATAGCGCATCGCTGTCTGAAAATAAAAACAAATCATTTCAGACCTCAGATGAAGGGAGTTTGGAGCAGACGGAAAACACCTTTTAAGACCATTGATTTATTTCAGATTTTAAAAAACATACCGATGTTGAACTGGTTAAGGCTTGTTGTAAAAATGTACGACAAGCGCAACGTGAATTGTACGACCGATTTGTGTATATGATGAAAGGAATTTGTTTACGATACGCAAGCAATGAAACAGAAGCAGAAGATGTTTTGCAGGAAGCTTTTATTCGTGTATTTAAAAATTTGAACAACTGGTCAGGTGAAGGTCCGCTTGGCGCATGGATCAGACGCATTACCGTGAACATGGCACTTGAACAATATCGCAAAAACAAAACACAAAAAAATTTGGCTATTGTGTATGATATGAAAGATTCAAATCCACTAGTTGATGATAACGCCATTGAAAAATTAAAACTGGATGATTTACTTCAGAAAATTCAGAAACTGCCAACCGGTTTCAGAACGGTGTTTAATCTATACGCAGTGGAAGGTTATAATCATATTGAAATTGGAGAAATGCTTGGTATTTCTGAAGGAACATCAAAATCACAATACAGCAGAGCCAGAGTTTTGCTAAGACAAATGATAGAAGAGGATTTTAAAAATGATAATCAGGGAATGAACTATGCAAACTAATCAACCGGGATCGTTGAAAGACCGTTTTGAAAATTACGGTTCGGCTCCATCTGATGGTTTGTGGAATGCTATTGAAACATCTTTAGGTGGTGAAAAGAAAAAGAGACGTGGTTTTTTCTGGTGGTGGTTTAGTGGAATTGCAGCAGGATTATTAGTCATTTTTGGATTTTATCAATTGGGTTATCAGCATGGAAAATCTGACGAGGACAATAAACAAACAAATCAAAATGTTCAGCATGAAGAGACGATTGTTGCCACAGATTTGGATCAGCAAGATTCAGTTGTAACTTTAGATCAAATTACAAACTCACCATCAGAGTTGACACAAAATACTACTGAAAAAGATTACCATGAATTGCGTGGAGATGATAAACCGGAAAATAAAGTAACAGTTCAATATCACAAAAAAAATAGTGATAGTGTGAACACCGGATTTGCAAATAATATTTCTTTAAATCCTGAACAGACAAAAGAGGAAGAGACAAAATTTTCAATGATAAGATTACGTGGTGAGGTAATTTGTCCGGTGCCGAATCAGCTTAAATTTCCACATCTTGAAAATCCAATTATTGATGTTAACAGAGAAGATGGCAAAACCGGTTCTTGGGAATTTGGTATCTCAGGTGAGTACCTTGCTACTGCGTCGCATTCAGCAGACATGATGTTGCAACCAAGTTCGCTTACGTTTGACAGCGGTGCAAATACTACCCTCATCAACGGAACAGAATCATTGAGCACACCGGCAATTGAATCTAACAATACCATTTATCGTCCGTTTGATTTTAGTTTGAACGTGGCCAGAAAATTTAATCAGCGAATTAGTTTGAATAGCGGAATCGTATTTCATCGTCTGATTGAAAAAAACAGGTATTATAGTGGTGATATTTCACTTGCGCATTTGAAATTTACTACGCTGGGTATTCCCTTGTCTATAGAGTTTGATTATGTCAGTTCCAAACGATTTGAATTGTCAATTGGAGCAGGCGTGATGAACGAATTTCCTTTGCTGGTAACAACGCGCACCAGCTATTATAGCACTGCTTTGGCGCAAGGCAAATCAACACAAGTTTCATCAGGATATTTTGGCGCAGCGCTCCTTAATTTAAAATTTGATTATAAATTTTCTGATAGCATGAGACTTGGATTAGCACCTTCAATGCGTTATTATTTTGTTCAGCGATTGAATAGCCCACACCCGGTGCTTGAAAGAAAATTCTGGCTTGGCATGCAAGCCGGTATCACGTTCTGTTTGTGATGAGAGAATATATTTTTTCTTGAAACTGAATCTCAATGACCAAAGCGAAACGGAATTCTATTTGCTTAAATTATGCAATAAAATAAATATTGAGCCAAACTGGTTGCAAATCAAATTTATCACGTAGGCGCAGGTCGCGACCTGCGACCATACGATGAATTTGATTTGCAAACATTCAATTGACGTCAAGTTTCTTTTGCTTAATTTAGAATTCTGAATATCTTGGTTATAGATTTATCTCATGATTACTTTCACAAGAAGAAGTTTATTGCTTTCTACCATTGGTTTGTTTGTGCTGGTTCATTTTGTACGACCCATGACGGAGTACTTTTTTTATTCAGTGACAGAGGGCATTATTTCTGAAGTGGTTACTGTAGAAAGTCATTATAGAGAGCGAAATTGGCGCCCGTCTAACCACTATCCAGAGAGTTATCATCCGCACGCAGAATTTGTTGTGGATAATAAACTCTATCGCTTTGTTGGCCCAACATATTACGACTATCAAACCTGCCCTTTGGCAGGAGACCGAGTGAAAATAATTTATAATCCTAATAATCCAAGCGATGCGCAATTCTATAATCTCTCCGGATTTTGGTTTAAGGGATACCTTTGGAAAATCATGCTTTTGATTGCTTGTATAGTCTTCATTGTTTCATGGATTAAAAAAGATCAAAAAGTAATGCTCAGATTCAGACCCAAACTAAATGAAAAAATGGTAGAAACTACTCCATCTGCTGAAGATGCCAAGATGAAAAAAATTCGAAATTGGGCACTACATAATCAAATGTTTGGCAAGAGAAGAAGATAAAAACTGTATCTCTTTTTGATATAATTTTTCACTACCTCACTTGGAAATAAATTTTTAAGACGATTATAAAACGGATACTTCAGCGGATAAAATCGTGTAAATACTGATGACGGTGAAAATGACGTAATCCATATTGTCACATGGAAAAAGATTGTAAATTAGTGTTGGATAATTAAGGTTCTGAACTGGTATTCCAAACTTTAAAATAATTTAATTTCCCTATCGGTATAATACGTACCGGTAGGGTTAATTTTTTCTTTATGAAATTCAAGTATTTATTAATAATGTTGATTTCGCTTAATGTTGGCGCCCAGACTATTTCAATTCAGGAGCAACTAACATATGGTGGCGATAATTTGGATTTTGGACAATCGCTATTATTACTTTCAGATGGTTCAATAATTATACACGGTTGGAGTGCTTCTGGAATTTCTGGTGATAAAACTTTGACATCCTATGGAGGCAGTGATTTATGGATGATTAAACTCAATTCAGATTATAGTCTTGCTTGGCAAAAAGAATTTGGAGGTAGTGGTTCAGAATCCGGAACAATGGTTATTGAAACTAGCGATGGAAACTTGTTACTTGCTTGTTCTTCGGATTCTCCTATTTCTGGAAACAAATCAGTTTCAGGTTATGGTGGTAGTGATATATGGGTTGTAAAAATTGATATAGATGGGAACATCCTTTGGCAAGATGTTTACGGTGGATCTGGTTCAGATGAGTTTAGTAGTATCACAGAAGATAGTATTGGAGATGTTGTTTTTTGTGGGTCATCGAATTCATCAATTTCAGGAAATAAGTCAGAAAACTCTTTTGGTTTAAAAGATTTTTGGATTGTTAAAATTGATCAGACAGGGAATATAATTTGGGATAAAACCATTGGAGGATCAGATCAAGACAAAGCCTATGATATTTCATTAGATTCTTTTGATAATATATTTGTATCTGGAGATTCATTCTCAAACATTTCTGGAGTTAAAACTCAAAATGCATTTGGACTTAATGATTATTGGATTGTTAAATTGAACCCAAATGGAAATTATCAGTGGGATCAAACTTTTGGGGGTGATGATGCGGAATATGCTCCAACAACGGTGTTTAATCAAGCTAGTATTTATATTGTTGGTTATTCACTTTCAGGTGACACCGGAAACAAAACTGTAGTTGGATTTGGATCAGCAGATATGTGGATATTAAAATTGGATATGACTGGTGCGATCATTTGGCAAAAGACTGTGGGAGGAACTGGGATTGATTCATCTGGTGATTTGATTTTGTCAAATGATGACCAACTTTTACTTTTTGGAACCTCAGATTCAGATATCTCAGGTTTAAAATCAGAAAACTCGATTTCTGGCAGCTCCGATTATTGGATTGTTTCTCTGGATACAAATGGGAATTTCATCTGGGATAAAACATTGGGAGGTGACCAATTGGATGGAGCATATAGTATACTTGAAAAATCTGACAACAACTATCTTCTTTTCGGCTACTCTGAATCAAATATATCTGGTGATAAGGATGAAAATTCTAGAGGTCTATCAGATTATTGGATCGTAGAGATTACATCTAATGTCGGTGTTGAAGTAATTGAAAAAAATGATATCATAGTTTATCCTAATCCTACAACAGGTATTCTGAATTTTAGTCAGTCGGTTAATGATTTTCAAGTTCTAAATTGTACGGGTGAAATAGTATTAAAAGATTCAAATAATAGTACTACAAGTGTCAATCTTGAAATGCTTGCCCCCGGTTTGTACTACGTCAGTTTTATCTATGACGGCAATACATATCTGCAGCGAGTTATAGTGAATTGAAATAATGCGTTTGGTATGATAAGTTGCAATCCACTATTGATACGAGGAAATCAATATCGGATAGATACTCGTCAAATGTTTGGCAAGAGAAGAAGATAAAACTATCACAACAAATATTTTCTGATATAATTCAATAGGGTTGAGGTTTGAATTTTTTCTAAGGGGTGAATAGTGTTGGGTAATATTTCTAACGCTGCAGATCTAATCAAGGTTTGAAGTTTTTTTGTTTCTTCTAATGACACCATTTTGTCTTGGTCTCCAATTCCAATGATACAGGGTACGTTCACTTGGCCAAAGGTATTGTCATCTGTTTTATCTCCTGAGCCCATACTGCGCATCAAGTCTGCCGTTTTTTGAACTACTTCTTTCCACCGTTCGTATCCGTGGAGTGATGATAGTGCAGCTGCAAAAGCCGGAACTTTAGTTTCAATTTTTATTGGATCCATCAAGGCAGCTTCTTTATCTGCTGATTCTTGTGTCCACTCATACTTTGTTCCAAGCGTAATGATTTTACTAAAATAGTGAGGAGAGTTTGCTGCTAGCGTGAGAGCAACATAGCCCCCCATACTATAACCAAATACATTTACTTGTGAAAGCTGATTTTCTTCAAAATAGTTTTTTAGATCTTGTGCAAATTGTTGAATGGAAAATGGATTAATGGAATTGTTTGACCCATGCCCACTCAGGTTGAACCGGTGAATGATAAATTCATTTTCAAGTTCTCTTGCCAGGCTTTCAAATTGTGTGGCTGATCCAAGAGCGCCATGCAATAAAAGTAGATTTGGTTTCATGGGGCATTTTCTGTTTTGATCTCAAATTAAGCAATATAAACTTGACGTAATTGAAGGCTAAACCCTGTTTACCCAATAGTACAATACACCCATCGGGGTTGCAAAATAAAAAAAACATGCTGTAGGCACAGGTCGCGACCTGTGCCTACGTGGAGAATCTAATTTTGCAACCCGAAGATACATCTTATTCTATTGCTTAATCCGAGCTAAATCAAAATTCATCACGTATGCGCAGGTCGTGACCTGCGCCAACAGAACGTTATTGCTTGCAACCCGTGGTGTTCATTCTTCCATTTGCTGAATATGATTTTATTATCGCCTCAAAAAAAAATCCCTCCAAAAATTTCAGAGGGATTTTTTTATTTATTATGTAGATTAAGGGGTCATCTTTATTGTTCTATCCAGAACACATTTGTCAACTTTGCTTCGCTTGTTGCGAATGTGCTCTATCCAGAGCACATTTCACAATCATCTTTATTGTCAATTGAACAAGCAATTTCTGCCATTTTTTCTTCTTGTGATTTTGCTGCAATCGGAACTGAGGCGGCTTCTTTGTCTAGTGTAAATTTAATGGCATCAGTAGCTGCTTTAGTTCTCAGATAATACATGCCTGTTTTTAATCCTTTTTTCCAACCGTAAAAATGCATGGAAGTAAGTTTTGCAAAGTTTGCATTTTCCATAAACAGATTGAGTGATTGAGACTGGCATACATACGCTCCACGATCTGCTGCATGATCAATCAATACTTTTTGAGATATCTCCCAAGCGGTTTTGTAAAGCGCTTTAATATCATCCGGAATTTCATTGATGTTTTGAATTGATCCGTTTGAAGCCATCAATTTATTTTTCATGGATGTATTCCACAATCCTAAACGCACCAAGTCTTTTAGTAAATGTTTGTTCACAACAATAAATTCACCTGACAATACACGACGTGTATAAATATTTGAAGTATATGGTTCAAAACATTCGTTGTTTCCAAGAATTTGTGCCGTAGATGCAGTTGGCATTGGCGCAAGCAAAAGTGAGTTGCGTACACCATGTTTCATCACTTCTTCGCGCAGTACATCCCATTCCCAACGAGTGGTTGGAGCGGCATTCCACATATCAAATTGGAAAATACCTTGTGATATTGGTGACCCGCTGAAGGTTGAATAAGGTCCGTCTTTTTTAGCAAGATCTTTTGATGCAGTAACTGCGGCGTAATAAATTGTTTCAAAAATTTCTTTATTCATGGCACGCGCTTCATCAGAATCAAACGGGAAACGCATCAGAATAAACGCATCAGCCAAACCTTGAACACCAATACCAATAGGGCGGTGGCGCATGTTTGAATTACGTGCTTCTTCAACCGGATAATAATTCTCATCAATAATGCGGTTGAGGTTTACCGTAAGTTGGTAGGTAACTTCAAATAATTTATTGTGATCAAAGGTTTGTGCATCTGCGTCAATAAATTTTGGCAAGGCAATAGAACCTAAATTACATACCGCTACTTCATCCGGCGCAGTGTACTCCATTATTTCAGTACACAAATTAGATGATTTTATGGTGCCCAGATTTTTTTGGTTTGATTTCAAGTTAGCCGCATCTTTATAAACCATGTAAGGTGTACCGGTTTCAATTTGCGATTCCAGAATTTTAAACCAAAGATCTTGCGCTTTTACCGTTTTTCTACCTTGTCCTTCTGATTCATATTTGGTGTACAAAGCTTCAAACTCTTCTCCGTAGGTATCAGACAATCCCGGGCATTCGTTAGGGCACATGAGTGTCCAGTCTCCGTTTGATTCAACACGTTTCATGAATAAATCCGGAATCCACATGGCGTAGAATAAATCACGCGCACGTTGTTCTTCTTTTCCGTGATTTTTTTTCAAGTCAAGAAAATCAAAAATATCTGCATGCCAAGGTTCAAGATAAATGGCAAAAGATCCTTTTCTTTTTCCACCACCCTGATCTACATAACGTGCAGTATCATTGAATACACGTAGCATGGGAACAATACCATTAGATGTACCGTTAGTGCCTTTGATATAAGATCCTTTTGCACGGATGCCATGAATTGATAATCCAATTCCACCTGCTGATTGAGAAATGCGAGCACATTGTTTCAGTGTATCATAAATACCTTCAATGCTGTCTTCTTTCATCTGCAATAAAAAGCAAGATGACATTTGTGCTTTTGGTGTACCTGAATTGAATAGTGTAGGGGTTGCATGTGTAAACCAACCCTCTGACATCATGTTGTATGTTTTAACTGCCGCTTCAATATCATGCTTGTGAATACCAACAGCTACACGCATTAACATGTGTTGCGGACGTTCTACAATTTCACTGTTGATGCGCAAAAGATACGAGCGCTCTAATGTTTTAAATCCAAAATAATCATATTTAAAATCACGGTCATAAATAATGGCTGAATCAAAATATTCTGCATTATCTTTTACAACCTGATACACATCATCAGCAATCAATGAAGCATTCTCATTGGTTACAGGATCAATGTAACGATACAAATCTTCAACGGTATCAGAAAAAGATTTTTTAGTATTCTTATGCAGGTTGGAAACTGAAATACGAGAAGCCAACAAAGCATAATCAGGATGCTCAATAGTTTTTGACGCAGCTACTTCAGCAGCCAGGTTATCAAGTTCAGAAGTGCTTACACCATCGAATAAACCTTCAATCACTTTCATGGCAACCAATTCAGCCTGAACAATGGTGTCTAATCCATAACAGAGCTTTTTAATGCGGGCGGTAATTTTGTCAAATTTTACCGGCTCTTTTCTCCCGTCTCGTTTTACTACATACATAGGTGCACTTCGTTTTTTATTGCACAGCCTGAGGGTCGTGGCAGCCTGTACAATGGGGTTTGTTGGTTTTCTTAAAAATCTGCGTCAAGTGAAAAATCTGCGCCTTTGGTGTCAGAGCTGTTGAGCACTCCGGCTTTTTGATATTCGGCAACACGTTTTTCAAAAAAGTTTGTTTTTCCCTGAATACTGATCATATCCATAAAGTCAAACGGGTTGGTTGAATTGTACACTTTGCTGCATCCAAGTTCTGCCAACAGACGATCAGCTACAAACTCAATGTACTGTTTCATTAAATCTGCATTCATGCCAATTAATTTAACCGGAATGGCATCTGTGACAAATTCTTTTTCAATTTCAACCGCATCAGTGATAATTTTTGTTACTGTTTCTTTTGACAGCTTGTTAACCAGGTGATGATTATACAAGAGGCAAGCAAAGTCACAGTGCAATCCTTCATCACGTGAAATTAATTCATTGGAGAAGCTAAGCCCCGGCATCAGTCCTCTTTTCTTCAACCAGAAAATAGAACAGAATGAGCCTGAGAAAAATATTCCTTCAACAGCAGCAAAGGCAATGAGTCGTTCAGCAAAACTTCCTTCGTCAATCCAACGCAATGCCCAGTCTGCTTTTTTCTTCACGCAAGGAATGTTGTCAATGGCGTGAAAGAGATAATCTTTTTCTTTTGAATCTTGAATATAGGTATCAATCAACAGAGAATACGTTTCAGAGTGAATGTTTTCAATAGTAACTTGAAAGCCGTAGAAGAATTTTGCCTCAGTATACTGTACTTCAGATAAAAAATTCTCAGCCAAATTTTCGTTGACAATTCCATCTGATGCTGCAAAAAAGGCAAGTACGTGTTTAATGAAATGACGCTCATCATCATTTAGTTTCTCACTCCAGTCAACTAAATCTTGAGCCAGATCAATTTCTTCTGCTGTCCAAAAACTAGCTTCAGCCTTTTTGTAAAATTTCCAGATATCATCATGCGCAATTGGAAAGAGTACAAAGCGGTCGTTATTTTTTGCTAGTATTGGTTCGTTCATGGTTATTCGTTTTGAGTTTGGTTGTTCTTTAATTGTTTTGTTCTGAAATGTTTTTACTCCGTTTCAGACTTCAATTTTCTGACGCCATTTTTTCAGTTCGGCACAGGGGCACAAAATTTGTCAAAATTTGAAGAAGTATCAAACCAAATTAATTCACAAATGATTTGTAGTTTTCAACAAGAAATTTCTTCCAAAATTTTAAACCCCTCTGTTTTCAGCGTTTTAAAAAAAATAACGACTTATTGTAGTTTTGTTTCTGCCAAACTTTTATATTCTACGACAAATATTTTTTCAGCCTTTCAAATCAACTGAAATTTTTAAGCAGATTTTTTTTGTCTGACAGGACTACCAATTTACGTTTAAAATTATCTACCAGTCAAGTTTATTTTTAATTGAATTTATTCACCCTTTGGTGTTTAAAAATAGCCTGCGGTTTGCGTTTGAGAGAATGAATAATTTGCGATCTGTGAAATACGGTTCACTGGTTTTAGTAACGGTGAACACTCGGTTTCATTGATTTTTTTCAGGATGTAGTGAACGATCCCCATAATCTGATCCGAAAAATTACAATACATTTGGCAGCTGCCTGTAAAACAGTGTAATGAAAGTTTCAGATCAACTATCTTTTCTTGCTTCATCAGCAGTTGGAGTGCTTTACCCTGAGCATTGTCTTGCCTGCTCACGTGATTTAGTGCGACATGAAAAACATATTTGTTCGGCTTGTGCTTTTGATTTGCCTTATATAACAGATAGTGAGGCTGACCGTGATAAATTGAATAAATTACTCATTGGACGGGTGCCGGTTGAACAAGTGTATTCGCTATTCAGATATCAAAAAGGCAATCAGGTACAAACCATTTTACACGCTATTAAATATAAAGCCAAGCCAAGGGTAGCGTATCATTTTGGAAAAATATTAGGTGAAAAAATTTCTACAGATCACGCTATCACCGGCATTGTTGCTGTTCCGCTCCACCTTAAAAAAATGGCAAAGCGCGGTTATAATCAAGCGGCGGCTATTTCTGAAGGACTTGCTACGGCGCTCAATGTGCCCTTAATTCAATGTATAAAACGGAATACCAATAATGATTCGCAAACCCGCTTCTCAAAATATGACCGGTATGATAATGTGCGATCTATTTTTACACTTACTCATCCTGAGCGCATTCAACACAAGCATATTTTATTGGTTGATGATGTACTCACCACCGGCGCAACCATTGAAGCATGTGCAGCAGAATTATTAAAAGCTGATCAGGTTAAGATAAGTATTGCCACACTGGCTGCCAGAGTTTGATGTAGATGTGAATTAAAATCTGAGACCCCTGTATCCTCAACTCCCGCAGTTGTCAAACTCAAAACTGAAAAGTAAAAAAGATTATATTTGACAACGCACTCAACCCATCCAAAACGACAACAACAAATTACATAGAATTTTTTTACGACCCATTTGGCAACCGTGTGGCTAAAAAAGTTGTTCAGTTAAGCGGAGAAATTGACGAAACCATTTACACGCATGATGCATCAGGCAATGTAATGGCAGTGTATGATTATTTTGATGACGGCATTGATGCAACTTGTTTTTTAACTGAGAGTCATATTTACGGAGGCAAACGGTTAGGTATTTACAACAGAAATGTTGACATGGAAACCACCTACACACCACCATCAACAGAAACCAGAATTTTAGGTGAACGTGATTACGAACTTTCAAATCACCTGAACAATGTATTGAATGTAATTTCAGACAGACTTTTAACGGTTGATGGTAACTCTGATACCTATGTTGATTATTATAGCGCAGATGTTACATCTTGGTGTGATTATACGCCTTATGGCATGATCATGCCCGGCAGGAACGCCACCAACGCAAACTACCGCTTCTCCTTCCAAGGCCAGGAAAAAGACAACGAAATAAAAGGTGACAACAACTCAATCAACTACAAATACCGCATGCATGACCCAAGGATTGGGAGGTTTTTTGCGGTGGATCCGTTGGCGGCAAAATATCCGCATAATTCAGTTTATGCTTTTAGTGAGAATAGGGTGATTGATGCGATAGAGCTTGAGGGATTAGAGTTGTTTTTTATCAGTGGTTATTTAGGTTATTGGGTAACAGATATGGCGACCGAGCAAGAAATGATTGATTATTGGGATTCAGAGACAGATTTTGTTGTTACCGTCGCCAATTATTTTGGACAGTCCGATGTTAGGTATGTAGATGGAAATCTGTCTAATAGTGGTTCATTTGGTACTCCTTATACATGGTGGTTTGAAAGAAGCGACAAGGGGTATGCAGAAACATGGGATAAATTGCTGTCAGGTGAATTGGTACTAAGTAATGATGAGCCAATCACAATTGTCGCCCACAGTCAAGGGAACGCCTACGCATATGGTATGGTACTTGCAATCAAGGCTTATGAAAAAATGCATAATGACAATTACGAGAACCGGAATGAGCCATGGGCTCCGTTAGAATATAAAAACTATAAACCACTAAATGTAAAGATAAATGTCGTCTGTTTGGCCGTGTTTCAGGGGGAAGAATTTTCTTTCGCAAATATTGAGGGTGTCAATGTAATTCAATTTACATATGAAAATGACCTACTCGATTGTAATCCTATGGAAGGTTGTGCTGATGCTAATAGTGAAAACATTGTTGACGTTGATAACGATGGATTTCCGACGCCACCTTGGGTGGCACACTCTGATGTAATTTCAAAGCAAGAAGCCTTTGCAGAAATTATTAAGGAAGATAAAGAACAAGAGATTTATTACAAAAAATTGAAAAAGGCAAAAGCAGATAGTGGAGGCACAAAGTCTGGTGCATCAGGTGTGGGGGCAGGCGGGGGGGCAGGCTTAACGACAGGTTCAACTAATAAACCTTAAAATAAAAAATGAATTACATACTACTATTAAATATTGCTCTTTCTCTTTTCACTGTAGTGCGTCTACTATTACTTAGCAGTCCACCAAAATCCTCAATTGGTTGGTATCAAATCATTTTAGCTTTGGCGGTGATTATCGTGAGTTTTTCTACATATTCGCTGTATTGTTTGCTGAGATCAAAAATTCGTCGCGCTAAATTTTATTTTTTAATAGGATTGTATCAGGTATTATTTCTTATTCCATTATACTTTCTGAATTGGAAATTGAATTTATTGGTGATAGCCGTAATAACTACTAATATGTTAATTATTAAATTTCAAAAAATTAGCGATGAATTTTTATTCACTATCGGGATTGTTGATATTATCATGACCACTATATACTTGGTTGTGTTATTCTGAAATGCTAATTCACACCAGTTCCAAACTAACCCTGCTACTTCCACAACGATTCCGTAATACAAACCTCGATATATCGAATTAACTGAAATTTACTTCAATGAAAACGGTCTTAGTATTTATAAAACAAAAGCTTCAATAAGTTGAAAAAACCAGTTATACTTTTCATTGAAAAACTGAACAGTTAAATCAGGTTTTTGTTTTCATGAATTTTATTTTTTTCATCGCTACTTCCATGACAATACCGTGTTACAGACTTCGATACATCGAAGTTTGTAAAAATCAACAGGTTAGAAATTTTATTCAAAAGACCAAGATTTTTGATTGAGTTTTTACTGAAATAAAAAAAGTAAAGGTTATTATACCAGAACTGATTGAAACCAATCTTCGTTTGATTTTTGAATTCTATTTTCCGTTGCAATTTTCACAATTCACTTTTCGATTTTGTTGAATTCGATTTACTTTGGCTTTGGTCCCCCGCTGGCGCGAGCGTCACGCTCGTGCCTTACGTAAATCGTCATTGAATTACTTGGGCAACTTTCACAACCCGTCCCAAATTCACTTCAACGAAAACAGTCTGAATATTTATATAACAAATGCTTCAAACGGAGTTAATGCCATGTAAAAAAACATGCCGGCGTTTTGTTGAATAGTTGTGAAATAAAAATTGATTATCTTGCCTCAATCAATGCACACTTTAAAAACATTTGAAGAAAAACGAAGATGGTAAGTGGGTAATTACAAATGAACCATTTCAGAAAACGGGCGATGGTCATCAAAGAAACACTCAGGTTATTTTTATAGGTAGGTCTGGATTGAATATCCAAAATGAATTTTTAAGGTAAACGGGTACCGGAAACTGACCATCCCCAGGATTTTCCCATGTATGAATCATGTGCTTCAATACTAAAAGTTGTATCGCTCGTGAAGCTGCCATGTCCAGCACCATAGTATGAATATTCAACCACGTCTGCACTTCCGAGAATGAAATTTTCTTTATGAAAACGTACAGTTCCCAATCCGGTTATTTCTAAATAATCTTCGTCAACAGCTGTCGAAACTGTCCCGCTATAAAAATAATTTGTGTTTGAATTGTATTCAGGTGGGCATTCACCGCAATTATAATATGAATGTTTTTTAAAAAGGTAATCTCCAACAAAAATTAACCTCAGATCAGTTTTGTCTTTGCGGCAAGCCGCCACAATTAAAACCACCATGATTAAAATAAGTGAACGAATCATACACCTATTACGAATTCAGTTGGCAGAAGGTTTGTTTACGGGCCGTGAACCAGACTCATTGCGATTGGCACAGGAAAAATATCTTGCGCATTGAGGTATTTTGCTAGAGATTATTTTTATCAATACCGGCTTGCTTTAGAATAGCATAGAGCGTACCTTTTTTTAGATCTTTATTGTGAATAGGAACAACAGTAATCTTTTTTGATTCGTCATGATAAAAGTAATGATGACTGCCATGGATACGCTTTAAAACAAACCCATGTTGTTCAAGTATTTTAGTAAGCTCTTTAGGCGTTAATGAAGGAATAGTTCCCATTGAATCAGGATGCCATTGTTAAGGAATATTCAAATGTGTTGCTGTCGTCAGGAATGTCCTCGCCCATTTCTTTTAACAAAAGAATATAACCTTCAATTGCCTCTTTGCCCATTCGCAATGCATGTTCAAGGCTATCACCATGTGTAATACAGCCAGGTAAAGCAGGCACGGTAACAGTGAATCCGCCATCAGGTTCTGCAGCAAGTATCAGTCTATATGTTCGATTTGTCATAAGCGACTATTTATTATAACAAATATACTAAAAAAAGTGCGTTAGTGGTTAACGGTTCGTCCTTGTCTGAAACGCACATGTGATGATTTGGCTGAGATTTTTGACAATTCATTGTAACAAAATCATTGATGATGCGGCATTTTTTTTAACTGACCGACGACTCTTCACAAAATCCCAGCGGCGCTACGTTTTTCTAAAATTTCGTCAACTACTAATATGTTGTGAAGGATATTCATGCAGGTTACAAAATGTAATTCATGACATCAATAAAAAAACAATTTCATGCATTACTATTTTAGACTTTCAGCGGCCTTGATTCTTGTCTGCATTTTGTCTCTCTTGTCTTTATTTTCATACGCACAGAATAATCATTTTTGTCGCGATCTTACCATTCTTGTTCATGAAAGTCCATCCGGAATTCCTTTGTCTGGGGCTCAGGTGACCATAGAGAGAAATGATAGTATCACGCTAAAAAAAGTCACCAATGAAAATGGCGTCTTAGTCATTTGTGATTGTACTGATTCCAATTTTTTACTCGCCGGCTTTAAATATCAGATTCATGTTTTGTATGAGCAAGATGAAGAAACAGATGAATTTTTTTATTCGAAATTTGGTATGCCAACACGGATGATTCGTGAAATTAAATTTTATTCTAATGCGGTTCCGCAAGAATTTTCTACAGTTATGTTTCCGGCGTTTACGCCACTTTTAGATAGTACAGAACGCGCGTACAATATTAAAATTCCTAAAATAGACCTTGACATTATTTTAACCGACCAGGAAACAGGTGAGCCAAAAGTTGGTGAAAATGGATATATCATCAAAGATCAAACGGACACCCTTGCCATAATCACCGACCAGAATGGTAGAATAACCCTGACCAATAATTCTCACCCGGGGTTTATTGTTTATGGCGCGCGGTACGAAATAATTTTTCCGCAGATAAATAAATTGCATACGGGTGCGCACGATTTTTTTCACACCGAGGATATTTTTGTAAACACGAGAATAATTCGTGATTTGAAAGTAATGCACGTGCACCGGGAAAGTCGGTTTCCACAGTTAATATTTTCTCCAACTTCATACGTTTTGGATTCTAGTGCAATGACAAATGCTGATTTTATTCTTGATTTGCTTGCTGGACACCCCAACTTGACATTGAACATCATTGGTTATTTTGATGATGAACAAGGAGAGTCACTGGCATTAAAAAGAGCAACAGCAGTTTACTATTGTCTTGTTGAAAAAGGAATTGATCAAAACAGACTCACCATTGAAGCGCAAAAGAGACCAATACCTGCGGAAACTCAAGATGAATTTTGTGTTGACCGTCTATCAAATGAATATTACACTGATGTGATTATTAAGATAACATCATTTGATTTTGTTTCGGTAGAGGAATAACTAAAATTACTTTGTTCTATCGATTTTTTCAAGCAAGCAACTTCCGCATATTCACCTTCTCATCAATAATACGATGTAATTCTGATATAGCAACGCGCTCTTGTTTCATGGTGTCACGGTCACGTATGGTTACTTTATTATCAGTTAAAGAATCATGATCAACGGTTACTGAAAACGGAGTACCAATAGCATCTTGTCTGCGATAGCGTTTACCAATTGAATCTTTTTCATCATACTGGCAATGAAAATCTAACTTGAGTGAGTCAATTATTTCTCTTGCTTTTTCAGGCAGGCCATCTTTTTTTACCAGTGGCATCACAGCAACTTTGTAAGGCGCAAGTGCCGGCGGAATAGAAAGAAGAACACGTTCTGATCCGTCTTCTAATTTTTCATTTTTGTATGATTGTGATAAAATTGCCAAAAACATTCTGTCTAAACCAATAGATGTTTCTACAACAAAAGGTATGTATGATTCATTGGTTTCAGGATCAAAAAAACGCAATTTTTTACCAGAAAATTCTTCGTGTTGCTTTAAATCAAAATCAGTGCGTGAGTGAATGCCCTCCAGTTCTTTGAAACCAAAAGGGAATTCATGTTCTATGTCACAAGCAGCGTTTGCATAATGCGCAAGTTTAATATGATCATGGAAGCGATAATTTTTTTCACCAAAACCTAAAGCCTTGTGCCAATTCATTCTGAAATTTTTCCAGTACTCATACCACTTCATTTCTTCACCGGGTTTTACGAAGAATTGCATCTCCATCTGTTCAAATTCACGCATACGGAAAATAAACTGACGCGCAACAATTTCATTTCTGAAAGCTTTTCCAATTTGCGCAATACCAAACGGAATTTTCATACGACCGGATTTTTGCACGTTGAGAAAGTTCACAAAAATTCCCTGCGCAGTTTCAGGACGAAGATAAATTTTAGAAGATTCACCCGACACAGAACCCAATTCAGTAGCAAACATAAGATTGAATTGGCGCACTTCAGTCCAGTTTTTTGAACCGCTGATTGGGCACACAATTCCTAAATCATCTATCAGACATTTGAGTTCATCCAGTTTGCTGTTCTCCAAACAATCACGCATTTTATCTTCAATGCCTTTTATTTCAGCATTGCGTCTCACCACATTTGGATTGGTGTTTACGAATGTTGCTTCATCAAAAGCATCACCATATTTGGCACGTGCTTTTTCAATTTCTTTTTCATTTTTCGCGCGAATTTTTTCAATGTGTTCTTCAAGCAAGACATCTGCACGATATCTTTTTTTAGAATCTTTATTGTCAATCAGCGGATCATTGAATGCATCAACGTGACCTGATGCTTTCCATGTGGTAGGGTGCATAAAAATTGCTGCGTCAATACCCACAATGTTTTCGTGCATGTGCACCATGGCTTTCCACCAATAGGTTTTAATATTGTTTTTTAGTTCGGCTCCTAATTGACCGTAATCATAGGTTGCGCTTAAACCATCATAAATTTCACTTGACGGAAATACAAAACCATATTCTTTGGCGTGACCGATAATGTCTTTGAGTTTATCTTCTTGTACTGACATGCACTGTTGTTTTTGGAAGGCAAAGATAGTGAATATGGTTGATTTTGTTAGTTCATGTATTATCCGTTATAATGTTCGCACAGCCGGAAAATTTCAATATAGGTAGGGTTTCTTGTTCTTTGTAGAAACAAAAACCGCCTCTGAAAATTTCAAAGGCGGTTGTCAGAAAATTTTATTGATCAGAAATTATTTTTCTTTTAGTAAAGATGCTTTCAAATATTCACGATTCATGCGCGCGATATTTTCTAGAGAAATTCCTTTAGGACATTCCACTTCACATGCGCCGGTATTGGTGCAGTTTCCAAAGCCTTCCAAATCCATTTGATGAACCATGTTCAACACGCGGTCTTGCGCTTCAACTTTACCTTGTGGCAATAAAGCTAATTGGGAAACTTTAGCAGAAACAAACAACATGGCCGATGCATTTTTACAAGTTGCAACGCAAGCTCCACAACCAATGCAAGTAGCAGCTGAAAATGCTTTATCTGCATCATTTTTAGGAACAGGAATATTGTTTGCATCCTGCGCAGCACCGGTATTTACAGATACATAACCACCGGCCTGAATCACGCGGTCAAACGCACTGCGATCAACAGCCAAATCTTTAATCACCGGAAAAGCGTTAGCTCTGAATGGCTCAATATAAATGGTATCACCGTCATTAAATGAACGCATGTGTAATTGACAAGTTGTAACTCCGGTTTGTGGTCCGTGTGCACGTCCGTTAATTACCAATGAACACATACCGCAAATTCCTTCACGGCAATCATGATCAAACGCAACGGGCTCTTCTCCTTTTTCTACCAGATGTTCATTTAACACATCAAGCATTTCAAGAAATGACATATCCGGAGATACATGATCAACAGGATAGTCAACCAATTTCCCTTGGTCGTTTGGTCCGTTTTGGCGCCAGATTTTTAGTGTTAGTTTCATAGTCGTATTCGTTTAGTGAAGAGACCTAAGCCAAAAAGTCCGCAGCCTTTGTTCTTCCGTATTTTTTAATTTTTTTATTCAAGTCTTGCAATAAGTACCCTCAGTAATTATTATAAGTTTAGTTTCTAATAGTTGTTGGATTTTTATTCAAACCCCTAACTCCTAATCCCTAACTCCTAATCCCTAACTCCTAATCCCTAACTCCTAATCCCTAATCCCTACTTATAACTCCGCTGTACCAATTTAATATTTTCAAAAATCAACTCTTCCTGATGACGTACCGCATCTGCGTTATCACCTTTAAATTCCCATGCAGCCACGTGAGCGAATTTGTCATCATCGCGCAGCGCTTCACCTTCTTCAGTTTGGAACTCTTCTCTGAAGTGACCACCGCATGATTCATTTCTCATCAGCGCATCTTTACACATCAGTTCTCCCAGCTCAAGGAAATCTGCAACGCGACCTGCTTTTTCTAATTCTTGATTGAATTCTGTAGCTGTTCCTGTTACACGAACATTAGCCCAGAAATCAGCGCGAATAGCTTTGATCTCTTCAATAGCTTGTTTCAATCCTTCAGAATTACGAGCCATTCCGCATTTCTCCCACATCACTTTTCCAAGTTTTTTATGGAAATAATCAACCGGTTTGGTTCCTTTATTATTCAGCAGTTTTTCAATTCTTTCTTTGACAGTTTTTTCTGCTGCATCAAATTCAGGAGTATTGGTTGGAATTTTTCCGGTGCGAATATCGTTTGCCAGAAATTCTCCAATGGTATACGGTATAACAAAATAACCATCAGCCAGACCTTGCATAAGTGCAGATGCACCAAGACGATTTGCGCCATGGTCAGAGAAATTAGCCTCACCTAAAGCATAACATCCGGGAATGGTAGTCATCAAATTATAATCAACCCATAATCCACCCATGGTGTAGTGCACAGCAGGATAAATCATCATTGGTGTTTCATACGGATTTTCACCGGTGATTTGTTTGTACATGTCAAAGAGGTTTCCGTATTTTTCTTTGATCACTTCTTTACCTAATGAGGTGAGTTGTTCTTCAGTCGGATTTTGAATACCTTTTTTAG
This sequence comes from Crocinitomicaceae bacterium, assembly GCA_016708105.1. NCBI lineage: Bacteria > Pseudomonadati > Bacteroidota > Flavobacteriia > Flavobacteriales > Crocinitomicaceae > Crocinitomicaceae bacterium. Next base: position 463,705 of record JADJGJ010000001.1, read on the forward strand.
TGGCTTCAATTTTTCCGTACTTATATTTCATGTTGAATGCAAAGTCAAGATAAACTGCTTCACCGGTTGCATTCACTCCAAATCCTGCATCACAGCGTTCTTTTGCAGCACGTGAGGCTACGTCACGCGGAACGAGATTACCAAATGAAGGATAACGACGCTCCAGATAATAATCACGATCTTCTTCTACAATTTCTGTTGGTTTTTTTCTTTTTTCGCGAATGGCCAACACGTCTTCTTTTTTCTTTGGCACCCAAATCCGTCCGTCATTGCGGAGTGATTCAGACATCAAGGTAAGTTTTGACTGGTGATCACCTGAAACCGGAATGCAGGTAGGGTGAATTTGTGTGAAGCAAGGATTTCCAAAATAGGCTCCTTTTTTATATGCTTTCCATGCCGCTGTTGCGTTGCTGCCCATTGCATTGGTTGAAAGGAAAAACACGTTTCCATATCCACCGGTACACAATAAAACAGCGTGAGCTGAATGTCTTTCAATTTCACCGGTAATTAGGTTGCGTGCAATAATTCCGCGCGCTTTTCCGTCAACAATAACAAGATCAAGCATCTCATGGCGAGCATACATTTTAACTGATCCTTTTTGTACTTCTTTGCTGATGGCTGAATAGGCACCTAAAAGAAGTTGTTGCCCTGTTTGACCTGCGGCGTAAAAAGTACGTTGAACTAATGTTCCTCCAAAGGAACGGTTATCTAACATTCCGCCGTAATCACGAGCAAACGGTACACCTTGTGCTACGCATTGGTCAATGATGTTTGCAGATACTTCAGCAAGACGATGAACATTTCCTTCACGCGCACGGTAGTCACCTCCTTTAATGGTATCATAGAACAAACGGAAGGTAGAGTCACCGTCATTTTTATAATTTTTTGCTGCATTGATTCCGCCTTGTGCAGCAATTGAGTGCGCACGACGAGCAGAATCTTGAAAACAAAATGCTTTTACACTATAACCCATTTCAGCCAGTGAAGCTGCTGCTGATGCGCCGGCAAGTCCGGTACCTACAACAATCACATCAATGGATCTTTTATTTGCCGGGTTAACAAGATTGACGTGGTCTTTATAGTAAGTCCATTTATCTTTCAAATCGCCTTTTGGTATTTTTGAATCTAATACTGACATGTCTTTCTTAGTTTAACTGTGAAACATAATGGAATAAAGCAATTACAATAAATCCAAGTGGAATAAGGACAGCGTATAGCGTACCTAATTTTTTAATTGCCGGTGTATATCTGTTGTGATTAAAACCTACCGATTGAAACGCAGATTGAAAACCATGCATCAAGTGAAGTGAAAGAAAAACAAAGGCAACGCAATAAATAATAACTCTTACCGGATCAAGAAATTTTGCTTGAAGTTCACCAAAGTATCTGGTTGGATCTTCAGTAGCAAAGTGTACATATTTATGTGAAATTTCAGGAACCCAGAAATCATAAAAATGTAGACCAAGGAAAAGAAGAATCATCAAACCGGTAATTACCATGTTGCGTGACATCCAACTTGCATTGGCTGATGCCCCACTCACGGCGTATTTTGCAGAGCGGGCTCCGCGGTTTTGAAGATCAAGTTTTATTCCCATAGCCAGGTGAAACAAAACACCAAAAATTAAAATGGGTTGTGCCACAAATTGCACAATAGGGTTGTAACCCATGAAATGTGATGCAGCGTTAAATGCATCAGAACTTAGCACAGATAGTGAGTTGATCACAAAGTGCTGGAGTAGGAAAAATAACAGGAAAAAACCTGATAATGCCATGAGTATTTTCCTGGCGATGGATGTTTTCATGCGTGTGAAATTTGTTTGGTGAATTTTTTTGTTGACGCAAAGTGCACCGGAGCAGTGTATTGATAGAGAACTGCAAAATTTTGAAGCACAGGGTAGTAAGTTTTGCTGTGCGCTTTCAACCGATTTGGCTGATTCATTTTTCTGTTCAGGTTTGGTTTGCACAGCAAATGTAAGAGTCATTTTTATTTGTTCGACGTCATCAGGCTCAGAAACTTTGAAAAGAGTTTGTTTAGAATGAATCTAAATAATAATATCTTGTAAAACTCAGTAAAACAAGGCTATAACAATTGCAATACCTTTTTTATGTGATTAATTGAACAAGATTGAAGTGCAAGGCTGATGAAATGCAGTAATTTTGTGTTGTTGCGGTATTATTTAAAACAATTCTAAAGAGAGAAGACATGATTAAAGTAACTGATTTTGCAAAGAAAAAGGCAGTTGAATTAATGGAAGACGAAAATAAGTCCGGCTATTTTATACGTGTGGGTGTCACCGGTGGTGGTTGCTCCGGTTTGATGTATCAGCTAAAATTTGACAACCAGCTAAACGCAGATGATAAAGAATTCGAAGATAACGGAATCAAAGTAGTTGTGGATAAAAAAAGTGTACTCTATCTTGTTGGAACAATTTTGGATTTCAGCGGAGGACTGAATGGCAAAGGGTTTATTTTTACTAATCCCAATGCTGCAAGAACATGTGGATGCGGAGAAAGCTTTTCATTGTGATGAGAACGAACTTAAAAAAGAATTTCAAATGTTGATTTTTAACAATCAGATAGAAATGCAATTAAAAAATCAATACGTGGCAAGAATTAATACCAGACATCTGTAAACAAAAATGCTTGATCCTTGTTGCCATATCAGCGAGGAAAATTATGAATTAACATGGGCTACACAGAAGAAGAATTTAAAAAGGATTTAAAATCAAAGGAGTATGAATTTGGTTTTACTTCAGATATTGAATCAGAGAAATTTCCTGTTGGATTAAACGAAGACGTTATTCGCAAAATTTCTGCAAAAAAAGAAGAACCTGAGTGGTTGCTAGAATATCGTTTGAATGCATTTAAAATTTGGCAACAAATGACAGAGCCTGAGTGGGCGCATGTTTCTTATGCAAAGCCAAAATTTCAGAACATTTCATATTTCGCAGCGCCTAAAAAAAAGTATGAAAGTTGGGATGATGTAGATCCGGAAATGAAAGCCACCATGGATAAACTAGGCATCTCCATGGATGAACAAAAAAGACTCACCGGCGTAGCAGTTGATTTTGTGATGGACTCAGTTTCTGTTGCAACTTCATTTAAAGAAAAACTGGGTGAACTCAATATTATATTCTGTTCGTTCAGTGAAGCGGTGCATAAACATCCTGATCTGGTGAAAAAATATTTGGGCTCAGTGGTTCCTTCTTCTGATAATTTTTATGCTGCGTTAAATTCAGCCGTTTTTTCTGATGGCTCATTTTGTTATATTCCTAAAGGCGTGCATTGCCCAATGGAATTGTCAACGTATTTCAGAATTAATGAATCGGGTACGGGACAATTTGAACGCACGCTGGTGGTAGCAGATGAAGGAAGTTATGTGAGTTATCTTGAAGGGTGTACCGCACCGCAGCGTGATGAGAATCAATTGCACGCAGCCGTGGTAGAATTGATTGCCTTAGATGGTGCTGAAATAAAATATTCTACCGTTCAAAACTGGTTCCCTGGTGATAAAGACGGACACGGCGGCGTATTCAATTTTGTGACTAAACGCGGTATGTGTCATACCAATTCTAAAATTTCATGGACACAGGTTGAAACAGGTTCAGCCGTGACATGGAAATATCCTTCATGCATCTTGAAAGGAGATAATTCTGTAGGTGAATTTTTCTCCGTAGCGGTGACTAATAATTTTCAACAAGCTGATACCGGAACAAAAATGGTTCATCTTGGAAAAAACACTAAAAGCACTATCATTTCAAAGGGAATTTCAGCCGGAAAATCACAGAATTCGTATCGTGGCTTGGTGCATATTTCAAAGCGCGCTGAAAATGCACGAAACTTTACGCAGTGTGATAGTTTGCTTATGAATGACACATGTGGGGCACATACATTTCCGTACATTGAATGCAATAACAACAGTGCTAAACTTGAGCATGAGGCAACCACGTCAAAAATTGGTGAAGATCAAATTTTTTATTGTCAGCAACGTGGCATATCAGAAGAAAAAGCAATAGGCTTAATAGTGAATGGTTATTGCAGAGATGTCTTGAATAAATTACCCATGGAATTTGCGGTGGAGGCACAAAAATTATTAGCAATCTCATTGGAGAATTCGGTAGGATAACAAACAAAAAAATTGGAAGAAATAAAATAGAACATGAGTACATTACTTGAAATAAAAAACCTTCATGCAAAGGTTGAAGACAAAGAAATTTTGAAAGGATTAAATCTCACGGTAAAAGCCGGAGAAGTGCATGCCATCATGGGCCCAAATGGTGCAGGAAAATCTACCCTGGCTTCTGTTCTTAGCGGTAAGGATGGTTATGATGTAACAGACGGATCAGCTAGTTTTGATGGTGTGAATCTCTTAGAACTTGAAGCTGATGAGCGTGCGAAAGAAGGATTATTTCTGGCCTTTCAATATCCTGTTGAAATTCCGGGAGTTTCCAACATCAATTTTTTGCGTACTGCGCTGAATGAAATTCGTGAGTATCGGAAATTAGAACCCATATCTGCAAAAGATTTCATGAGTATGGTGCGCGAAAAATCAAAATTAGTTGAGCTTAAAGATGCACTTGCTGCCCGTTCAGTGAATGAAGGATTTTCAGGTGGAGAAAAAAAGCGGAATGAGATTTTTCAGATGGCAATGCTTGAACCTAAGCTGGCTATTTTAGATGAAACTGATTCAGGTTTAGATATTGATGCGTTACGCATTGTTGCAAACGGTGTAAATAAATTAAAAAACAAGGACAACGCGGTGGTAATAATCACCCACTACCAAAGATTGTTGGATTATATTGTGCCTGATTTTGTGCATGTATTGGCGGATGGAAAAATTGTCAAAACCGGTGATAAAACACTGGCGCTTGAACTAGAAGAAAAAGGATACGATTGGATAAAGACAAATTAGAGCGCAAGAATTTATTACACGTGATTATTCACAAAAATTAATGGCAGGAAAGTAAAGGGTAATAAATCTGAATCAGTAAACTTTCAGGCAAAAAAATAATTATGAAAGGTATTATATGACAACAACAGAAATATCTGATAAAATGATGGAGTTTGTTTCATCCTTGGGCGTGCCTGAAAATAAAATTCAGCGTAATGCGTATGATGAACTTATTCAATTTGATTTTCCAACAACAAAAGATGAATATTGGAAGTACACCAGATTGACAAAAATTTCAGGATTATCTTTGCATCGTTCGTCTCAATCATTCACTGCAAAATCAGATATAGAAAAATACATCAGAGAAAAAAATTATGTAGTGATTGAGAATGGTAAATGTAGAGCTGATTTAAGTTCATTGTCTTTGCCCGGAATCAAATTCACTGTAGTTGCAAGTGAAGTTTTTGCAGACGAGAATAAAAATCAAAAACAAGTTGGCAAATCACATGTTTTTACCCGTATCAATGAGGCATATTTTCAAGAAGAAATTATTTTTCAAATTTCAACCAACGCAATTATTGAAGAGCAAGTTCAACTCGTTTTTCTGACAACCGGAGAGAATGTAATATCAAACCCGCGTGTGAAATTTGTTAGTGATAAATCATCATCATGCGGTTTTAATCTTGTTCATATTTCAACTAGTGAGCATTGTTTTACCAATCCGGTTATTACGGCTTATCTTGGTGAAAATTCAAGACTAACGCTTGATAAAATTCAAATGGAAAATGAGAACTGCAGACACATTTCTACAGAGCAAATATTTCAGTCAGCGAATTCATTCTTTCAATTGAACACCATGGTTCTTGACGGTGGTTTGGTGCGCAATAACGTGAATGTTTCAGTAGATGGCATGAACGCGGAAACGCATTTGAACGGTGCAATTATTACAACCGGAAAAACCCATACAGATAATCATACGTTTGTGTCACACAACGTGGCGCAATGTTTCAGTAATGAAAATTATAAATACGTACTTGACGGTAGTGCTACCGGTGTATTTAACGGACGAGTGATTGTTCAGCAAGATGCTCAGAAAATTAATGCGTATCAGAAAAATGCAAATATTCTTTTAACTGACGCAGCGCAAATTTATTCAAAACCTGAACTAGAGATTTATGCTGATGATGTGAAGTGTTCACATGGATCAACAACCGGTCAACTGGATGATGACGCAATTTTTTATTTGCAGGCCAGAGGCATCTCAAAACTAAAAGCCACAAAGATTTTGGTTGCAGCTTTTACAGAAGAAATTATTGGTCAATTTAAAAATGAAAATATCAGATCATTGATTCATGAAACGCTGGTGGAAAAACATGGCTGGGATGAACCTTTATCCTGATTTTTTGATGTCGCGAATCAGCAGTTGTAATTCGCTTTTTCCGTTCCAGCTATTTTCTTCAAGAGTATAAACGAGGTCAACTTTTTTACCTTCAATTTCAGACCATTTGGCAGCGAGTCCGAACCCTACGGCATCCAAAATAATTTCAGGATATTCATCTTGCTGAAGGCGCAGTTTTAAATGTTCTTCTTTCAATATACGGGAGTTATCAAGCAATCTCACATTCCGTGTAATAAATACCGGACGCATATTGTCAGGCCCGAAGGGTGCCATTTGGTTGAGCACACGATAAAATTTTGGAATACCTCCGGGTTGACTTTCGTAAATATCTCTGAAATCAATTTCTGCATCAATTTCAATTACCGGTTTGAGTAATTTTTTGTCAAGCGTTGCAACAACAATCTGATCAAATTTTTTTCTGAATAAATCAACATGCTCTACGGGCAAAGAGAGACCAGCGGCAAAAGAATGACCTCCAAATTGATCAAGCAAATCATCACAGGCTTCAATGGCATCATAGATATTAAAACCTCTTATGCTTCGGGCTGAACCAACGGCGCGTCCATTAGATTGTGTAAGCACAATGGTTGGGCGATAATATACTTCAGTTAATCTGGAAGCCACAATACCAACTACCCCCTTGTGCCAATCGGGATGATACACCACTGTTGACGATGCAGTTTGCAGAAACTCATCTTGTTCAATTTGTGCAAGTGCTTCAAGGGTAATTTCACGGTCAAGTCCTTTTCTGGTTTCATTGTGCAAATGAATTTCTTTGCTCACGTTGTCAACCTCATCAAATGTTTTTGCGAGTAATAATTCAACTGCCTGATTTCCGCTGGCAATGCGTCCTGCAGCGTTGATGCGCGGTGCCAATATGAATACAACGTCTGTAATATTCACGACATCATTTTTACCTGCCAGTTCAAGTAATTTTTTAAATCCCGGGCGCTGTTTTTTATTGAGTTCTTCTAACCCGTGAAAGGCAAGCACGCGATTTTCATCAGACATAGAAACGATATCTGCAGCGATGCTAACAACAACTAAATCCAGTAAATTTGTAATGTCTTCACCATTGCCTCCGCGTATTGAATTGAGTGCTTGTACAAGTTTAAATCCAATGCCACATCCTGATAATTCTTTAAATGGATATTTACACAAAGGTTGTTTTGGATTGAGCAAAATAGCATCAGGTAATTCATTTGCCGGTGTATGATGATCACAGACAATAAAATCAATTCCATTTTCTTTAGCTCGTGCAATTTTTTCAATTTCTTTTGTTCCGCAATCCAATGCAATCACGAGACTAAATGAATTGTCAATGGCAAAATCTACGCCGGCATCTGAAACTCCGTAGCCTTCTTTATATCGGTCAGGAATGTAGTAACCAACTTGTTCATACTCTCTGGTGAGATATTGAAATACCAGTGTTACTGCCGTAGTACCATCTACATCATAATCACCATAAATTAAAATATTTTCACGTGCGGCAATTGCGCGTTCAATGCGGTCAACAGCTTCTGACATTCCTTTCATTTTAAAAGGGTCATGGAGGTGATGCAGGTTAGGTCTGAAAAATTCTTTTGCTGAATTAAAATCTGTGATTCCTCTTTGCGCCATGATTCTGGCAATGGGTCCACTTACACCAACTTCTTCTATCAACCTTGCTACCACCTGTTCGTTGGCCGGCTTTTTGATAAGCCATCTTTTATCCATATATTAGATCATTATTTCAATGAAAAGGGCTTTAAAGATAATTTTATTCTTGTCTACTACAACAGTTTTCGCACAGGAAATTTCTGAAACGGTGTATTCCGTCTATTTCAGGACAGAGGCATTTGCCGCTTTAAAAAAAGCAAATGGTGTATCAACCGGTTATCACGGCAGCTATGAACCAGAAAATACAGATGAAAATGCCTTGAGGCGTTCAGCCGGTGAATATATCAAGGTTGATGAAACGGGCATATATCTTGAAAAAAATAAATTACTTTTTATAACGCGTGAACAGGTGCGTGAAGATAGTAAGTATCAAGTGCGCAACGGGTACATATTTGGTGTTGTTGAAAATGATTCTCTGCCAACTGCGCTTGAAGGGGAGAATTATTATTTTTTAGTGCCTTCCAAAACGTATATCTACCAAACGGGTTCAGCAAATAGTTTTTTATATGATGCGTTTAGTTCAGGTGTTTATTTTTTAGCGCAACCTGAAGATAACGGACACTTTACCGTAATTGTTATACACTTTACCGGTAGCGGAATTGACATGAAGGAACTGGTATTAAATGACGAAAATTGTTCAGCCCAAAAAATAAAAAAATGTGAAATAATCAAGGGCGATTTCAATACGTATATCTTAAGTCCGGTTATTAAAGAATGGGAGCAACTTGCAACTTGTTTTGAGGTGTATGACAGATTTGTGAAGGAGTAAAATTTTACGTTTCAATCACACCAGTTCAATGAGTGTGATTTCTGGCCAAATACCAATTCTTCCGGGATACCCTAAAAATCCGTAACCCCTGTTTACGTATAAATATTGATTGTCTTTAGAGTATAAGCCCGCCCATTTATCATAGCGCAATGAAATGGGACTCCATTTAAAACCATGCGTTTCAATTCCCATTTGTGCACCATGCGTGTGGCCGCTGAAGGTGATATCAATGTCTCTATAGTCTTTGACCACTTGCTCGTCCCAATGAGTTGGGTCATGTGATAACAACAATTTTACCGGTGCATTGACTCCTTGATACGCTTTTTTTAGGTCACCAATTTGTTGAAATCCTGAACCCCAATTTTGAACACCGATAACAGCTATTTTTTCTTGGTTTTTTTCAAGATAGATATGCTCATCAAGCAATAATTTCCAACCCAGTTGCTCATGCGTTTTTTTTACTCGCTCAAGATTTTCTTTTTTATCTTCTTCTGAATTCCATTGTCTGTATTCTCCATAATCATGATTTCCCAATATTGAGTATACACCCATTGGCGCTTGTACTTGCGAAAATATGTCCATGTACGGTTCCATTTCAGATGCGCTGTCATTCACCAAATCACCGGTAAAAAAAATGACATCGGGTTTTTCTTTGGTTAACATGTGTATGCCTCTTTCAACGGCTTGCTTGTCATAAAAACTTCCGGCGTGAATATCTGAAATCTGCGCAATTTTAATTCCCTTGAATGCAGATGGAAGATTGGCAAGTTGTATTCGCTCTCTGCGCACTTTATAATTGTATGGCCCAATGAACATGCCCAGCGGATACGAAATTGCGGGCACTGCTGCAGCAAGAATTCCGGCACGGACAAGAAAATCAGAGCGTGATATTTTTTCGCCTGAAGTTTCAACTTGTGGTTTTAATTTTTTACGCACAAATATTATTCCTCTCCTCAAATCATCAATGAATAGAAAAATTGCCATGGCTAATTTGACAAAAAAATTAATCATCACAAATCCAAAAAAGAAATTACCGATGTTGCGAGGCACAGCATTAGTTGCAGTGAGCATCAATATAATTGAAATAGCTGCGGTGAAAAGAAAAACAAAATAACTGATTTGCAAAATGCGTTTAGTTATTATATGGTATGTATTCCATTTGCTTTTTAACCCCCGATAGGTATACCATTCAAGGCTGCCTCCAATGAGAATTACAATAACCAAGAATAGTAAAATACGCATGATCAGATTTTTTTCTGAAGACGTATTGAGAAGTAGAATATTTTAAATCAGCTAATTAATTTCAAGAAAGATGCTGCTGAAAAAATTGTGTAGATCCTATTCAGGGGTTAAAAACAATAATTATCAGATGCAGTTAACAAAAAAGGTGTTAATCAGCAATTACCAATATTATTTTGAGCAGGCTTTTTTTTCTTTCGCAAACTCACTCGGCGTTTTCGTTGGAATTTTTTTGTTTTTTGGTCAGCAAGCAAATCATTGTATTTTTCCAAGATATTCAGATAGCGATCTTTCCAATACTCTGCGGTGTTTTTTTCTGAATATTGAGCAATGGGCTCTTCTGCTTGACCAACTGCATTAATTGATTTTCTGAGTTGCGTCAAATCATGAGCGAAATCATATCGTATTATGCTTCCTATCTCATAGATGGTATCTAATGACAAGGCAGGATTTTCAAAGGCGTAGTACATCCATCTTCGGCTTTTGCCCAATTTTGCTGCTAAACGGGTAATCGAGTACCCGGTTTCACGTACGGCCTTTTCTACTATTTCACCACGGTGTTTCACCTCCACAAAATTGCGTTCTATTGTGAGAATTTCACTGCACAAATATTGCACAGTTCCGTGTATAATACTATATTTGGGCGCATTACCTTATGTGGGTCAGTTCATTACACGATATGATCCAAGCAATGATAAGGGCTGATGTAAGATATTGTTTTTTTACCAAAGTTTGCTTAAACCATGACAGCGGAAAAGAGTGTTGGTTTGATAAAATTGACGAATGCGCATAGTATAGATGAGCAAATCTCTATTCATCATAATCAGGTTGTTTCTGTTGCAAGAGATTCAGAAAACCCCGCCTTTGTTAGAGTAATCTGTTCTGATGGTCAAGAGTTTTGTGTGACAGAATCTCTTGAAGAAGTTTACAATTTGCTTAGAAATTGCATGTGAGTTTTATTCTGTTATCAGTATTTTTTTCTGATGCAGATTTTCTTTTGTTGCCACTTGCACAATATAAATTCCGGTTGAAATATTTTCAGGAATAAGATACACTGAACCTATTTGTATTATTTCAATTTTTCTTCCTTGATCATCTATTAAAATCACGTAAGCAATTTCTTGGGCAGTTTTGATGGAAACTTGATGTGTCAGCTGATCAAATAGGATGTGAAAATCTTCTGAACCGGCATCATCAATGCTTGCTGAAAATGTATCAACATGCACGCAGGCTGAGGTGTCTGTGCATCCGTTTTCTGTAATAATAACGGCATAATCACCGGTCAAAGAAGCAACAAAAATTTGATCAGTTTCACCCGGAATAATCAGGTCAGTTTCACAATCAATCCATTGATAAATTGCGCTTGACGCCTGTGCGGTAATATAATTGTCATCTTGATTAAGCGCTGTGTTAACCGGAAGTTGAACCGTTAGATTAGTAGTTACCACGCTGTCACAAAAATTACTTGCTGTAATGATATCGGTATATACTCCACTGACACTATAAGTACTGCTGCCAATGGTATACGTATCGCCATAACAAATGGAAATATCATGAATGGCTGTAATTTGATTTTCAATAGTAAGATTGGTGTATGCTGTGCTGTCACATCCATTACTTGCTGTAAAGATAACAGGATAAACCCCGGTGGTAGTTTCGTAATTTCCATCAATCCAATATCCTGTACCAAAACATACGGTAACAAAATTTGAACTACTTAACTCCGGTGCAATAGTAAGAGTTGTATTTACTGTACTGTCACAACCATCTATACTTTGCAATAAATCAGAATAGTTGCCTGATGCAGTGTATGTATTTGTACCAACCATCAAACTTTGACCAAAACATAAATCAATAGTTTGGTTAGTGATTAATACCGGACACGATTCATTGCTGAAGAAATATGCTGCTCCTGCATCTGCCATAAGATTTGTTCCGGTCTCATCATAATCTTGCATAAAAGCACCAATAATTATGGTGTGATTTGAAAGACCAACATCAATTCCAAATTCATCAAAAGCTTGTCTGTCTGAGGCATCAATTTTTTGAGATTGTGTCCAAACCCCGGCGTTTTTTTCAAATATATACGCTGAGCCGGCGTCATCAGCTAATGCACCACCAAACTCATCATGATCATCTGAGTGCGTGCCAACAACCAATAAAGTATCTTTTAAAGCAAATGAATACCCAAAGTGATCTCCTGAGTTTCGATCATCAGGTACAATTTTCTGAGTGAATACCCACGTGCCTCCGGTATTACGTTCAAATAGATAAGCAGAACCCGGGTTGGTTAGTTCATTGCTGACACCATCTTCTTCTTCATCTTCTGAATATGCACCTACAATTAAAACATTGGTGTCTATCTCTACAGCGCAACCAAAACGATCCCATGATTCACGATCAAAATTTTGAATTTTTTGTACTTGTGACCATGTACCTGCATTGCGTTCAAAAATATATGCAGCACCTGAAGACCACATAATACCTGATGGCGGTGATACAACGGCATAATCATGATGCAGCGCACCAACAACAATATAATCTCCTGAAATAGATACTGCCCAACCAAATTGATCACCTAAATCTTCACCTGAATAACCACCCGGGTAATTGATATCCGCTGCACGATCTGCCGCACAAATTTTTTGTGTTTGATTCCAGTTTCCTCCTAAGTCTCTTTCAAAAACATATACTGAACCTGCACTATAAATATAACTTCCGCCTGCAACATTGTGATCTTCAGCACGGGCACCTACAACTGCAGTAGAACCACTTATGTCAACGCTCCAGCCAAATTCGTCATCGTCTTGCCGATCAGATGCAACAATTTTTTCTACCTGTACCCAATTACCGCTTCCGTCATTTTCAAAAATATAAGCTGAACCTGAATTTGATAATGAATTTGCACCGGATGCATCTTCATCTTCACGGTATGCACCAATAATGGCATAGTCTCCTTCAATAGCAACTGACCAACCAAAGCGGTCATAATCTTCTTGATCAGATGGAATTAATTTTTGATGTTCTACCCAATCATTCACTCCAACACGTTTGTAAATGTAAACTGAACCATGATTTTCACTTCCGCCAAAATTATCGCTGTATGCGCCAACAATTGCCCATATTCCGTCAATGTCAACTGCGTATCCAAATTGATCATCAGCAGCGCGATCAGCGGGTACGGCTTTTTTAAATTCAGTAAAATTTTGCGCAGAAATATCTGAATTAATCCAGATAAAAATTAATAAAAGAAGCAGTGATTTTTTCATGTTCAGTTTTTTAGAAATCATTTTTGAATGATCAGTTGAATTACTTCATTTTTATCTGAAACCAAAATGTAAATTCCATTTGAGAGTGATCCTAAATCAGCAGATTCACAATTTTCAAAGTGAAGCAATTTTTTACCATGCATATCAAAAACAGCAAATGTTGATTTTTCAGACAAGTGAATTATGCCGTTTGAAGGGTTAGGGTAAACCTGCAATGATTTCAAACCATGCTCACTTAATTGTGTTGTATTGTTGTTTTGTAATGGGGTTGGTCCGTCAAACACAGCAAATGTATTAGATCCGTTAGGGTAGCGTCCAAATGAATAGTTTGAAGATGTTGCCGGGTACATTAATTCATCCATTAGTATTCCTTCAGATGTTTTCAGGTAAATGGTATTGATTGCGTTAGTAAGGTCACCTGAGGTATGATTTTCACCTTGATATGCTTCACCATCAAACCAGAAAAGTAAATATCCGTTTGCAGGTATGACCGTGCCGTTAGGAATTGTCCAGCTGTGCGTGCTCCATTGGAAAACACATCCTGAAAGGTTCATTGGCTTGTCATTTGGATTGAACAATTCAAGCCAATCATCATGCTCTTCAAAATTGTCTTCAAGATGATTTGTGTTTGATGCCATCAATTCATTAATGACTACAGATTGATATGTGTCATCTGTTTCAAAAATGGCGGTGAATACAGAGTCACCTGATGGATTCCAAAGAATTGTTTCATCGGTAATTCCACTCTCTTGCCATTCAACAAAACGATATCCGGGTTTAGCAATTGCGGTTAACGGCAATTCAACGGTGTTCATATAATATCCATTCCAAGGATAAACCGGATTATTCACCGCTGGAAGATTCTCATTGATCAGAATAGAATTAACTTGTACCATTCCCATGGTGGGGTCATTAACTTGCACGGTTACCATGCTTGAATCAGGATATCCCCATTTAATCATCATGTGATCTCTTACCTTGCGTTGTCTTCTGTCAGCAAAAACCTGCAAATAGTAAAAGTTAAGATCCCATTGGGTGAGGGTAGGGGTTTCAGATTGTCTGGTATATAGGGTGGTTGCTGTTGATGGGTATCTCCACCGCTCAACATTTTCAAGCATAGAAGGTGTAAGTGCGTTATATATTTCAGTTACTTTTTGACTCACTCTGTTTTTTCTGTATTGTGAATTGAGAAGGTCACACATCCGGTTGACAAATTTTTTCTTGAAAGTTTCGTTCTCAAGCATGCCTCTGAAAAAACGTGTGTATGAAGCAAATGTTCCACTAGCTACGGTAGCAGCATTTAAGGTGTTGACCGTGTAATATGCATTGCTGCAATCTCCGCCAAATGCTCCATCAAAATCATAAAATACCCATCTGAATTTGCCATCATGCGGTTTTGTTTTTTGAGGATTAAATGGCCCTGTTTTTCTCCATATAACCACGTTTGAATAAACCCAATCTACGTTGCTGAGAAAAATTTCAGAACACATATAATCAATGTAATTGTCTTCATCAATTTTTTCAAGGACATATTGATAGTGCTGATCAAGTGACATGTCATTGGCAATGATATAATCTTCAAGACTTGACATTTCATCAGCATCTACCTGAAATCCGTCTTGCACATCATATTCCTGATCAAGTATAGTGATATCGTTGTCATCAACTCCATATCTGTTTTGAATAAAATATTTGTCTACTCTTTCTTTAATAGTATGGATGCCCCAATATTCTCCGTTGATGAAAAGGATAAGATGACGCACGTGTTGTTGATCAACAGCAAGTCCTTCAGTTATCATGTTTGCTAAATCATCTCTTGGAAAACAACTTGGGCTATGTCCACCACCACGCAGAATAATGCGTTTGTATTTATCTAAAGCGTAGTTATCAAATAGGGGATAATTGAAATTGGTTTCCGGATCAGTATCTCCATATAAGCGCAGATTTTTTTTGCATGAAGATCTGCTTCCTCCACCATGAATTCGTGCTCTGACTTTTTTTGATAAGACAAGATTTCCACCGGCATCAAAATATTCAAGATTAGTGATGCGTTCCCAGGCAACTCCTTTTTCTGAATAGTTTCCATCCGGGTGATTACCGTAAACATAAATTCCACTTTCTTGAGAAAACATATCTACGCTGTCAACAACTAGAGATAAAACAGGCAGTGCATATCTAGATGCGCCCATTGGATCAATCATAAAAGTTTGTGTCACCGTTTCACTTGGAGCGTATCCCGGCTTGAAGGCTTTAAAACGAAGCACATTGATTTTATACACTTCACCATACGGAGGAAGCCAGCCACGGTCATTTGCTCTGTCTAAATCATACGCTCCCATCGGGTAATCAAATGATGGATTGGTAGGAATCATGGAATAAGAGTTAGGTTCACCGTTACGATTACTCAACTCAATTGGGCCTGTATAAATATTGTCTGAAGTGGTAGGTTCGTTCCCGTTAAGTGTATAGAAAATTGTTACTCCGCTCAGCTCATGATTCAAAGTAACAGCTACATCACTTGTGTAAATTCCTGATGTTTGATCTGAATAAGGCAAAGCAAGTTGTTGTGACATCAATGAAGTGCCAAAACAAAGTGCAAACACAATAATCAGAAAATTTCTCATTGCTTCAAATTTATGAATTTCAATTATTTGTACAAAGTTTTAACATGCATGAGATCTAATAAAAAGTCAGGATCTTCTTCTATTTTATTTCCGATAACAATAATATCTGCACCGGCATGGAAAGCCATTTCAACCTGGTCTGAAGTTTTGATACCTCCGCCAATAATTAATGGCACCTGAATTTGTTTTTTAACTGTACTGATCATGTCAGGCGAAACCGGATTCAATGCGCCACTGCCTGCATCTAAAAAAATTGCCTTTACTCCAAGCATTTCCCCTGCCAATGCAGTATTTGCGGCTATGCTATATTGATCAGGCGGAATTGGCGTAGTTTGACTCACGTATTGAACTGAACTGTTTTTTCCGCCGTCAATTAATAAATATCCGGTTGGTATTATTTCAGTTTGCATTGATTTTAATACAGGCGCTGCTTCAACATGATGTCCTATCAAATAATCTGGATTTCTTCCGGAAATCAATGTTAAAAATAATAGCGCATCTGCCTTTGGATGTACTTGATTATATGATCCCGGAAAAATCACGACCGGTATTTGGGTGTGCTCTTTAATGTATTGAATGCAGCTGTTGAAAGAACCTATATTTACTGTACTTCCACCAACAAAAATATAATCTGGTTTCAGTGCATTGATGCGCACTAATAATTCAGCAAGTTGTGATTCATTGGATGTTTTGTCAGGATCAACCAAAACTGCTAATTGCTTTTTACCTGAATTTATTTTTTCAGAAATTGTCATGGTATAATTCTTAAATAACCCGTTGTAATTTGGTTTTGATTTGTGGTGACAACTAAAATATAATTACCTTCTTTAAAATTAGCTATACTAACTGATGCATTTGAATCAGACAGATTTTTATTCTCAACTAATCTGCCCGACAAATCATATATAGCTAGTTGCATTGGGTATGATTCAGGCTGAAATCCGCTAATAAAAAAATGTGTTTTACAAGGGTTGGGATAAACAGCAACACCATCATCAATCGTTAATTCTGCATTACTTAAAAGAGGAATGAATGCCCAGAAATCTCGTAGATTGGTACCTGTGGTTCCGGTTCCGCAATAAGCAATATCACCAATGGTAAATGAAACCATATACCTTCTTGCTTGTCCGTCAAAATCTGCAATTTGAATCCAGCTGTCATTGGTGAAATCATACTTCCAGAAATCATCAAAATTTTCAGTGCCTTCATTATTGTTACCGGTGCCTATATAGGCTTCACCATTTAATACAAAACCTGTTGCATCTTGGCGTGGTGTTATACCAACGTCTGCTTTTTGGATCCAGGAATTGGTTGTTGGATCATACTCAAAAAAATCAGCTCTATCATCACCAAACACGTGACCTGTGCCAACATAACCTTTCCCGTTGTGCGCAAACGCTACTGCTGAGCTGCGTGCTTCACCGGTGAAATCTGCAATCTGAGTCCAGTTGTTAGTGGTTGGATTGTATGCATAAAAATCAGCAGCATATCCTGATTCGGTTTGTCCTGTTCCGCAATATCCTATATCGTCAATCATGAATGCACATGCCCCGCGACGAGGCACCCCGGGAAATGAATCAACCTGAACCCAAGTATTTATTAAGGGAATATATTTCCAAAAATCATTGCAATATTCACTATTGTCGTTTTCGCCAAGTCCAACATAAGCATAGCTGCCAATAGTGAAAGCACTTGAGTGATATCTGTAGCCTCCGCCATAATCTGCTATTTGTGTCCAGCTATTGGTGCCCGGGTCATACTCCCAGTAATCTTTGAAATAGGCTAGTCCGCCTGAATTGGTATGGCCCCCACCTATGTATCCTTTATTTCCAATTGAAAAGCCGGTACAACGGTGCCGCGCATCTCCTCCAAACGAGGCTTTTTGTATCCACATACCGCTTACGTTAAAGCTAAGCAAATGAATCAATGCTAAACTTACTATCAAATATAAAATATAACGGTGCATGGTACCCAATCTAACTGTTTACGAAAAAGAATGTCAGAAAGTTGTATTAATTATAGGTTAAATTTCAAAACACAGATTTGCCATTCATATCTTCATGTGAACACCAGCAAATAACAAATTCTCCTAAATCATGATAACGAAATATGTAATGGTGTAATTCTTTGTCTTTGATTACATCTGCATAAACTTCTTGGTTTCGAATTTTCAGCCTGATATTGTCTTTGAGGCTCAACCCTTCGGTATTTTCCATTTTGTAAATAGCCTCTTTGATGCTCCACGCAAGGGTTATCTGGGTGAGATCAAGTATATTTAACTCTTGAAGTTCTGAGTTTGAAAGAAATTTCTTTGATATTCGTATAAGTTTATCTGATTTGAATTCTGCATCTATTCCCACCTCATGTGTTGGATGATAGGCAATAGCAACAATATTACGTGAATGTGAAATGCTGATGAACCCTCCATTTTCAAGATATGGTCTTCCTTTCGTATCATAAGAAATTATTCTGCCAGAGTTAAATGAATGCCAAAGTACGCGTGTGTAAAGGAATTCAGCCTTGCGTTTGACTGATAGAAAGGAATTGTAGCGCATTAATTCATTTTCAGTTAATGCGTTTAGGGTTTCAGCAGGTAATGTCTTATTATCAAACTGAATATATTTTATCACGCTGCCGTTGTGTGATGCTAAGTGATGAATGGTGTACAATTGACAATCAGTTTAATTATGGTGCAAATTACAAAGGAGTTTTGTACTTTTGCAGCCTTATACTAAAGAAAAATTGACGATGAGCACTACAGAACAAAAATTAAAATACAAAGTCAAAGACATTAGTCTGGCAGAATGGGGAAGAAAAGAGATCCGCCTAGCAGAAGCTGAAATGCCCGGTTTGATGGCTTTAAGAGCAGAGTATGGATCAACCAAACCTCTCAAAGGAGCACGCATTGCTGGTTGTTTGCACATGACTATTCAAACAGCAGTATTAATTGAAACCTTAGTTGAATTGGGCGCTGAGGTTACTTGGTCATCATGTAATATTTTTTCAACTCAAGATCATGCAGCGTCTGCAATTGCTGCTGCAGGCATTCCGGTATATGCTTGGAAGGGTATGAATGAACAAGAATTTGACTGGTGCATTGAACAAACTCTTTTTGCCTTTGAAGGTGGTAAACCTCTGAATATGATTCTAGACGATGGTGGTGATTTAACGAATATGGTTTTTGATCGCTATCCTGAGCTGACAAAAGATATCCGTGGATTATCTGAAGAAACAACCACCGGTGTGCATCGTCTTTATGAGCGTGTGAAAAATGGTACTTTGGTGATGCCTGCAATCAATGTGAATGATTCTGTTACTAAATCAAAATTTGATAATAAATACGGATGTAAAGAGTCACTAGTTGATGCAATACGCAGAGCTACTGATGTGATGATGGCAGGCAAGGTTGCCGTTGTTGCCGGTTACGGTGATGTAGGTAAGGGATCAGCAGCTTCGTTAAAAGGGGCGGGTGCCCGTGTGATTGTGACTGAAATTGATCCTATTTGTGCATTGCAGGCCGCAATGGATGGTTTTGAAGTAAAGCCAATGGATAAAGCCGTAATGGAGGCAGACATTGTTGTTACCGCTACCGGTAATAAAGATATCGTGCTTGGTCGTCATTTTGAAAAGATGAAAGATAAAACCATCGTGTGCAACATTGGTCACTTTGACAATGAAATTGATGTAGCATGGCTTAACAAAAACTGGGGAAAAACCAAGTTAGAAGTTAAACCTCAAGTTGATTTGTATACCGTGAATGGAAAAGACATTATCCTTTTAGCTGAAGGTCGTTTGGTTAATCTTGGTTGCGCAACCGGGCACCCTTCTTTTGTAATGTCAAACTCTTTTACAAATCAAACGTTAGCTCAAATTGAACTGTGGAATAATTCTGCTGCATATAAAAATGATGTCTACACACTTCCAAAACATCTAGATGAGAAAGTTGCGCGTTTACACCTTGCTAAAATTGGGGTAGAACTGGAAACTCTCTCTGAAGAACAAGCTAAATATATTGGTGTTACTGTGGCCGGTCCGTTCAAAGCAGAACACTACAGATATTAATATTTTTAGAACGAAATTAATTTCAAATCCTGCCTCTTTAGAAGGCGGGATTTTTTTTAATTATAGATACTTACCGTGTAGGCGCCGTCCCAGGTAGTGTAATATTTTTTTAGTCCAAATTGAGCTGGCCCTGCAAGTACCTGTCCGTTTTGAATGCTAAATCGTGAACCTGAGCAAGTATCTATCAACTCAAAAATATTATCCGGATTTACCATGACAATAGCACATGCGTCGTCTGAATTATAAGTGGAATGTCTGTCAAAGGCTACAAATTCTGAAAAATTGTTGTAGACTACGATACCTCTGGATCCCCCATTAACATAGCTATATCCCCCTGGTGCATTCAAAGCCTGATAGGCAGGCAAATCTAAGTTAATAGTCACGTTAACAGGCACATTAGGAATTGGGTATTTCTCTTCCTTACATGAAATTGTCAACAATGCCAGAAAGAGCATTGCAATAATTCGTTTTCTTGAATATATTTGAAACATGAAAGTGAATCTTCAAAAACTATTAACGAAATTATTAATAATTATTTCAGTTACGCTCATTTTACCTTCTGAGGGGTTTGTGCAAGATAAAGGAGCGAAGTCTATTAAATCAGGCGGTGGTGGTTCACGCAATAAAAGTCGTGGCTTGAGAAGCAGCTACAGCTCCAGAAAAAGATCCGGTCGCAAACACTGGAATAATCAAGACAAAGAAACCAGAAAACGTATGAGGCGTGCAGCTCGCAACGCAAAAAGACGTCAAAAGGGAAAACCAATGAAGAATAACAGACTGGTATAATAAACTCAGTTTTCGGTTTTATTTTTCTTTATCCTTTAGTTCTCAGTATCTAAATTTGTCAGTGAGTAAAAACGGTTAAGATTTTGTTATTTTTTTTTGCTCGACCAGATTTTATTTACCTATATTTACCCGCTATTGTATTTTAGGAATATTTAACAAATACGCTTACTTATGCTGAAGTCTCTACGATTGGTAATTACAACTTTCTTGTTGTCAGCTGGTTTTGCCTACGCGCAAACCGGTACAGGTTCTATCAAAGGAACAATTACCGATAAAGTATCTGGTGAACCCCTTCCCTTTGTTAAGGTGATTGTTTTTTCGGGTGACCAGCAAAAAGGTTATGCCGCAACTGATTTTGACGGCAAGTTCCTTATCAGTTCTCTCGCTCCCGGTTCCTATGATGTGGAATTGAGATTTGTCGGTTATCAAACTGTGAGACAAACCGGAGTTATCGTGAGTTCTGATAAATACACCATTTTGGATGATCTTCAAATGGGACAAACCGCTGAAATGCTTGATGTGGTTGAGGTAATTACGTATTCAGTTCCTCTTATCAATAAAGACGGGGGTGCTTCTGGTGGTACGGTAACTCGTGAAGATATTTCCAAAATGCCAACTCGTGATGCAACCGGGATTGCTACTACCGTGGGTGGTGTCTATAACGCAGAAGGTTCAGGAGCATTGCAAATTCGCGGTGCACGTGCTGAAGATTCATATTATTATATTGATGGTATTAAAGTGCGCGGTTCTTCTTCTTTGCCTAAAGCGGCTATGCAAGAGGTGTCGGTTATTACTGGTGGTGTGCCAGCAAACTATGGTGACGTAACGGGCGGTATTATTTCTATTACTACTCGCGGTCCTTCTGCCCAGTATTTTGGATCGTTTGAAGGCGTAACTTCTGGATTCTACTTCAATGGTCAAGATCCACTAGGTTATGACGGCAAAGTGTTTGGTCTTGATAAATACGGATATAATCTGTTGGAAGGAATGATCTCTGGTCCACTATTAATGAAAAAGGATTCTACCGGTGCAAAAACAGATCCCATTTTAGGTTTCTTCATTTCTGCCAACTTTACTGATGAGCTTGACAGCCGCCCACTTACTAATGGCGGTGCATGGAGAATAAAACAAGATGCTCGTGATTCTTTGTTGCTGAATCCTTTGCGTCCAACAGGTATCGGACAAGGTACTTATTATAATGCCAGTTATTTGAGAAATGATACTGAAAATCCTGAAAATTCAGATTTCGAACAGGTTCCTTGGAGAATGAATGCTCGTGGTCGTTCTGCTTCTTTCGCAGGTAAAATTGACGTGAATGCGGGACCTTCAATCAACTTGACTTTTGGTGCCTCGGCTGCATATTATAATGGAAGAGGATATTCTTATCAAGGTTCATTGATGAACTTCGAAAATTTTGGCCTCAATACATCATTCGACTGGCGTGTGTACGGTCGTTTCACTCAACGATTCGCGAACGATGATGCAAACTCTGCTTCAAAAGTTAAAAATGCTTTCTACTCTATCATGATTGATTACTCTCAGTCTTATGACAGATCTTGGGATGCTACTCATCAAGACCGTATTTTCAACTATGGTCATGTTGGTACATTCACTACCTACAGAATTCCAACTTATGAATTCAATCAAGATGGGGATAGCTTGATACATAATGGTTATCAAGATGTTTTGGTGACTTTTGATCCAAATTATACAGTTTCGAAAGACGGTGATACTGCGCTTACTGCATTATCGGCGATAACAAATCAGTACTATCAGATTTATGAAGGGAATCCTTTTGGTAATTACGAAAATCAATTCCAGATCCAACAAGGTGGTGGCTTGAGAAACGGAGACGTACCTGATAATGTATATGGTATTTGGGATAACCTTGGAACTCCATATAATTATTATGGATATTCACAGGCTGATCAGTTCCGTATTACTGGTTCTGGTACTGTTAACCTAAGCGATCATGCTATTTCACTTGGTTTCGAATATGAACAGCGCTGGGATAGAAACTTCGGCGGCGCACCAATCGGTATTTGGACAATTGCTCGTCAGTATATGAATAACCATATTCTTGAGTATGACAAATCAGTTGCAGGTTCTACTTATGATTTTTATGGAACCTTTCCGCGTGTCACCTATGACAGATTGAATGCTGCACCTGGTGATTACGGTGGACAACAATCTAATGATGCTCAATATTTCTTTGATTATAATGTGCGTCTCGGTCAAGGTCTGAATCCTGACGGAACTGATTTTGTTGACATCGATGCTATTGATCCTAATTTCTTCACATTGGATATGTTCAGCGCAGATGAATTGTTGAATTCAGGAAATAATATTTTTAGCTGGTATGGGTATGACCATGTTGGTAATAAAGTGAAAGGCGCTACAAACATCAATGATTATTTTACCGAATTTGATGAGAATGGAAATTATAAACGCCATATTGGAGCTTTCCAGCCAATCTATGTCGCGGGATACGTGATGGATAAATTTGCATTTGATGATATTATTTTCAACGTAGGTGTTCGTGTTGACATGTTTGACGCAAATCAACCGGTATTGAAAGATCCATACTTATTATACACTGCTAAAACCGTAGGTGAAATATCGCAATTTGACAACGGTACGGCCATCACTCACCCTGATAATATGGGCGATGATTATGTAGTTTATGTCAATGATGTAAACAACATCACTGCTATTAACGGTTACCGTAACGGTGACACTTGGTATGATGCCAATGGTGTTGAGGTGTCTGATCCTACTGTCATTTCTGGAAGTAAAGGTATTGCACCATGGTTAGTTGATCCATCGCTTACAAACCCAACAGCTGATGCATTTGAAGATTATAAACCACAAATTAATGTGATGCCTCGTATCGCATTCTCGTTCCCAATCTCTGATGAGGCTTCATTCTTTGCACACTACGACATCTTGACAAAACGTCCTACAACCGGTAATCGTTTTGACCCTATTGATTATCAATTCTTGCAAACGAGAAATGAAATCATTAATAACCCGAATTTGAAACCTGAAAAAACCATTGACTATGAGCTCGGTTTCCAACAAGTATTGAGTCGTACCTCATCATTGAAAATCTCTGCTTTCTACAAGGAACAAAGGAATCAGGTTCAGTTGATGAACGTACTGATGGCATATCCAAACACCTACCGTACATACGGCAATCGTGACTTTGGTACAGTTAAAGGGTTGACGATCATGTATGACCTTAGAAGAACCGGCAATGTCCGTATGACAGCTGCTTACACATTGCAGTTTGCTAACGGTACAGGGTCTGATCCAAATTCTGCTCTTGCACTTGTAAACTCAGGTTCTCCAAACTTGCGTACTATTTTCCCTTATTCTTACGATCAACGTCATGCATTCTCAATTGTGTTGGATTATCGTTACGGAACAGGGAAAGATTACAACGGACCAAAAATTGGAAATTTTGAGGTATTTGGAAACACTGGATTAAACATTGTAACTAACATTGGTTCTGGTACTCCTTATTCAGGTTTGAAAACTCCAGTTGGTGATGGTTTGATTTCTCCAAATAGCTCACAATTGGAAGGAACAGTAAACGGTTCAAGAAAACCTTGGACTTATCGTATAGATCTTCAATTAGACAGAAATTTTGATTTGGAATTTGGCAATGATGAAAATAAAAAGAAAGCGGCATACCTGAATGTATACTGCCGTGTTACAAATATTTTCAACTTCCAAAACGTACTTAATGTATATCGTGCAACAGGTAACGCATCAGATGACGGATATCTTGCTGCTGCACAATATCAGACTTCAATTCAAAGTCAATTGGATGAACAAGCATTCAGAGATTATTATCTGATGAAGGTTGCAAACCCTTTCAACCTTGGTTTCCCAAGAACAATTCGTATAGGTGTAAAATTTGATTTTTAATCAGACATAAATTCAAATTCAAAAGATTATGAAGCGAATAATCGTAAGTGTTGTAATGATGGGGATAGCCGGATCAGTTCTGGCTTATAAGGACATGAACAGTCATGGCCCTGTTACCCCTTCAGGTGGAGATGATCGCGCAGCCGGCTGTGCTCCGGCAAATGAAAGACTCTTCATGGAGTTTAATAATGTGCGTGCATTGATTGAAACAGGCGGTAGCTTGTGGCAAGATCGTGCCAATTCAAAAGCATCTTATGAAGTACCAGTTGGAGGTGATAACCACGTCTTGTATTCAGGTGCGCTTTGGATGGGTGGTGAAGATATCAATGGACAATTGAAATTAGCTGCACATAAATTTAGAACTGGGAATGACTTCTGGCCGGGTCCTTTGGGAGGATTAATCGCCGGTTCTGGTAATTTCAATCCTTTCGTTGTGCAAAATGCAGATATGATTTTGGTGCGCGACAATGGTGCCGCTGACATTATCCCATCTCAATGTACCAAGTATGATAAATTTTTTACCATTCGTAAAGCAGAGGTAATGCAGTTCATCACATGGTGGAATTGCCAGAATGGAGTACTTGATCCGGAAGATTGCGAAGAAGTGCTTGAAATGGATCAAGAAGTGTTAGACCGTATCGTAAACTGGCCTGCTCATGGTGATCCAAGTTTAGGAGAAGATTTTTACTTAGCTCCTTTTTATGACAATGCGCCTCCGGGCCAATCGCCTAATGGAATCTATGATCCTATTAATGATGGTGATTATCCATGGTATGATGTGCGTGATGAAATTGATTGCCGTAACGATCGTCGTGTAACCTTGTTTGGTGACGAAACGCACTGGTGGGTATTCAATGACAAAGGAAACATTCACACTGAATCTGGTGGTGACCCAATTGGTATGGAAATTCGTGCGCAAGCTTTTGCCTTTGCAACCGACGATGCGGTGAATGATATGACTTTTTATAACTACGAATTGATTAACAGAGGAACTCAAACTTTGTATAATACCTATTTCGGACAATGGGCCGACCCGGATGTTGGATTTGCAACCGATGACTATGTAGGTTGTGATGTTACTCGTGGTTTGGGTTACGCTTATAACGGTGATGCTGTTGACCAAGGTGGTAACGGTCAACCTGGTTATGGTAACAACCCTCCAGCTGTTGGTATTGACTTTTTTGAAGGCCCATATCAAGATGTTGACGGGGTTGATAATGCCAAAGGGATTGGACCCAATGAAGCATTGAACGGAATTGGATATGGCGATGGTATCGTTGACAACGAGCGCTATGGAATGAGACGTTTCGTCTATTACAACAACTCAAGCGCTCAAAACGGTGAACCAGATAATGCAACGGATTATTACCGCTATATGCAAGGTATTTGGAAAAATGGCTCTCCAATGCGATATGGTGGAGATGGATTCAATACCGGTACAACTAGTTTGGAAGCTGATTTTATGTTCCCGGGTGATTCAGACCCGCAAAATTGGGGAACTGATGGAGTAGATCCTGGTTTTGAATGGACAGAAATCACTGCCGGTAACCCGCCTGCTGACCGTCGTTTTATTCAGTCTGCCGGACCATTCGTACTTTCTCCAGGTGCGGTAAATAACATTACAGTTGGTGTTGTTTATGGACGTAGTGACGAAACTGATCTTGAAGCATCTGTGCGTGCAATGAAAACTGCTGACACAAAGGCTCAGGCTTTATTTGATAACTGCTTTGAATTAGTTGAACCGCCTGTGGCGCCTACTTTAACTATTCAAGAAATGGAAAATCAATTGATTCTTTATTTAACTGACCCTCCAGGTGTAAACATTGAGTCATATTATGAGCGTGATAAAATCAACATCATTACTCCTGATGAATTGATTGATCAAGGGATTTATTATGATGATACTTTCTGGTTTGAAGGTTATCAGGTCTTCCAAATGCGCGATGAGCTTTCTGCGGTTACTCAATTGGATGATATTGAACAAGCACGTTTGGTTGCACAGTGTGATATTGTCAACGGTGTATCAAAATTGGTGAACTATACTTATGATGAGGAATTAGATATCTCGATTCCTGCTGTTATGGTTGAAGGAGCTGATGAAGGATTGAAACATTCATTTGTAATTACTGAAGACCTTTTTGCAACCGGTGATCGTAAACTGGTAAATCATAAAAAATATTATTACATCGCTGTAGCATACGCTTACAATCAATATAAGGAGTATGATCCGAATGATCCGCAATTATTGGATGGACAAAAAAATCCATATTTGAGATCTCGTATTTCAGGAACAGGTAAAGGAATTGAGTCAGTGGTTGGTATACCGCATGATCCAACTCCTGAAAATGATGGAACAATTTTTACTACAAGCTATGGTTACCAACCTGAAATTACTCAGATTGAAGGTGAAGGTAATGGGGGAACATTCCTTGAATTAACTGATGCTTCAGTAAGCACGATTCTTGCAAATGGTAAGATTGATCATCCAACCTACAAAAGTGGATACGGTCCAATTGACGTAAAAGTAATTGACCCGTTGAACCTTCAAGAAGGAACCTATACCGTTGGTTTTGGAAATGATGAGCCTAAATTAAATAATGATATCTGGTGGATATGCCGTGACTTCAACGGTGTGAAAGATACAGTTTGGTCTGACTACACAATTGGTGTTTCTAATGAACAGTTGATTTTGGATTGGGGTCTTTCTGTAACTATCAGTCAGCAATTTTATACTGGAAATCCCCCAGAAACCAATTATTACACAGATCCGATTGATGCGGTAATTTCTTATGCTGACTCATCTAAGATGTGGTTGTGGGGTGTCCCAGATAATGACAGTTATTATCCTACTAACTGGATTCGATCAGGAACAGCAAGTGAAAATGCTACTGATAATACTGAGTGCGTTGCTACTGCTTGGATTCAAAATCCATGTTTCTACAACGACAAGGCGCTAGATGATGAATCGAAATATGAAAAACTATTGAATGGTACTATTGCACCATATAACCGCGTCGGTTATGAATGTTATGGAATGCCTCTTGGTCGTCCGGGACATACGTATGTTGATCCTGATCCTGCCGGATGGTGGACTACCATTTCTGCATCACAAACTAAAGCAAGTTTCTATCAATTACATGATGTAGACATTGTGATTACCGCTGATAAATCTAAATGGACTCGTTGTCCGGTATTAGAAATGAATGATAACCCTACACAGTGTGAATACTCATCTGATGATGTTATGTATATGCGATCAGACGAATCGGTTGACAAGGATGGCAATCCTGATGGCACAGGAACAGGAATGGGTTGGTTCCCTGGTTATGCAATTGATGTAAATACCGGCGCCAGATTGAACATGGCTTTTGGCGAAAACTCATGGCTAGCAGGGGATAACGGCGATGATATGATCTGGAATCCTACCTCGTCATTTGCTGATAATGTTGGAAATCCTACATTTGGTGGTATGCATTATGTTTATGTTTTTGGAGAAAACGTTGACGACAGTGGTTGCCCTAGCTATGATGAAGGAACATGGCTTGCTTCAAAATGGGATACTTCGTTACCTTCAGGAACCAGAAATACAAACTTCCTGACTTCTTGGAAAAACTGTTTCTGGGTATTTGAACCATTATTGCTTTTTGATCAGGAACTGTTGCAAACAGATGTTAAAATCTCTGCGCGAATCAACAAACCGTATAAAGAAAGAGAAGTTAATGGAGAGAATGATGGTTCACCAATGTATCAATTTACAATTACAGAGCCAACTCGCACCATGAATAGCGATCAGTTGATTTCTGTATTGGATAATATCAATGTGGTTCCTAATCCTTATTATGCATACAGTTCTTATGAAACCAGCAAATTGGACAACCGTATTAAAATCACCAATTTGCCAGAGCGTTGTACAGTAACTATTTTCAATATGCAAGGTGCTTTGGTTCGCAGTTTTGAAAAAGACGATCCACTGACTTCACTTGAATGGGATTTGAAAAACCACAAAGGAATTCCTATTGCCGGCGGTGTTTATCTGATACACATTGAAGTTCCAATAGTAGATGCGAGCGGTAATCAAATAGGCACTGAGGAGAAGGTATTGAAGTGGTATGGTGTATTAAGACAGGTAGATTTAGATAACCTGTAGATAGTAAAAACGACTTTTGAAGACTTATGAATAAATTTTCGAAATCAATTCTAGCCGGATTTGCAGTGATTGCTGTAAGTTCAATGGCTATGGCAGGAAACGGAGATCGTGTTGGTTCAGCCGGTGCCGGAGAATTGCTAATCAATCCTTGGGGTCCCAGCGCAGGTTGGGGTGATGCAGGAGTATCTTGTGTAAACGGGGTAGATGCAATTTATACTAATATCGCTGGTTTGGCATTCACATCCAAAACGCAGATCAGGTTTGATCGCACTAGCTGGCTTGGTGGTTCAGGTGTCAATATTAATTCAGCCGGTTTGGCTCAACGTATTTCTGACGCTAGTGTTATCTCTATCTCTGTTATGTCAATGGGATTTGGTGATATTCAGATTACAACAGTTGATTTGCCGGAAGGTGGAATAGGTAACTTTAGACCAACCTATTCAAATTTCAATGTTGGTTATGCACGCGAATTTTCCAATTCAATTTACGGTGGAATCAATTTCAAAGTAATCAATGAAACCATCTCAAATTTGCGTGGTACAGGTGTTGCAATTGACGCTGGTATCAGATATGTGACAGGGGAAGAAGATCAAATTAAATTTGGTATTACGTTGAAGAATGTTGGACCTACCATGTCATTCAAAGGTGACGGGTTGGCAATCTCAATGATGTACCCTGAAACAGGTGATCTTGCCACGCTTGAGCAACGCTCTTCAGCTTTTGAAATGCCGTCTCTGCTTGCCATTGGCGGATCGTATGATTTTAATTTCTCAGAGATGTATAGACTGACAGCTGCCGGATCTTTTACAGCTAATTCATTCTCAAATGACCAATTCAGATTAGGGTTGAATTTCCACATGGGAAGTGAAAAAGCTCAGTTTGATATGAACGTTGGATATGTTTATGAAAAAGGTATTTTTTCCAAAGATTATATGTTCAACGGACGTGTTACTGCACTCAGTGGAATAACCGGCGGAGTTACTGTAAATGCCATTGTAGGTAAAAACAAAAGCATGTTAGGTATCAACTATGCATACCGCCATGCTGCCCCGTTCAATGGTTGTCATACCGTTGGGGTGACTATTGATTTAAAATAAAATTTTCTTAAATTTGTTGACAAGGGAGTCCTTACAGGGCTCTCTTGTTATTTTTTATAATGCACTATGTCACAGTTAAGATATTATACTGAAGAAGGATTGAAAAAGCTCAAGGATGAACTTTATCAATTGAAAGTAGTTGAACGGCCAAGAATTTCACAACAGATTGCTGAAGCTCGTGATAAAGGTGATTTGTCTGAGAATGCCGAATACGATGCGGCTAAAGAAGCACAAGGTTTGCTTGAAGCGAAAATTGCAAAGATGGAAGATATTGTTGCTAATGCGAGAATCATTGATGAGTCTCAGATTGACAATTCTAAGGTGTTAATTCTTTCAAAAGTAAAAATTAAAAATACCGGCAATGGAGCTACCATGATTTACACGCTGGTTGCTGAAAATGAAGCTAATCTAAAAGAAGGCAAAATATCTATTGATTCACCAATTGGAAAAGGATTGTTGGGAAAAAAGGTAGGTGATACGACTGATGTTAAAGTACCAAGCGGTACAGTGAAATTTGAGATACTTGAAATAACCAGAAACTGATGGCTACTATTTTTTCAAGAATCATTACCGGTGAAATTCCTTGCTATAAGGTTGCAGAGAACGATAAATTTCTGGCTTTTCTAGATATCTCACCGCTGCGAAAAGGTCACACCTTGGTTATTCCAAAAATAGAGGTGGACTATATTTTTGATATGGAGGATGATCTATTGGCTGAGATGATGTTGTTCTCAAAAAAGGTGAGTCAAAAAATAAAGGCAGTTTTTCCTTGTAAAAAAGTTGGGATTGCTGTGATTGGCCTTGAAGTGCCTCATGCACACATTCATTTAATTCCGCTGAATTCAATGCGCGATATTGATTTCTCTCAACCAAAATTAAATTTAAGTGCAGAAGAACTCAGAACGATTTCTGCCAATTTGATGAATGCGTGAAAAGGTTGTACTGATCAACTTTTCAGGGTTAATTAAGCTATTTAATTCTATCAGGATTTTGAGAAAGAAATGATTTCCAGTTTCCTGATTTTGCTTTGTTGTTGAGTCCAACTCCTTTTTGATAATAATGACAAACTGCTGCTGCAAGCGCATCGGTCGCATCTAAATAATCAGGAACTTCTTTAATACCCAATTGACGCATGAGCATAGCAGCAACTTGCTCTTTACTTGCATTTCCGTTTCCTGTAAGAGATTGTTTGATTTTTTTTGGCGAATATTCTTCAATTGGAATGTTGCGCTGAAGTGCTGCGGCAATGCACACCCCTTGTGCTCTGCCAAGTTTGAGCATGGACTGAACATTTTTGCCAAAAAAAGGCGCTTCAATGGCCATTTCATCCGGATGATATTCTTGAATGAGTTGATCAACCCTTGAAAATATCCGCTTTAATCTGTCAGGTTGATTTTCAATTTTACTCAGTTTTAAAACTCCAAATGTGATGAGTGAAATACTGTTGCCTTGAATGTGAATCAAGCCATAGCCCATTACCACAGTACCGGGGTCAACACCAAGAATTATTTTATCTTCACTTTTCATCAGAAAGAAACAACGTCAGGAGTAATGACTTCAATAAGATTTCCGGTGTTTCCTGAAATTAAATTCCAATCGTCAAACGGAAATTCAATTACCGCACATTGGCATGTAGCCAGTGTTGTTTGTTTACCAGTTAGCCATGACACCAAATCAGAAATGCCATTGTTATGACCTATATACAAAAGGTTTTTTCCTTTTCCTGTTTTATGGATGCGATGCAGAATGACAGATCGTTCGGCCAAAAACAAATCAGCATGATATTCAATGGAAGTTCCATCCAGATGGTGTCTTACAATTTCAGCGGTTTGCGCTGTTCTCACAGCCGAGGAGGCAATTATCTGATTGGGTTTATAATTTCTTTGTTTTAAAATATAACCTAGTACGTTGGCTTGCGCGGTACCTTGTTTGTTTAAATGTCTCTGAAAATCAGATGATTCATCTGTGAATTTCACGGCTTTTCCGTGTCTGAGCAAGTGAAGCTGAAGCATGTTTAGAAAAATCTTTTATACAATTCCAACCCTAAGTTAAGCAAACTCGTTATACAGGTAAGAAAATGTTTATTATAGTTTTTGGGTTTGCTGTAATGAACTACTTATTCGGACCAACCAGCCGAACTGCTGGTTGGTCTTTTTTAGCTAAACTTGCTGTATGATAGATGAAAGGCTAATTGAGGCATGCAGAAAAAATGATCGAAGAGCGCAAGAAAAGCTCTACGAGTGGTATTATGTAAAAGTAATGCCTACCTGCATGCGCTATCACCGGAATGAGGAGGATGCACGAAGCGTTCTCAATATTGGTTTTGTAAAAATTTGCCGCAATCTTGATAAACTCAAGCCTGATACACCATTTGAAGCTTGGGCAAGACGAATTCTAATGAATACCATTATTGATGAATTCAGAAAAAATAAAAACTATCTGCAATTAGTAGATGCAAAAGAAACTGATCGTGAGCTTGAGATAAAAAGTGAAGTAATTGAGAATGATGTATGGTCTAAAATGGAAACGGATGTTTTGATGGGATTGCTGAAAAAATTACCGGATGTTTCCCGCAAGGTTTTCAATCTTTACGTGATTGACGGCTATACACACAAAGAGATAGGAGAGATGCTTGAGATTTCAGACGGAACATCAAAATGGCATTTGTCCAACGCGCGCAAATTGCTTCGCGATATGATATTAAAAATTCAAAAATCAAATAATCTGGAAATCTGGGCATAAAGAAGTGAGTGTTGAGGATAAAAATATGGATGATATTTTCAGAGCTGCCGCTCAAGACCAAAAATTGAATTATAAGGCAGATTACTGGAATGAGATGAAAGCAAATCTTGATGATGCTGCTTTGGATGACGCTTTTCGCTATGCGGCTGACAAGTTCATGGTTACTGCGCCTGCAGATGTGAGTAATTCACTTGACGACGCTTTGCTTGATGGTACATTTCACAACGCGGCTTCAAATCAAAACTTGACATATAGCGCTGCTGCATGGACTGAGTTTTTGCAACAAGAAGAAATTTTGTTTCAAGATGAAGCGTTCCTTGCTGCATCTAATTTGATTACTGCAGATTATCATCCTGCATATTGGACTGAGGCTGATACCGCATTGCAAAATGAAGGATTACATTTTGAATATAAATCTGAATATTGGGATCAAGCGCGCATATTGCTTGATAAGGGAGATCGCAGTGTGTTCTTCTATCGCTGGGCATCTGTTGCTGCTATTCTTCTGTTGATTTCTGGTGGTGCATTTTTCTTTGTGAATGATTCACATGTCGGGTTTGCACGAAATCAAAATCATCATCAAGAATTGAATCGTAACTACCATCAAACTAATCTGAATAATCAAACTCTTACCGTTTCAAATAACAATACTGAGTCTGAATCAAACAATCACCGCATTGAACAAAATTACACTGATCAATTAAATCATGAATTCAAACACAATTCAGACAATGAAAAACTTTCAAATGGAGATTTAACTCTACCGGGTGATAATCATTCAGTCAATGGTTCTGATATGCCTGATCATGGAACCGGAATATCAGATGATAGCGATAATGCAATTGCAGGCGGCCAACCGGTAATTGACATCAACAATGAGCATAATCAAGTTGAAAATTCTGAAAATGTTCATGAAATATTTACGTCAGATTTCACTTCAACACCAACTAAATTTTCTGCAGCAACAATCAATAAAATTCAGCGAGAAGATGATGCATTCAATGTGCCTCTGATAGAAATTGAAAAATATACCAATTTGCCTGATCATTCAGTGTCATTTATTGGACAAGCCGGGCTTGGCAACAAATATGGAGAATATGAACTGACGCCATCATGGAGAACATCCGTAGGATTTGAGTATAAAAGAACTTCACATGACAGATTCAGAAATTTTGAATTTGGAGGACAGTTTTCATTCAATCATGTGAGACAAAATGATTTTGGAACTGAGCGTCGCGTAACTGTTTTCAATCATACCGGCGGAGTTGATAAATTCTGGTATAAATTACAACTGAAAGACATGATTTATGCAAACACGTCTTTGGTGATGAGTTATAAAATTGATCGCAGACAAAACTTAAGATTCACTTTAGGTGCAGATTATCTTGTGTTTGTTCAATCCAATATGTCATATCAAAATGAGCCTGATGCTGGCATCACCACAGTGAACAACAATTGGGGAGTAAAAGATGGAATTAAAAAATTTGATTTGCGAATGGGTATCGGTTATGAGTTTGAATTAAACCAACGATTTGCACTTCAATTAAATGGCAGTGCCGGATTATTTGACCGCTCTGATGATGAATTTATTCATGACGAATTTAAGGATCGTGAAATGAACGTAACACTTGGAATTAAATACACATTTGTCAATTGTATCAGATGAAAAACGGTTTTGTACTAATTATATTCATGGTCATTTTTTCTGCTTGTAAGAAAGAACCTTTGCCGGTATTGCCTGATGAAAATGAACCGTATTATTCAATCAGAGGGGATGTAAATGATGATTCAATCAACTGGATTGTTGGTCTTGATGACGCCACTTTTACATACGGTGTTGGTGAGATGAACGGTATAAATACCTACTACGGGCAAATCAATGCAGGTACTGGTGACATGGCTGTCAAAATTGAAATACTTGAACCTGAAATTTTTTACAATGGATCATCTGTTGCTGCTATTTCATCTCAGACTTTGAATTATTTGGTGCATGAACCTGGAGCAATAAAATTTAACTTCGGACTCAACTATAGTCAGTTTAATTACATTCTAATTAAAAATGAATCAGGTGATTTTGAATATATGACTCAGGTTAATTTCACTGAGTTTGGAATACATCCTCTTACCATGAAATTTACTGATTATAGTTCATCAGAAAGTTTTAATATTCCGGTTTGTTTTGGTTTTGAAAAGGAACAGATTTCTGCTGAGTTCACCTCGTCAGGGCAAGGTGATACCTTACACACGCAGCCTAGCAATTTAGAAGGAACACATGCCTGGTATCTTAATAACGAATTGGTGAGTAATGAAGCTCAATTAGTCAAGCCAATGCAAGACGGAATTTATTCACTTAGACATGAGTATACTGATATTAGCGGTAACCAAGCACGTTATGAAACACTGATCAGATTTTTAAATGGCGAACATTATTGGCAGATGAAATATTATTATTTGATTCCGGAAGATCCAACATCTCATTATGGCAACGTAATTGTTTCCATGAAAAAGGACGGTCAATGGTATAGCAGTGAGCATTGCCCCCTCAATCTTGAGCAAATTTTTCATACCGCAAATATTTCAACCTACGTAAATTCTGATCTTCAACCTGAGTCTACCAAATTTGATTTTTCTTTTGAGTCTGTATTATATAATGATAATCAAACAGATTCATTACATTTGGATGATATGACTGGCACTATCAGTGTTGGAATAAAATGAGTATAATCTTTTACTCCAAATCTGACTGACTTGCTGCTTTGCATACATTGAGAACATAAAAATTTCTAAACCAAAATAAACCATGAATAAACTTTTACTTTTATCTGCATGTGTACTTTTTGTCTATCATGCCGATGCACAAATTACAATTGATCAGTCAGATTTTCCGGGTGCAGATGACACTGCGCTTGTGAGTGTTTCAGATGATACATCACTTGATTTAACACAAACCGGAACTGATTTCACCTGGGATTACAGCACGCTACACATCATGTCACAGCGTATTGATACTTTTTTCAATTTATCAGATGCAAGCGCCTTGTATCAGTTGCAGTTTAATAATTTCATTTTGCAACCTGATTATGCTTCAGATTATTATTATGATTTAATTGGATTTGAATTGGCCGGTGCTGAAGATGTAGGTATTGCTATTTCTGATCCGGTTGGATTCGTAAAAATTACCAGTTCAGTTGTTCAGAATGTAGGTTTGGGTCTCAATCTAAACGGATATGAAGTTCCTATGGCTTCTGATACTATTGACACAGAATATGAATTACCTATGTCTTATGGTGATGCTTGGAC
This sequence comes from Crocinitomicaceae bacterium, assembly GCA_016708105.1. Classification (NCBI taxonomy): domain Bacteria; kingdom Pseudomonadati; phylum Bacteroidota; class Flavobacteriia; order Flavobacteriales; family Crocinitomicaceae; species Crocinitomicaceae bacterium. The sequence goes on from JADJGJ010000001.1 coordinate 499,622, forward strand.
ATCTGACTCATACATTTATGTTGATTTGAATCCGGCTTTCAATGGAATTTTTCAACGGTACCAATATCGCACATCTGAAGTTGACGGATGGGGAACAATCACTACCCGTTTTGGAACATTTGATGCTATCAGAGTGAGATCAGAATTGATGTATGATGATTCAGCTTACGTTGATTTTGGATTTGGTGGAACATGGCTTGAGTTGCCAACTCCTGATGAGGTTCATTACACTTGGTGGTCTGAAGGAAATAAAATTCCGGTGATGAAAGTAGTTGCACAAATAGTTGGTGGCAATGAGGTAATCACACGTGTTGAATTTAAAGATCAAGAGAGAAATCTTGCAAGCATTGAAGAGTCTGAATCTTTTGCCGGAGAAATTTATCCAAACCCGGCAAATGGAAATGTAACCGTTGTTGTTGAACCAGGTGTGCAGCAGATTGAAGTTTATTCTGTTTCAGGACAAATCATGTTGACTGAACAAGTAAATTCAAATCAAATTCAGTTAAATGTGGCTGATTGGACAACCGGTGTATACGTAATTAAATTATATAGTGCTGACGGAATTTCTGCAACAAAACTCATTGTTGAATAAAAAATATTCATTTAAAAAATTGAGAGACTGTTCTAATGAGCAGTCTTTTTTTTTATGCTGAAAATTGCGAGAAAAAACTGTCATGCAAAGGTTGAATCATTGTCTTGCATTAGCCCAATCAAGCACTAGAATCTGAACGTCAATTGAAGGGTTAAATCAAATTCATTGCCTAGGCGCAGGTCGCGACCTGCGCCTACGGGACGATCATAAATTGCAACCCGTTTTTGTTCAATATTCATACAATTGCATAATTTGAGATTAAACAGAGTGCCTTGACTTGATAATCTGAAAGACATAATGCCTTATCTTTGTATTTGCAAACCGTCTTGTCGCTGTGCATGAAAATTGTGCAGAGGAAAGTCCGGGCAGTGCAGAGCATCATGCTTCCTAACGGGAAGGCAGTTCACCTGAAAAGGTTTATTGACAGAAAGTGCCGCAGAAACTTAAACCGCCAACTAAAGTTTATACTTTGGATGGTAAGGGTGAAAAGGTGAGGTAAGAGCTCACCGCGGTTGTAGTGATATAACCGGCAAGGTAAACCTCATGAACTGAAATATCACGTATACCGGGGTCAGGTCTGCTCGGCCTTGGCTCATTGAGCAACCCGGAGGGTAGATAGATAGACTTTGTCAGTGATGACTGAGCCAGATAAATGACAGGAGTTCGCCCATGGCGAATACAGAACCCGGCTTACAGGTTTGCTTTTTTAGTCTAAATGGTCTTGAGTTATTTTTCATGCATTGAAAAATATCCTGACAAGAAATAAATAATGAAATGCGCAAATAAAAAATGGCGGAACAGGAAAAAAATAAAAATAAAAAATTACAACTTCTGCTCGATGATTTGTCATCAGAAAACATAGATAAACAACTTGCTGCTGTTGATGCCTTGCGTGCGCATGGAAATGAAACAATCATCAGAAATTTGCTTGATGTTTACAAAACAACTGGTTCTGATGAATTGAAAAATGAAATAAGTGATTTGCTTAATACCATCAAGTCAGAAAAAACACCGGCTGTGGTCATGAAGTATCTTGCAGATAAAAAATATGCTGATCAGAAAATTATTTTGCTAACCTCAGCTTGGAGTTCTGGGTTAGATTATTCTCCCTATGTTGCGGGGCTTGTTAACCTAGCAATTGATGGTGACTTGATGGAAGTTTTTGAAATTCAAACAATCATTGAAAATCTAGAAACTTTACCTTCAGATGAAGTGATTAATGAAGGTTTAATAGTGCTTGGAAATTATCTTGCAGAAAATAAAAATGAATCATCTCCTCGCATAGATTTGTTGATGCAAATTGGAAATCATTTGAAAAAATTAAATGAAGATTAAAGCATGAGTGCAAAAAAAAAACTCCAGCGATTTGCTGAAGTGAAAAAAATGCCCTGCGTTTTTGAACCTTCCATGGATGATTGTTTTCATCGCACCTATTATATGAAGGGAAAATGGAGATCAGATTATTTTAAAAATGAGCATCCTCTTATTTTGGAATTAGGTTGTGGCAAGGGAGAATATTCAGTTGGTTTGGGAAAACAATTTCCTGAACATAATTACATTGGTGTTGATATCAAAGGCGCACGCATTTGGTACGGCGCAAAGGAAGTGACAGAAAGCAATATGCACAATGTTGCTTTTTTGCGCACGCGAATTGATTTTATTGATGCTTTTTTTGATCAGCGTGAAGTGGATGAAATCTGGCTGACATTTTCTGATCCGCAACCTCAAAAACCAAACAAGCGATTAAGTTCAAAACACTTTGTTGAATTGTATCGCAAGTTTTTAAAACCCGGCGGCATCATTCATCTCAAAACAGATAGTGATTTATTATTTGAATCAACGCTTGATCAAATTTCAGAAAACGGATACAAATTACTGGAGAGCACCTGGGACTTGTATGGTAGGCCATCAGCAGATTATGACGAGCAAACACGCAAAATTTTACATATCAAAACCTATTATGAACAACTTTTTTCATCTCGAGGGCATTTGATTAAGTATTGTAAGTTTCAGATAGACTGATATTTAACATTGCCTGTTTGAAAATCATGGGCTAAAACCATTGAAAAAAGTTAGTTTGGTGCTAAATTAGAGGCAACGCTCACAATTGGAAAGCGTACTATAAGAAACGAAGATTTTGAAATTAGCAAGATTTTATAGAGACGGAGAGCTTTCAGACATTCGGGTATCGAGTGCTGATGATGTGTTGTTTGAGGTACATAATTTATTTGCCGGAGAAGAACTTTCAGAAGATGCGGTGCGTGATATGATTCTTACAAAAAACACCGGACAAATGAGTCATGTTGATGAATTGCGTCTTGATTTCAATCGTATTTTCAGAAAAAGAGATATTAGGCATGCCCGTCGGTGGGGAGCTTACGCGTTCAAAGATTCATTTGAATATTGTGGAAAATTTTCCACTGAAACCATCCTCAATATTAAAAATGAGCAACGTTATCTTGCAGCTTGCTTCAGTGATTACATGGTACTTGTTCCAAGATTAGGATCATCAGGCAAAGAACCTTATTTGTTTGCTTCACTAAAAAACGGTTATTACTATTTGTTGAATGCAGATGAGTTACCACCGTCAAATCCGCTTTGGGCATCTGTAAAAAAATTAGGCGGATGGATTCAAAAAAAGATTTCTTTCAAGACGTCTACCAAGTAGTTCGTCTAATTCCTTTTGGCAGAGTTACATCTTACGGGGCTATTGCTAAATATCTTGGCGCAGCTAAATCAAGTCGGCTTGTGGGGTACGCTATGAATGGTTCACATCATTTACAAAATCCGGTGCCGGCGCATCGGGTGGTAAACCGCAACGGAATGCTCACCGGTAAATTTCATTTTGATTCGCCTGAGGCTATGGAAAAGGCGTTGGAAAAAGAAGGAGTCGTGGTAAAAAATGATCAAGTAATAAATCTCAAGGATGTATTCTGGGATCCTAGTTGTGAATTGAATCTATAATCAAGATAGAAATGAATTAGTTCATATCAGATTTACATGTTGAACAGAATCAGATTATCCTAATTAAGCAATAGAATCTTGAGGTCAATTGAAGGGTTGCAAATCAAACTCATCGTATAGGCGTAGGTTGCGACCTGCGCCTACAGAAAGATAAATTGTAACCCGTCTCGTTTAATACCCATTCAATTGCTTAAAATGAGATAAGTGGTGAGCCACACGCGTTGAAAGATCAGATAGTCCCGCATACACATGCTGCAACCTGCGCCTGCAATTGCCAACATGCTTTCGGTATTATTTTGTAAATTTACCGGTTCAAATCACCAAACATGTTAGAAATAGCGCGCATCAGAGAAGAAAAAGATCAGGTCATTGAAGGTCTGAAAAAAAGAAATATTGATTTTACTGAAAAAATAAATGCCATTCATGCCACCGATGCAGCATGGCGTGAAACGAAGAAAGAGTTGGATGATATAGCAGCAGATTCAAACCGCATTGCTAAAGAAATAGGTCAACTTTTTAAAGAAGGTAAACAAGCTGAGGCAAGTGCAGCAAAAGAAAAAACAGCTTTACTAAAAGAGCGCGAGAAAACTGCTCGTGAAAGAGAAGCGCAACTGGCTGATGAACTACAAAAAAAATTGTATGAAGTTCCAAACGTACCTTGCGCAAAAGTTCCTAGCGGCAAATCAGCTGAAGACAATGAAGTAGCCGCAACCGGTGGTATTATGCCAACACTGTCGTCAGATGCTTTACCTCATTGGGATTTGGCAAAAAAATACAACCTCATTGATTTTGAAATGGGCGTAAAAGTAACCGGTGCCGGTTTTCCGTTTTATTATGGAAAAGGTGCTCGATTACAACGTGCGTTGATTAATTTCTTTCTTGACCAAGCGCGTGAAGCAGGTTATCTTGAGGTAATTCCGCCTCATGTGGTGAATCAAGACTCAGGTTATGGCACAGGTCAGTTGCCTGATAAAGAAGGGCAGATGTATCATTGCACTGTAGACGATTTTTATCTCATTCCAACTGCTGAAGTGCCACTGACTAATATGTACAGAGATGTGTTGTTGCAGGAAAATGAATTGCCCATTTGTGTGACAGGTTATACACCATGCTTCAGACGTGAGGCAGGCTCGTATGGAAAAGATGTACGTGGCTTGAATCGTCTGCACCAATTTGATAAAGTTGAAATTGTCAGAATTGAACATCCTTCAAAATCTTATGAAACTTTAGATGCTATGGTGAAATACGTGGAAGGACTTTTACAAAAACTTGAATTGCCTTACCGTGTGTTGCGTTTATGTGGAGGCGATATGGGTTTCACATCTGCACTCACGTATGATCTTGAAGTATATTCTGCAGCGCAGCAAAAATGGCTTGAAGTAAGTTCTGTTTCAAATTTTGAAACCTATCAGGCAAATCGTCTGAAGTTAAGGTATAAAGATAAAGATGGTAAAAATAAACTGGCACATACTTTGAATGGTTCTGCTTTGGCACTGCCACGCATTGTTGCAGCGCTGCTTGAAAATAATCAGGATGAAAACGGAATTCGTATTCCGGCTGCACTGATTCCGTACACCGGTTTTGAACGCATTTAATACTAAACTGTACTTTCTTGAGTTATGAAGAATAGCATGAACGGTTTCAATTTTTGGCGTATGAAAAAAATGAAGAAAGGCATATTTCTAATGCTTGCCGCAAGTTTGTGTGTAACTATTTCTTCCTGTGATCCTGCAAAAAAATACGCTAATGAAATTGAAAAAATAGACTCCTGCCTGACAGTAATTGATGAGTATGATTCTTTGTATCACACCATACAGTTTGACAGTTTGCAGTGGATGGTAAATCACGTATTGGAAAATGAAAATGCCATCAAACAATATGGTGTATCAGATACAGTGCCTCAGCTGTTGGGTTCATGGATGAATAATTGTAAAGGTGTTCGCAAATCATTGAAAGATATCGGCGGAAATAAAATGAAATTCAACGACGAAATATTTTTCATGCGGAGGCAATTTACCAATTTGAAAACTGATATCATCAATGGGGTTTATGATAAAGACGAAATAGAAAAATATCTGAAAATTGAAACTGAAGCTCTGACGAATTTTGGAGTAATGTTTGGTGATTTTTATGATCTACAAAAATCACAATCAGCAATTTTTTACGATGCGGTGCCTAATGTTGATGCGTATGTTTTATTAATTAAAAATGAACATGGTGATACGATGCCTTAAGCTCATTTTCTTGTTTCAGGTTTTTTGTCTGCCACTTAATGCAGATGCACAGCCCGTAGACAATGATGCAAAACTGGCTGCGTATTATTATGATAAAGGTGAATTTGCCAAGGCAGAGATTTATTACGAAAAACTTCATAAGCAATACAAATCAAAAACCTATTTTGAGCGGTATTTCATGTGTCTGTTCTATCAACAAAAATTTGATGATTGTGAAGATCTGGTAGAGAAGCAAATTAAACGTGACCCCTATGATATAGATGCAAAATTTTTGCTTGCCATGGTTTATGAAGAAACAGATAGGCAAAAAGATGCAGATGCAATCTATCAAAAATTAATTGATGATCTTGAAGCCGTTCAAACGAGAGTTGAATATTTAGGAACAGCATTCAGACAGCGCGGTAAACTTGAATACGCATTACAAACCTATCTGAAGGGTAAAGAAATGCTAAAAAAAGGTTACGCTTTTCAGTTAGAGCTTGCTGACATTTATAGCCAAATGAATGAGCCGGCAAAAATGATTGAAGAGTATTTGAATTTGCTTGATTACAGCCCGAGCTATTTGAAAACAGTACAAACTTATTTAACGCGCGCAATTGATTTTACTGAAGAACCTGCAAAGGTTGAAATGTTGCGCATTGAATTGCTTGAGCGTGTTCAAACGTATCCTGATGCTGATCATTACAGTGAAATGATGATTTGGTTTTATTTGCAGAAAAAAGAATTTTCAGGCGCTGTTATTCAGGCTAAAGCCTATGATAAAAGAAAAGGCCTGAACGGTAAAAAAGTTTATGAAGTTGCACAAATTTGTCAGTATAATAAAGCGTATGATGCTGCTGTGAAAGCTTATCAATACATTGTTGAATTGGGCAAAACAAATCCGTATTACAGTCTGGCCATTGAAGGCGGACTTAAAATTGAATTCATTTTATTAACTGATAAGGCAAATTATACTGATGCAGAATTAGAAGCATTGGCATTGCGTTATGAAGAAGCGTTGACCAACCTTGGAAAATCACAACAAACGCTTGGCTTAATGATTCAGTTGGCAAAAATTTATGCCTTTTATCTCAACCAGCCTGTGCAAGCTGAGCGCGTTATAAAAGAGGCTTTGGCATTACCGCTCAATCCAAAACAAAAAGCTGAATTGAAAGTTTTATTGGGTGATATTTATGTTGTAAGCAATAGAATATGGGATGCATCATTATTGTACATGCAAGTTGAAAAAGATTTTTCTGAAGACATAATCGGACATGAAGCAAAGTTTAAAAATGCATGCGTTTTTTATTATGACGGTGAATTTGAATACGCCAAAGCTCAATTAGATGTTCTTAAGGCATCAACCAGTAAATTAATTGCCAATGACGCTATGCAGTTGTCACTTTTATTGCAAGATAATTTAGGTATTGATACCACGCGTGCACCTGTTCAGATTTTTGCACACGCTGATTTATTTATTCAACAACATAAATATGATTCTGCTCTGTTTATGTTGGACTCATTGACCAGACAATATCCTTTTCATAATCTTGCTGATGAAGTACTTTTCAGAAAAGGGGAGATCATGGAAAAACAACATAACTGGACAGCAGCAATAGAATATTATATTGAAGTGTATGAAGCCTACGGTCATGATATTCTTGCTGATGATGCCGTTATACGCATTGCGCGCATCTATGATTTTAAATTAGAAGATAAAACTAAAGCGGCAGAATTTTACCGTAAAATTTTATTTGAATTTACTGCCAGTATTCATGGAGCTGAGGCGCGTGAACGGTATACAGAAATACAACAAGCCCAATGATAATTTACAATGTAACAGTGAATGTTGATCATGATGTTCATGATGACTGGTTGCAGTGGATGCAAGAAACTCACATCCCTGAAGTAATGGCAACCGGTCTTTTTCTTGAGGCAAAAATCTCTCGCATTTTGGCTGAAGAGGATGGAGGAAAATCTTATGCCATACAATATCTTTCACCTGATATGGCTACGTATGAAAAGTATCGTGATGAGTTTGCTCCTGACTTGCAGCAAAAACAAACCAGTCGATATGCAGGTAAATTTGTTGCGTTCAGAACTCTGCTGCGTGTAGAAAATAGTTTTTCAAAATGAACGTAAGGCCAAAAAAACATCTCGGGCAGCATTTTCTAAAAGATGATGAAGTGTGTGAAAAAATTGCCAATGCTATTCAACCAAATGGCGCTTATCAACACGTGCTTGAAATTGGTCCGGGTACCGGCGCACTGACAAAACATTTGTTGACAAGAACTGATTTTGAAACTTCGGTGATTGAAATTGATCAGGAATCAGTTACCTATTTGCGTATGCATTATCCGCAGTTAGATAAACATATTTATTCGCAAGATTTTTTATCAGCAGATATCACCTCATTAATGGGTACTAAACCATTTGCGGTGGTAGGTAATTTTCCATACAATATTTCAACGCAGATTGTTTTCAAAGTGCTTGAAAATAAAAATCAGATACCTGAATTGGTAGGGATGTTTCAGAAAGAGGTAGCTGAACGTTTGGTGAAAGGTCCCGGCACAAAAGATTACGGCATTGTATCTGTTTTTGTGCAGGCGTTTTATTCAACTGAATATCTTTTTACGGTAAGTGAAGACAAATTCATTCCACCACCAAAAGTGAAGAGTGGAGTTATCAGACTCAGAAGAAATTCAGTAGAAAAGTTGAATTGCAATGAAGAACTTTTTAAGAAAGTTGTAAAAATGGCATTTAACCAGCGACGTAAAACGCTGCGCAATTCACTAAAATCATTTGAACAAGGCTTTAAACCACTATTTGAGGCGCATCCTGATTTTTTTAGTCGTCGCCCTGAAACTTTAAGCGTAGACGAATTTGTCTGGCTAACTCAACAATTCCAGGTTTAAAACGTTCATCCTAGGGTAAATTACCCAACCATTTTTGAATTAAATTCGTTAATTTGGTACCCTGGTGAAACCGTGATCCCCTCATCTGCGTATGATTTTACAATGAAAAAACTGCTTTCATGCTTGATATTGTTGGTTTTTGCAGACTTTGCAAATGCCCAAGCCTGGCGTTATGTGCGGCATGAAGTGCAGTTTGGTGTTGGTGCATCTAATTTTCTAGGTGATTTGGGCGGATCAAAAGGAATTGGAACGCATGGTGTAAAAGATTTACGTGTAAGGCCAACCCGTCCAACACTGACAGCCGGATATAAATTCATGATAACACCCGCTTTTTCAGTTAGAGGTATGTTTGCTTGGGGATATCTTTCAGGTGATGATGCCAATACCAAAAACGTAATCAGGAATAACAGAAATCTAAGTTTCAGATCAATGATTGGTGAAATTTCTGTCATGGCAGAGTATTATCCAAACGGTGATCGCGTTGCACCAAATTATAAAGTAACTGGTATTGCCGGTACACAGTCAATCACCTTTATTCCATATTTCTATACCGGTATTGGCTTGACTTTTTTTAATCCAAAGGCAAAGTTCAACGGAGATTGGGTTGCACTTCAACCATTGGGAACAGAAGGGCAAGGGCTTGCCGGAAGACCGGATAAATACAAACGATATACATTATGTTTTCCTGTTGGAGCAGGATTAAAATATATGATAGACAAACAATGGAGCGTAAGTTTGGATATGTCATTGCGTTATACTTTTTCAGATTATATTGATGATGTCAGTACTTCGTATTATCGGGCAGATGTAATTGAAGCCAATTATGGCACCACTGCTGCAGCGTTGAGTGATCGTTCCGTTGATCCCTCATTGGGGTATACAGGGGCTGTTCCAATGGGTGATGGCAGTTATAATTATCTGCAAAGAGGTAACCCAAAATACAATGATGCTTATATGTTCGCAATAATTTCTGTACATTACCGTTTTAAAAAGGGACAGACATTTATTCCGAAATTCTGATGGGGCATTTTTGCAGACATATTTTTCTCACCATTTTTATTTTTGTCTCAGGGGCAACGGTTTTTGCACAAGGTTTTAAAACTGCGGCCGAATTTGGTTTTTATGGTGGTGGTTCCTATTATCTTGGAGATCTGAATCCGGCAAAACATTTTGTTTACAGCAAACCTGCATTTGGTGCCATTTTCAGATATAATCTCACGCGCCGTTATTCACTCAGATTTACCGCATCTTATGGAAATGTTTACGGCAATGATGCTGATGCAGATGATGTTTTTCAGGTGCAACGCAATTTGAGTTTTAAATCAGATATTCTTGAGTTGGCTTTTGGAATTGAGCTTGATTGGTTTGAGTACAATATCAATAACATGAAACACCCCATTACGCCATACTTTTTTTATGAGATCGCTTTCTTCAAAATGAATCCAACCGCTGAACTCAATGGTGAAGATTATACGCTGCAAAATTTGGGAACAGAAGGGCAGGGAACAACCTTATCAGACAAGGAACCTTATAAACTAAATCAAATTTCTGTTCCGCTGGGTATTGGATTAAAATTTAATTTGCGCCCTCGTATGGCAATTTCAATTGAATACGGAATCAGAAAAACATTTACAGATTATCTGGATGATGTTTCAGGAAATTATGTTGATCCGGACATCTTATCTGCATTTAATGGTTCACTTGCAGCTGAATTTTCTGACCGCAGTGTCAATGGTTCTGAACTATCAAACGTTGGTTTCAACCGTGGCAATTCCAGCAACAAAGACTGGTATGCCTTCTACGGCATCATGTTTACTTTTAAGCCTTTCAAAGAAAACGTGTGCAATATGCGCGGGTGGAGATAAGTGCCGTTTTTTTTTTCAATACCTGATTTTTTAATTCCCAACACCAACCTGCAGTGATTATGTCACCCTTTCAGGGTTATACGTATTTCATCCCTTCGGGATTTTTTTTTACATGAGATTAAAATATTTCTTGCGGAGAAATAGTTAATAAAGACACCGCTTTTGCATTCAACGTTCTTACAATGTGATGAGCAAAGTTTATCCAACGTTCTCTGTGTTACAGGTAAAGCTTGAAATAAGAATTATCTTTATGGAGTATCGTCTACCTTTATGCACTTAGAGGTACTTGTGGTGGCATAATATTTACAGAGGCTTATGTTTTTTGAATGGCAAAATCAATAGAAATTATAATAGTCTTATTGCTAATTCCTGTAGTAAATATTTGTCTCGTCGGTTTCACTTACGACTGGATGAACGATTATTATCCACTTCAAAGACGAGATTTGCCGTGGTCTCTTACGGTCTATTACGGTGCAAGATTCTATGCAGTATTTGTTTTTGCGATCTGTTTGTTACACTATTTATTCAAGTACAAATTAATAGCTATAATTTGTAGTATACTTCTTTTGGCTTTATTTGATTGGTTTTTTCTTAAATCTCTTTCATCACGACCGAATCGTGTTGTATTTATTATTGGACTATCAAATTCAGCTGTGATTTTGTCAGTTCTCATGAGCTTCATTATTGTTAGGTTGTCAAAGAAGCAAAAATCGCGCGAGTCAAACGATAACCTAGTTGATGATGTGTAATTGTCATTCCAAAAAATTACCTATTTTCGAATAGTAGAAAAGACATCCTAAAAATCAGCATAATATTCAAGGTTTAACCCATCATTTGAAGCGGATTGATTTCTGAAAGATTGGCGATAGGTGTAGGATGCCGGTCGATCTGTGTCATGCTGAAAAAAAAAATTCTGTGAAGCGGTTTTTTGATACTAATGTAAAATAGTTTGAAAAAAATTTGCTTTTTTAATTAGATAATTAGATATTTGTCTAAATAACGAATTAAATGAACCGATTATTTAAGGCATTAAATGATGATACACGCAGAAGAATTTTGGAGTTATTGCGTGAGCGAGATATGACAGCGGGTGAAATTGCAGATCAGTTTAACATGACTAAGCCAAGTATTTCACATCATTTGGATTTGCTCAAACAGTCAGATTTGGTGACAACAGAGAAAAGAGGACAATTTGTAGTTTACAGTATTAATACTACCATCATGGATGACCTGTTAAAATGGGTAATGAAATTGAAAAATAAAAAAAAATAGAATTATGAAAACGAATCGTTTGCTGAAAGAAATCATGTTTATAATAATACACGTGATGCCTGTAATTTATTTAGTGATGATATATGACGCATTGCCGGCTGAAATCCCCATGCATTTTAATTTAGAAGGAGAGCCGGATTCATACAGCTCAAAAGATAAATTATATTGGCTCGTAGGATTGATGAATGGACTTGGGTATATTCTCTTTTTGGTGATTCCGTTTATTGATCCAAAAAAATTTGCTGAAGAGCATGCAAAAATATATTTCAGGTTGCGGGTTGGATTAACAATCATATTTGCCGGTCTTAGTGCAATAGGTGTTTATCTGGCCTATGGTGATGTGCACACCGGCTTACAAATGATGGGATTATTGCTGGCCTTGATATGTTTGTTCTTGGGTAATTATATGCAAGCGGTTAGAACCAATTATTTTATTGGAATCAGAACGCCGTGGACATTGAGTAGTGAAACTGTGTGGAAAAAAACGCATCTACTTACCGGTAGAATGTATTTTTATGGTGGATTGGCAAGTTTACCGGTGATATTTTTTGTAAGCTTCAATCTTGCGCCATTTGCACCTGCACTGGTGCTTGTAGCTGCGTCTCTCTTTGGTTTGATTTATTCATTTGTCTTATACAAAAAAGAGAAATCAACCGGAAAATAAATTGATGAGCTGGTAATTGAATTGTAACTGATCTAACAAAAAAAGTGTTTAGCTAACTGCAACTTATTTTATTTTATCCATGATCGCAAAGGCAATTTCATTTGCTTTTTGTTCTGAGCTTGATTCAGAATAAATGCGAATGATAGGTTCTGTGTTACTTTTACGCAAGTGCGCCCATTCAGATCCGAAATAAATTTTTACTCCATCTGTTTTGTCAACTTCATAATTGGCGTACTCTTTGGCAACTGATTCCAAAATAGCATCTACATTCATGGATGGTTCTAACTCAATTTTATTTTTTGAGATAAAATAGTTTGGATAGTGTGCTCGCATTTCTGAAACGGGCAATTGTGCAATGGCAAGCTGTGATAGAAACAGGGCAATTCCAACCAAAGCATCTCTTCCGTAATGCAATTCAGGATAAATCACACCGCCGTTTCCTTCACCACCAATTACGGCATTTACTTCTTTCATTTTAGTCACCACATTCACTTCACCAACAGCAGCAGCGTGGTATGAACATCCTGTATATTTTTCTGTAACTTCTCTCAATGAAATGGTAGATGAAAGATTAGAAACCGTATTTCCGGGTGTATGTTGAAGCACATAATCTGCAATTGAAACCAAGGTATATTCTTCACCAAATAGTGAACCGTCTTCACAAACAAATGCCAAGCGATCAACATCTGGATCAACTACAATTCCTAAATGTGCATTGCTGTCTTTCACTTTTTGAATGATATCTCCAAGGTGTTCAGGCAGCGGTTCAGGATTGTGAGGAAATTGTCCGGTAGGCTCACAGTATAATTCAATGACATCGGTTACACCTAATGCGTGCAATAATGCGGGTACAAATAAACCTCCGGTAGAATTTACTCCGTCAACTACAATTTTAAAATTGCAACGTCGTATTAAATCTGCGCGCACCAATTTCAAATTCAAAATGGCTTGTATATGTTTTTGAATGTACGTTTCAATTTCAGTTACCTTGCCCAGTTTATCTACTTCAGCAAAATTGAAATCTTCTTGTTCAGCAATAGTTAATATTTCTTTTCCATCAGCGTCTGAAATAAACTCACCTTTTTCATTTAAAAGTTTCAGTGCATTCCATTGTTTTGGATTGTGACTGGCAGTAATAATAATACCTCCCTGTGCGTTTTCAAAAGGTACTGCAACTTCAACGGTAGGGGTTGTGGAGAAATCAAGATCAATAACATCAATTCCCAATCCTTGAAGTGTATAAATGACGAGGTCAGAAATCATTTTACCTGAAATTCGCGCATCACGACCGATAACAACTTTTACTGTGTTTGCGTTATTTCTTTTCAAAAGCCAAGTTCCATAAGCTGATGCAAATTTTACGGTATCAACCGGTGTAAGGGCAGTTCCAACTTTACCACCAATTGTTCCGCGTATACCTGAAATAGATTTGATAAGAGTCACAATGTTGCGTTTTAATTTTACACGTCAAAGTTAATTTATTTTTAATGATACCAATTCCAAAGCCATGATATGACTGTATTATACGCAGGGAAAAGTGCTAATTTCCCTACGCATCTTGCCTTCAAACAAAATTATTTCTACCTTTAAAGTATGGTTCAAGATAAAACAGATATCACAACACATCTGGTTGAAACAGACAAATACATTATACGTGAGCTTGAACCGGGCTTGCTTGAAACGGTGGTTAAAAATAATGCAACTATTGAGTCTCGTGACGCTTGGGAAATTAAAAAGTACAATTTGAAAATTTCCAACAACAAGCCTTATGTAGTTTTAGTCACTTCTGGTCATCTATCATCTGTATCACGCGGAGCAAGAGAAGTGGTTGCAAGCAAAGAATACGTCGGAAATACAATAGCAAAAGCCCTTTTGGTTGAATCGCTTGGGCATCGTATTGTGGGTAATTTTTACCTTGCAGTGAACAAGCCTTTCATTAAAACCAGAATGTTTACTGAGCGTGAAGAAGCGTTATCATGGCTGCGCAAAGAATTAAATGCCTAATCAATTTTTGCAACTGAATTTTATCATGGTTTATAATTGAATGATTAATTAATTTAGTCAAAAACTAATTCAATGAACCAGATCAAACTTCAATTTTTAGGCGGTGCAGGTACAGTTACCGGTTCAAAAACGCTTGTTGAATTCAACAATTTTTCAGTGATGGTTGATTGTGGTCTTTTTCAAGGACTCAAAGAACTGCGCTTGTTGAATTGGAATGAATTTCCCATTGATCCAGCAACTATATCTGCCCTCATTCTCACACATGCTCACCTTGATCATGTTGGATACTTGCCGGTGCTTGTAAAAAATGGATTTAAAGGTCAGGTGCATTGTACCAAACCAACCGCTGAACTAGCTGAAATTATTTTAAAAGATAGCGCTAAAATTCAAGTTGAAGATGCTGACAGAGCAAATAGAAAATCTTATACCTGTCATGAAAAAGCAAAGACACTTTACAAGCCTGAAGATGTAGAACTGACCATGAAACATTTTGTCACGCATGAGCTGAGTGAATGGGTTATATTGAATTCTGATTTTAAATTTCAATTCCTTAACAGCGGTCATATTTTAGGTTCAGCCTTTGTTGATATGAAAGTAAATCAAAAGAGAATTTTATTTTCAGGTGATATTGGCAGATCAAATCCTATGCTATTGTATCAGCCAAAAAGAATTGATCAAACAGATTTTCTGGTGATGGAATCAACCTATGGTGACCGTATTCATGCAACGCAAAATATTAAAGAAGAATTGTTGCGTATTATATATGAAACGCTTGAACGAAAGGGTATTCTTATGATACCGTCATTTGCAGTTGAACGTGCGCAAGAATTAATTTATCTCTTATATCAATTGCGTGAAGAGGGACGTTTGCCTGATATACCGGTTTATCTTGATTCACCAATGGGCATAAATTCAACAGCGGTATACGATCGGTATCCGCAGTGGCAAAACTTGTCGCATACGCATTTTAATGAGATGTATAATGACGTGCATTTCATTACAGATTATGAAACTTCAAGGGCAGTTGTGCATGATAAAAAACCAAAAATTGTTCTAGCCGGGAGTGGAATGTTAGAAGGTGGACGCATTTTGCACTATCTCAATAATCATATCGAAAATCCAAATAACACCATTTTGTTTTGTGGTTTTCAGGCGGCAGGTACAAGGGGTCGCTCCATATTGCATGGTGAATTGGAGATTAAATTTTTTGGTGAGTATAAAAAAGTGAAATGTCATGTTGAATCAATTTCATCCATGTCAGCACATGGTGATCAACAAGAAATGCTTGACTGGATGAAAAAATTTAAACTCGCACCACAAAAAGTATTTCTCAATCATGGTGAACCGCATCAAGCCGACACTTTTCGCGTGAAAATAAAATCAGACTTGGGTTGGGATGTGGTCGTTCCGCAAATGATGGAGTGTTTTCATTTGTAAAAAATCTTTCTCGATTTATCTGGCGAATGCAGTTTTTTACGAAACAAATCCACCGGTAATCATACAACGCACGCTTCCTCCACCAACTTTTTCAATTACAGGTATGTCAAAATGAAGGATAGTGGAATGTTTACCAATGATCGTTTTCTGTTCTTCTGTCAATGAAGTAAAAGCCGTGGTGCTCATCAAGAGATGCGATATGTTATTTTGATTGTGCACTTCAATGCAGTTGGCAGCAAACTGATTCATTTGCTGATATGAGATATCAATAATATCATGCACGGTTTCACGCAATTTTATTTCAAGCATTTTGCGTTCTACTAAATCGTGAATTGACTCTAGACAAACAATGGCAAAGCGATCTGCAATGCATAACATCACATTGGTGTGATAAATGGGTGAGCTGTTTAAATCAGTGCTGCGGAATGATACTGCCTCGTAACCAATCATCCGGCAATATTTTTCAAATAGAGAGATATTGGTTCTGGGTGATTCACATGCATAAGCAATTTTGTTTCGATAATCGAAGACAATACTTCCGGTGCCTTCTAAAAATTTTTGATCAATGCTATAAACACGTAGATCAATGAGATGTTTTATTTTGGTGTTTATTCCAAACCATTCAACCACATCTGCTCTTACCTCAGCTCTGCGATTCGGTGTAAGCATTGGAAAAATGGTAAATATGCTTTCAGGTAAATGACACATCCAATTATTGGAGAAAACTGAATCAGGCAAATTATCAGAAAGGTCATCAAAAATTTGAACTTGAAAATTATTTGATTGGAGTGCCAAGATCATTTTATCAAACTCAGCTAATGCTAAGGATGAAACATCCTCACCGAGCTCATTGTGCTGAAAAGAATTGCTTTTTGCTGTTTCAGCATTATAGGCAAACGCACGCGGCCTTATCATCACAATCAAATTTGGTATCTTTGCTGATGATGCGTAATCTTGTTCCATTTGGGTTGGTTTTGTTTTTGGGCTCCTGCAAAGATAGCACAGTTCCGGCTGAGATTCAAGACCTCCCTGTTGATTCTCTTCAGGCTGTTGTTGATACTACAACTGTGTTAACCAATGATCCTTATATTATGGATTCATTAGAACTGTCTTTAATTGAATCAGGATTAGTTAATATTCAAGATATTATTCCCGGTATTTTAGTTGATGTGCGTTACTCTGATACCAATAATTTTATGCATCAGGATGTCTATGGACATTTGAATAGAATTTATCTACAGCCGGATGTTGCGCAGGATTTAAAAATTTGTCAGGAATATCTTAAAAAATTAGACAGCACACTAACCTTGTTGGTTTTTGATGGGGTGAGACCAAGAAGTGTTCAGCAATTCATGTGGGATATTTTGGATATGCCGTTGAATGAAAAGACAAAATTTGTTTCCAATCCAAAAAATGGATCAGTGCATAATTATGGTGCGGCTGTTGACATAACTATTGCTCACCTGAATGGCACACCCGTAGACATGGGTGCAGATTATGATGATATAAGACACATTGCGTATCCGCGATATGAGCAAGCCTATCTTGATTCAGGAATGTTATCCTTGGAACAAATTGAGAACCGAAAATTGTTGCGTGAAACCATGCGCGCCGGTGGTTTTTCAGGTATTCAAACAGAGTGGTGGCATTTCAATCGCTATTCTCGTGATGTGTGCAAAACTAAGTATGAGATTGTGGAGTAAGGACGCTAATTTTTTCGATTTATTCCTCAGTTAATATTTAATAACCACTTGAAAACATTCAAATGCTGAACACCATTTCGGCTTTGCGTGAAAGAATCTGTTGTGAGTAAATATTTTGGATAGTTATCGTTAATTTTTTGCAAAGCATTAAATTCCCGTTCAGCAGTATCTTCATCTGTTATCTGCCAAGCGACCTGATAATATGTTATTTCTCCTGTGGGTGTTTTGCAAACGAAGTCAACTTCCCTATTTCTAGAAGTACCGGTCCATACTTTATGTCCACGGCGTAACAGTTCCAAATAAACGGTGTTTTCAAGTATGTGCCCGCGGTCAGTGTTGCGGTCTTTCCCTACCAAAACATTCAGTAAACCTGCATCAACTATGTAATACTTCTCTAACGTAGCAAGTTGTTTTTTGCCTTTTAGATCAAAGCGATTTACTCTGTAAAAAATGAACGCCGCTACGAGATAATCAAGATATTTTTCGATGGTAGCATGGTGGGTGGTCTGACCGTCTTGCTTCAGTGCTCTTGATATATTGCCCGGTGAAAGTGGACTACCGATATGCGAAGCTGTATATTTAATGATGTTTGCAAAAGCTCGTTTATCATTTATCTGGTGTCTTTGGGTGATGTCCTTTTCAATGATGGTTGTGTAAATCGCCTCAAGATATTCGTGGATTTTGTCATAGCCACCACTGCGCAATTCAACACCTTTTGGCAAAGAAGTTTCGTTAACGTAATCAAAAAATAGTGCCTCAAAATTCAAATATTCATTTTGGATTTCAATTCTTCTTGTCGTTAGATATTCTTTTAAAGAAAATGGTAGAATAGAGATTTCAATATATCTTCCGCTCAACAGTGTCGCTAGTTCGCTACTCAGCAAAAATGCATTGGAACCGGTAACATAAACATCCGTATTTTCTGTTGCAAAAAGTCCATCTACCAGTTTTTCAAATTGTGGAATATTTTGAACCTCATCCAACATGATATAGTTGGTTTTTTCAGGTTGCATTTTCTGCTTTATCTCAAAATATAAATCGCTCCATGTTTTATTAAGGTAATTTTCTGGCAACTCAAAATTATAAAACTGGATTTGTTTCTTACCAATCCCCTGCTTTAGTAATTGTTCCTGGTATAACTTTAAAAGGGTACTTTTGCCAGAACGCCTTAATCCACTCACCACTTTAATTAATTGAGTGTCTTTGTATGAGGCTAACTTGCTTAGATATTCTGATCGTATCGTATACGTTGACATGATACTAAGGTATAGAATAAATTATCAAAACTTGCACAATTTGCAAGTTTTGATAATTCACAACCTTTTTTCAAAAACATAAATAGCATAAAATCAGATGAATAAGCTGTAATGCTAAAATAAAAACATAAGTGTTAATAAAAAATGAGTCAAAAAACGTAAATGAAAATTCATGTATACAAGACAAAAAAATAACCCCACTAATTACAGTGAGGTTACCTTTTATAAGTCAAGAAATATTATTCTTTGATGTTATCCAATTTGAATCCTTTGTCGGTTTCAACTTTAGCTAGTGCATCTGATTTGTACTTGCCTGATTTCAATCCCTCTTGTAATATTTTAAAAGTATCAATGGTATATTGTACATCTTCCAACGTGTGAACAGCAGTAGGAATGATACGCAACATGATCACATCTTTAGGCACAACCGGATATACTACAATGGAACAGAAAATTCCATAATTTTCTCTCAAGTCAAATGTCAAATTTGTTGCTTCAGCCAACGAACCACTCAAGAACACAGGAGTAACCATAGTATTTGTGCGGCCAAGATTAAAGCCTGCATCTTTTAATCCTTTTTGCAATGCAGATGCAATTTTCCAAAGATCATTTTTTAATTCAGGGCGTGTTCTCAATAATTCAAGACGTTTGCGCGCTCCAACAACAATTGGCATTGGCAGTGATTTTGCAAACATTTGCGAACGCATATTGTAACGCAGGAATTCAACAACATCTTCAGTAGATGAAATGAAAGCGCCAATAGATGCCATTGATTTTGCAAATGTTCCAAACAAAATATCAATTTCGTCTTGACAACCCTGCTCTTCACCTGTTCCGGCGCCGGTTTTACCCATGGTACCAAATCCGTGAGCATCATCAACAAAAAGGCGGAATTTATATTTACCCGATTTACGGAATTCTACAATTTCTTTCAATACACCTTGGTCTCCTGCCATTCCGAAAACACCTTCAGTAATTACGAGAATACCTCCACCGGTTTCTTCAGCAAGACGAGTTGCACGTTCCATTTGTTTGTCAAAGCTGGTCATATCATTGTGTTGGAACACAAAGCGTTTTCCTGCATGCAAACGCACACCATCAATAATACAAGCGTGTGATTCACTGTCATAGACAATTACATCTTTGCGGTCAACCAGACTATCAATTGCTGACAACATACCTTGATAACCAAAGTTTACAAGTATAGTATCTTCTTTTCCTACAAAATCTGAAAGTTCTGCTTCCAGTGCTTCGTGTTCTGCCGTTTGCCCGGTCATCATACGTGCACCCATTGGATATGCCATTCCCCATTTAGCTGAGGCATCTGCATCTGCTTTGCGCACCTCAGGGTGATTTGCTAATCCAAGATAATTATTGATACTCCAGATCAGGCACTCTTTGCCGCGGAAAGTCATTTTGCGTCCCAAGTCTCCTTCTAGTTTCGGAAAAGTGAAATATCCATGCACTCCTTTTGCGTGCTGACCAATTGGACCGCGGTTTGCTCTGATCTTTTCAAAAATATCTAATGCCATAGTGTTTATTATTTATCCCGTTTGGGAATTTGGTTTAAATGCGAAATTAGATTGAAAAACGGGATTTTCTATGAGAACCGTTAAATTTTATCCACAATTTTTCGCACTGACATAGGTTTTACGTCAAGCCGACCTTGAAATATTTTGTTCATTTTGCCGTTCAGGTCATTATTCTGAATGATTGAGTTAAAAAAGTGATTCTCCCTCCTGAAAGGTAAATCATGAGTTTTGCCCAACAACATCTGCAGCAAACATTCAGTCACAGGGTTGTGTGTTTATGCTATTTTAACATTTGAAAGATTATCTTTGTCACCATCGTCTATGAAATTTTTGAAATTTATTGGATTATCCATCATTCTTTCTGCACTGTTGAGTGCTTGTTCTGAGTATAATAAAGTCCTCAAAAGCAATGATTATAATTTGCAAAAAGAAAAAGCACTTGAATATTATGAACAAGGTGATTGGGTTAAATCTCTTGCTCTGCTTGAAAACGTTATCCCGTTTTATAAACTAACGCCTGAAGGAGAAAAGCTCTACTTTTATTACTGCATGGCCAATTATAAATTAGGTGATTATTACTTGTCAGGCTATTATTTTAGCAGATTTGTAAGGCAATACCCAAAAAGCCCATACTGCGAAGAGGCCATGTTTTTAGCCGCACTTTGTTCTGTTCATAATTCGCCTCAATATAGTTTGGATCAAACTGAAACATACAATGCGCTAGATGGCTTACAAATTTTCATTGATATGTATCCAAATAGTTCTCGTATTGATACCTGCAATGTTATCATGGACAACTTGCGGGCAAAGCTTGAGCGCAAACAATTTGAATATGCAAAGCTTTATTATCAAACTGAAAACTATAAGGCTGCAGTGGTAGCATTGGAGGCTACTCTTGAGAAATTTCCTGAATCCAGATATGAAGAAGAGGTTCGTTACCTGCTGGTTTTGAGCAACTATTATCTGGCAATCAATAGCATCTCCAGTAAAAAATTGGATCGTTTGCATGAAACTTTGAAAAGTTATAGTAAATTTGTCGCCGAATTTCCGGAGTCTGAAAAGCGCAAAGAACTTGACGCAATCAAAGAAAAAACAGAAAAAGAAATTGAACTGATTAACGGATAACCGGGACAATAATACCAGCAATATGAGCTTGAATTACAAAACAACCAACGCAGAACGCACTACAGTGACAAGAGATTTAGAAAATATCGCCGAAAAAGCAGGCAATATCTATAAAGCTCTGAATGTTATTTCTAAAAGAAGTAATCAAATCAGCGCTGAAATGCGTGAAGAACTTACCAAAAAACTGGCTGAGTTTGCTTCAAGCACTGATAATTTGGAAGAAATTTTTGAAAATCGCGAGCAAATTGAAATTTCAAAATTCTATGAAAGCCTTCCAAAGTCCGTTTCTATTGCCATTCAAGAGTACCTTGAAGGTAAAATTTATTTGAGAGAAACAGCAGAGGCAGACGCTTCGGCTGATATTTAATTCTATCCACTGTGCTGACAGGAAAAAAAATCCTGGTTGGTGTTACTGGCAGTATTGCCGCTTACAAATCTGCTTTTTTAATCAGAGAATTAATCCGTGAAGGTGCTGAGGTGCGTGTTGTGATGTCTCCATCAGGGCGCGAATTTATTACCCCGTTGACACTGGCAACCTTGAGTAAAAACCCCGTTGCTGTTGAGTTCATTAAACCTGAAACTGAAAAAGGAGCAGGTGAGTGGGAAAATCATGTTGAGTTAGGTTTGTGGGCTGATTTGTTTGTAGTTGCCCCGGCATCTGCAAATACCTTGGCTAAATTAGCGGGCGGTACTTGTGATAATTTATTAATGGCCGTATTGCTGAGTTCTCGCTGCCCTGTGTGGGTTGCACCCGCAATGGATCTTGATATGTTCAATCATCCTGCTACGCAAGAAAATATTAGCAAACTCAAACAACGTGGTGTAAGTATTTTAGAACCAGGAACAGGAGAATTGGCAAGCGGTTTAGAAGGAAAAGGCAGAATGCAAGAACCTGAAGAAATTGCTCAGGCAGTGATTTCATATTTCAATCCGCAGCAAAAATTAAAGGGAAAAAAAGTTCTCATCACCGGTGGTCCAACCTACGAAAAAATTGATCCGGTCAGATTTATCGGAAATCATTCAAGTGGTTTAACCGGTGTATTATTAGCTGAAGCTTGTGCACAAATGGGAGCTGAGGTTTATCTGATCTCAGGTCCTACACCTTACAAGCCGATGCTATCAGGCATCCATTTTCTGAAAGTAAATACTGCATTAGACATGTTTGAACTGGTTCAGAAACATTGGAATGATTGTGCTGTTGGAATTTTTTCTGCCGCCGTTGCTGATTACCGCCCTGTTGAAGTTTCGCATCAGAAAATAAAAAAATCAGAAGATACCTTAACAATTCACTTAGTTAAAAATCCTGATCTGCTTTCATGGGCAGGTCAGCATAAATCTGACAAACAAATTCTGATTGGTTTTG
This sequence comes from Crocinitomicaceae bacterium, assembly GCA_016708105.1. Lineage (NCBI taxonomy): Bacteria > Pseudomonadati > Bacteroidota > Flavobacteriia > Flavobacteriales > Crocinitomicaceae > Crocinitomicaceae bacterium. The sequence goes on from JADJGJ010000001.1 coordinate 522,527, forward strand.
CGCTTGAAACAGAGAATGAATTGGTTAATGCACAAGCCAAATTAGATAAAAAAAATTTAGATCTTGTGGTACTAAATTCGCTCCGTGATGAAGGGGCAGGGTTTGGCCATCAGACAAACAAAGTTACTTTCATTGCAAAAGGCAATAAAATAATTAATTTTGAGTTAGAACAGAAAGTTGAGTTGGCTAAAAGAATTGCTGAATTTGCATCTGATCTGTTAAAATGATAATTGAGATTAAGTGAAAAGATTGATAACCATACTGAGTTTTGTTCTTTGCCTGAATCATATTTCAGCGCAAGAGTTGAATTGTCAGGTGAGTGTGATCAATGCCCCTGCGCTTCAAGTGGGCCCGGTTGAAAAAGAAATTTTTGCTGAACTTGAAGCAGCTATCACTGAATTCATGAACAATACCAGATGGACTGCTGACATGTTTGAAATTGAAGAAAGAATAAATTGCAATTTATTTTTTACCATCAATAGCATGCCAACCACTTCAACATTTGAAGGCAAGGTGCAGATAAAGTCTGTGAGACCGGTATATAATTCTGCTTATTCAACGGTATTATTCAATTTTGAAGATAATGATGTAACCTTCAGCTATGCCAGAAATACGGCTTTACTTTTTTCTATTGATCAGTACCGTGATAATCTTACGTCATTGCTTGCTTTTTATGCGTATATGATTTTGGCGTATGACTATGATAGCTTTGAATTAAAAGGCGGAACAAAATATTTTAATAAGGCACAAACCATTGCTAATAACGCAAAAAATTCCGGTGATCCCGGCTGGTCAACTTCTGCCGGAAAAAAGAATAACAGATACTGGATGGTTGACAATGCGCTGCAATCAGTTTTTGAGCCTATCAGAATTTGTTATTACAACTATCATCGCCTTGGCTTTGATATCTTATACGATGATATTATTGGTGGAAGAAAAGTGGTGCTTGAAAGTTTGCAATTGTTAGATAAGGTTCAAAGAGCTCGTCCAAGTTCACTGAATCTACAAATTTTCCTCAGCAGTAAAAGCGATGAACTCGTTAATTTGTTCTCACAGGCTGAAATAGCTGAGAAAAATGCGGTGGTGAGTGTACTTAAAAAATTAGATCCAACCAATTCTTCAAAATATCAGGAAATACTAAATTAGTGGCATGTTGTGCCGATTAGAAATTTCCAACTTTGCGCTGATTGAAAATGTCAGTCTGAATTTTCAACATGGTTTTAGTGTTATTACCGGTGAAACCGGTGCCGGAAAATCAATTCTGCTTAAAGCGCTTGGTTTGGTTTTAGGAGACAGGGCTGATGCTTCAGTTTTGAAGCAAAATGAAAACAAGTGTTTTGTTGAGGCGGTTTTTAATGTTGAATCGCTTAATCTTGAAAATTTCTTTCAAGCACACGAGCTTGATTTTGATAATACATGCATTTTGCGTCGTGAATTTAATCATGCCGGAAAATCACGCTGCTTTGTCAATGATACTCCCGTTCAGCTTCAGGTCTTGAAAGATCTGGGTGAACAAATTGTTTCTTTGCATACCCAACATGAAACATTATCTCTTTTGAATAATCATTTTCATTTTGAAATGTTGGATGCATTTGCGGGGATACAAACAGAGACCCTTCTATATCAAAAACATTTTTCTGAGTATAAAAAAAGATTAAATGATTTGGCATTACTGCGTGAAACAGATGCAAAAAACCGCAAAGAAAAAGACTACAAAGAATTTTTACTGAACGAACTGAATGCTGCCAATCTGCAACAAACAAACATTGAAAAATTATCAGATCAATTGATGCGAATTCAGAATAGTGAGAAAATTGCCGGGCTGCTTTCTAAAATAACCAATAATCTTAGTTTGGATGAGTCAAATATTGTATCACAATTAAAACAGATTGCCAACTGGGTTGACGAATTGAAAAAACTTGATCCCTCTATCACTGCAATTACTGAAAGACTTGAGGTTTTGCGCATTGATTTGGCTGATATCGCCCGTGAGTTTGATGATCTCTCCGAGCAATCTGAAATTTCTGAAGAGTCTGTGCAAACCATCAAAGAAAAGATGGATGTTTTTCACACACTCTCTTATAAACACAATGTAAAAACAGTTGAAGAATTGATTCTTTTAAAAGACAAACTTGAGAAAGAATTATCACAAATTGAAAATATTGAAAACTCAGTTCTTCAAACTGAAAAAGAAATTGAAAAGTTATACCAAAATCTGATCAGTCTTGCTCAAAAGATTAGTCAAAAACGCGAGAAAAAAATTTCTGATTTCTGTAAAGCAATTCACGGGGTATTGTCGGATCTTCTCATGGTAGATGCAAAAATTCAGCTTGATTTGAAGAAGGCAATGGAATTGAATAAACACGGCCTGGATGAATTAGAATTTTTATTCAAAACAAATAAAGGAGGAGAATTTCTGCCCTTGAAAAAAATAGCATCAGGCGGAGAATTATCTCGTTTAATGCTGGCAATATTGTCTGTTATTTCAGCTTCAAAAAAATTACCGGTTCTTATTTTTGATGAAATTGATACAGGAGTGTCCGGTGAGGTGGCCTCACGCATGGCTACTGAATTTCAACGCATCGGAAAATCTTTGCAACTCATTGTTATTACCCATTTGCCTCAGGTTGCGGCTAAAGGGACAATGCATCTTCACGTCTATAAAGAATCAACTGCAAATAAAACGCATACCTTTGTCAAAGATCTAACCAAAGACGAGCGTATTGAGCAGTTGGCCAGAATGATGAGCGGAGAGAAAGTTACCAAAGCTGCACTTGAAAATGCAGGTAACCTGTTAAATTTTTCCTAAAAACATTTTCTGGCACAAACGTTGCCTAAACCCGTTGTTAAACTTTAAATAATTTATACTATGAAACATTTATTACTCTTATTTTTTGCATTCGTCAGTTTTACTATGATTGCGCAACGTTCAGGTCAAGTGGTGATCTACTCTAATTCAGGTGAAAAATTTTATGTGGTACTTAATGGTGTCAGACAAAATATAAACCCTGAAACCAATGTGAAGGTTACCGGATTGACCAGTGAATGGTATGGATGCAAAATTATCTCAGCCAACAATTCATTTGAATTGGAAAAAAATATTGCCGTAAAAATGGACACCCTAGTTACCTATCAAATCACCGGTAAAAAAGGCAAATACAAGTTGAGATATTTTTCTGAAACACCCTTAAAAGATGTAACTGCCAACACCAATCAAACGGTGGTTGATTATTCTCCCACCACAACCACAACAACGGGTAATAGTGGCGGAACAACTACCACAACAACTACAACAGGTACAACAGGAGTAACTACAACAACAGGCACAACGAACGGCAACACCGGGGTAACAACTACCGTTGGTACAACTGGGGGCACTACAACGGGAACCACAGGCGTTACTACTACTGTTGGTACAACCGGAACAACGACCACCGTAGGTACCACCGGAACTACGGGGAGTGAAACAACAACTGAAAGCGTAAACATTAATATCAACGTATCTGAAAATGGTATGCAGATGAATATGAGCGGTACAACAACAGGTACAGGTACTGAGGCAGTAAATACTTCTACTCAGGTTGGAGGTAATGGAACCATGACTACCTCTACAAGTACCAACGGAACTACCAGCGGAACAAACGGTACTACTACACACTATGAGGAAACCACTACCACAACTACCACTACCACCACTACTACAAATGGTGGAAATACTTTGTATACTGATCCTGATATGACAGTAGTTATTAATACCAACGGAAACACAGGTACCACAACTGGCACTACCAACACAACAACAACAACAACTGGTAATTCTGGCTACAGTGGTAGCGGTTCATGTTATATGAGTGACACTGATTTTGCGGCGTTGAAGAAATCTATAACAGCTGAAAGTTTTGCTGATGATCAATTGAGAGTGGCTAACATGGCGGCAAATAGTAAATGCATGAGCGTAGCTCAAATTAAAGAAATCATGCAACTCTTTGCTCACAGTGATGATCAATTGGCCTTTGCAAAAGCGGCGTACACAAATTGTACAAATAAAGGGGACTATTATTTGTTGATGGAAGTTTTAACTTTCTCAGATGACAAAGAAGAACTTGAAAATTTTATTAATGCAAATAAATAATCCTGACTTTAAATCAGTAAATGCCTGAAGTAACTTCATTAAAAATTTTTTTAATGGCAAGATCATATTGAAAAAAGGGAGTGAGAAATTGCTCCCTTTTTTTATTTCCTTAAATTATGATTAAGCATAAGCCTTATTGAAATATTTGTGCTCTGCCTATCACGTTAGATTTAGAAATGCTTACACCAACGAATGATCTTCTGACTACTAGCTAAATGGTTAGGTTTATTCTGAAAAAAATACTGAATAATCGCGTGATGGGATCTGTTTAGTCCGAAAAAAAAAAGCGCCTCTGAAAATCAGAGACGCTTCTTTCAAACAAGAAGTTTGATTATTTTGAGATATAAATTTTTTGAGAAAGATTTGTTTGTGCACCTGACAACGTAACAACATAAATTCCGCTGGCAACACTTGAAACATCAAAATCAGCTTGTGTTTCTTGTGTGTTCACTTCAGATGAATGAACAATTTTTCCGTTCATATCCAATACAGTTGCAGAAACTTTTTCATCTTTCAAACTATGCCAGATAATGCGAACAGTTTCAGCATTTGGTTGGTAAGCATTGAAAAACGGAGTAGAAGTTTCCAGTTCTTCTGTTCCGGCTAAATGCCAGCTAGAAAAGGAAATAACTCGTGTGCGGCGAGTTCCTGATGTACCCAAATATTCACCTGTGTACCAGAACGTCATGTCATCAGAAGGGTCCATAGTCATTTGAGCGTAATCACCATAACGGTTTCCGCCTGTTTGTGATCCAGTTCCTTCAACACCAATTTGTTCTTGTACGGTCATTTGACCAAGTGGGTCGTTTTTGAAACGTCCTGTATAGCGGATTCCAGGGTAATCTCCAGGTCCGCAAAACGAATAAGCTAATGCAATATTTCCTTGCGCATCCATTGCAACATTACCCATCCAACGGCTGTTGTCAGAATCAGGAGAGTAAGTTCCTTGTTGATAAATGTACCAAACACCATCGTTGTTGTCTCTCAATTCATACCATCTTACACCGGCGCGGTTTGTATTGTCAACATCAACTGTGTGACAAAGCATAACTACGTTGTAATCCGGGAATCTGCGATACTGGGCGCGATACATAAAAATTCCGGTAACGGCATCAATTTTCTGTGATGTACCAGGTTGTGCAATATCATCCCAGCTTGATGTAAAAACAGAATTAAATGCAGCCGTGTGCAAGGTGTCGTAGTTTACAACTGAACCTGTATTGGTATCCCAATTCACGGTTGCTTTTAAAATTTTAATGTGGTCAGCTGTGATACTTCCCCAAGAATTGTCTTGCACAGCAAAGAAATAGCATGGCTCATCAGCATCCGGTTCTGTTGGTCCTTCAGCATAAGCAGGAGCAACACTGTTGAAGAATTGATAAAAAGCAGGGAAAGACATATTTATTTTTCCGGCAGTTTGATCACCCAACAACATTTTTTCGCGTTCAAAAGCAACACAGTCATTTGAAGCTGTATTGGTAGTCATGAAATAGGCATTAGACCATACACCAAATTTTGGATAATCAGGGAACGATGGGAATGTGAATTCATAAGTATAATAAGAACCAAGCGGATCAGAACTTTCAGAAACAGCAATTAAAATACCGTTGTTTGATACTTTAAATTGACTGATAAACCATCTGTCAGCAAAGCGGTCATACATCACAATTGGGTCACCATCACTGGTTGAACCCCAGAGTGATCCGAGTGAAGCAGGAGATGAGGCGCTTGAACCATCTTTATTATAAATACGGTAAGATGAGTTTACAGCTTGAACAAAATGATCTGGTCCTGCGGCACCGGTAGGGTCAGGAGGAAATGCACCAGATTGAGCTTGCCAATTTGCTTTCATCATGCCTTCACCTGAGCGCGAACCCATAGTGGTTTGGGCAACTGGGTCAATGCCGCCTGTTTCAGGAATGCCCCTGTCATCAATCATTTCCCAGTTTGGCTTTTGTTTACGGTCTTTACAAACTGCATTATCAAAAGCGTGTTCGTCTACCGCAGGTACATTCTGAAGAAGCTCACGCAGTGGGGGAGTTTTAGTAAATCGAATACATTCTTCGTAGGATGACTTAACCTCCATTTCATCTTGCTGTGCTTGCAATACAACAGGAACGGTTATCAGAGCAAGTGAAAGCGTAATTAATTTTTTCATGTGCAAAAGTTTTATTTGTTTTAAACTCACACGTTATGCTCCATTTTCACTACCCTGGCTGATGGGTAATTAGACCGGTGCATTTCATGGTTTTGAGAATTTTAATCCATTAAAGGTACAAAAAAAATCAGAGAGTTCATACAACCGTTCATCACAAGCAAGGCTGAAGGCAAGGGATAATTAGCTTGAGATCGCACAATATCACTATATTTGCGACACATAGAAAGCCTATGCCTTTATTCAGAAAAAATGTATTTAACCAATCCATTCTCCTTAAAAAGGCGACGATTCGTTTTTTCGGCACGGTAGTATATTTTAGGTTTAATTTCCGATACAAAGTGCGCATTGAAGGTGCTGAGGTTTTTCAGAATTTGCAGGATAAAAACGTGATGATCATTTCAAATCACCAAACTTATTTTGCTGATGTGTCATTTTTTCTGCATGCAATTCACGCCGCTATTACCGGTCATCCAAACAGTATTCGGTACCCAGGTTTTTTAAAATGCAAGAAGCATAATATTTATTATGTGGCGGCAGAAGAAACCATGAAGGCGGGTTTTCTTCCAAAATTATTGGCAATTTCAGGTGCAGTTACAATAAACCGTACTTGGCGCGCAAATGGTCAGAATGTGCGACGCAAGGTTGATAGAAAAGAAACTGAGAATATTGATAAAGCGCTAAATGACGGTTGGTTGATTACTTTTCCTCAGGGCACAACAACTCCTTATGCACCGGGCAGAGTTGGCACGGCTATAATTGCGAAAAAACATCAGCCCGTGGTAATTCCGGTAGTGATTGATGGATTCCGAAGGGCATTTGACAAAAAAGGAATTCGCCTTAAAAAAACAAATACTGAATTGCGCATGCGTGTTAAACCACCAATAGATATTGACTATTCAAAAACAGTTGAAGAAATCATGCAGCAAATGATGTCTTCTATTGAACAGACAAAAGATTATAACGTGCTTGAAAAAATAAAAAAGCAGGAACAATAAAGTCCCTGCTCTTTGTCCCTCGCCTCATTTTCCAGATCTAATAATAAGCAAGGTTAACGTTTTTTGTTTTATCGTACTTGACAGTATAAACCAGATTGACAGTTTGTGATTCTGAAGGTTTCATTCGCATATTCCATTCTGTTATTCCGGTGATTGGATCAGTGATTCCTTTACTGATATCTATTACCTCTACTTCAATTTCAGAATTTCTGCTGATTGGCAATTGATCTTGCATAATCAACCGAATATTTTTTGCTTTTTGATTTTTTATCGTGATATGATATGAAACCGTTTTTTCAATTTTATCACCTACCACTTTTTCTTTTGATTCATCTTTCATTAAAGTACGTGAAACAACAATGTTTTGATCTTTTCCTAAACTGATATTCATAGTGTCTTCTAGTGTTGACGGATTTAAATAGGTCTCTCCAATATATGCCCCATCATGAAATAAATTTGCTTTACCCGGAACCAAATTCAATTCACCAAGATTTGTGATGCGCGCAACCATGTATACTGAAAGGTCAAGTTTTGGCACAGCGTAATACAAGTAATCAGTATTCAATGATTTTGTATTAATGAGAACCATGTTTTTCTGGTTGTCAGATTTGATCGAGTAGGGAAGATCAATGGCATATTCTACTGACAAAAGATGACTGATCATGGTGCTGTAGTTGATAGATGTTTCTGCATCTGTATACTCTTCACCATCCTTAGTTGAAATACTGCTCTCTGAAAGGCTAGGCATGGCTGTTCCATAACCATTCAAATTACCTGATGTGGTTGAGTATGTCTTTTTTTGCTGATCGTCGTAATTTCCATAGTAGGTGTAGTAGTCAAGATACCAAGGTTGCAGTTCAGGTTTGGTTTTGTTTGCATAAGGATTGTTGGTTGACAGACTAAGTTTTACATCGTTCCAGTCAATACCGGTATTTTGATAAACATGGGCTTTATAGGTAAGTTCAATTGAGTTTGTTGAAGCGGTGCTTCTGAAATCATACATGGGTACCCAGCCGGCATTGTTGGCCAAATAGGTTGCTTCTATTTTTCCGGTGGCCGCCTCTTCTGCTGAAATTGTGACTTCAATGCGGTGAATAGGCTCCATGTTTTGCTGATATACCAGGTTATTGTTTGCATTGTAATTATAAAGTTCATTCAACCTTGTTTGCATTCGGGTTTGTTTTTTTGCCAGTAAATATTTTTGTCTGTTTAAACTCAATAATTCTTTATTTATCTGATTCATTTTTTCATGATAAAATAACAATGCGTCTTTTAATAAGGGAATTGAATCATTCACTTTACCCTGTCCTTTGATGGTGCCATTGTTTTCAATGATGCGTTTTTCACTGTTCAATACATCAATTTGATTTTGGATAGTTGCAATTTCATATTCAAGTTCAAATAATGAATCTTGCAACAGTGAAATTTCTTTTTGTATTTTGACAGGAATTTCATTGTTTGGATTTTCTACCGGATCAGGTTCAGGATAATGAATTGTGTATTTTGATTCAAGTAACACAATACTACCCGTAGCATTTATCTGAATGCTGTTTGGATCAATGCTTGGACTGATGCCTTCAAGTATTAAGGTGGTAATTCCTTTTTGAACACTGTATGTTGCTTTTTGTTGTATCTGTGCTCCTTGTTGATACACGGTTACTTTTGAAATTGACGATTTGATTACGGTTCCTTTGTCTGCTGCAAATGATATTGCAGATACTAAGCAAAGAAGAGACAATATTTTTTTCATAATTCATGTTATTTGATCTGAAGTACAACACGAGAAAAAAAAGGTTCAAAAAAAAAATCCTGCACCAAACTATGGGCAGGATTTTTTACAATCAATTAAATAATTTCTATCTATATCTTCCTAAACCTTTAGGGCTTCCAAGACGATCCATCGCACAGCGGAAACCGATAGTACAGTTTGATTGATCTTCATCTAAGAAGCGACGGTTAGATCCAACAATCCAGTAAGCTCTGTCTTTCCATGAACCACCTTTGTACACACGTGATTTATCTGAAACCAATGTGGTAGGCCAACCTGTTCTGTCGTTTGGTCTGATTTGTCCTCCAACTAAATCATACGCCTCATGATCATTCTGATACATTACCAATGATTCATCACGTACACCGGAATTGATATCTCCTTTGCGTTGATCATCTCCGTAGAATAATGAAGATTCAAAATCACCATCAATATAATCACGGTAATCAGAGTTTTTATAGTTGGTACGCTCTATGTTTTCTTCTTGCGTAACTTGTCTCCATTTCAAATTTCCCGGTGTATTTACGATATAATCAGAAATTCCTTTTCTCAACATTGGAATAATTTCTAATGGATATTCGTTACCAAGCTCATCAGTGCGGATAAATCTTGGATCAACTCCATCAAATAATCCGTCAAAAATATTGGTTTGAATAATTTCAGATGCCTCCATGTAGAACTGATCATTTGCCGCCTCAATAGCGAGGTCAACAACCCTATTCAATTCTCTTAAAAGCATCAACTCCATAGAGTCTTTTTCTTTACTTTTTGTCAGGTAAACTTGTTCTGGTGGGTTATTGTAATATTCAATGTCATTACGTGATTTCACGTTAGTTCCCATTCCGTTGTAATACTGCTCTAAACCTGATGCTGCTGAAGAGTCAGTTGAATCTCTTTCAATCAAAACAGGAGCGTGATCTTGTGCAGAAATACGTTGGAAACGCACGCGTTCAAATTCATGTAAATATTCTTTAATACCATACACGTCATACAATACCTGAGAAGTTTTCTCATCAATCACTCCGTCATTTCCAAGAACTTTAGTGGTGAAAACGTTACCTCTGAAAGGTCTGAATTCATCAAAATCTTCGTGAGAAAGTGGACGATAAACATCCATAACCCATTCTGAAACGTTACCAGCCATGTGATACAAACCGTAATCATTTGGCCAGTATGAATCCACTGGAGCAGTGATATCAGCGGCATCATTCAAAGCACCTGCAACACCCATGTAGTCACCTTGTCCACGAACAAAGTTTGCACGAATATCTCCCTGGAATTGTTCATCATCTTGACGAACCCAGTGACCTGTCCAAGGATAAGTTCTTCTGTTTTCAATTACGCCCGGGTCAGCTTCATTAGTCATTGATCCGATCAAACCATAATAAGCAAATTCCCATTCAGCTTCTGTTGGGAGGCGATAACGCGGTAGAAGAATACCGTCTTCCATTCTAACAATACGTTGTCCTAAATCAGATTTTCTTCCGCTCCAACCTTGTTTTGGATCAAGATCCATCAGTTTTTGTTCTTTATCTTCACCAGGGTGATATTGATCAGCCAAATATGTATCAGTAGTAAAAGGATCTCCGGATTGATCAGGATTCCAAGTAAGAACACCCTCACGAATCAAGATGAATTCATTCACCCGATCAGTGCGCCATTTGCAGAAATCATTTGCTTGAGTCCAACTTACACCAACAACAGGGTAATTTTGATAAGCTGGGTGACGCAGGTAATATTCTACATAAGGTTCATTGAACGCCAAAGGAGTTCTCCAGCAATTGGTATCTGGTAAAGCATTTTTGTAAATCATTGGAAATTCTTCATAAGTACGGCGTACCCAATAAAGATATTCAAGCCAGTTGAAGTTAGTAACCTCAAATTGATCAAGATAAAATGAAGAAACCGTTACACGACGAGGTGTATTGTTCCATTCATAGGTAACATCTTGCTCACCGCGGCCCATGGTAAATGTTCCACCTTCAACAAGGATCAGACCCGGACCAGTTTCTTGGTCGTAGTAAGGCACCTTTTGAAATCCTCCGTTTTCAGGTCGGTTATACTCCCAGCCTGTTGCATTTGAGCGCTCATGAGCACAAGAAGCCATTATGCCGGCTATACCTAAAGTGACTATTACAAGTTTACTCCCTTTCATGGTATTCTAGTTTAAATTTTAATTTCTTGCTTTATAATCAATCTTTCTAAAAAGGTTACAAACATAATTAAAAAGAAGGACATGATATCGTTCTAAACTTTTGAGGTTTTTTAGAACAGTTAAAATTAAGGCCTAAAGAAAGCTCATGCGACCCTCCTGAGGCATTGGTAAGCGGTGATACTGTTACATCATAGCTATAACCAAATTTAAATGTACCTGAATCAACACCTACGGTCATGATAAACGCATCTCTTGGTCTAAGCCAGACTCCTGCGGTAAAAACACCGTATTTAATATAGGTTCCAATATTTAGTTGCATAAAGCCATCTTGATAAGTATAGATGACATTAGGAGAAATAGAAGTTACATTCTGATATTGCGATCCCTTACCAAAAGGAATATTAGCACCAATGTGTCCGGTAAAGCGCATAGGAAGTTCAGACAGACCAAGAATCAGTGATTCATCAGGAGTATTGAGGTGTCTTGCGGCAAAACCAAAATAGAAATTTTTTGAAAATCCTACGAAGCCTGCAGAAACGTCAAAGAAACCTCGTGTTCCCCAACCATTATCCATGAGTGTTCCGCGAGGTTGATCACCGGTTTGGTAAATAAATCCACGGCGAGGGTCAATCATATCTCCAAAAGTTAATTTGCTCCAATCAAGAAACTTTTGATTCCAGGTTGCTTGAGCACCAAATAACATGGAGAATTTTCGGGTAACATTAAGGTGGTAAGAATAAGCTAAACTAAGTGTAGACCAGTTGATGGTGTTTTTTCCGGCCATATCATTAGTTACCATAAAGGCAATACCGCCCTGCAATACTTCAACAAATTGGTCGTACGAAATAGAATTGGTAATAAATGAACCTGAAATAGATGGCCATTCATTGCGGTGATTCATGTTTATGCGTGGGCAACCATGCGTGCCGGCCATGGCAGGGTTAAGATAAATGGGATTAGCGTAAAACTGCGTGAACTCAGGATCTTGAGCATGCGCAAACCTAGCTGAGCACATCAAAAGTGATAAGCTGAAAATCCTTAAAAAATTTTTCGTACAACTTCCCATAATCCAGTTAATCGCCCTTCTGTTACGATAGTTTAAATCTAAGGTTTCAAGCATTGATAATTTTTTTGGTTGAGCCATGCGTTGTTTAATTATTTTTTTGTCTCGGTTTTTCAAGCAAAAATGCGGGGTTCAAATTTCTAAAATTTTCCGGCTCATCTGCAATAATACGTAATTTTAGCCGTTTTTTCAACAATATTATTTAGGTCTGTTTTATTTATGGGGTATCGTTTTGATCCAAAAGTGTTGATTTTATTCAGTTTTTTACTTGTTACAAGTGGTCCGCTACTATTTGGACAAAAAAAACTTATTGAAGTACATACCAGCTGGAATGCGCAACAAGCCCGTTGTATCCCTTGCGGATTTGATCCTGTTGGTCCCGGTATTTTCTCAAGTCAGGCCATTTCATTAAACGATCGCGGAATAAAAAGTTACACGTACCAAATTAAACAGGTTGTTTATGAAAAAATCGGCAATCAACAGTTAGTACCGGCAAAACAACTTGTTTTTAAATCACAACACGATGCAGATATCCGGTTTGAAACCGCCCGAGGTGAAAATTATCTTGTGGCAAGGTATAATCCAATCATTGAACAAAATGGTGAACTGGTCATCGTGAGTAAAATGGTGATTGAAGTAGAAACAATTGGAACTCAAATCACAGGTGATCGGGCTGCAACCTTTGCAAGTACTTCAGTTCTCGCATCAGGTTTCTGGTATAAAATTGGGGTAACTAATTCAGGAATTCATAAAATGGATGCTGCCTTTTTGGGATCACTTGGAATAACCACCTCAGGTCTTAACCCTAATCACATTAATATTTACGGAAATCACACCCCAAAACTACCTACGCAAAACAGTACCCATCGTCCGGATGATTTGTTGAAAAACAGTATTTACATTGAAGGAGGAGGAGACGGATCTTTTGATGCAAGTGACTACATTTTATTTTATGCAACCGGACCAGATGTGGTAACCGTTGGCGGAAGCGATTTTGCAGCAAGTAGAAATAATATTGATACTATGCTGTATTATTTTATACATATTGATGCGAGCGATGCGCCACAACGAATTACATCAATTGGCAATTCTGCAGATGCTGTTACGCACACAGTAAATTCCGGCGCTGACTATTTTTTGCATGAAAACGACAATGTCAACTTACTTAAATCAGGTGATGGTTGGTATGGTGAACATTTTGACATTGAATTGACGCATAACTTTTCTGCCGATCTCGGTTCAGTAAAATCAGGTACCGGAATCAAGATGACTACCGCGGTGGCATCTACAGTGAAGTCTGGCACAGCATCACTCAGTGTTGTTGTCAATGGTACAACGCAGGATGTAGTTACCTGTTCATTGGTTACGGGTTCTTATACTGAAGCAAAATATAATACGTCAACCATCACGTTTAACAGTGCAGCATCAACAATGAATTTCAACCTTAGTTTTCAAAGATCAAGTGCGGCAAGTGAAGCATGGCTTGATTATATTTTGCTGAATTATGAAAGAAATTACATCATGGGCAGCAACCAATTGCATATTAGAAATCTCGCTTCTGTTGGATCGGGAAATACAGCGGCCTATACCATTTCAAATACAACATCATCCTTACAAGTTTGGGAAGTAACAGCACCCTGGGCAGCAACCAAAGTGAATGGCAGTTTCAGTGGTTCAGATTTTCTCTTTACTCAAAACAGTGATTCGCTGCGCACATACATCTCTTTTTATGCCACGCAGACGTTCACACCTATTGCAATGGGATCAGTTTCAAACCAAAATTTACACGCTTTACCACAGGCTGATTATATACTTGTTTCCCATGCAAGTTTTATGACACAGGCTGAGCGTTTGGCAGATTTACACAGAGATAATGGATTGGATGTACATGTGATAGAATTGCAGAAAGTATATAATGAATTCAGTTCAGGTGTGGCTGATCCGGTTGCGGTAAGATGGTTGATGAAAATGTTTTATGATCGCGCGGCAGGAGACCCGAATGAGATGCCAAAATACCTGTGTTTGTTTGGCGACGGAACGTATGATCCGCTGAACCGAGTGGAAGCAAATAATTACCTGATGCCAACTTATAACAGTGAAGAATCTGGTGATATAGATTTTATTTCATCGTATACCGCGGATGATTTTTTTGGATTTTTAGATGATTTAGAAGGCATGTCTGCTTTTAATTTATTAGATATTGGAGTAGGACGCATACCAGTGACAACCCTTGATGAAGCTGAAGATGTTGTCAACAAAATTGAACACTATATGAAGTATGGTTCATATCTGTACAGCAATGCAAGTGGCGTGCAATGCAATTCTGACGGTTACTCGTCATCTTTTGGAGACTGGAGAAACCGGTTGGTGTTGATGGCAGATGATCAGGACAACGGTCAATTTGTCAATGATTGTGAGGCACTGGCTGATTCTGTGAGAAAAAATTATCCTGAAATGAATGTCGTCAAAATATACCTGGATGCATACCAACAAGTTGTTACTTCGGGCGGACAACGTTATCCTGAAGTTGAAGAAGCAATAAATCAAAACATCAATAAAGGAGCCCTGGTTTTTAATTACGTTGGACATGGCGGTGAAACAGGTTTATCATTAGAAAGAGTGGTAACCGTGCCTATGATACAGGCCTGGACCAATATTAATAATCTCACCATGTTTATTTCGGCAACTTGCGAGTTTAGTCGTTATGATGATCCCAATCGAGTATCTGCCGGAGAAACTATTTTACTCACACCACTTGGAGGCGCTGTAAGCTTGATGACAACAACACGGCTGGTGCAGGTTTCAGTGAATACAGAATTGGTTCAAAATCTCTATACCTTATTATTTGATGAGATCAATGGTGAAGGTTTGGCACTGGGAGAAATTTTAAGACAAACTAAAAATCTTTCTGCAGGATCAGATAATATCAGAAGCTTCACACTACTGGGAGATCCTGCTTTGCAACTTGGAAAACCACAACCATTTATTGTAACGGACAGCATTAATGGAGTATCTGTTGCAATGCCTACTGACACCCTGAAGGCATTGTCTAAAGTTACATTCTCCGGACACATAGAAGATGTAAATGGAAATATAATGACCGGATACAACGGCATAGTTTATCCAACAATTTATGATAAATGGAAAACCAAATACACCCTTGGTCAGGATACGGATTCACCCATCAAGCCATTTCAAACTCAGAACAATATAATATACAAAGGAAAGGCAACGGTGACCAATGGATATTTTGAATACACTTTTGTCGTTCCAAAAGATATTGATTATGCTTACGGGCGGGGCAAAGCAAGTTATTATTCTCAAAACACCATCAGCCATTCTTATGGTTATGATACCAGCTTTGTAACAGGCGGTGTTGACCCTGACGGAATAAATGACGCTATTGGACCGGTGATTAATTTATATATGAATGATGAAAATTTTGCTAATGGTGGAATAACGAATTCGCGCCCACTGTTAATCGCAGAAATTTCAGATGAAAACGGAATTAATACCACAGGTAATGGAATAGGCCATGACATCACTGTCATACTTGACGGCAACACGGCGAATCCAATAGTGCTGAATAATTTTTATGAAGCAGATTTAGATACCTATCAAAGCGGAAAAGTGACTTATCAATTCACTGAGTTGTCTGAAGGAGAACATACCGTGACATTTAAAGTTTGGGATGTAAATAATAATTCATCTGAACAAACACTTGAATTTGTTGTTGTAGAAGAGGCAGAACTTGGGTTGAGTCATGTCCTGAACTATCCTAATCCATTTACAACTTACACAGAGTTTTACTTTGAACACAACCAATGTTGTTCATCGTTAGAAGTGAAGGTTGAGATTTTTACGGTATCAGGTAAATTGGTTAAAACCTTGTTTGAAACCGTGAATACTATTGCATATCGCAATGAAGGCATAGCTTGGGATGGAAGAGATGATTACGGGGATAAGTTGGCGCGTGGTGTTTATGTATACCGCATCAGCGTTAAAACTGCTGAAGGGCTAAAGGCTGAAAAGGTTGAAAAACTGGTAATTTTATAAGCTACACAATAATAAGAACGCAATTACGTATATTTGTGACAATCGTACGAATGAAAAAATTAGGATTTACTCTCACACTACTTGGAACAGTATCCTTGGTAAATGCACAAAATTTATCCAAGGACGAAACCGAATTTGATATTCAATTGAATACTATCACCACCGCTGTTCCGTTTTTAATTATTGCACCAGATTCACGTGCCGGAGCTCTTGGAGATGCCGGCGCTGCTACATCTCCGGATGTTAACTCTTTCCATTGGAATACGGCTAAACTTTCTTTTTCAAAAGAGAAAGCAGAATTTGGCGCGTCATACTCTCCTTGGTTAAGACAATTGGTTGATGATATTCACCTATCTTATTTGAGTGGATATTCAAAAATTGGTCGCAGCCACGTGGTTGGAGGTTCGTTGCGTTATTTTTCATTAGGGAATATCACATTCACTGACAATTTGGGTAATGTAATTATGCCATTTTCTCCTAACGAGTTTGAGGTTGTTGGAGGTTATGCATTTAAGTTGAGTGAAAGAAATTCCGTTGGGATGAACGCGAAGTTTGTTTATTCAAACCTGACAGCCGGTATAAATGTTGGAAGTGCTGGAACAAAACCTGGAGTTGCCGGTGCAGTGGACATTTCTTATGCATATCGTAATGAGGATATCCGCTTAGGCAATACTGATGCTACCTTATCTATTGGAACAACTATTTCAAATATTGGAAACAAAATTTCATACACTACAGATTCTCGTCGTGATTTTTTACCAACTAATCTGCGCTTAGGTACGGCCTTGAATATGCGTTTTGATCAATACAATTCACTTACAGCTACTGTTGATTTTAATAAATTATTAGTGCCTACTCCTCCTGAAATGTTTGGTGATGAAATTATTTCAGGCATGGATCCTGATGTTGGTGTTGTTACCGGAATATTACATTCATTTTATGATGCGCCGGGTAATGTTTTTGTGAATGCTGATAGTACTTATTCAGTTGAAAAAAATTCTCGTTTTGGAGAAGAGTTGCGTGAAATAAATATTGGCGGTGGTTTGGAATATTGGTATTCAAATCTACTTGCCGTGCGCATGGGATATTTCAATGAACATCCCTCAAAAGGAGCAAGACAATACTTGACTTTTGGCGCAGGAATTTATTATAGTGTGTTTGGCATTGATGTTTCTTATCTTGCTGCGTTTACACGTACAAATCCACTGGCTAATACCATTCGGTTTTCTATTAAATTCAAGTTTGGTTCAGGCACCAAAGACTCTAATCCGCGTGAATAATTTTCCGGCCATCAGAATTGGTTTTGGCGTTGACATTCATCAACTGCAAGAAGGTTACAAACTTTTTATTGGAGGTGTTCAGTTAGAAGCACCTTTTGGCGCAGTTGGCCATTCTGATGCTGATGTCCTTTTACATGCTATTTGTGATGCGTTGTTAGGTGCTGCCAATTTGCGTGATATTGGTTTTCATTTTCCTGATACTGATCCTAAATATAAAGGGGCAGACAGCAAAATTCTTTTGCGTGATTCATTTTTGAAAATCAAAGAAAAAGGATACGCTGTGATCAATATTGATTGCACCGTCATGTTGGAATTTCCAAAAGTGAATCCGCATATTCCTCAAATGCAAAAAATTATTGCTGATATCCTTGAGGTGACAATTGATGAAATATCTATTAAAGCTACCCGTGGTGAAAAATTGGGTTACGTGGGTGAAAGCAAAGGAATTCAGGCGTATGCTACAGCATTGATTGTAAAAGGCTAAGTTGATTTACTTCACGGCCTCTTCTACTTCTTTTTTATCCGAATCAAAATTTATGGTTTGCTGAATTTCAGAAATTGATCTAATGCTGATAGTTTTTTGCGTTACCACAGAATTAGGAATAGTAATTTTCTCACCCTTTGGTGTTTCAATGTGCATAAAAAACATGGAGATATCTTTGATCACACCTTCAACAGGAGTGTCTTTATCAATGATGGAAACATAGTCACCAATGTGCAGCGGGTGATTGAAATAAAGCAAAAGACCTGAAGTAATATTGCTCAAAATAGACCAAGTTGCAAAAAAACCTACTCCCAACACCGTTAGTACTGAAGTAAGAAAAACAAATAACTGTTTTTGATCTACTCCCCAAACACCCATAAGAGCAACAAAACCAATCAGTGTGAGTAATAAATTGACTATTTTGGTGGTAATGCGTCTGCGTTCTATTCCAAGCTTAAATTTTTGCGCAATGCGATAACTCCATTTCCGCATGGTAAAATTAACCAGTATCAACACCGCAACAATGATGAGTGTTTCAAGGATCTGAATTTTATATTCTTCAAGAATTTCCATGGTGATACTAAATAATTCAGGTGCAAAGTTAGTAATTCACTCACTAAAGCAATAAAAATATAGCCTTGGATAGTGTCAAATTTATTTACCAAGCAATTTAGCTATGCGTGAAAGCATCACCAGTTCTGATTTATTTTTTCCGCTGTGAGATGAAGCAATCTCTTCACAAGTATGCCAAATCATATCATTTACTTTTTGTGAAAACAGGCTATCATGTTTTTTTCTGAACGCTGCAAAATCACCATAACAGTCTTCAGCAGATAATTTTTCTTCAACCAACCAGTCAAAAACAATTTCAATTTGGTGAGCGGCATCAGAGCCAAAAAAATCTGTTGAATCTTCTAAGTCAAGCCAATTTTTTGTGACGTGTTCTTTTAGTCGCTCAATTTCGTCATCACTCACATGCTTGTCAGCATTGGCAACAGCAAAAAATAATTTTCCCAAATTCTGGTAAAAATGATTCATAGTTTCAGGCGTATTTTTCATAATGGTATTTTTTTGAAGTAATTTTTTCTTTGGTCAAGAGTGTACAAATGATTGTTCCTCACGATAAAGGTGCAAAATTTGTTGATACAATAAACAGCTTGTAGAAAATATTGTGAGAGAATTAGAGGTATTCCAGTAGGCCGCAGCTTCACACAAATTAAGCACTAGCATAAATATTAAGACAAATGGGTTGCCTAAAATGATCGTTCTGTTAGCGAAGGTCTTGACCTGCGCCTGTGTGTTCAAGTTTAATGCAAGCCGTATTTTTTATCTTCAAGATTCTATTGCTTAAGAGACCACAAAAAACAACATGAGTAGATGATAAACTCCTGTAAAATATTTTTTATGCGGCAAGGGAGATAAATATCATGAAACTATTCGCCTTGAGCCATTCTATAATTGGCCGTTTGTTTGCCGGTTTCAATCATGCGTGAGTAAATAACATCTTCCAATAAGGGATCAATATTTTCAAGTTCACTTTGGGCAAAATTAAAAATTTGTAAACCGTTGTTAATTCTAGTTTCATCAAAAGGGCCATTGATATATTTCCACCCAAGGTCAATGAGATTGTTGAGGTATTTGTGCTGTTGTTGTTGTTCAATAAATTCACTTTTGCAGATAATCATTTCATTGATGTATCTCTGCCGCTGAAGAAGAATATTCAGTGAATCAGCAATTGCATAATTTTTTATACAGATATGTTTTGATTGCCCCCAGAATTCGCGAGCGGATAAAGGGTTTTGAAGCATTTGCCAACGTGGATCATTGGGGTAATGGGAAATTGAAAAATCTTCAGGTTCACAAAATATCCAGTTCAGGTTTCCGGTTTGGTTGAAGTCACCGTGTTTCATTTCATTGGCCGCCCATGTTACATCAAGTATTTGCCATTTTCCGTTGCAGTAAACTGCATTCCATGCATGTCGCATATGAGCCCTGTTGAACATTCTTTTGATCACGTTTCCATAGCCGTGCCCATACACTACGAAAGCGGTTATACCTGCATCTTCACATAATTGCTGAAACAGAATTGCATATCCTTCACATACTGCTTTTTTGTTGCGCAGCACTTCGTATGCAGTTTTATCTGTGCGATGAATTTCTTTTGCCTCTCTCAAAGAATAGCGAATATTTTTTGCAATCCAATACGAAAAAGCTAAAACAGTTTCTTCATCATTCGCACAATGTGATGAAATATATTCGCTCAATTTTTTATGAGAAATTTCTGCTTCTTTTGGAATTTCTTTTACCAATTCAACAATATGATCAGGAATATGCGCCGCGTGCAGCAAATACATATTCAGAAACAATAGCAATATAAAAATCTTTTTGATCATACTTGTTAGCTTAAACAATGATGAACCAAAAAAGTTACAGTTGATCACGGAGTAATCAAGATTCCATTTGGTTTTGACGCCGTGAACAATGTATTTGTCACAGTGAGTGAAAGTACGTTTACCACTGAAAGGGTATTATCATTTTGATTTGTAATGAAAGCAGTTTTTTCATCTTCACTGAAGGCAATTGCATGTGCATTATTTCCGGTGGCTAAAAAACCCATTTCAATCCATTCACCAGCTATTTGTTCAAAGTATCTCACACCACCATGTTCAGCATCAGTAACCCACAGCTGATTCATGAAATCATTATACGCTACATAGGCCGGAGTAAAGGTTAGAGTAATAGTATCTGTCACGTTAAGTGTAGTCACATCAATTTCATAAATTTCTTTTGATACTTCACAATCAGCATACATTTTATTATTGGCAGCGGGCCATGCGCCAACTGGTTCATCTCCAACCTGAATAGTCTTCACCACCGTTGCGTCGGTTGCTGAAATTACACTCACGGTATTGTCATACCCATTACAAACAAAATAATAGGCAGCATTGGCTGACATGGTGATTTCAAGTGGTTCTGAACCCACAGAAATCTGACCAAGTTCTTTCATGTTATCAGCAGATAACCGAATTACATATCCATCGGTTGTCAACTGCGGCACCCAAATTTCTTGATCATTCATCGCATAAATAGCATTGTGTGCCACATGATCCAGCTTTTTAAAATTCAGCACCTTTAATTCTTTTGCACTGAGTTCAAGAATATATGATTTTGTTTCATTATCATGACCGGCATGTCCGCTGCTCATATCTGTTCCGGTTATTGATATCAGCAGTTTGTCTTTATTCATATTGGTATTGATGTGGTGAGCCCAACTGCCTTTTTGTATGGCAACCTCTTCAACTAATTCTAGCGTGGCAGTATTGTACATGGTTATGCTGTTGCTTTCTCCATTTACTACATACGCCACATCATAATCAATAAGATTGTCAAGTTTCTCAACCTTGCGACATGCTGTGAAGATTATTAGAGCTCCGATGGTCAATAAAAAAAATCGAATTATTTGATTAATCATGATGAGGTGATTTTAGAATGAACGATGTCTGAATGGGATAGAAAATTTTACTTTCTGAAAATAAAATATACGGCCAGAATTAAAAAAATAAATCCTACTGCATGATTCCATTTAAAAGTTTCTGTTTTAAAAACTACCAGTGTGAAAAGTGTAAAAACAACCAGCGTGATGACTTCTTGCATAACCTTAAGTTGCATGAGCGAAAAGGGGCCTCCGTTACCGCTGTATCCAATTCGGTTAGCCGGCACTTGAAAACAATACTCAAAAAAAGCTATGCCCCAGCTGATCGCAATGATGGAAATGATGCCCAATTGCTTAAACCATTTCATTTCGTGAAACTTCAAGTGTCCATACCATGCAAGCGTCATGAATACGTTGGACATTACGAGTAATCCAATTGTTAGTACAGATTTCATAGCATGAAAATTTGAAAGAAATTTAATTTATGAAAATTTGATCAATAATTTATACGGCAATTCTGACCACACCAAGTTAAAAAAAATGAAAATCTGAAGATGCTAATAGTTCAAAACTCTTGCAATTCCATCTCTGACTTTTTCAGTACTGTTGAGCATAGCGGCTTCAAGAATACTGTTGAGAGGAATTGCGGGCGTATCCAAAGATCCAATCACTTCAACCGGTGCATCTAAATAGTGGAAACAATTTTTCTGAATTTTTCCGGCTATGCCTAAAGTAAAAGATGCTTCACAATTTTCTTCCGTAACCAGAATACACTTGTTGTGTTTTTTCACTGCATTGAAAACCATTTCTTCATCCCATGGACTCAGCGTGCGAAGGTCAATAATTTCAATTTGTCCTGCAAACTCTTGCGCAGCTTCAAGTGTCCAATAAACGCCTCTGCCGTATGTAACCACAACCAGTGATTCTCCTTGTTTTATTTTTTGTTCGTCAGCTTCAAGTACGCATCTTGCTTTGCCAAGCGGAATAATATAATGTTCATCCGGCTCAATAGACATGGCTCCTTCAGTGCCTTTAATTTTACTCCAATAAAGACCTTTGTGCTCAAGCATGACAACCGGATTTGGATCATAGTAAGCAGCTTTCATCAATCCTTTCAAATCTGCTCCGGTTGAAGGATACACAACTTTTATTCCTCTGATATTTGTAACAACAGATTCAACACTTGATGAGTGATAAGGTCCACCACTGCCATAGGCACCAATTGGCACACGTATGATTGCACTGATCGGCCATTTTCCATTGGATAAATAATATGATCTGCTCAGTTCAGTAAATAATTGATTCAATCCCGGCCATATATAATCTGCAAACTGAACTTCAACAATAGGTTTCAATCCAACAACAGACATACCAACTGTACTGCCAATTATAAATGCTTCTTGGATAGGTGTATTAAAAACACGATCATCACCAAAACGTTCAGCCAGCGTTGCAGCCTCTCTGAAAACACCCCCTAAGCGACGACCAACATCTTGCCCGTAAAGTAGAGCCTCAGGATGTTTACTTAAAATTTCGCGAATACTGAATAAGGCGCAATCAACCATCACGGTTGGTTTTTTTCCGGCGGGTGAACGTTCTCCTTTTTCTTCAGTAATTGGTGTAGGTGCAAGACAAAAATGCTGAACTGATTCCGGATCTGGTTCCGGTGCGTTCAATGCTTTTTCAAAAGCCTCATCTATTTCATCTTTGATGCGCTCTTCAATCAATTTCAATTCGCGTTCTGCAATGCCGTTTTGCAATGCAAGTTTTCTCAGTTTGGGATAAGGATCTCTTTTTTTGTGATCTTCCAAATCATCTCTGTACCATTCCATTCTCACCCCTGAAGTGTGGTGACCAAGCAAGGGAACTTTGGCATGAACAATAAACGGTCGTCTTTCTTTGCGAACGATTGAAATAACTTCTGCAATTGTTTTGTATGATTCTTCAAAATCACTTCCGTCTATGGTGCGTGTTTCAATTCCGTTAAAACCTTGCGCGTAAAAAGAAATATCTTGTGCTCTTATTTCTTTTGCGTTTGCTGAAATATCCCAACCATTATCCTGCACTAAATAGATAATTGGAAATTGTTTGAGCGCAGCCATTTGAAAAGCCTCAGACACTTCACCCTCAGTACATGAGGCATCACCTAAAGAACAAACCACCACCGGATTTTCACCTTGATAATCTGCTGAAAGACCGGTTAATTCTTTATATTTTATTCCCATCGCAACACCTGTAGTAGGAATTGCCTGCATACCCGTAGCTGATGATTGATGCGGAATTTTAGGCATATCATCTCGGTTGAGACTTGGATGAGAATAATAGGTACGACCACCCGAGAACGGATCATCTTTTTTTGCAAAAACCTGCAACATAATTTCGTAGGGCTGCAGTCCAATACCCAATAAAATACTGTCATCACGATAATACGGTGCTACCCAATCTTGCGGCTTCAGTTGCATGCCTAGCGCCAGTTGAATGGCTTCATGTCCGCGTGAAGTGGCATGAACATATTTGGATGTAAGTTTTGCGTTTGACTCATATTTATCTGACATGCTTCGTGCGGTGCAAATCAATTCAAATGCTTTGCGAATACCTGATACATCAGGTAAAAAGGATTCTTGCTTTGAAGCGCTGCTTTTTTTTGAAACGGTTGCAGACATAATGTTTGTTGTAGTCAGAGTGTTGGTTGTTGTGTTGCCAGTAATTCAAGTCTCAAATATACGAATTAACCATAAATGCATCCGGCATCAGGTCATGTTATTCGACCGTCAATCCTAATCAGGTATATAATTGCTATTTTAGGACCGATATTTGACCTGACATCTTAGTCATAGTTGTAAAAATTAAAACACATGAAAAGAATTTTTGTTTTATTGCTGGTTGCTCTGAGCAGCACTTCAATTGCACAGTTAAAAGAGTTTACGCTGAAAGAAGCGGTGATGCAGCAATACCGCAATTTTTACCCAAAACATACTAATATGGTACAATGGATTACTGGCACTGATACGTATTCATTTGTGAGTGATGACTACACTACTCTGATGAAAAACTCAGCCAAGGCAGATAATCCGGTGGCATTATTGACCACATTAGAAATTTCCACGATGACTGGTGCAAAATTTTCATATGTCAATGTGTTGGGTTGGAAAGATGCGAATAGTTTTTTTACAACGGCTGAAGGCAAATATTTTTTGATTGATATTACGCAGAAAAAATCTACGCTATTGTCTGAATTACCTGATGAGGCTGAGAGCGGAGAATTATGCCAAGCTAATCATTATGTTGCCTACACCATTGCAAATAATCTTTTTATCAGATCAGATAAGAATAGTGAAACACAAATTACCAATTTTGATTCTACTATAGTTTCAGGTCAGGCTATTGCGCGCAGTGAATTTGGAATACATGACGGAATTTTTTGGTCACCAACAGGAAATTATCTTGCATTTTATCAGAAAGATGAATCAGAAGTTGCAGATTATCCATTGCTTGATATTACTACGCCAACAGGCAGTTTGATGAGTATTAAATATCCAATGGCAGGGCAGGCAAGTGAGAAATCTGCTGTTGGAATTTACAATGTGAAAACCGGAAAAACGGTATACATCAAACCAACAGGAAATGCAGATGATTATCTCACAAATGTTGGTTGGGGTTTAGATGATAAATATCTTTACATTGCTGAAGTGAATCGCGGACAAAATCACATGAAGCTTTTGCAATATGATGCTGAGACCGGTGCGCTCGTAAACGTGTTGCTCGAAGAAAAAAATGATAAATGGGTAGAACCTGAACATGCACCCTATTTTATTTCAGCTGATCAATTTATTTGGATGAGTGAAACAGATGGATTCATGAATCTTTATCTGTATTCTATTTCAGGTAAACTCATCAACCAATTAACCACAAACAAATGGGTTGTGCAAGGTATTTCAGGTCATGATTCAAAAGGGAATATTTATTATTACGGAACTGGAGATTCACCCATTGAAACACAATATTACTCGCTTAATCTTAAATCAGGAAAACAAACAAAATTGACTACTGAATCAGGCACGCATGATGTACAATTTTCTTCTGATTATGCGTACTATTTTGATACATACGAAGCACACAGCGTGCCATGCGTTGAGCAGATAAAATCAAGCAGTGGAAAAGTGATAAGAACAATACGCGCAGAAAAAAATCCGTATGAAAATTATAAAATGGGTACAGCAGAAATTGGAACCATCAAGGCTGCAGATGGAACAACTGATTTATATTATCGTTTAATCAAACCAAGTAATTTTTCGGCTGATAAAAAATATCCGGTATTAGTATACGTGTATGGTGGACCACATGCCCAACTGATTACCAATTCATGGTTAGACGGTGCCAACTTATGGATGTACTGGATGGCAGAGCAAGGCTATTTGGTATATACTGTTGACAATCGCGGATCAGAAAACAGAGGATTTGCATTTGAAAGTGTTATTCACCGACAATTAGGTACCGTTGAAATGCAAGATCAGATGAAGGGCGTAGAGCATTTGAAATCTATGTCATTCGTTGATGGTGATAAACTGGCAGTACACGGTTGGAGTTTTGGTGGATTTATGACTACTTCCCTCATGCTTAGAAATCCTGGTGTATTTAAAGTAGGTGTAGCAGGTGGACCGGTTACTGATTGGGCATATTATGAAGTGATGTATGGTGAACGGTATATGGATACTCCTCAAGAAAATGCAGACGGATACAAAGCAAATCGGTTGATGAATTATGTGAAAAATTTGCAAGGAGAATTATTACTCATACACGGCACTATTGATAATGTGGTGGTGATGCAACACAACTATGCTTTAGTAAAAGCTTTTGTTGAGGCCGAAGTTCAGGTTGATTTTTTCCCTTACCCAATGCATGAACACAATGTGCGCGGTAAAGACAGAGTGCACCTGATGACCAAAGTGCTTAACTATGTAATTGAAGAAATGGAGTAAAGTTTTTTTCTTGCCATTCTAATTCGCCAAAATAATCAGCTTAGTTTTTCACGAATTGTATTATTTGCCATCCGGTTTTAATGTAATAAATACCGGCAGGTAGATTTGTAATATCCATTGTCATTTCATCTGATGTTATTACGGTTTCTTTGACTGTTTCTCCGGCGGCATTTATAAAAATTAATGGTTCATTAATTCTGTTTTCTGTTAATATGGTAATTGAAGATGACGAAGGGTTTGGGAAAATAACTAATTTATCTTCATGAGAGGTTACCAGTTCACCAAGTATATCAGTTGAGTTTAAATAAATCAGGTAGACATCTCCATCCTGAAAATTTGGAATAGTGATAGAAATTACTCCGGCAGTCACAGTGGCGTTTCCGGTGTAAAATGGAAGCGGGCCGGCCAAAGGTGAATTCTGAAAATCCATATCTCCTTTTGGAATTTTTTGGATGATCAAAGGCACGGTACCGTTTGTCAAATAAGGATAATTGTTGATTGTGATGGTAACATTTGAACTGTCTTTTCCAATATCTGAAGCAAGGTATGTTCCGTTATCAACTGAATAAAATCTACCTACTAAAATTTTCATTTCACTTAGTGAGTCAGTTTTACTTGAGAGGGCTAAAGTTTTTGCGTCAGAATGTGTACAAAAAATGCGCTTGCCGGTGAGCATTTTTGCATAGGCAAGATTTAACCAGAAAACAGGCAGCGGACTTTGCTCATCATGCCAGAATAAACCGTTGAGACCAACCATACAATTAGACCAGGTAGTACTGCCATCATTATTATCCCAGCAGGCTGTGTTTGCCCAATCAACATCATTTTGCTCAAGATGATAAAACCAACCTAAGCGATATGCCGGAATTTGATTTGTTTGCTGAGGTGAATATTCGTTGATATGAATTTCTGGATTATTCCAGGATGGATTCAATAATTTTCTATTATTAAAATCATTCGCGTGAACTGCGAGTGAATCAGGTAATCCGAATTCATGCCATGAAACGGCATCCATAGTGATGCCCGATGCTGCTAATGAATCAAGAATGTATTCAATACCTGCCCCGTCATAACTGTTAAGGCTAGGACCTACCATTTTGATTGCCGGATTTATTGCATCCAAAACTTGCCTTGTTCTTTTAAAACATTCAATTAATTGAGAAAGATTACCTGACCAGTAATAGGCATCATTGGGTTCATTCCACACATCCCAGTAATCAGGTGACTGACCGTTGGCAGCATAGTTATTGACCAAGGTAGCAACAAAACTTTCGTATTCTGCCCAATTTAACCAAGGCTTTGCGTTGCTATATCCACCTTTGAAATTGGCATAAAAATCACTGATCACCATGGTAGTATGTACTGACAAATCTGTTGCCAATTCTTGTGTTTCAAACCAATCAGAATTACGCCAGAAATTTGGTTTTAATGACAAAAGCAGATTGAGCGTGGCAGCATGAGATTCAAGATCTGTTTCACCATGTATAAATCCTGTATAATTTTTGAATGACCCATCATCTGTTCCGGCATCAATGGTAATAGTTTCTTGTGAAAAAATGACGGCATCATGGATCAGAAACAAAAGAAAAAATGCGCTGATAAATTTCATACGTTCAGAGAGAGAGAGTGAGTAGTTTAATTTGATTCACCTCTGACAAGGTGTTTAGAATTTGTCATTGGAAATCAGATCAAAGATAAAATTAAAACGTTGTCTAGGCGTATCGGATTCTTCGTTTTTTTATTTCTTCGGGCTGATCTAGGATAAATAGACAAGGTATTTCGAATTGGCACTGAATGTAATTTGATTTAATTTGAAATTCTTACACACAACATGTTCTGCTGTGGCATGTTGGCCGCATTAAATTCTTCTAAAACAACAAAACAAAAAGTTTTGAATGGTGTCAAACGGAGTTTTATGATCAATACTCAAACATTTAATTTTTTCAAAACCGTCTGAAAAAGTTTTGGTCATGTCTTGCTCGTTATATTGTTTTATTTCAATACCACTGCATTTTTTTGGACCATTTTCTGAAAAGGTACCAAGTATAAACACACCATGAGAGGCAATGCCTTTATTTGCAGCATTCAAGTATGATTCAATATCTGCGTTGTGAGTTAAAAAGTGGAAAGCAGCTCTGTCATGCCAGATAAAATATGTACGTTCAGGAATAAATCTTCCTGCATCTTCAACAATCCAATGCACTTTGTCAGCGCGGTTTCCTAGTCGTTTCTTTGCGCGGTCAATGGCCGCTGATGAAATATCTAGCACGGTTATATCGGTGTATCCTAAATCAAGCAGATGATCAACTAGAAAACTGTCACCGCCTCCTATATCAATCAAGGGGAATGTTTTATCCTTTGCAAATTCCTGTATGAGTGCAAGAGATGTTTCAGGTGTTGGTTGGTACCAACTTACTTCATGCAACTGTTTATTCTGGTAAATATTTTCCCAGTGTGATTTTCTATCAAATGCTTCTGTTGACATAATCAAATTTTTGTAAAGGTAGGATTTACTCGGATTATCAAATGTATCAGAAATCACCGATGTCTGTTGGCATAATCTTATGTGCGCATTAGATTTGAATGGATGTATGAGATATTTCAGCCTCTGTTTTAATCCGTTTGAAGGAATAATCGGGTGATTTATAATTAAAATCAGACTGGCTTAAAACTTCTTGTTATTTTAGTGTCCGCAAGAAAATCAAAAGTACAAATCCTATAATCAGGATAAACATGAAAAGTTTACCTGTGATGATAAAATGAAAAGATAATCTATGAAAAAAATTCTTCTAGTTCTTGGCGTGTTTTTAGTAAGTGCAGGCGTGTCAGCACAGAAAAAGAATAGCACTCAAACGCAGGCTAACAATTCAGCACTGAATTCTGGATTGGTTGCCGGATTACAATTCCGTTGTATTGGGCCGGCTATGGCATCAGGTCGTATTGCAGATATTGCTGTGAATCCTGAAAATCCGAGCGAATATTATCTTGCAGTTGCATCAGGAGGTGTATGGAAAACCGTGAATCATGGTAATACCTATGAGCCGGTTTTTGACAGCTACGGTTCTTATTCTATCGGCTGTATCACCATTGACCCCAACAATACCAATGTGGTTTGGGTAGGTACCGGAGAAAACAACAACCAACGCTCAGTAGCATATGGAGATGGTGTCTACAAATCAGCAGACGGTGGGCAAACTTGGTCTAATGTTGGTTTGAAAAATTCAGAACATATTTCCAAAATCATTGTTGATCCGCGCAATTCTGATGTTGTTTATGTTGCAGCATACGGGCCACTTTGGTCAGCAGGTGGAGACCGAGGAGTATATAAAACTACTGATGGAGGAAAAACTTGGAAACAAATTCACTTCATTTCTGAGAACAGTGGTACGTGTGATTTAGTGATGGATCCCACCAATCCGGATGTGTTATATGAAGCAGTGCATCAGCGCCGTAGACATGTGTACACTTACATTGGCGGGGGTGCTGAAAGCGGAGTATATAAAACTACCGATGGTGGCGCAACCTGGACTGAACTTACCAACGGGCTGCCAAGTTCAAATATGGGAAGAGTGGGATTAGCTATTTCGCCGGCAGACCCAAATTATGTCTATGCAATTTGCGAAGCTGAAAACGGACAGCAAGGATTTTACAGATCAACAAATTGCGGAGCAAGTTTTGAAAAAAGATCTTCGTATGAAACAAGTGGAAATTATTATCAGGAAATTATTTGTGATCCGTTGGATGTAAATAAAGTTTTCAGCATGGACACTTGGTTAAGTCATACTGAAGATGGTGGACTTACTTTTAAAATGACCGGTGAAAATGATAAACACGTAGACAACCATTGTATTTGGATTGATCCGCAAGATACCCGTCACTGGCTTGTTGGATGTGACGGAGGTGTTTATGAAACCTGGGATCATGCTTCACATTGGGAGTTTAAACAAAATTTGCCGGTTACTCAATTTTACAAAGTTGCGCTTGACAATGATTATCCTTTTTATAATGTATATGGTGGAACTCAAGATAACAATTCAATGGGTGGACCATCACGCACAATTAATAATGCAGGCATTCTAAATTCTGATTGGTTTATTACCAATGGAGGAGATGGATTTGAATCACAAATTGATCCATCAGATCCCAATATTGTGTATGCACAGGCGCAATATGGCTGGCTTGTGCGTTATGATAAACAAAGCGGTGAAGCGATAGGAATACAACCTATGCCGGGAAAAAATGAACCTGCTTACCGTTGGAATTGGGATGCTCCATTGGTGATTTCTAATCACAATAATCAACGCATTTATTTTGCAGCAAATAAAGTTTTTAAAAGTGATGACCGCGGAAATACTTGGCAGGTAATTTCTCCTGATTTAACTCGTCAGTTAGACAGAAATGAATTTGAAGTGATGGGAGAAATTCAATCTCCTGATGTGGTGATGAAAAATAAATCTACCTCTATTTTTGGTAACATTACCGCTTTGGATGAATCTCCAAAAAATCAAAATTTATTGTATGCCGGAACAGATGATGGCTTGATTCAAATTACAAAAGATGGTGGTGCAACTTGGGTAAAAAAAGAAAATTTTCCGGGTATTCCGGCAATGACTTACGTGAACCAAATTGTTGCTTCAAAACACGATGAAAATATTGTTTTTGCAATTTTTAATAATCATAAAAACGGAGACTTTAAACCGTACATTTTAAAAAGTTCTGATAAAGGAGAAACATGGGTGTCAATAGCCGGTGATTTGCCTCAGCGCGGAACCGTGTATTGCCTTGCACAAGATCATGTGAATCCTGATTTATTATTTGCCGGCACTGAGTTTGGTTGCTTTTTTACATTGAACGGAGGCGCAAATTGGATTCAACTTAAAGCCGGTTTGCCAACCATTGCAATTAAAGATATGGCAATTCAAACACGTGAAAATGATTTAGTACTTGCTTCGTTTGGGCGTGGATTTTTTATTCTGGATGATTATTCTCCACTACGTTATTTAACTACAGAAAATTTGAATAAAAAAGCCATGATTTTTCCGGTGAGAACATCGTTGGAATATATAGAATCTGCACCACTTGGATTAACCGGCAGATCTATGCAAGGATCACAATTTTATCTGGCACCTAATCCTGCATTTGGAGCAACGTTTACCTATTATGTAAAAGATGTTCCCCAATCGCCAAAATCAATCAGACAGGCAGAAGAAAAAATGAAAAGAGACGCAGGTCAGGATATTGAATATCCAACGTATGAAGAATTTGTTGCAGAAGATAATTATGAAGATCCATATCTATTGTTCATCATACGAGATGCGCAAGGCAATGAAGTGAATCGCATAAAAACCGGTGCAGGACAAGGCATTAACCGTGTTACTTGGAATTTGAGATACCCTCCAACCACGCCGGTAACTTTGGGTAAAAATGATCCCGGACGATATGGTATGGCTGATGAAGGGCCACTAGTATTGCCCGGCACCTATTCAGTTGAACTTTACATGAATGTCAACGGTGTCTTTGAGAAATTGACTGAGGCTGTAACTTTTGAAGTGAAAGCGCTTGAGAATTCTTCGCTCGCCAGACAAACAGCGGAGACCATTGCGTTTAAAAAAGAATTATCTGAACTGCGCAGATTATTCAGAGGTACTGCGGCAGAATATGATGAACTACGCAACAAATTAAGTTATATTAAAACAGCTATCAGTGCATATCCAAATGCTGACATTACTCTGATGAATGAAGTGCAGGCACTTGAAAATCTTGCTGAGAAAATCTATATTTTAATGTGGGGTGATTATCACAAAGCGTCTCGTGATATTGAAACCGGACCAAGTGCAGGCGAACGTATTGAAGGAATTGTTGGTCAAACATGGTATTCAACAAGCAACGTGACAACAACACATCGTGAACAATACAAAATTGCGACTGAAGAATATGAAATTATCAGACAACAAGTAGAAGAGTTTCAAAACCGAATTGAGACACTTGAACAAAAATTATCCGCAAACAGTATTCCGTACACACCGGGAAGATCTGACTGGAAACAAGAATAGAATAAATTCAATTATCCATTTACATAACACCGGACCGGAGAAATTCTGTCCGGTGTTTTTTTGTTTGGTTCCTTGCATTTTCATGCCAGATTTATGAATTCAGGATTACAAGAATGAATAAATAAATTATCAACCTAACTTTAAACCTATTTAAATCTACAAACGTTACTGATAAAGACACATGGCATTGTGTGACGTAATGAATTTAGCACACAGCACGACGGGTTAAATTATGTATCTTGGTTGTGAATTCATTGAAATCCTAAATGACAATGCAAGGACAACAAATGATGTGTGAAAAGTAGAATGAGGTAATAAACGAGTATCAAACAATAAAAAAAATGAAACCTTCAACCGAACTCTTCAGTTTGATCAAGTCTCTTACAAAATCTGAAAAACGATTTTTTAAGTTGAATTCTGCCCTGCAGTCCGGGGATAAAAACTACTTGAAAATTTTTGATTTCATTGAACGGCAAAAAAAATATGATGAGGAAGAATTGAAAGATGAATTTAAAAATGAGACGTTCATTCAACATCTTCCTTCAGAGAAAAATCATTTGTATAAATTGATTCTGAAATCACTTCGTTCTTATTATTCTGAACAATCAGTAAGTTCAATTCTCAAGCAGGAGATAAAAAATGTTGAGATATTGTATAATAAGGCTTTATATCGTGAGTGCAATAAATTTGTGAAGCGAGCAAAAGCGCTTGCCGCAGAGTATGAAAAGTTTTATTATCACTATGAATTAATTAACTGGGAGAAAAAATTATTGGAAGAGGCATTTGAGTCTGGTGTCTTTGATCATAATTTGGATGAGTTGATAAAAGAAGAGTCAGAAGTAATTGAAAAATTGCGGAATTTGGCCGAGTATCAGATATTATATTCAAAAATAAATTATGTTTTTCGCAGTGGCGGATTCACGCGCAACGAGCATGAACGAAAGGTGGTGAATGAAATTGCCGATTATCATTTGATCAAAGGAAAAAACACGGCGCTTTCTACCCGAGCAACGACTATTTGTTATTACATCAAAGGGCTGTGCAGTGCCAGTACGAGAGATTATGAAGATGCCTTGATCAATTTCAGAAAAGCAAAATCAGTAATGGATCGTCAGCCAAAAATCAGAGATGATATTCAGCAACGTTATATTTATACTTTGAGTTTTCTGTTGAACTGTTATATTGATGTGCATGATTTTAAAAATGCAAATGATGTCTTATCAGAATTAGAACAATTGAATGAAAATTCTGCTTACCAGTCACCTGATTCTGCCGTGCGGATATTTGCTTCAACCTTTATTGGACGAATGCAGATGTATAACCGTCAGGGTGAATTTTCAAAAGCCCTTGCCCTGATTCCTGAAATTGAAGCAAAACTTGACCATTTTGAAGACAAAATAAATAAAGAGAAAATTCTCTTATTCACTTACGCAATGGCATACGCATACTTTGGAACCGGTGATTATCACAAGGCCCTCAAGTGCATCAACAGTCTGCTCAATGACAATGAAAAGCAATTGCGTCAAGATGTTTACTCTTTCTCTCGCATATTTAATTTAATTATTCACTTTGAACTCAATAATCATGATTTCATTGAGTATGATATCAAATCAGCCGCACGCTTTTTAAATAAGCATGAGAAAGATTATGAAGTGGAGAATTTATTCGTGAGTGAGATGAAAAATTTGGCAAGAGTAAATTCCGTTGCTGAACGAAAAAAAATACTTGAACGATTTGATGAACAACTTTCTGATTTATTCAAAATAGATCGTGAAAATGTGATACAAGAATATTTTGACCTGCGCGCCTGGATCAAATCAAAATTAAATGGTAAAGAATTTGCTGAAGCAGTAAAAATTGGAATCAGCCCAGTTTTGAAAAAGGAATAACTTCTGTCACATCTAAGCCATAAGCATGAATGACAGATTGATTTTGTGCAGGATTATTAGAAATTAACCTGAGCTTTTTTATCCCCATTGAACGCAGAATTTGCGCTCCAATTCCATAATCTCGGTTGTCAGCTTTCGTTTGGTTTGAACCGTTATATGATTTCAGTTTTTCTATTAGTCCAATTTGTTTTTCCTCTTGTTGCATAAAAAGTAAAACACCTTTGCCTTCTTTTTCAATCATCTGAAGTGCTGCACTCAAGTTAGATTGTTTATCAGCGCGAATTGCATCCAATAAATTATGTGTAAACGGACTTGATTCAACACGCACCGTTATACTTTCATCTTCTGTCCATTCACCTTTTACAAAAGCAAGATGCTCTTCATCTGTAGTTGTTTGTCTGAAAGCAGATAGTTTGAATTTTCCCCACAGGGTATTTAAATCAGTTTCAAGAATTTTTTCAATGAGTGATTCATGTTTTAATCTGTATTGAATCAAATCAGCGATAGAAACAATTTTCAGGTTGAATTTTTTTGCAATTTCCAATAGCTGAGGAAGACGAGCCATAGACCCATCTTCATTCATGATTTCAACAATAACTCCTGCCGGTTCAAAGCCTGCCAAGCGTGATAAATCAATAGCTGCTTCAGTGTGCCCTGCGCGGCGCAATACCCCGCCTTTTTTTGCGCGCAGTGGAAATATATGTCCGGGTTTTCCTAATTCTTCAGGACGAATGGCGGGATCAATGAGTGCAAGAATTGTTTTGGCACGGTCATGAGCTGAAATGCCGGTTGTACAACCGTGACCTATCAAATCAACAGAAACGGTAAAAGGTGTTTCATACGTGGCACTGTTTTTTTGTACCATCAAATCTAAACCTAGTTGATCACAGGTATCTTCAATCAATGGAGCGCAAATCAATCCTCTGCCATGCGTAGCCATAAAGTTGACAATTTCAGGCGTGATGTTGCGTGCGGCTGTGAGAAAATCTCCTTCATTTTCACGGTCTTCATCATCAACAACAATGATGATTTTTCCGTTTTTTATTTCTTCAATAGCCTCTTGAATTGTGTTCAGTTGTGAACTCATGACAAATATATGAATGTGCAAAGTTACCGGTTTTTCATGAACGAAAAACGCCTTCTAACTTTTCTACTGCCTTTGCCCAACTGAAAGTGCTTGTGACATACGCTTTTCCGCTTGATGCAACGCACTGTGACAGTGAAGTATCAGACATTAATCGCGCAATACAATCGGCAAATTCACGTGCGTTAGATGCCAGCAAAATAGATTCTCCATCTGTGGCACCTAATGCATTATTCACCAGCGGGGTGGTAACGCAGGGTAGTTGAAGAGCCATGGCTTCAAGTAATTTGTTTTGTAAACCGGTGCCAATGAAAAGCGGCGCAACAAATATCCGCCCGCTGCAATAATAATCACGCACATCTTCTGTCCAACTTTTGATGGTGACCTGATCTGATTGTAGGCTCAGTACCCGGGCATGTGGTGTGGCACCGGCAATCAGCACAGACGGTTTGATGTTTTTTTTCAATAATTCAGGAAGTACTTCTTTGACCAAAGTTTCTGACCCTTCAATATTTGGTGCGTAATTTAAATTGCCAACAAAAACTAAATCAAATTCTTTTTTTTGCGTACAGGTATAATTTAAAAACTGTTCTCCAATTCCATTTTCAATCACGTGAATTTTTTCTGAATCAGGATGCTGTATACATTTCTTATCTTGTGATGAAATGATGACGTGATGATTGAAATAGTCAAAAATACGATTTTCATAAACGGCTAGTCTTTTGCCTTCACTGAGGTACATTTTTTTTACCAGACCTTTGGCAATTTCTCCGCGTCTGAACATCCCTCTGCCTAAGGCGTCCATGTAATCTATGGTTTTGGGTATGGCATGAAAATTTTTCACATACTCAGCCGTGCGTATGAGTTGACAAAAAATATGATCCGGTTGTATGCGCTGAATCAGTGCATTGATTTTTTTCTGAATACTGCGCTGATAAAAATATCCTTTTTGATAGGGTTTATCTGTAAAAAACTGAACTGCAGTATTGAAATATATTAGCGGTTTTGACTGATGAAAAATGTGCAATTCTTTTGTTAATGGTTTTATTTTTTGAATCTGATTTTCATTCACAGGTTGATCACTCAGGCAGCAGAGATAGATTTCATGACGCTGTGCCAATTCTTGAATGAAATGAAATGCACGCAACTTATCGCCTTTTTCAAGCGGATACGGAAAACGGGATAAGAGCACAAGTAATTTCACAAGGTATTGAGTGAATGATAAAAACTGATGAGTTTGTCTGTGATGTTTTGATTGTCATATTTTTCCTCAGCCAACTTTCTGGCGTTGCGCGATATGGTTTTGAGCAGAACCGGATTTTCACACAGTGTTCTGATATGGCTGCGAAATTTTTCAGGCGTGTCAGCAATGAGTAAATGTTTGCCGTCAACATAATCAATCCCTTCAGCACCAACACGTGTAGTAATCACAATTTTGCCCAATGCCATACCTTCAATTATTTTCACCCGCATACCACTGCCTGACAAAAGAGGCACCAGCATGACATCAAATTGTTGCATAAATTGAATGGCTGAGTCAACTTCGTCTTGCACAATCAACTTTGATGTGGCTTGTTTTTTAATTGACTCCGGCATTCCTCTACCTGCCAAATGTAATTCAACAGGTAAATCTTCAATCCCCGGCCAAATGTCATCCAGAAACCAATGGATGGCTTCAAGATTTGGTGACCAGTTCATGGCGCCAAGATGAAATAATTTCAATGGTGACTGATCAGAAGGAGCTTGATCAGGATATTTTTCAAGATCAACTCCAAACGGAATGGTGATGAGTGGCACACTGCATTTTAAATCCTGAAATCGTTTGGTGTCTTCAAAACTGATTGCCGCAATTCCATCTACCTCATGAATGGTTCTTTTCTCATATTTTTTGAGTTTTGACGCAAGATGTTTGAGGTATAATTTTTTTGCCTGGTTGCCTGCAGAATTTGCCAGCCGTTCCCAAATCAAATGTTCAAGATTATGGCTGCGCAAGACAATGCGCGCATGACTATTTCTGCGAATAGTAGAAATATATGGAGTCATAAATAAACTTTCAAGCTGAATCACATCGTATGGATATTGTTTCAGTCGTTGTTCAAGCATCCTGTCAAAATCCGGTGAAAAAAAACGACTCACGTTGTAAGAATCAGCTGTCACCAAAGCAGAAAATGCATCAATGATATTCACCCGTGTATCAACAAAAACTGCATCAAGATGCGTGCTGTTGAGAAAATCATCAGAATAAGCAGAACGGATGAATGGATGTTTCTCCGTTGAAAGTGTGAGCATGTGAAATACATCGCACTTTTGATTAAGTCCTTCTGATAAATTATTGATAGCAATGCAT
Organism: Crocinitomicaceae bacterium; assembly: GCA_016708105.1. Classification (NCBI taxonomy): domain Bacteria; kingdom Pseudomonadati; phylum Bacteroidota; class Flavobacteriia; order Flavobacteriales; family Crocinitomicaceae; species Crocinitomicaceae bacterium. Next base: position 560,403 of record JADJGJ010000001.1, read on the forward strand.
CCGCCGTCAATTTTAGGTAATGGGGGTTTATGACACAACTGAAGTACGCGCATATTATTCAAAGATACGGATAGCCGCCATACTTGCGTGCGGTTTAATCAAAAACCCGGAAATTATTTTTGTTTCCGTCTGAATAATCTTGCAAACCATTTTTTATAAACTTCTTTATCAAATAATGGTGAATCATTAGCGGCCTTATACGTGAGAAAGGCTCCGATAGGTGCAAGTAAAAGCGTACTCATCCAAATTCCTTTCCATGGTTCAATCACTCCGGACTCAACCATGTTTTCACCTGCTACGGTGAGCATGTAGTAGAAAATAAAAAAGAGGGTAGCAAAAACTAATGGAGCCCCTAATCCACCTTTGCGAATAATAGCACCTAATGGCGCACCAATAAAAAACAAAACCAATACAGCAAATGACAAAGTAAATTTTCCATGCCATGCCGTGCGATACTCATTCATGTTGGTATCACGATGTTCTTTCAACAAATTCTGATGATATAATTGGTCTTTCACTGTACGCAATTCTGATTGGGCATCTGCTAATGCGCTTTTGAGCGATGAGCCTCTGATTGAATCCAAATGAACCAGTGTATCAATTTGTTTCAATGGTGTTAGTTGCATCTCATGCAGACTTGAATCTGCAGGTACAGCCGGGTTGTTTAGTTGATCATTCAGCACAACAAAATTTGTTTTCATATTTTGAGCAAATTTATTGTCAAGTGAATCATTCAGAATAAGAAGAGAATCAAGTGCATCATCCAACTGAACAAAATTCATCATTTCAAAATCTTGTTTGAATAATTCTTCGTCAGATCGCTTAAGATCAAAATCTATCAGGTCAAATTTAATGACCGCGTCAGTGAAAAATGATTTTTGAAAATCAATGGTCACTTTTTCAAGCCGACTTGCTGTCACTTTTTCATAAATAACACCTTGGTTGAGTTGCAGAAACAAGTAATCATCATTGTCAGATTTCAGCATCATGCCATTGCGCGCTTTGATTACACGACGGTTAAACGTTGAGGTAAAATCGTAAATAAGAACACCGGTGAGTGATCCGTCATTATTCTTTTTGTCTACTTTGATATGATAATTTTCAATGTCTTTATAAAAAACACCTTCTTTGAGCTGAAATGCAGGTTTCTTTTCAAGGATATCGTAATAAATGGTTCTCCATTTTAGATTTGAGATAGGCAAAATATAATTGGAGAAATAGAATCCGGCAAAGCTCAAAAAGATTACAAAAATCAACATAGGTCGCATGACTTTGAGCAAAGAAATGCCGGCAGATTTTAATGCGGTTAATTCATTTTTTTCTGAAAGATTTCCAAAAGTCATGATAGACGAAAACAGCACCGCAAGTGGCAAAGCCATAGGAATCAAACTGGCTGAAACATAAAAGAGCATTTCCAGAATGATTGATATTTCAAGACCCTTACCCATTAAATCATCAATGTATTTCCACAGAAATTGCATGATGAGAAAGAACATAGCAATGGTAAAGGTTACCAAAAATGGACCAATAAAAGATTTTACAACAAACCAATGCAGGCGTTTCATTCTATGCGGCTTAATTTTCAGCGTTTTTTGGTTGTCACTTTTTAAAATGGGACAAGACCAAATCAGCACTGATATTTTTCAGTGAACGCAAAATTAGTCAAATTGGTATAGCTTAAGGTTGAAAGCTTAGAAAGAACCGATGGTAGTTTTCAAATCCTGAATTTGATTTTCCCAAAGGCGTTTAGCTTCATCCACTTCATCAGCGTCTGCAAAGTCAGTAACCAGCAAGGCTACATCATTGGTAAGCTCATCAACTTTGATGGTGAATTCGAAATAATTTTTATTTCCCTCTTCTATATCATCCAGCCACTGAAATTTCACAGATTCGCCTTTCTTTTTACCAATGATTCGGGCTTGTTGTACGCTGCCGTCCCAAATAAAAGTAAAAAGATCATCTTTAATATTTACGTCATCGGCAAACCACTCACTCAGTCCACTGGGAGTACTGATCATGTTAAACAATACTGATGTCGAGGAGTTCACCTCAAATTCCATCTCAAATTTTACTTTCTCTGACATGTTCTGATTTTTTAGATGCGAGAAATATACTAAAATTTTGTCGATGAATAAAAGTATTTTGTCGATAAAATTTCAATTATTGTGATTTTCACGGCTCAGCACACCTTGATTCAACTGATTAATGAGCTTTGCGTTGAAATTTTTATATTTTTTATTAGAATTAAACGTCAGAGGGGGATTGGGTTTTTGAAGGTGTTCAAATTATACTTGAATGAAGTAAACTGCTTGTAATTTTAAACTGATTTTTATTGCAGAGTTTTTTAACGCTCATTTTTTTGTGGAACTTTTGGAACTCAAGTGACATTTCTGTTAAAGTCCCTCAAGTCACTTATGTCCAACAAATGAAAATACATTGCCTTTAAGGTAAATTATGCCTCGATATTAGATTTACCTTACATGCCTAGTAAACCTGCTACGAATAGAAATAATTTTATACCTTAGACCAGTGATTGCTTCTACCAATCATTAAACCCAAATCTTGTTATACTGAATTCTTTGATTGTAAAAACAAATAGCAAACTGCTTAATATCTGCACGTCTCTGTTGGCGTTTAACCGGTATTGCCTTAAAAAAATACTTGGGCAACCGTTGATTAATTTATTGGTGGTGATACTTCTCTTGCCTTTTGGCGTTCATGCACAGCTCACAGCAGAACAAGAGAAAAAGGTAGATTCATTAAAACAGGTTGTTCAATACGCACCGCATGATACATTGAAAGTGAATGCCATTCTGGCCTGGGGAAAAACTATTCGTCGGGCAGACGGAGAGACATATCAAAAATTATTGGATAAGGCAGATAGTATATGTGACCTTAATTTGACAGTAAATCAATCCAGCTCTCTTCAAACATTTTTTATTAAGAAGAAAAGTAAAATCATCAATTTGCGTGGTGACTTTCATCGTGATCACGGGGATTATGATACGGCACTTGGTTTTTATACCCAGGCGCTTAATCTAATAAAACAAACCAATGATCAAATTGAACTGGCTGCAACTTACAACAGCATTGGAATTGTTTATGGCATGCAGGCAGATTACAAAACCTGTGAAGAATGGATGATGAAAAGTCTTGCCATTTATGAGCAACTTGATGATAAAGATGGGATGGCCAGTACATATAATAATTTAGGGAACATACATTATTACCAAGGTGATTATAAACCAGCCATAGACTTTTGGTCACAAAGCCTTAAAATGAAAGAAGAGACAGGGGATAAAAGAGGTATGGCAAATACACTCAATAACATTGGAAATATTCACAAAGCTCAAAATGATAATGAAAAGGCAATTGACTATTACAATCAAAGTTTGGCTCTTTATGAAGAGTTGGATGCGCCTGACGGAATGATTACTACTTCATCCAATCTTGCCGGCATATATTTGGATTTGGGGCAAATTGAAAAAGCGCAAAGTCTCTACTGGATGTGCTATGAAACAAGCCTGTCTCTTGATGATAAAAAAGGAATTTCAGATGCATACAATGGATTAGGAATGGTGTACAAAACCCGCGGGAATTTAGATAGCGCTGAAATTTATTTTAACCATAGCTTGTCTTTGCGCGAAGGCATGGGTGATGCAAAAGGAATCGCAGAAACATTGAATCATTTGGCCGGTATTTATTTTGAAAAAGGTAGAATCAAAGATGCTATACAACTCTCTGAACGATCAATGAATTTAGGCAGAGAAATGAATTCACTCACACATATAAAAACCGCCGCAGAATTATTGTGGAAAATCAATAAAAAAATAAATAATCCGGCAAGGGCACTAGAGATGCACGAACTATATATTCAGATACGTGATAGTTTACAAAGTGAAGAAAATAAAATGGAAATTATTCGTCATGAATTTGAATATCAATATGAGAAACAAGCTGCCGCAGATAGCATACTGGCTTCAGAATCTAATAAAATAAAAGATGCTCAGATACATGCTAAAAATTTGGAAAGTAAACAGCGCAAATTAGAAAACTACGTGCTATTGGGCATTTTGGCGATCACATTGGTTTTAGGTGGAATTATTTTTCATCGTTTCAGAGTCACCAAAGTTCAAAAAGGTATAATTGAAACTCAAAAATTACAAGTTGATCAGGCTTACGGAATTCTTGAAGTAAAAAACAGAGAGATTACTGATTCTATCAAATATGCGCAACGCATTCAAAAAGCGATATTACCCACAAACAAACGAGTGAATGAATGTTTGAAAGATTCATTCATTTTGTATCAACCCAAAGATATTGTTGCCGGAGATTTTTATTGGTTAGAAGAGCGAGACGGAAAAATACTTTTTGCTGCAAGTGATTGCACCGGACACGGTGTTCCTGGTGCAATGGTTTCAGTTATTTGTGTGAATGGTTTAAACCGCGCTGTGCGTGAAAACGGGTTGACAGAACCCGGAAAAATTTTAGATAAAACACGTGAATTAGTCATTGCCGAGTTTGAAAAATCTGACGACGAAGTAAAAGACGGAATGGATATTTCACTTTGCTCACTTTCATGGCAAGATATGCAGATGCAATGGGCAGGTGCCAATAATCCGCTGTGGATTTTCAGAAAGGACAAACAAGAAATTCAGGAAATAAAGGCCGATAAACAACCTATTGGAAAAGTTGAAAATCCGGCTTCCTTTAAAACTCATCAAGTTGCAGTAAATAAAGGAGACATTATCTATTTAATCACGGATGGATTTAAAGATCAATTTGGCGGTAAAAAAGGTAAAAAGTTCAAAGCTTCTCATCTGAAAAACTTGTTGTTGTCCGTTTGTGATGAATCTATGGAAACGCAGCGTAAAATTATTTCTGAAGCATTTGAAAACTGGAAAGGAAACCTTGAACAAATTGATGATGTGTGTATTTTAGGTGTGAGAATTTGACGAGCAGATTTATTTTTTAGCCACACTTTATTGTAAATCAAATTTAAAAATTCAGGGAAAGACAGCGTGGTGCCAGCTCATTGGTTTGTCTATCTACATCGGATATAATTTCAATGGCGCATAATGAGCGGTGCCTACAATTGATTATCATAGAATTTTTTCAGTTTTCTATTGATTCATGAATTGAGTATATTTAGAAATTATATTTTTCAAAATCAATTTTTATGTTGGGTAGATTATTTTTAATTCTGATGAGTTTAATGGTTGTTTGTAATGCGGCTACTGCGCAAACAGATAAGTATACTGATAAAATCATGGATTTATACAACGAAAGGGAATATTTAGAAGTTGTGAACTATAAATCCAAAAAGGAATCTGAAATGGGATCAGCAAGTCTCTTCATGAAAGGACTTTCTTGTTTCAATTTGAAAAATGAAAATAAAGCCATTTCATATTTTGATAAAGCAATTGAAAAGGGCCCTGTTGATGCAGATATGTATTACTATAAAGGGGTGTGTCATTTGATACGTGAAGAATACGATGAGGCAATTCAGGCACTCACACATGCTGTAAATATCGAGGCTTATGATGATATGTATTTTAGAATGTTTGGGCACGCATATTATTTTCAGGAAAAATTTGACTCAGCATTGGTTTGGTATGAAAAATCTGTTGAGATAAACAAGAAAGAAGGTATTGTGTATTACTACATGGGTGAGTGTCACAAAGGTCTTGACCAATTTGATGAAGCGGTTGCAGATTTTTCTGTGTATCTAGAATTATCTGAAAAAAAGAGTGAGAAAAAGGAAGCTGGTTATTTAATCGCATCGTGCCAATATCTTGGAAAAAAATATACCGATGCCAAATCAACTTCACGCAATCTAATCGCTAATTACGCTAAAGATTACCGCTTATATTCTCTGCTGATTCAATCACACATTTCACTGAATGAAATGGATAGTATAAGTCAGTATATAACTGCTTTGAATGATGGTAAAAAGAACGATATTTTATTCCCTTCAGGCATGCGGGGTAAATTTCAGATTGATCAGTTCGAAACAGAATTGTACACGGTATGTGTGTTCCAAAGTTATGATGATAAATCAGATCAATATTATAGTTGGAATCATTATTTTGAAGTGCAAGATAAAGAAGGAACAACCTTATTCATCATGGAAACACAACTTGATTCAACGGCATCTAGCGAAAACACCTATGTGTTGTATAAAATTCAGGGTGATTCACTTTTTAAATATAATCAGGTTGTGTATGACGAACAATTTTCCTATCTGGCATTCAGAGAATATGTAAAAACGGTTATCAATGGAGATATACCTCATGAGATGATGACAGTGGGATACAAGACTTGGCTTCAAAATCTTAAAAAGCAAAAGCACGGAGGCAATGGAATGTCATTTGAAACCGCCATTATGGTCAACAGTATTCCTGAAGAGTATGAATACGTGCGTGAAACTTATCCCGGCTCAACATTTATGATGCAATCACTGGTATTTCATGAAAATACACCGTATGATATTTTACATATAAAAACAGAAGATGGCGTAGAGTTAGATATCTATTTTAACATTGAAAGTTTTTTTGGAAAGTACTAATGAGAGCACCGCTAGGATATAAAATATTATATGGCCTGTTCTTTTTTTATATAAGTTGCTTTCCTTCTTTTGCACCTAAGAAGAAATTGTTGAAAAATATTTAAGAAAAAACAAAACCCGCAATCGTTAGTACCCTTCACATTCAGCAAGCGGATATTTACTTGTGTCAACTGTGTAGAACGAATTTGTACCGGGTGAAATGCCCCAGTGACTTTCTATATCACTTTCGCCGCGTTTGCTTATAAACCGGATGTAGGTATCATTCCCAAGATATCTGTCACCACTGGTGTTGGCCTCAAATTTTTCAGAATAGCCAAACACTAAAGTATATTGTGTTTCCTGTTCAAAAATGCATAATAAAACATTATTTCCTATCCCCCCGGTATTGTCACCTGGTATATAATAATTACTCCCGTAATCATCTGAAAACGGATATAAAACAAAGTGTTCCGGTCCGCCGGCATGACAGTTTTCCAGAATTGCATACCCTTCATACTCTTCACTCAAGCGAAAGCGTGGTTTGCTGAATTCATCAATTGCTGACTTGCAGTTTTCATAGTTTCCTTTGAAAGATGTTTCCCATTCAGGAGCACCCCAGTCAGAATCTAAACTCCACTGCCAGGTGAGGGTATATTCAAAATTTCCAATTCCGGTTTGATAACTTGGATCAGGTTTAAAATCATGTTCTTTGTGCGTGAGAATAATTTGTGGAAGATTTTTGCCTTTTTTCTTAAACTCAAAGTTTTCCATGATCCCGGAAAAATCATCTAACTCACCTGCAACACAATTTGTACGTGCTGTAATGGCTGTCTTTTCCAATCCATTATTACCGTCGTACAGCACAATAGTATGGGTGATATGAAAATCAGTGCGGTAACTTTCATCCATTGTAAGTTGAAAATCCTCTGATCCGTCTCCTTTGAGATCATAATAAATTGGCGCAAGATTTCCTTGATACAAATTCATCGTAAAATTATTATTGGTGATTATTTGTTGCACCTCATTGAATGTTTCATTGTCTGTATTTTCAGTGATAATTTTTTCAAGAGGATTCATGACAATACAATATTCACTTGAATAATTTCCCATTGTCTCACTGAAGTTGATGATTCTGAAAAATCCGTTTTCTAGAATGCACTCACCGCTAATTTCAAAATCAGAAGGATACATTGATATTCTACTCTCATTAAATGTGCTGATGAAAGCCTCAGCGGATGATGTGTCATAAGTGAAAACCTGGGTGGTATCTGCATTACCGGAAACATCCGATTCAGAACTGCCAACACCTGATTCAGAACTGCCGCTACAGGCAGTGATTATGGCAACCGGAAAAAAGAATAATAAAGTACGTTTCATCTGACCAAATTAAAAGAAATAAACGCGCAAAGAATTGTCATTGGGTTAATTTTGAATTTTTTTTACACGAATATTTTGCAGGCATATAATAAACAATTAGCCCGTAAGGGAAGCTTGGTAATGCCCTTGGCTTTAATTGAATGATCACTACAGAAATTACTAGGTGCTGACAGACACAAACTTCAAAAGAAAATAAAATCAGATCATTCAGCTCAACAAAAGATTTCATGAGGATTTGAAATTAATGCAAGCTTAAAAGTGGCGCGGGGGAGAGTTGAACTCCCGACCTTAGGGTTATGAATCCTACGCTCTAACCAACTGAGCTACCGCGCCGGCATTTTTCTTTTGCGGGTGCAAATATAATTGATTTTCTATAATCTTGAACATTCTTTCTTTTTCATTCTCTTTTTTATGGCCTGCCGCCCTTTCTGCCGGTGGATTGCTGTTGTTTGAGTTTTTCCTTCACTTTTTGCTCAATGGGCTTATCTTCTATCTTACTGTCCAGGTAGGAGATAATATCGAAATAATAGAATGCTCGACGCTCATAAATATTTTTTTCAAGCGGAACCAATTGCCGTTTTAATGCACTGAATTTTGCAATGAGCACTTCACGGGTTACTGCGTCTCCGGCTTCACGCAAGAATTTCAGAATGTATGATTCGTATTTCCCAAATTCCTTTTTGCGCAATAAAAAACGATAAGTAGCTCGGATATTCATCTCAATCATATTGGTGTCATTCAATTCATAGTAGCAGATTAATCGCAGAATACGGGCAAAGGCGTGCAGGTCTTCACGCAATGAGGTATCCGGTTCGTATATAACAAGGTTTAGATAGCGGATTGCCGTTTTAAAATTGCTACTACCCACATACAGGCAAGCAATTTTGTAATAAAAAATCAACACGGTGTGTTTGTCTAATAGGTGGATAATATTATTGAGTTCATCCTGAAATTTTGAAACTATTCTGGTGCCGCTCCGATATTCACCCAGCATAAAGTGGCGGTTGATTTCATGAATATAAATGGTTTTGAAAAGATTGAGATTGAGGTGTTTTGTCAAGGTGATTTTTGTGTTTCGTTTAATAGCGGTGAGCTGGCGGTGCATTAACATAAATTCTTCATACAAATCAAGCTTGTTGAGACATACCAATATGGTGTTGAGCGCCCTGATGTAAAATTCAGTATGGAAGGATTGCATCTCTTCATGTTCAACAAAAAGGTTCACCCATTTTCTGGAATACCTAAGTGCTTTTTTGAAATCTTGTATAAAAAGATAATATCCGCATAGCGTGTTGTAGAGATGAATTAATTCTGTAAAACTTAATTTAGATTCAGAAAATGGTGGCAAATTTTGATCAAGATATTTTTTAGTTCTTTTTAAGTCATCGGGGTTACGAATAAATCCTTGTTTCTGATAATATGAATTCAGTTTGAGCGCAAGATTTGAAAAGCTGTTGATGTTGTGAATGGCATGGTTCGCCAATTGTGATTCATGAATAAGATTGTCAGTGCGTTCTGAAATATTTTGCCTCATTCCTTGTCTGAGCGCATTTTTTTCAAGCTCTAATAGTTCAGGCATTAGGGCAAAATAATCCGCTTGTCTTGCTTTTGCTTTTGCCTTGTCAACCAATGAGAGTGCGTCAGCATACAAACATTTTTCATAAAGTATGCGAGCATTTTCAACCAAATGAACAATCTGATGTGACATAGATTTTTTTGGTGCGTTTATTCGCAGACTTCTCAAAATCTGATCATACAGGTGTGCTTTCATGTTGGGAATTTGCGTATCAGAAATCTGTGGAACTTTTTTTCTCAGCACTGCTTCATCATAAACGTGCATGCTGTCTACCACATCAAACATGCTGACAAATTTTTTATTCTCCTCCGGTGAAATACGTTTGGTAAATAATTTAAAATGCCTTTTCTCACTTTTTGAGAGACTCTTTATCAGATTAAAAAGTTGTTGTGAAGCAGGTTTAGACATCGTATTAAAATAAAGTTAATAAAGGGTTAAAAATAAGCATAAAATGGGACATTTAGCGCATACATATAAAATTGAACATCGTATAATGGATTTGATTTTGGTTTGGTTTAAGGTGGATACCGGACTTAAATTTGAGACTCAAACAAAATCCATGAATAAAAAAATCACCGCATCAATTACCGGGGTTGGAGTTTATCACCCTGAATATATTCTGACAAACGAAGAAATGGAAAGCATGGTTGATACCACCAATGAGTGGATTGTAACCCGCAGCGGAATTTCAGAACGCAGAATATTGAAAGATTCAACAAAAGCATCATCGTATATGGCTTTTAATGCAGCCAAAACACTGCTTGATAAGAAAGGAATTAATCCGCTGGATATTGAATTGATTATTGTAGCTACGGTTACTCCTGATCATCCCTATCCGGCAACCGCTAATATTGTTGCAGACCAATTGGGTGCAACCAATGCGTGGGGATTTGATTTGCAAGCCGCTTGCTCAAGCTTTATTTATGCCTTGCAAACAGGAACAAAATTTGTTGAATCAGGTACGCATAAAAAAGTGTTGGTTATTGGTAGTGATAAAATGTCAAGTATAGTGGATTATACTGATCGTCGTACTTCCATATTATTCGGTGACGGTGCAGGGGCTGTGCTGCTTGAACCTTCAACTGATGACACCGGAATATTGGACGCACGCATGTATGTTGACGGCAGTGGAAAAAAATATCTCTATCAACCTGCCGGTGGTAGTATGATTCCTGCCTCTTTTGATTCTGTTTTGAACAAGCAACATTTTGTGCACATGGATGGTCAGGCAGTTTACAAAGTGGCTGTTACAAAAATGGCAGATGTTTGTGAAGAGATGATGTTGAGAAATAAATTAACTGCTGATGATGTTGCTTTTCTGGTTCCGCATCAGGCAAACAAACGTATTATTGAAGCGGCAGCTGATCGTATGGGAATTGGCATGGATAAAGTAATGCTCAACATTCACAAATTCGGCAACACAACCAGTGCAACGTTACCACTCTGTTTGCATGATTGGGAAAGTCAGTTGAAAAAAGGAGATAATATTATTCTCACAACCTTTGGTGCAGGCTTTACTTGGGGAGGTATGTATGTGAAGTGGTCGTATGATAGCAATTAGCCTGTTAGAATCAGTTATCTAACAAACTATTTCTTTATAAAACTCTGCGTATACAACGCAACCCAGTCTTTTGGCTTCATTTTGGCTGCAAGTTCACCAATTAATTTTAAGGGAACATGCTCTGCCTTTTTAAAACGGATACAACTTTTACCCATGTCTAATTTCACGGTTTGAGTTTTCTTGTACTCATTTGTAAACCACGTGTACAACGCAGGATCAGCGTAGATACCCATGTGGTATAAGGCAATGAAATTTTTCTGATTTGCAAGGCTCATGAATGGTAATGGCAGTTTTGGATCACAGTGATATCCCGCCGGGTAAATGTTGTGTGGAACTACCCAACCTGGCATACCATAACCCATACATTCTTCAAATCCTTTGGGAATATTCTTCTGAATCATTTTTCGAATTTCTTGCATTATTTTTTTTCTCTCCTCAGGGAGTTCAGCATAATACTGATCAGGTGTTTTAGCTTTTGAGTTCATGGGCTCCACTATTTGGTATTAATTAGTTGCAAGGCCTCAGTGCCGGTTGCGAAAATTCAAGATTGTGATTCTACAAACTTTTTAAATGCAGACAAATTTTTAAGGGATTGTTTTTTAAATATTCCGCTCATCAGTGGTGCAAGTATTTTCATGATACCAACAAATTGAAAATCTTCAGTACTATAATAAGTTGTGTAGTTTTCATTTGTTTTTTCAAACCGCGCTTCAATGATGTTGTGTACACCTTTTGATTGGTAACTGGCTTTAAAAACTGTAGGCAGATTACGGTCAAGAATTGTTTCTGTCAAAATTATTTTTTTTCCGTTGACATTAAAAGTGAGTTTTGATTTCGCTCCTTGTTTTCCCGGCTCTCCATCAAGATGTTCAAGCTTTTCCAATCCTTCCATCCAACGATGCAGATTGGTTGGATCATCAAATAATTGAATGACAAAATCAATTGGTTTTTCTATTACAGTTTGAACGGTGTACTTCATGTTGTCCGAATGAATTACCTATCAAAATTATATAATTTCAACAACTTAATGCTTCACAAACCGCAAGTTGATGTATTCATTTTCATTTGTTAATCTGACAAAATAAATACCTGATTGCAGCATACTGACATCAATAATTTGTTTGTGGTCACCATTGCTCAGCACGCCGGTAGATACCGTACTTCCATTCATGTCTACTATTTGATACGTTGCGTTTTGGATAGATGCTCCGTTTTGGCAAACCAGGTAGAGTTCATGTTGTGCCGGTGACGGATAAATCATAAAGTTTTCATGATCAGTGCCATTCACAGCGCTCATATCAACAACAAAATAGGCTGTGAAATTTACTGTTGCATTAGTTAGTGTATCCAAAAAAGTATCGTTCAACGGATCAATAATTAGTGCATCCGTTCCCCAATGATCAAAAAGCCAACCGAAATTGTGAATAGCTTCAACCTGAATAGGCACCCCGTCAAAATAAATTCCATTCCACGGATAGGTATCAGGAGTAATAGTGCTGATTTGTATTTTACCTGCTCCAGCAGGATACACATCAAGCGTCACATCAACTTGTTGCGGCAAGCTAAAACCAGACTGAATATCATCACGCACTTGTTGTCCACGACAAGCTAATTCATTTTGAAATGTGATATGATCATTATAAAAATCCAGCATTTCTCCTGGCACATCCCACCAATCTCCCCATCTTGCAAATTCATTTGACATCTCAGGATATACTTGATCAAAAATACCTTGTTCAATTGCAAGCAGACGATCAGTTTGATAAGCCGTGTTCATCACATCTGCATAACGATTGATGAAATAATTTTTGAATTGATCATTTTGAATTCCCTGCAGCCAGATATTAATATATGGAATACCGGTAGATTGCCCCATCATGTATCCAATCATATCAGAATAGCAATCGGTCCATCCGTTCGGTTGAAGTGAAAGTTCAAGATCAATGGTACAAAAACGCCATGCATAATTTGTGGCGTCTGCACGGTAGGCTTTGATATTATTCTGCGGCCAATCAACGTTGCCCATCCATGATTCACCAATGATATAATCAACATAATGTTCCATATCAAAATGCACGTCAGCCTCATCCCAAAAAGTAGGTGATGCTGGATCAATAGTAAGAAACTGATCGTATGAATTCCAGAAATTATTGACATCACCTTCCGTAGCGCGGAGAATTAAATTATACCAATAACTGAGGCCGACAATTTCAATGGTTGAAGGGTCAGCGGTATCTTGAAATTCAAACATCTGCGCATCATATTTTTCACGCAGTTCATATAAGCCAAAATAATCCCCATTGATATAAACAGAAACCGGACGCCAAGTAGAATAATATGCATTCAAACCGCTGCACATCATTTTAACTTGTGAGGCATCTTTATAGGGTAAAGTGAGATATTGATTTGATCCGTTGCGTAAATAAAATGTGTTGTATTCTGTTCTGCCTGCGCGGTCAGGAATTACTCCATGCACAATAGGTTCATCACCCAAAACACCATTCGTCCATTCAACCCTGAATGAGTGTTGTGGTTGAGAGCGTGAACCGCCAGCACCGCCGTCAATCATGATACCTGTATGTTGTGAAAATACCAGCGGATGAGTTGACATAGAATCAAAATATTCAACATGTGCAGGTCTCAGCCAATCTTCCCACCAATTATCAAACATTCCATTTGCACCATACAAATTTGCATCATCGGTGATAACTGAAATAATAGGCGTAATATGATTGACTCCAAAAAAATATGATGCCGAAGTAACAGCACTTGGTAAACTGTCGCTGTCAAAAACACGGGCTCTCAAAACGGTAGTAGCTGTGATGGGTATTCCGCCCCCGCTATACACCGTTGATGTTCCGGTTGGTTCACTTCCATCTGTTGTGTAACGCACCGTTGATGGCAATGCATTTGGATTGGTAATGGAGACAGTGAATGGAGTAGAGAAGAAGCCTGAATTAACTGAGAATACTGGTGAATTCAAATATCCATTATAGGTAGATGATCCATTGTTGCTGGCGTTTGGAGTAGGAGTTCCAAATATTTTTTTAGTTATGGATGCATCTGGGAAACAACCATAACTATCATCATAACCTTCTGTGTGTACGGTTAAATTACTCATCACTGACAGACCCGGTGTCATTAGAAAAATAGTTTCTCCGTCACCATCAATACTAAAATTGGCGTGATTTAAATTTCCTGAAAGTGGAAAAAAATCATTGGTCATTTCTGTATCAGGCACTGCCTTCATGCTAATTTCAATATAATCATATAGCACCGGATCGGTAGAAACCACATCAAAAGCGAGAGAAGTAATATTGCCTGCTGTTAGTCCGGCAGCAGTTAGTTCAGATGCAGGAATGATCATTTGTGTGCGAGAGCTCCAATACCAGTTTCCATAAGGTGCAGGGTAATCATACGGAGAATTTTGTATCGTGCCGGTTCCAATTTGCATTCCGTTGAGCAACATGTTAGGTCTGAGTGCTGCTGTATTACCGGTTGTTGCAGAGCATGATGCAGGGCTGCCGTCATTGAATGCAAAAGTAGTTGACTGGTAGGGTGTAGTTGATTGATTAAATACACTGTTGGTAATATATCCGGTGCTGCTGTATGAACAAATATTTACTACAATACTTGAAGTGCCATCCCAATAAAAAGGTGTGGTAAAGTTATGTGTGTTCCATCCGGTGGTTGGTGTGAATGCTCCGGTATTTAATACCGTTACAAAACCCGGTGAGGCATAACGATCTTTGCTGCTGCAGTAAATGATTTCATAATCTCCCGGATTCATGATCAAATGAGGCAATAACCATTTAGTAGGTTCTGATAAATTATCGGTAAGAGAATAATTATACAAATCAAGGGTGGTTGAACCAGCATTATATAGTTCAATCCAATCTTCAAATTCTCCGTCTTCATCAACTAAAACACTGTAATTTTTATTACATCCTTCGTTGATGATTACTTGTGAAAATGTAGCTATTCCGGTCAACGAAATCGCTATTCCGAGGGTCAATTTTTTAATCATACTTTCGCTTTCTGAGAATTCTAAGGTATGAATAATAATGCACACTTAGATAAAATCGTTTTAACTATACACCCGAGTGCTGATTTGTTTCTACATGAAATGGCAGCAATATTTATTAAATTAGAAGCCGCAAACATTTACCAGATCTGTGAAATTACCTGAATCTATAATATCAAAACTAAGACAACGAAAAGAGCAGGATGCTTATCGTGAATTAGTGATTCAGGGAAACAAAGTTGATTTTTTTTCAAATGATTATTTGGGTGTTGCCAGGTTGCCGTTTGAAGGGAATTTGCAATTCGGCAGTACAGGTTCACGATTAATTTCAGGCAATACAAAATTTACCGAACGACTTGAAACGTATCTGGCTAATTTTTACGGACACGAAAGTGGATTGATTTTTAACTCAGGTTATGATGCTAACCTTGGTTTTTTTTCTTGCGTGCCGCAAAAAGGAGATACCGTTTTATATGATGAGTTGATTCATGCTTCAATTCGCGATGGCATAAGACTTAGTTTGGCAAAATCATTTTCATTCAGGCATAATGATATGACTAGTCTGAAAGAAAAAATAAAACATGCTGAAGGTTCTGTTTACATCGCAGTAGAATCTGTGTATTCTATGGATGGTGATCAGGCACCCTTGGATTTACTAACGGAAATTTCACAAGCATACAACGCCTATTTGATAGTAGATGAAGCTCATGCCGGTGGAGTTTTTGGAAAAGGTGGAAGCGGCTTGGTAACTGAAAAAAAATTGGATCAGTTTGTCTTTTGTAAACTCATCACTTTTGGTAAAGCATACGGCAGTCATGGTGCAATTTTATTAGGGGCGAATGATTTGAGAAATTATCTCATCAATTTTTCACGACCATTTATTTATACCACAGCATTGTCGTTGCATGCGCAAGAGCGAATTGAATTTGTTGTAAACCGGGTTGCAACAATGGATCAGGAACGGAACAAACTTTTTGAAAATATTCAATTTTTCAGATCACTTATCAATCAATATCATCTTAATTGTATCAATAGTGAATCAGCCATTCAAAGTTTGATTATACCGGGCAACAAACAAGCGCGCGCACTGGCAGAAAAAATTTTAAACTCAGGTTTTGCAGTGAAGGCAATATTGTCACCAACTGTACCTGCCGGGCATGAGCGAATCAGAATATGTTTACACAGTTATAATTCAAAAGAAGAAATAAGCGGATTAATTTCAGTCATCTTGCAGGAATCAAACAAGTAATCATGAAAAGATATTTTGTCGGCGGAATAGGAACAGATATTGGCAAAACAATTTGTGCTGCTATATTGGTTGAAGCCTTGCATGCTGATTACTGGAAACCGGTTCAGGCGGGCAGTTTAGAGTTTACTGATACAATGTGCGTGCGTGATTTAATTACCAATTCAAGTTCAAAATTTCATGCTGAAAAATACATACTGAATGCTCCTATGTCACCGCATGCCGCAGCAAAATCAGATGGAATAGAAATTCATCTGCGTGATTTCATCTTGCCTGACACAAAAAATAATTTAATCATTGAGGGTGCCGGTGGATTACTCGTTCCGCTTAATCATCAGGGTGATTTTGTGATTGATTTGGCCAAAAAATTTGGAGCAGAAATTATTCTTATATCAAAAAATTATTTGGGCAGTATCAATCATACCTTGTTAAGTATTGAGGCAATTCAAAAGAGAAATATTCAGGTAAAGGGAATTATTTTTAACGGTGAACCAAATGATGAAACAGAATCAATTATCTGCAAACTTTCCGGATTAAAAAAATTAGGTTCTGTGCCATTGACTGAACAAATTTCTAGAGAATTTATTTTTGAACAGGCGAGTAAATTGAGAGCAGCCTTAGAACGCTGAATTCGCATGCACAGGCCGCGACCTGCGCCTACAGAGTGGATATTACGTGCAACTCACTTAGTTAAATATTTTTTCTATCGGCTTCATTCTCAAATGATGAAATCCATTCCTAAAGTTTGATATGGAATTTCATTTCTAACGTGTTTAGAAATAAAGATAAAAATTGGGATAAAAATAATGAAGCTGGAGTTTAAACACTGGCACTTCATCTTATTCAACATCCAGCACCTGAATCACTTTTCCGTTGAATGAAACTTTTTCACCGATTTTTTTTCCTTTCAGCGCTTGTGCAATTGGAGCAGACATTGAAATGGCGAAATAACTTTTTTTCTCCAGATCAATTTTACCGGCAGAAATTCCGATATAATAGATACCCAAATCAGTAGTAACCAAACTACCCGGTGACACTTGATTATTGCTAACAGCCGGATCAATTCTCAACATTTCTTCTTTGAGTTTGCGTGCTTCTGCCACATGTTTGGCCTGTTGCTCTGCTTCAATTTGCAACATTGCTTTGCTATTGTCATCTTCACCTGAAGTGTTTTTGGTTTCTTCATTTGCAGATTCCTGTGCCATTTTATAAGCTACCGAGGCGGTTTCAATGCGCTTTTCAGCATACACAAGACAAGCTTTGTGAAGGGCTTCTTTGATATTTGCTTTCTTTTTTGCCACGCTAATTTGAGATTTGGTCGCCAAAGGTAAGAAATTCAACCGTCATTCTGACAAACCTGAAACTTTTATGACTTTTGATGAACAATTGCAAGCCACCTATGTTATTTAAGTCGAACAAACAGCGCACAATTGATTTTACCACGGTGGGACAAAAACCTTCTGAAGCATATATAAAATCTTGCTTGGAGGCATGAGTTAACTAAAGGTACAATTGCATTGTGAAAGATATCTGAAGTAACAGAGAAACAGTTGTTGTAATTATTTGTGATTATCTTACTAAATTTGGCACTCTTTATGAAAACGGTAATGGACAGCACCTTTCAACAGACAGACGAACAAGACGAACGACATTTTTCAGCAAGCGGTGATACACCAATGCGTCCTGATGCATTTGCCTTACCTGATGATCAGAAAATTAAACTCATTGAGGAAAAATTTGCTGAGATCATGCATACGCTTGGTCTTGACCTCACGGATGACAGCCTCAAAGGCACGCCGCGTAGGGTTGCAAAAATGTTTGTCAAAGAAATTTTTGGTGGCCTTGATCCAAAAAAAGCACCCACCTCATCTGATTTTGATAATAAGTATAACTACACTGAGATGTTGGTTGAAAAAGACATCACGGTCTATTCAACATGCGAGCATCATTTTTTACCTATTGTTGGCAAAGCCCATGTGGCCTATTTTTCCAATGGTCATGTGATTGGTCTTTCAAAAATGAACCGCATTGTAGATTATTATGCTAAACGTCCGCAGGTGCAAGAGCGCATGACCATTCAAATTGTAAAACATCTGCAAAAATATCTGGGAACTGAAGATGTGGCTTGTGTCATTGATGCAAAACACCTCTGCGTAAATTCACGCGGTATCCGTGATATTCAAAGCAGCACCGTAACAGGTGAGTTTGGAGGCAAATTCAAAGACCCAGCCGTTAAACAGGAGTTTCTGGATTATTTGTTGATGAAGTTGGATAATAATTAATACCCATTTTCAGGATACAAAATCTTACTTCTCAAATCTGTAATCCAGTCCAAAAGACAAACTCATCAAGTCTGGATATCCGGGAACAAAGGAAACGGTGAAATTCAAAGCTTGTCCTAACTCGTATTTATATTCAAATTCGCCACCATACCAAATAAAAAGATGTTGGTATTTATCATCAACTGATCCTTTGAAACGATTTTGATTTTGATAACCTTCCAATTGTAGCCAATTGCGGCGAAAAACCAGAGTTGGCCCCAAGCCACCGTATAAGCCATGTTTTCCTCGTTTGAAAATTTTTGCACGCAAACCAACATGACTAAAGCCTCCTAACCTTTCTGCACAATCTGCATAAAAAGCCTGAATAATTTTAACTGAAATCAAGTCTTTGAAAATGTATTTTTCATACATGAATTCTGCTCCAAAATTCATTACAAAATAGGCTAACGGATCTAACTTATTTGGCATCAGAAAGGCGTTTTCTTTTTCACCCTTTGGATGAATACTTAAACCAAAAAATTTAATTCCAATATTTTCCTGTGCATCACAAACTGGTGCAAGAAAAAAAATGATTATAAAAAGTTGTAAAAAATTTCTGACTGAAAACATCTCTTTACAACAGGTTTAAATAATCAACGCTTCAACTGATTATAAACCACCCAAGCGGTGTTTCCATCGCTGTATTTTACCAGGTAATAATGTTCAGTAACCTGCTCAATGGTTACCGGCAGGTATTGACCTGACTTATTTTTTTGACAAGTTGCTTTGTCACCAATCTGATATTCTTTGGCAAAATTTTGTTCAGAAAATCCTGTGGCAATTGGCAGGTCTGTGACGTTTTCTTTTATCCATGATTTGCCTTCTGAAAATGCACTTACCTGTTTGTATCGCGCCTCAATATAAACTGTGCCATCTGCATTTAAAAATCCGCATAATCCATCAGGTGAGGTATATGGAAAATAAGGTGACCCATTAGCATCAACAACATATTTTACCGGAATTTTTGCAAAGCTTTCTCCCTTGATATTGAAATATATTTTGTCTCCGTTCTCTTCTTTTTCACAACCAAAAAAACCGGTATTACCTGAACCAAAAATGCTGGCGTATTCCATGGGAATAATAAAATTTCCAAGTGTGTCAATCACACCGTATTTACCTGCTTTTTCAACTATGGCAAGTCCATTCTCAAAATCAGTGCCGTTATCAAATTGCGGTTTAATTACCCAAACATTATTCCGGTTATAATAACCCCAACCGGTTCTATTACTTGAATTGGTATAAGATGCACTAAGTCCGTTGCTGAAACCCATGCAATTTTTTGTAAGCGTTGGTTTGAAAATCACTTCACCTTTTTTATTGATCAAACAGGTTACGCCATTAATTTGCACCCTACATTCTCCATGTTGAAATGAAGAGGTTCCGGCTTGATTGAATTGAAACGGAATAACCACTGCACCCGTAGTATCAATGAAACCGTAATTTGCCGTAGTACCTTCATAAGGCATCACACAGGCAAGGCCTTCATTGAAAGCATCTCCGGTGTATTTGCATGGAACAATCAATTCACCTTTTCTATTCACAAATCCCATTTTACCTTCTGCATCAAATACGCTGCAAAATCCTTCTAAAAAATATCCAACTTGTCCCCAGGTTTGATCAGACAATCGCTCACCTTTTTTATTGATGAGATGATAGACATTGGTGCCCGGTTCCATTACCCAGGCAACTCCAAATGCAAAATCTGTTGCACGCTCATATTTGCAAGGTATGGCAAGATTTCCTTTATCATCCAAATAACCCCAGCGGTAGAATGATTTTTGACCATCCAGCACAGATTGACTGACTTGTGCCATGCCGTCAGAATAACTATACACAGTGCTGACTTTGATGCTGAACATACGTTCTCCTTTTTCATTTATGCAGGTGTAAAATTTTTCTTGTGCAATTGAAATTTGAAAACAAATCAACAGGGTACTGAATGCGCAGATTAATTTTGATATCATAACTGGTATTTTTATTAAAGATAGAAAAAATGAAATAGAATCCAAGGTAGAAAATTGAGGTAGTTGATTGGATCTAACTAATCCTTGACCAATTAGGTTTTTCTTTGAGAATTTTTTTCAATTCTCTCACAATGAAACGATGTTCAATTTTTTCAAATGTCGGATCCTCATCAAGCAGCTGTCGTGCTTTTTCTCTGGCAAGTGAAACTATTTGTGCATCACGTGAAAGATCAGATAATTTCAAATTGAGCAAACCACTTTGCTGAGTTCCCATGATATCACCGGGACCGCGCAGGCGCAAATCAGTTTCAGCAATTTTAAAACCATCGTTTGTTTCACACATGGTTTCAAGACGAGCTTTTGCATCTGCCCCTAATTTATAACCGGTCATTAAAATGCAATAAGATTGATCAGCGCCGCGTCCAACTCTGCCGCGCAATTGATGCAGCTGTGACAGTCCAAATTTTTCAGCACTTTCAATGATCATCACGCTTGCGTTAGGAACATTTACGCCAACTTCTATCACCGTAGTTGCAACCATGATATTGGTAATTCCTTTCACAAATTGTTGCATCTCATAATCCTTCACTTCGGGTTTGAGTTGTCCGTGTACAATGCTTACCCGATAATTTGGCAAAGGAAACCTGCGAACAATGGAGTCATATCCATCCATCAGGTTTTGGTAATCCATTTTTTCTGATTCTTGAATGAGTGGATAGACTACATAAATCTGACGGCCTTTTGCAATTTCTTCCTCCATGAATTTAAACACCTTTAGGCGTGCTGATTCAAAGCGGTGTGACGTGTGTACAGGTTTTCTTCCGGGTGGCATTTCATCAATGACAGAAATATCCAAATCACCATAAAACGTAAGTGCAAGTGTACGTGGAATAGGCGTTGCAGTCATTACCAATACATGCGGAGGTAAGGTGTTTTTTGTCCACAATTTTGAACGTTGCGCTACACCAAACCGATGTTGTTCATCAATAATAGCAACACCCAAATCTTTGTATTCAACTACTTTTTCAAGTAAGGCATGCGTACCAACCAGAATATTAATTTCACCACTTTTTAATCTTGCGTGAATGCTTTTGCGTTGCCCTTGTTTGGTTGAACCGGTCAGCAGTTCAATATTCACGTGCATGTCTTTCACAAATTCACACAAGGTATTGTAATGTTGAGTAGCCAAAATTTCAGTAGGAGCCATGATGCACGCCTGGTGCCCGTTGTCTACTGCTATCAACATAACCATTAATGCCACCAATGTTTTACCGCTACCTACATCCCCTTGCAATAGTCGGTTCATGTGGATGCCGCTTGCCATGTCTTCACGTATTTCGCGAATCACTTTTTTTTGTGCACCCGTAAGTTGATAGGGGAGATGCTTATGAAAAAAATCATTAAAAACATCACCTACTTTTTGCATGCGTATGCCTTTTATTTTTTTCTGTGTAATTTGTTTTCTAATTAATAATTCAAGTTGAAGCAGAAATAATTCTTCAAACTTCATTCTGAACTGCGCACGTTTTGCAAGTTCAAAATTTGAAGGCGCATGGATTTGCAAGTAGGCTTGTTCACGACTTAACAAGCCCAGTTCACCTACCAATTGTTGTGGCAGAAATTCTTCTATCTGATTTTGAATTTGAGGCAGTAGTTGCGCCATGATATGTTCAAATCCCTTTGAGGTAAATCCAAGTGACTGTAATTTTTCACCCGAGTGGTAAACAGCCTGCAAACCTGATGGTGGCGGTGATTGATTCGTAAGAATTTCCATCTCAGGGTGTGCAATGTTGATGCGTGCGCCATATTGTTTTGGTTTACCGTAAACAATTAATTCAGGTAAGCTGATTAATTTCGGTTTGATCCATTTACCACCTTTAAACCATACTAGGTCAAGAGAACCTGAGCCATCATCAAACCTTGCCTCAAGCCTTTTTAGGCGTCCGGTGGTTACCTCTTTGATATGGGTGATGCGCCCTTTGAGTTGAACATATCCTTCAACCAATCCGATATCTGAAATTTTCTGGAATTTAGTTTTGTCAACATAGCGAAAAGGAAAATAGTTGAGCAAATCACCAAAGGTAAATATCTGAGCTTCTTTGCGCAATACAGCACCACGCTGAGGACCTACGCCTTTCAGATATTCAATTGGGGTGCTGAGCAAATCATTCATCACTACAAAATTTCATATATTTATCGAACTATCCCCGCTTAATGAACAAATTTTTATTCCATTGCCTGTTTGTAAGTTGCCTATCCCTTACTTTTTATGCGTGTGTAAAAAAAGATTTGGGCGCAGTCTCTTCCTACCAATCAAGCGTGAATGAATCAAAAAATCACGGCGATATCAGCGTTTCAGAGATTTTAATTGAACTTGGAGAACCGAAACCTCTGCATTACATAGCGCGGATTGATGCAGATTCAGCTCGTCTGGGTGAAGAACTTATCAGGTTCGGTAAATTTTCTGACGGATCAAATAAACGAATATCTAAATATTTTGTGTGTACTGATTGTCATAATCAGGTGATGCAATCTGCTGATCCTGCTGATGAATCTCCTCAAGCGGTGATTGAGTACGGAATACAAAATAAGATTCCTTTTCTTCCTGCTTCAAGTTTTTACGGAATGTATAATAAAGAGAGCTGGTATAATGGTGATTATCAAAAGAAGTACGGAGAATTGGTAATACCTGCCAGAGACACGCTTTATCAAGCAATTCAGTTGTGTGCAACAGCATGTTCTCAAGGCAGATTATTGGATAGTGTTGAGGTGCGTTGTATTTTACATTATTTTAAAGAGCTTGAATATAAAATTGCAGATTTGGTATTTAAACCAACAGAAATTGATTTATTGAAAAAAGCCATATTACATGATCATGTTTTGGCGAGAGAAATTATTCATTCAAAATATATTGAGACCAATGATGCAACATTTGGCACTTCTGAAATTCCGGTGATTGATGGATATCAAGCTAACATGAAAAATGCTGAATATATTTATGAATATGGATGTCTACATTGTCATTCACCTGAGCGTGGTATTACCAATTTTGATTTGGATACCTCGGCATTATCATTTCGTTTTTTAGATAGAAAAATGTACCAATACAATTCGTTTTCCATTTCACATATTACACGTTACGGCACGTATGCTATGAGCGGGCGCAAACAATATATGCCTCAATATACATTAGAGAAAATGAGTAATGAACATCTGCTTGATTTGATTGCCTATATCCAGAAGAAAGCAGAATCAAAAAATTAATACGGCATGACAACTGAAATGATAATAGAAAGGTCAGACTTGTTTGTAAAAACAATTCATCAATCGTCTCTTAAAAAAATTATGTCAATACCTATTTTTTTCTTGTTGTTTCAGACTAACGGGTTCATGCAAGATTCTGCTTATGTAAGTGCTGAACCGGTTGATTTTATTTCATGGGTAGATAAAACACCTGTGAGAGATCAGTTTGCCGGCACACGTGTCATCAATTTGCACTCAGTAGATATGATACCTGCCCGATCACTAGAATTTATTGTTGCCCATAAATTCGGAGATATTGCCGGTGCTGCCGGCGGTGTACCAGGTTGGTTTGGTTTTGATAATCTGGCTGATGTAAGAATTGCATTTGAATATGGTTTGACTAAAAATATCAACTTAGGTTTGGGCAGAAGTAAAGGAACGGGATTACTCACGCAGGTAGCTGATGGTTATTTCAAATACAAACTACTTCAACAGAACAAAGGAAATATGCCGGTCACCTTGGTATTGATGAGTTCCTTATCAGTCCCATACGGAGCCGCTTCTGATGATTCAACTTCGATCACTTCATATCCAGATTTTTTTCATCGGTTTATTTACAATTCTCAAATATTAGTTGCCAGAAAATTTTCTGATCGTATTTCTGTACAAATGAATTTTGGATATAATCATCGGAATTATGTTGATTATCGTGATCAAAATGGATTGACTTATCTGGGTTTATGCGGCAGATTTCGTATCACCAAAACCATTGGCTTATTGGCTGAATATACTTATATCCTACATCGTCCGGGTGAGGTGAATTATACTAATCATTTAGGATTTGGTATAGAATTCATCACCGGAGGTCATGTGTTTTCATTGAACTTTACCAATAGTCGTGCTGTGACAGAAAATCTTTTTATTCCTGCAACTACTGAAGATTGGCTCAAAGGACAATTCCGTTTTGGTTTCTCTGTGAATCGCAGGTTTAAGCTATGATTTGATATATGTGAGATAATATGAATGCGGGCATGAAATAAAATACTTGTTGTAACAAACTTTTTATACTTTTCATTCGTTAAGTAATGTGAGAGCTGATTGAAAACGAAAACCATTAACGAAAATTCCTACGGCACAACAAGATTTAAGTTCAGCGAGATGATAAAAACAGCAGTATTCATATTCATAGTGATGTTAGCATTTGTGAGTTATTCAGCTCAGAAGGGAATCTTCAGTACCTATCATCCAAAAACAGAGATAGTAAATTCATCCATGAATCCACCGGCGGCTAAAACCGGCGCACCGGGTGAAGGAAATTGTACCAGTTGTCATTCGGGCAGTATTCAATCTCCAACAGGCATTATTGATATAAGTTTTTCAGGCGCCGGAAACGAATATGTGGTTGGACAGAATTATTCATTTACCATTTCAACATCATCAGGTGCCAAGAATGGATTTCAGGCAACTATCCTCTCTTCAGAAAACACGAAAGCAGGTGATTTTACATCTGGCACAAATTATAGTATCGCAACATTATCAGGCAGACAGTATGCCAGACATAGTACATCTGCGGGTATAACAACATGGACAGTGAATTGGACAGCACCAGCTGAAGATGCCGGTGATCTTACGCTCTATTACAGTTTTGTAAAATCAAACAACATGGGTAATACTTCAGGTGATTTGGTTTACCTCGGTCAGTTCAATCTTCAATCAGCTATTTTCAATACCATAACACCCTATGAAAAAACGGGAGAATCATTGCGCGTGTATTATGACGCATCACAAAAAATATTCAAAACAACATTTGAATTGTCAGAGACAGATTATGTGTTATTTCAAGTATACTCTCTGGATGGAAAATTGATCACTACATTAAATCCAGGTTTGTTGAGCGCAGGAAAGTATCAGTATGAAATTTTTGTTGATGCTGATCTGGTGCCCGGTATTTACGCGGTTTCTGTTTTTATTGGTAACATGGTTTACACGCATAAAATACCTGTTCAGAATGATTGATGGAGAAATTTTAGTTCTTCATTTTAATAAAAAAATCCCAACAAACAATGCCGGTGCAAACTGAAATATTGATGCTGTGTTTTGTTCCTTCTTGCGGAATTTCAATAACTCCATCACAAGCATCTATTACTGGTTGACTCACCCCATCCACTTCATTGCCAAAAATAAAAGCATATCGTTTACTTTTGTCCGGATAAAAATTTTGCAACATCATAGCATGCTCAGCTTGTTCCACGGCGTAACAAATCACGCCTGAACTGCGCAAGGCAATGACCAATTCAAGTGTATCAATGGCGTAAGCCCAAGCCACGCTTTCAGTTGCACCAAGTGCCGTTTTATGAATGTCACGGTGCGGTGGCTGCGGACTGATACCGCAAAGAAAAATCTTTTCAATTCTGAATGCGTCTGCCGTTCTGAAAACTGAACCCACGTTGTTGTGAGATCTGATATTGTCCAATACTAAAAACAGTGGAGTTTTTTCAGCTTTCTGAAAATCGTCAATACTGATTCGTCCCAGCTCTTGAAGTTTTAGTTTTTTATGTTTCATTTTTTAGCTGTTGGTTGTGACAAACGAATTTCAATTTATAATAAACTCAAATTTACCAAATTTCAAATGAATCTGTTTTACATTGAGCAGTGGATATTAATATTTATTATTGAAGCTGATCAGGAAAAGAATAAATATCAAATGAAAATGGCAAATTTTAAATGTGCCGGCACTAAAATTTCAATGAAAAAAAGAGCAAGATAAAAAGCATCAATACCTTCTCCCTTTAAAACTTTCTACCAGCATTTTTTCGTACTGGTTATCTATCTCAAGAAACGAGAATTTTTGTAGCTCTTTCATGACACCAAGAGCAAGACCTGCTTTATTAAATTTATTCAGTAAAATTCTTTCGTTGTTCTGATAGGTGAGATAAAGATCAAATGTTTTTAAAGTGCCTCCTCTGTTTGGTGCACCTATTGGAGTAGGGTAGACATTGCCCTGTAAAACACCGGGCAGTTTTCCCGTATTAAAATCGTAAATCAATTCAATTTTTTTAATATGAGATATGTTAATCCAATTCCCCCATTTATATCCAAAAACAGATTTGTATTTACGCAATTTATTTTCGTTATTATCAACATCAACACCTGTAGAAATAACGATCATGCCAATGCCCACTGCCATCACGGGCAAACTTATGAAAGCGCTGAAGAAGAGTAAAAAACCTCCCAAAATAAATGTAAAAACACCATGAACAAGATATTCATAAGTTAATCCCTCAGGGAAAGATTTTATTTTACTCATACGGTTTTAAGACAATGTGACTACAGCGTAAAAATACAGTAAATCATCCTTGGAGTTCTCGTTTGTACATGCGAATGGTATTCTCAAGTCCAAGGTATATCGCATCAGAAATCAAGGCATGACCAATAGAAACTTCAAGCAGCGTAGGAATGTTTTTTGCAAAGTATTTCAAATTTTCAAGGCTGAGATCATGACCTGCATTGATACCAAGTTTGCATTGATTAGCAGTTTCTGAAGCAATGATATACGGAGCTATAGCAGCAGGTGGATTTTCTGTATACATTTCTGCATACGGTCCGGTGTACAACTCAATGCGGTCAACCCCGGTTTCAGTTGCTTTTTCAATGAGTGATGGGTTGGTTTCAATAAAAATTGATGTGCGTACGCCGTATGATTTAATTTGCGCAATAATATCTTTTAAAAAATCACGATGTTGTATGGTGTCCCATCCGGCGTTAGAAGTTAATACACCCGGCGGATCAGGAACCAGCGTTGCCTGTGCGGGTCTTATTTCTTGAATCATTTTTAAAAAACGCGCATCCGGATATCCTTCAATATTAAATTCAGTTTGTACCATCTTTGCCAGTTCATAAGTGTCATGAGTGGTTATATGCCTTTCATCGGGACGAGGATGCACGGTAATTCCGTCTGCGCCAAAAAGTTCACAGTTCTTTGCTGCAAGTAATACATCCGGTATTTTGCCTCCGCGCGCGTTGCGCAAGGTTGCAATTTTGTTAATATTCACACTTAGTTTGGCTGCCATGTCAATTAAAATAGTCAATTTTGATTCAAATTTAAATACTACGAACAAATATCGTGTACGATTGTAAACATTATCATCAGAATGCTGAAATTTGAAAGTTGCCCTGATGAAAAAATCTGATCACGTTTTAACATATTAAACCAGAATAAAAACATGCGCGCTGAAGAATTAATATCAGACATGATTCCACCTTTGAAATTCTCTGAAACCGGAGAACGTGCCCTTGACTGGATGAATGAATTCAGAGTGAGTCATCTTCCCATCGTTGAAAATGGTGAGTATATCGGTCTGGTATCTGAAAATGATATCTTCGATATGCCTGATCCTTCAAAAAAATTGAATGAACATTTTGCCGTACTGCCTCGACCTTTCATTTATAATGACAGACATGTTTATGAACTTATGAAGGTAATTGCTGATCATAAAATTACCGTGGTTCCTGTTCTCAATGAAAAAAATGAATACCTGGGATGTACTGATTTGTTATATCTCATGTCACAAATTACGGCCATCAATTCAATCAATGAACCGGGCGGAATACTTGTACTTGAGATGAATCAACATGACTATACACTCACTCAAATTGCACGAATTGTTGAAGAAAATAATGCAAAAATTCTTAGCTCTTTCATCACATCTTCACCACAATCTGCCAATATTGAAGTCACTTTGAAAATTAATACAACAGATCTTGACAGAATCATTCAAACATTTAACCGGTATGATTATCATATCAAGGAGACTTATCAAAAAAGCGGTTTTCATGATGATTTGAAAAGACGATATGACGAGTTAATGAATTTCTTAAATATGTAAGTATGCGGGTTGGAATTTTTGGTCGTAACTTTAATGATTCTTTTGTGCCTAACATCCAGGAACTTTTCAATACCATGAAAATGTTTCAATGGTCTATTATGGTACATGAAGATTTTTATGGTTGCATTAAAGATCGAATCAACTTTGATTCTGTTCCTGCTTTTTTTAATCAACACAAAGATATCTGGGGTAAAATTGATTTGCTTATTTCAGTAGGTGGTGATGGAACTTTTTTAGAAACGGTGCATCTCATTCGTGACAGTGGCATTCCTGTGCTTGGAGTGAACACCGGCAGACTTGGCTTTCTTGCATCAACACACAAAGATGAAATCAGAGAAGTACTGCAATATATTCATGAAGATAAATATCGTTTACAGGCAAGATCAGTATTAGCATTGGAAACAAAAGAAAATCTTTTTGGCGACAACAATTTTGCCTTGAATGAATTGACTGTACACAAAAAAGATAGTTCATCTATGATTACCATTCACGCATATTTTGGTGATTTATATTTGAACTCATATTGGGCAGATGGATTGATTATAGCAACACCAACGGGCTCAACGGCATATTCGCTAAGTTGCGGTGGCCCTATTATTGTGCCGGGTTCTCGCAGTTATGTGATTACGCCAATTGCTCCACATAATTTAAATGTACGCCCCATTGTTGTACCGGATGATCGTCCAATTAAACTGCGTGTTGAAGGCCGAGGAAGCGAAGGCTTTTTATGCACCTTAGATTCACGTTCAGAAATCATTGATTCATCAGTTGAACTGATTATTAAAAAAGCAGATTTTGAATTGAATGTAGTTCAAACAGATAAACAAAATTTCCTCAACACAATCCGCAATAAAATGATGTGGGGACTTGACAGCCGCAATTAATTGAAAAAAGAAATTGTTATTTAGATTAATGCAATTCATGTATTCACGTTTTGCGTTAGGGCTAATGCAATTCGCCCCTACAATTTATATCCCTATGCCCTAGGTACTAATTCCTATGCCCTATCTCCTAACCCCTAATAAAAAAATTCTACTATCTTTGCCCTGAATAATGGTTCCCGCGCAAGCGAGATTAAAATGGGAATCCGGTGCTTGGTTTTCACTTGTACGAAAATTAAAATTCCGGAACTGTACCCGCAGCTGTAGGCTTTCATGCCTTGAAAAAAACACCACTGTCTCAACCCCATGTAGACGGGAAGGTTTCAAGGTTAGGAGCAAGTCAGAAGACCTGCCGTAATTCAAAAGATAAAACAAGCTTTCGGGATAAAGGCAGGGTTTTGAACTTAGGATATTAGCATCCATTTTCATCTCTTCAATTTATTCCTTTTATTAACTAGTAAAATTTTAAAAGGATGAAAAAACAATTTCTATTTTTTAGTGCAGCACTTATTACATTTTGCACAAACGCACAACTTCATGCTGATTTTGAAAACGTAACATTGGCACCAGAATCCGCATGGTATGGTCAAGATCAGGTAACCGATGGAGATACTATTTTGCAAGACGGTATCTATAGTTTTCAAAACAATTACAACAGTGCTTGGGGTAGTTTTGGTGGCTGGGCAGTTTCAAACGTCACTGACAATACTACAACCGGTTGGTCAAATCAATACAGTGCAATTACCGGTGCCGGCACAGATGGTTCTGAAAATTATGGTCTCTGTTATGTAAATGCATGGAATGGTAATCGCATTTATAATACACTCACCGGCGCCTGGGCTATGGAATACATGTATGTTACCAATACAACGTATGCATATTATTCAATGCTCAACGGAGATGCCTATACAAAACCTTTTGGTGCAGACACCAACGCGCTTGGAATGATTGATGGAACCAATGGCGAAGATTGGTTTCTGCTTACCATTTTTGGTATTGGTGAAGATTCTTTGAGAACAGGTGATTCTGTCAATTTTTATCTTGCTGATTTCCGCTTTGCAAATGATGCAGATGATTATATTGTTGATGAATGGACGCTGGTTGATCTCACTTCACTTGGCAACGTAAAAGGTATTGAGTTTGAATTGTCATCAACAGACACAACCGGTGGTTGGGGAATGAATAATCCCGCTTATTTTGCAATGGATAATTTGATGGTGAGTCTTTCTGTTGAAGAAAATGTATCTGACTTCGTGCGTGCTTA
The DNA here is from genome assembly GCA_016708105.1 of Crocinitomicaceae bacterium. Lineage (NCBI taxonomy): Bacteria > Pseudomonadati > Bacteroidota > Flavobacteriia > Flavobacteriales > Crocinitomicaceae > Crocinitomicaceae bacterium. Next base: position 591,293 of record JADJGJ010000001.1, read on the forward strand.
TCCAAATCCGGTTCAAACAATATTGAATGTTGATGTTCCGGGCGGAACAATCATCCAAATTTTCAGCAGTGATGGTAAATTAGTTTCTGAACAACTTATTGAAACAACATCTGCCATGATTGATTTTTCAAATTTTAATAGCGGCATATATTTATTAAATGCTGTTACACCAACCGGTGAAATTTTTACGCAGAAAATTTTGCACTAACGAATGAGATTATTCAGACAAAAACAAAAGATTGTGCGGCTGGTTCCGTATGCTTTTGTTTTTGTTTTGATGTTGCCATTCGCTGTTTACGCTCAGCCGGACACAGTGCGGGTTTTGAATCCGGTGAATATTTTTTCTGTTGATGATAGCATTTTGCGCATTACTGATGTGCATGCAATTGCTCCGCATTATCAACTCAATGATGAAAAATTAATGTCTCTTTCTGCAGGTGATGTTGGTCAGGCTTTCAGGTTTGTGCCCGGAATTCAATTAAAAGATTACGGCGGAATTGGCGGGGTGCGCACGGTTTCTTTTCGTACACTCGGGGCAAATCATACTGCCGTTATTTCTGATGGAATTAAATTACCAAACGCGCAAAGCGGCACTATTAATTTAGGCGCTTTTGAATTATTCGGTCTTGATTTAGCGTCTTTCAGTACCGGTAATGTCAATGATAAAACCACCTCTGCCAGTGCATATATTTATAGTAATTCAATTTCAATTCAATCTGTACTATCAAAAAAACCTGAGACATTCAGAATGAAAATATATTCAGGATATTCAACAGTCTCGTTACTTGAAAATGGTTTTTTAATTCAGGCGCCAATTAAAAAAAATTGGTTTGTTGGTGCGCAAGGTATGATGAGGAATGGAACGGGAAATTATCCTTTTATTTATCTTCCGTCTGGGTCATCAGAGGTGCAAACAAGGAATAATTCAGATCTGTTAAGTTATAAACTACGACTTGTTTCAGGTTATGAAAATGAGCAGTCCTCGATGTTGATCAATGCACTTTATTTTAATAATCATCAGCAATTGCCCGGCGCAATCATTCTCTATAACAATTTATCTGATCAAGAATTATGGAATGAAGATATGCGATTTGATCTTCAACAAAAATTCAATTTTAAAAAATTTACTCTTCGTTATCATGCTTTTTATCAACGTGGTTGGTTGAGATATTATGATCCCGGATTTCTAAATGCGCAAGGATTTTTGGATAATTCCTATTTGCAGCAAAATGCCGGAACAGGTTTTATGATGAGAAGAAAATCAAAATCAAACACGGTGGAATTTTTTTCCGGAGCTGATTTTATTTCATCTTTTCTTGAGGGATCATCCATGTTGTTGAAACCGCAGCGCAGTGAATTGAATGCTGTGGCAGGTGTACATGGCGTATATCAAAGAATTAAAATTTCAGCCTATTTGACAGGTCAATTTATTCATGATAAAATTGATTCAGCAAATCTGCGTGTGATCCAAAATAGATTTGAATTATCACCATTTATATCAGCAGGAATACAACCGGTCAAAAATATTCCCATTAAATTGAGAGGACATTATAAACGTGTTTTCGTGATGCCTTCGTTCAATGATCTTTACTACAATTTTATTGGAAACACAGAGTTGAAACCTGAAACCGGTCATTTATTCAATGCAGGATTAATGTACACAATTGATAAGAAAAAGCTGACTATTGAGCTAACCGCTGATGGATTTTATGGATATCTGAAAAACAAAATAATTGCTATACCAACTAAAGATTTGTTCAATTGGAGCATGCAAAACATTGGAATTATTTCAACCAAGGGAACTGATCTGTCACTACTTATTCAGTATCGGTTAAAAAAAATAAGCTTTACGTGGAATACAACATACACGTATAATTTGTCTACTGATATCACCTCTGAAGAAAGTAATTCTTATGGAGACCAAGTTCCTTATGTACCTTTTCATTCCGGAACATTTGGAATGCTAGCGGAGTTCTACAATTTTCAATTGGGATGTCAGGGTTTGTACACCGGAGGCAGATACATTTTGAATGAAAACAACTATGCAAATTATCTTGAAAAAATTACGGATATCAATTTGCAACTTGCCATGAAATTAGAATTAAGTAAGACCATGAACTTCAGACTTAGCGTGGCATGTAAAAATATACTGAACAAAAATTATGAAGTGATTAAGAGTTTTCCAATGCCGGGAAGACATGTTGAATTCAAACTCAATTTTGAATGGAAATGAAAAGACAAATTAATAATAGTGTAAGATGGAGTATGCTTGTACTTTGCCTTGTTTTATTGAGTGCTTGTAAAAAAGATGATCCTCCATTACCACCTGAAAGTCCGGATAAATATGAACATGGTTACGTGGTTTTAAATGAAGGATTATATCAACAGAATAATGCTTCGCTGAGTTTTTATTCGTTAGATGATAACACGGTTTATACGCAATGTTTTTACACTGAAAATAATCGTGGTTTGGGTGATACAGGGAATGATATGGTGAGCTATATTTTAAATGACACCGCGTACATTTTGATTGCTGTAGATGTTTCAAGCCAAATTGAAATTGTTGAAGCCAACACCTTGAAGAGTGTAGCACAAATACCACTTTTTAATGGCAGTGTGGCTCGTGAACCAAGGCATGTCAAAGTTTATGGAGAATCTGCATTTGTGTGCAATTTTGATGGAACGGTTACGGTAATCAATCTTGAAAATTATACGATCACACATACTTTGAACTGCGGATCAAATCCTGATGCTATGGTGCAAAGTGGCAATCAACTTTTTATTGCTAATTCCGGCGGACTCAATTTTCCGGTATATGATTCTACCGTAACGGTGATTGATATGGATACTAAAACGGTGGTCAACACCATTGAGTCTCGTATTAATTGTACACAAATGTTGGCTGATTCTGAGAATGAAATTTATCTTTTGTCTAATGGAAATTACGGAAGCATCAGTCCTGCAATTGTTAGAATATCTGCCGCTACGCATAGTTTGATAGATATTACAGAAATGCCGATTTCACAAATCACAAGCGCAGGTGATTGGATGTATTATTATGATACGAATGTTCAAGAAGTGCGGCGCATGAATTTATTGACGGAAAATTTTGAAGGAATTACTTTTATTGATTGCAGTACTTACGAAACTTTTGCCGGAATAGAATATGATCCCGTTTCAAATTTAATTTTCTGCTTTGATGCCAAGGGATATGTTAATTCATCAGTGGTGAAGGTGTATAACGCGAGCGGAATTTTCCAATATGAATTTCAAGCAGAATTAAACGCAAAAAAAATTGTCACAAATGAGTAAGATTATCTTATTGATTTTGATTTTCATGGGGTCAAATATGCTGTATTCTCAGTACTCACCTGCGGCTAATCAAATTGGTACTATTGCTGTGCACAAAGATTCTGCAACCATTGTGGGCTGGGCTACACAGATTATTGACTTTCACAGAGGCCCAAGTGATATTGCGAATGGTTGGATTAGTTTAGCCTCTTTTGGTGATTCTACCGCTGCGCTGGGTTACGCTGAAGGCACAAGTACTGATGTAGTTTCATTGGGTGACAGCGGATACATTACGCTGGGTTTTGCTTTTCCCATCATGAATGGACCTGGAAATGATTTTGTGGTTTTTGAAAATAGTTTCTCGCATGATTATCTTGAATTGGCTTTTGTTGAAGCAAGTTCAGACGGAATTCATTTCGTGAGATTTCCATCCGTTTCACTCACGCAAACAACTGCCCAAACCGGAACCTACGCCACAACGGATACAGAAAAAATTCACAACCTTGCGGGCAAATTTATTCAGGGTTATGGTACTCCTTTTGACTTGAATGATCTTATTGATTCTGTGAATATAAATATTGACAGCATTCGTTTTATTCGCATTGTTGATGTGGTTGGTACTATTGATCCTGCTTATGCAAATTATGATGTTCAAGGAAATATAATTAATGATCCTTATCCTACCGATTTTGCTTCAGGTGGTTTTGATTTGGATGCAGTGGCCGTATTGAATGAAAATAATATTTACGCTAGTGAAGAGGGGTTGAATTTGCCATTATTTACTATTTATCCTAATCCTACATCTTCACATTTTGTCCTTGAATATCCTGAAAATATTTCTGAGATTCAGGTGATGAATTCTAATGGTCAAGTTCTGATGAGTTTCGCCGCATCAGCAACATTGCAATCTGAAATTCCGCATGATTTAGAGCCGGGAATTTATTTTGTTTTATTTATTTCAGACAATGCTGAGATTTGGGTTCGTAAATTGATTGTGCGGATTTAAGGCGGGAAAAAATCAGAGAATTTTCAAACAAAAAATAATCTGAAACAATTCCTTATTGACGAAAAATCCAACAACTGCCATTTTTAGTCATTAAGATGATTACGGTTGTTAAGAAAAAAATCTCACCCAAAAAATAATTTCCACTTTGCCAAAACCGCATTGACTCCAAATTCAGATTGGATGGATTGCTTCAATTTATTTTTTTCAAAATTCTGGTAGTGTTTAGACATATCGCGTATCGCATGTACTAGCGCCTGATGATCATTTGTTGGAATAAGAATACTATTTTCAGAATTCAAATATTCTTCAGGCCCTCCACAACGAGTTGAAATTACCGGTTTGCCCGCTAAAAGTGCTTCAGCACATGCCATTCCAAAAGTTTCAAATTGGCTATTGCATATATAAAAATCACAGGTAGCCAGAGTATGCATTGTTTGATCATGAGACAATCTTCCGGTGAAAGTAATTTTATCTTCAATCTGCAATTTAGTTGCTAGATTTTTTAAATCTTGTTCATCAGGACCACCGCCAATAACGGTGAGATGTAAATTTTTATTGGCGTGCAAAGCATCTGCAAATGCATGCAGTAAACCACTGATGTTTTTAATTTTATCTGTCAAATCAGAGATGGAAAGGAGTTGTATCGTTTTATTTTGATCAACTACCAATTTGCTTTCAACTGATGATTCAAATTGAATTAAATTAGGAATCACTTCAGCATTAAATCCTGTATTGATTTTAAAATGTTCAGCTAGTTTTTTGCTGACGCAAGATATTTTTACAGCTTGTGCAAGAATCTTTTTATACAATAATTTATCTGCTGCATTTTTCTTTTGCCACTCACCATTCAAATGCCCTGACCAGTGTTCAGTGATGTAAAACGGAATGTTGTCTCGCTGTTTAAGACGAGTGGCAAGCATAGCTGAACGGTAGGGTACATGCACATGACAACAGTCGGGTTTATGATGTAGTTTTTGATAGGCAATGGTCTGTGCTTTTCTATACCTGCGCGCATTGATTATTTTTGAAAAAACGCCTTGCCCTTCTTTGAAATACACGATGATTTCGTGAAAATTATTTTCTCTATTTTCTATTAGTTCAAACTCTTTGTGAATTGTTGCATCTGCTTGCACGTAAATCACAGAAATATCATATGTAGAACATAGTAATTTGGCCATTTGACGAATAAAATTTCCCAGTTGAACATCATGTCGGTTGGGGTACCAACGAGGTAAAATGAGAATATGTTTTTTTTCAGCCAAGTTGAACGTGTTTTCAGGCATTCATTTTAATTTCCATTGTCACATGGGCAAATTTTTTAAACATCGCAATCACTCCGCAATATTTATCAAAAGATAATGTCACTGCTTTGGTAAACTTTTCCATATCCGGATTTTCTGCTTTAAAATGATAAACGATATGTACGGTATGATACATTTTTGGATGATCATCTGTCAATTCACCGTTTACTTCAACATGAAAAGTTTGATAAGGTACACGCATTTTATTTAATACCATCACCACATCAATGCCTGTGCAACCTGCAATAGCAGATAGCATAAGCGCTTTGGGACGTAGGCCTTTGCCTTGTCCTCCTGATTCTTCTGCTCCATCTAATGCTAAAATTCCGCCGGGTGCCTTTGATTCAAAGTGTATTCCATCTTTCCACTCAGCCTTGATTGTATGTTTTTCCATGGTCATTAGGTATTATACCAAAGTTAACAATGTTTGGATAATTTGGTTTTCTGAAAATGAATGGAGGTTTAAAAACTTTCATCTTAGAAGTTCTAAAAAAAGGCGAACTTAGCAGTCAATATAAAAAAACCTAACCCCATGGCATTACCTGATATTTTTTCAAACGAGATAACTGATCAATTAATGAGCCGCATTCATACCTTGAAGGCTGACACACCATCAAAGTGGGGAAAAATGCGCGTGGATCAAATGCTGGCACATTGTAGCGTGAGTTATGAAATGGCTTTAGAAGACAAGCACAAAAAACCGAGTGCGTTTGCACGGTTTATGTTGAAGATGTTTATAAAAAATGCGGTGGTGAGTGAGAAACCATATAACCACAATTTGCGCACAGCACCTGCTTTCATGATTGCTGATGAAAGAAATTTTGAATCAGAGAAAAAACGATTGATTGAATATCTGCAAAAAACACAAGCACTTGGCAGATCACATTTTGAAGGAAAGGAATCACTTTCGTTTGGTGCACTAACAGCCAATGAATGGAATAATTTATTTTACAAACATTTGGATCATCATTTAAAACAATTTGGCGTATGACAGAATCATTAGAAGAGAGCTCGTATCAACTTCCATTATTGAGTTCAGAAGAAATTAGGGTATTAGGTGCATTAATGGAAAAAAGCAAAACTACGCCTGATTATTATCCCATGACTTTGAATGCAATTACGGCTGCATGTAATCAAAAATCTTCACGCAACCCTGTTGTAGAATATGATGATGAAACTGTTGTGATTGCGTTGGATGGCTTGAAACGTAAAGGATTTGTGAGTCCTGTCACCGGCGGAGGATCACGCACCAATAAATACAAACACAATTTCAATAGCATGTTTGATATTCCTAATGGAGGAGTAGCCGCACTCTGCTTATTGTTTTTGAGAGGTCCTTTGACGCCGGGTGAAATTAATTCTAACTCAGGGCGTCTGCATGAATTTCAATCTCTCCAAACAGTGATTGAAACGCTGAATGCATTAGCGGTGTACGAAATGCCATTGGTCAAAGAACTTCCTAAAAGACCGGGACAAAAAGAAGCAAGATATTGTCATTTATTTTCTGCAACACCTCAATCCAATGATGAAGATTTTCTGTCAGAAGAACCGGCAAGAAAATCGGTGAGCTCCCTTGAGAACAGAATCATTGCCCTTGAACAAGAGGTGGCACAACTGAAAGAAAAAATGGAAAAATTGAATGACTTGTTGGGGTGAGTAGGAAAAATAGTCATAGTGATTTTATGTGCGAAGTCAAATACAAAAAATCGCTGTTCACTCATTTGAGTTTGACAAGACTCTTTCAATAAGTTCAATTTCATCTTGCGCTTTAGAGACCAATACATTTCTAACACATACAGAGGTGTCTCTGATTGATTGTTCGTCATGGTTTCTGTGTGTAGTAATCAGATAAGTCATTCCCAAATTGAAACGGTATCCGCATGCTGAACTTTTGGTTGCCGTTCTGATGGTGATGTATCTTTTTGTTGTGCCAAGCGTGTAGTGATTAGTAATTTGAACTTTATACAAAAAATAAGGTTCCCTACCATAATAACTGATTCTTCTTCCAACTATTCGTCCTGTAAAAATTTCAAAATCTGTATCCATGATTCTTGCTGAGTCAATGTGAGTTGGAAATGTCATGCATGTACATGATTTACTTAGTTGACAAAAACCAATGAGCATTGATAAAACGAACCATTTCATTCTGTTACAACGAAAATTAATTGTAGTTATTGGATGTTATGCGATTTTGAATTGTTCTAAAAGATATTCAGCATAACATTATTTTATTCCGTTAGGCACTCTTATCTCACAACAAATTGCCAATTAATTTGATAATTCATTCCCAAACCAGTAAATTTGTTTTCAGACATTGACATAATTTAATTTTTTGACTTAAACTCTAAAACGGAAAATCAACTTGTGGAGAGAAGTATTCTGCATCATATTGTATTAAAAAAATTCGATTTTCCGAATGGAGAAATTCCTTTTGCTGTGCTAACCAGAATAACAGATCAGTTGCGTGATTTGTCAGAAGGCGCATTGCGACTTTATCTTGAAGGACACAGTAATAATAAAAGGGGAAGAGATCCTGAATGGATGAGAAGATCACTTGATTTTTCTCTGGCCGGAATTAAAAAAGGATCAACGATTTTACAAATTAAAGCTCCTGTTTTGTCAGATGCATTAGGGAATTTTCAGCAGCCATTGTTTGATGAGCTGGGTGTTAATGATGTGAGAGAACAATCTGCCCTCAGTTTAGCTTGTATTGCCTATGAAAAAGCAACACAAACAATAGAGAAGAATGAAATATTGGATAAAAATTTACTTCAGATAATGCTGAGATTTAATAAGCTTTTTTCGCACAATCTCAAAGCGTCTATTGATATCTTGGGAGATCTTAATCCTAAAATTACCATTGCACAAAGTACTCTTCAAAAAATAAAAATTCTTGATGAGAAAACACCGGCTGATCAAAAAATAAAACTCACCGGTAAGCTTGAGATGATGAGACATTCTAATAATTTACTAGAGTTGGTAAATGCTAACGGAAAATATAAAGCTCACTTAAGTCCTGAATTTTCATTTGAAAAGGCAAGGTCTTTTTTAGGTAATGAAATCACTTGTATAGGGCTTGCTCATTTTAACCCTAAAGGAAAAATAGTCTCAATAGAAATCCAATTCCTGGAAATGGCGGACAAATCAACGCCATTTTTTGAAAACTCCTCGTATGCAATTCAAGAGCAAATAGATTTGCCGGGATTAGTGGCTGAGCAGAGTTACAAAGGGACTTCATCAACAAAAATCAATCAGTTTGCACAAGATGTTTCGGTGAATGATAATCTGGACGACCTTCTTGACACGATAAATCAGTAATCATATTAGTATCATGAATTTTGTTTTTGACACCAATGTAATTCTGTATTACTTAACCAAAAATGCGCTGGCAGAAAAATTAGATTTGCAAATTAACCCCTTCAAATCAACAAATTTGGCGATAATTTCTATAGTTACTGAGGCAGAACTCATGTCGCTCGCATATCAGCGTAATTGGGGGGAGAGCAATATTGGCAAACTTGAAAAATTATTGGAGCAATTTCTGAAGATTCCCATTCAGTCAAATGATTTGATTAAGGCTTATGCTGATATTGATTGTTTTAGTCAGAAAAAAAGTAAGACCCACACATATCAAGCGGATTTTTCACCAAAGAATATGGGTAAAAATGATATATGGATTGCTGCAACAGCCACCGTTACAAATTCTACGTTGATCACTAATGATAATGATTTTGACCATTTGCGTGGCATATTCTCAAAAGTGATATCCCTGAATAAAGATCTTAAGTAAATATTCTAATTATGCCCGGTTTTGCTGAGTATAACTGGGGTTTTCACACGAATCAATTGCTGTATTTAAATGAACCCAAAGAAACATCTATTGATTATTTTGGGTTAAATTTGCGGGTCAAAATAAAACGCATACCCCATGTCAACTGAAATTCCAAAGCAATACGAACCCGGCAAAGCTGAGAATAAATGGTACTCACACTGGATGAAACAAAACTATTTTCATTCAGTGCCTGATCATCGTGAAGCGTACACGGTGGTAATTCCGCCGCCAAATGTAACAGGCGTTTTGCACATGGGGCACATGCTCAACAATACCATTCAAGATGTATTGGTGCGTCGTGCGCGGATGCAAGGAAAAAATGCATGTTGGGTACCGGGTACTGATCATGCGTCTATTGCCACTGAAGCTAAAGTAGTACAAAAATTGCGCGCTGAAGGAATCAAGAAATCAGATTTGTCCAGAGCTGAATTTTTAAAACACGCCTATGAATGGAAAGATAAATATGGCGGTGTGATATTAGAACAATTAAAAAAATTAGGGGCATCATGTGATTGGCAGCGTACTAGTTTTACCATGGATCCTGCCTATTCTGAAAGCGTTATTGATGCATTTATTGATTTACATAAAAAGGGAAAAATTTATCGCGGAGCCCGAATGATTAATTGGGACCCTGCGGCAAAAACTGCATTGTCTGATGAAGAAGTAGAGTATAAAGAAGTTAACTCTAAACTTTATTTTGTGCGCTATAAAATTGCAGGTACTGAAGATGAGTGGCTAACCATCTCAACTACCCGACCTGAAACTATTTTAGGCGATACTGCTATCTGTATTAATCCAAAAGATGAGCGATTCAAACATCTGCACGGCAAAAAAGCTATTGTGCCAATTTCAAATCGAACTGTTCCGATAATTCAAGATGAATATGTAGATATGGAATTTGGTACCGGCTGCCTGAAAGTTACTCCTGCGCATGATTTGAATGATTATGAGTTGGGAAAAAAACATCAGTTGGAAACCCTGGATATTTTGAATGATGATGGAACATTAAATTCACTTGGTCTGCATTATCAAGGCAAAGATCGTTTTGAGGTGCGAAAGGCAATAGCAACTGAATTAGATGAGTTGGGCTATTTAATCAAAGTTGAAGATCACATCAACAAAGTAGGATATTCTGAAAGAACAAGCGCTGTCATTGAACCCAAATTGTCATTGCAGTGGTTTGTTGATATGAAAGATTTGTCAAAACCTGCCTTGGATGCAGTAATGAATGGTGAGATAAAATTTTATCCTGACAATTTAAAAAACACCTATCGTCATTGGATGGAAAACATCAAAGACTGGTGTATTTCAAGACAACTTTGGTGGGGGCATCAAATACCTGCCTGGTATGACAGAAAAGGAAATTATATTGTAGCTAAGACATGCCATGAGGCTTTAGAAATTTGGAAAGAAAAATTTCCGATGGAATATGCTGAGCAAAAATCTGTAGTTGATTCTGAAGTTACATCTTTTAAATTCAACTTATCAGTAAGTTCTTCAGTTTTAAAACAAGATGAAGATGTACTTGATACGTGGTTCTCATCCTGGTTATGGCCAACTTCAGTTTTTGATCCAAGCATAATAAAAAATGGTTTTGCCAATGCCAATGAAGATTTGAAATATTATTATCCCACCAATGACTTAGTAACGGCACCGGAGATTATGTTTTTCTGGGTGGCGCGTATGATTATTTCAGGATATGAATATACCGGAAAATTACCGTTTAAAAATGTATACTATACCGGTATCGTGCGTGATAAATTAGGACGCAAAATGTCTAAATCATTGGGTAATTCACCTGATCCAATTGAATTAATTGAACAATACGGCGCTGATGGAGTGCGTGTGGGAATTCTCATTTCATCACCTGCCGGAAACGATTTGCCTTTTGATTCATCTCAATGTGAACAAGGAAGAAATTTCGCCAATAAAATATGGAATGCTTTCCGTTTGGTGAATCAATGGGAATGGAAAAATCTTCCGCAGCCTGATGCATCTCGCATGGCAATATCTTGGTTTGAAAGTAAGCTGAATGATGCTATTCAAAACATCAATGAGCATTTTGATAAGTTCAGAATTTCTGATGCCTTGATGGCAATTTATAAATTAGTGTGGGATGATTTTTGCTCCATGTATCTTGAAGTAATTAAGCCGGGTTATCAGCAACCAATTGACAATAAAACACTGGATTCTACCATTGTGTTTTTTGAAAAAATATTACAATTACTTCATCCGTTCATGCCCTTTGTTACAGAAGAAATATGGCATTGGTTGAAAGAGCGCGGTGAAGGTGAAGATATCATCATCAGTCATTTACCACAAGGTGGTATGGTTGATCAAAATCTGTTGCGTGATTTTACATTAGCAGAAGAAGTAATTACCCAGATACGCAACATTCGCAAACAAAAAAATATAGCACCAAAAGTACAACTTGAATTTTTCATCAAAGAAAATAAAAAGTCTAACCGTGAATTGGATGCGGTAATTCTTAAAATGGGTAATCTCAGTAAAATTGATTATGTCACTGAAAAAATGAATAATGCTTTTTCGTTTATCAGCAATAACAACGAGTATTTTATTCCGTTTGGTGAAACGGTAGATGCCGGAGCTGAAAAAGAAAAACTGATGAGTGAATTGGAATATGCCAAAGGTTCATTGGCCATCATCTATAAAAAACTGCACAATGAAAAATTCATGGCGGGCGCACCTGCTTCAGTAGTTGAAAGTGAGCGAAGAAAAGAAGCGGATGTTCTGGGAAAAATTAAAATTCTGGAAGAAAAAATTGGGGCGCTTTGAAAATTGACAAGTTGAATTTGCGTACAGATTTAATTCTTCAAAATAAAATTTTCAAGTACCTGCAAATAGTTTGAGTAACCCATCAATACAGGTACTTCAGAATGACCAGCTCCTTCAATTCGGTGCGCTTCTTTATAAGTTGAAGCTGCGTTTTCAAAAATCAGTTCGCCATTGGAAATACTCACGTAGGTATCTTCAACACCATGTAACCACATCAAAGGAATTTGGATGTCTTTTATTTTTTCTGCATTATCAAATTCAAGCGTAGATACAAATTTTGAATCAACCGTAATTACTGTTGATGATTGCGTGAGATATTGAACTGATGCAAGGGGTGATTCAATAATCAATTTTGCAGGTTTAAAATCTTCACGATACGCCGCGCGATCAATTGCCGGAATGGCACCAAGACTATAGCCGTAATAAAAAGTGCGATTAGCTTGCGCACCTTTGCTGATCAACCAATCAATTGCTGCGTCAGCATCTTCATATAAACCTGTTTCACTTGGTTTACCTTCACTCATACCGTATCCGCGATAATCAAAAACAAATACGCCATACTGATATTTTGATTTGGTATTGGCAAGCAGGGCTGACCGTGTCCAGTAATAATCCATGTGTCGTGATTGTCCATGCAGGTAGAGAATCACACTGTCTGTTGCAATAGAATTAGTGTCGCCAATGTACACACCGTAAATGGTGTACTCTTCTCCGGTTTCTGAACTGAATGATTTCATTGAAATTAAATTAACTAAAGATTGGTCAACTTTCAAACTGTCATCAATGATAATTTCAGGATCATCATACGCATCAAATGCATAGTGTTCAAGCGATTCATAAGGAAACGCAAGCGCATCCAAATTTACTTTTTTGCAAGCAATTAAACTTGCGCAAAGGAGTATCAGAAATAAATATCTTGCCATACTAATGTTGTGGGATTAACCATCTGAACCCAAAATAAATTCCTGTTGCGCCTGCATCAGCAGTGATACCGGCCCATGGAATAAAAGAGTACTTACTTTTTAAAAATATTCCGCAAAGTTTTATTTCTGTTGTGAATTGAAAATTCCCGCTTTTACTTTTTAATACATGTCCAAATTGAGGACTGAATAGCCAGCGATGTTCAACCGGAAGATCATTAGCCATAGTTTTGGACAAGTCAAAATAATTATTGATGCCGGTGTAGAAATAGTTTTTTCTTGCGCCGTAATTCCAATAGGTATTCACATCAAGCACGGGCCAGCATTTTGCCGTGTGGTCATACATATCCCATACGAATTGAAAAGATGGTGAAACCGAAACATGAGGTACAAATTTTTTCTGTTCAACAAAACGATATGTAATACCTGCATCTAAATGTATATTACCAAAAAACGCTGACGTAAGATTAAAACCACCATGCACGGTGAGGTTAGTATCAATTCCATAACCACCTTCAACAGCCAGAAAAGGAACTGGAATAACGGCAGGCGGGTACTCAATCAAGGGGCCACCAAAATTACCACCTACGCTAAAAGTACCTTTATCTAATGGTTCAACAAACCTTACCGGTGCGCAGGCTATAAAAATTATAGACATCATGAATAAACATAGTTTGCGCATATTCATTTTCAAAAGAATTAAATTTTCAATTAGATTTTTTCACGTATTTCGTCAAAATGACAATGTGTTGTCCTTCAACTCTGCCTTCAATATGTTCTGCATTATCAGCAACCAATGAAATATTGCGAACAGCAGTGCCGCGTTTAGCAGTAAATCCTCCGCCTTTTACATCCAAATCTTTTATCAAGGTAACCGTATCTCCTTGCTGCAAAATAGCTCCGTTTGAGTCTTTGTGAATTATTTTATCTTCATCGTCTAAATGATCACCGGTAGATTTTGCCCATGACAAATCATCTTCTTCAAGATAAATCATTTCAAGTAGGTCTTGTGGCCAACCTTCACCACGCAAGCGATTAAGCATTCGCCATGAAAGTACTTTAACGGCAGGAACCTCGCTCCACATGCTGTCATTCAAACAACGCCAATGTGCGCTGTCCATTGATTCTTTGTTTTCAATTTGATGATGGCAAATCTGGCAAATTGCTGCGTAATGATCAGCGTTTTCATCTGCCTTGGGCGGAACAGCGTATACTTGTAGTTCGGCTGTAGCTGAGCATAATTCACATTTTCCGGCAGCGCGATCCTGTACAATTTTTTCTAGACTCATGATTCAATTTTAGAACAAAGATATTCATCCTTGTCTAAAATTGCAGGATCATTGTCACTTCTTCAAAATAGTTGGACAAGGCAGTAGTGAGATCAGTTCTAATAATAATTACAAAATCGGAATGTGAAATTTGATGTCTACGTTGGTTTGTTCAGGTTTCTTTTTAGTATACCCACCAACGTTATAATATTTGAGTTGAATGGTTGACGAGCCTGAAAACAGTTTGTTATCATAAGTGAATGTGATTTTTTCTTCACGTGATACGTCTTTGATTTGAAGTGTACCTGTCATGACAAATGTTGACCCCTCGGCCTGAATAGATGTGCTTTTAAATGACATCTGCGGAAAGGTTTCAACCTCAAAAAAATCTTTAGATTGAAGGTGTTTATCTCGAGTAGAATTTTCAGTGTTTAACGTGTTTGCCTCAACGGTACCACTGATGGTTGATGCTGTTAAATCAGCAGGATCAAACTTAATGCCGGCAGCAAATCCGCCAATTGTTCCGCTGGTACCTGATGCCTCTGTAAATTCTATTTTTACGGCGGACAAATTGATGTCTAATTCTTGTTGACCTGAAAGGGATGTGGCAAAATAAAATGCGAGCGCTAAGTAGTTCATAATCTATAAATATGTTTAAACAAATAAAGTCAAAACAAATATATAGATGTTTTAATGACTAGTGAAGATGATAACAAAAAAATAACGATTGTAGAAAGTGAATATAATAAAGCGCTATGGTATACCTTAGTTGTCTGTACAGTAAGGTTAGAAATTGAATTTCAGATCTCGCTCATCCATCACATCAAATGAAATTTTGAATTGCATGTTTTTAGGCTTGCTTTCATCAGGCAGAGCAAAGGCATTATTTGCTACCGAGAAAATTACATAACCTCCTATGCGCAATCGTTGCCGCGCAATTTTGAACGTGCGTTCTAAACCAAAGTACAACTCTGTGTAAAAGTAGTTGTCATGTTCAGGTAAGAAGATGAATCCGCCGCCAACTAATTCTTTTATCCCTGTTTTTTTCATAAACGGAATTTTATTGATCAATGCCCCGTTGAAGTGATGAATGTAGTGAAACTCAGCATACCAGTTTTCAGTTTCATAGCTACTGTCAAGATTTTGAAACGAGTATAGCGGATTACTCAACAAAAATCTGAAGAAGCCATCATCTGATTCTCTGAAAAATTTACGATCAAAATAAAAAACACTGTCTTGATTTATAAATGAGCCACCTCTGAGCACGTAGTATGATTCACCCAAAGTGCCTATTTGAATTTCTTGATCAATACTTAAACTGATGTAATCAAAATCAACTACAGATTTAAGTAAACCATTCCAACCTTTTTCCCAATACAAAGTAATAGTTGGCCAACGACTGCCCAGAATAACTTTTCTGTATGGTTCAGAGATGTATTTTTGAAATGGAGTATAACTCAAGGTCACGGATGATCTGACAGCATTGTATGGATCAAAAGAAATGGGCAAATCATTTTCAAGTTGATCATCAAAGAGGTGACTAAATTTAAGACTATCTAAAGATGAACGGTGTTCAAACCTGAAACCGCCACTCAAAAATAATCCATTCACTAATTCTGTTCGCGCGTATGCACCGCCTTGTTGATTGAGATAAAAATTTGAGCGTTTAATTGATTGCATATAGGCGGTATAACTGTTCACCATATCTACATCACGCGACCCCCAAACCATGTAGCTGCTGAACTTTTTAGGATTAAACATGTGACTAAACCTAAAGCGTCCGCGCGGATCCCAATTATTGAAACCAATGGTAATATCACCACCGAGATCCATCCACTGTTGATTTTCCCATTTCTTGAAATAGTCAAAGCCCGGCCCAATGCGCATTCCGCCAACACCAATGGGTTCCCAAAAATCAGCAAGGGATGATAAATACCATTGAGTTTTCTTGTCTCTATTTCTATGTGTCACTCCAAAATAAAGTACTTTCAAAAAAGTGATTTTATTGAATACTGCATCTACTGAGTCAAGATATTCTTTGCGAGTATAAATTGCCGTGAGTGAATCTTGTACAAATTTTTTTCTTAACTCTTCTTCTGTTAAAGGAATTGGGCGCACATCTTCCCAGAATGTACTATCTCTTTCATAGGCTCCTTCAACTGTTGATCCTAATTCATTATTAAAAAATTTCTCCGGAAAATCAGGATTAAAAATGTAATCAGTGTAAACAACCGTTGTTGTTCCATGAACCGTTTCTTTCCCGTATTTTGTATCGTATTCAAATATTTGCTTACTGACTACCCATATAGAATCAATCTGTTCATACTCTTGAATGATTCTGAAATTATCATAAATTTTCAGATTGCCTTTGTGCAATTTCACGTCAATTTTGGTGAGCACCCATTCATGTTTTTTTATGTACAGATGTCCTTCCATAGTTGAGGTACCATAATCACGCGCACCAATTTCAATTTTGTAAATGGTATCATTCCCTTCTGTGATAATATCTACCAATTTGTATTTGTATGAAAGAATGCCTGATGGATGCAATGGCGACACAATAGGTGAAGTATGCAAATCATCTTTTCTGATCAATCCTTTGTAGAAATTGAATTCGCCGTTTACGGTAGATTGAAAATAGACTTGATCAGGTTTGCCAATGGTTTGATACGCATTGCGAATTTCTTTGATTTTATTCGGCATTTGAACATGCATGGTCAAACCTATTTCGACCATGTTCAATCGGCTTTTCTCTCCCTCAATCTGATTTTTAATTTCGTCTTTTTGTTCTTCAAACAAATCTTTTGGTTGCCCGTCATCTTCCTCTTCTTCTTTTGGTTTTTTTTCTTTTACATCAAATGTTTCAACTCCCTTAATGTAAACGCTGCAGGTATAACCCTCATATTGATCAGCAAAATTTTTCTTGTTGTCAATCACATGTTGAACAATTTCCCAGCCCAGATTTTTTTTCTTCTCTGATACGTTGACTTCGTCCAACTGATTATCTTTTTGTAACATGACCACATGAACCTGTGTTGGCGTTTGTGTAGCAACCGTTACGTTCACTTTAAAATCTTCAAACCCTACGCATTTAAAAAGCAAGTCATAATTTCCAAAATCACAGCCAAAAAAGAATTCACCGTTCTCATTGGTAACTGCACCTACGTTAGTGAAATTGATTGCATAAACCTTTACATACGGTACAGGGTTTCCGTCGGCATCTTTTACGGTGCCCTCAATGCTCTGTCCATAAGCATTCATTGCCAAAAACAGAAAACCGAATAAGAATGTCCGCAGTAATTTCACGGTTGTATGACGTTAAAAGTGGAGTAAAGTTACTGATTCATGCAATGTGCGGAATTAAAAATAGTTAAACGGTTTAAACTTAAGAGCGTCGGCTCGTTAATTCGTTAGTTACAAATAGAATGCCAGTTCAGGAAAAAGTAACAGATAAAATGAAAATAAATTACAGATGAACCTCAAAAATGAAAGGTCGATACGCTTGTATCAGGTCTGCATGTTTCTTGTATCGTTTTGTGAAGTTAGATGCCATGGAAATGACAATACCATCAACGGTTTCAGCTGATTTTAGTTGTCTCTGAATAACGGTGTATTTCAAAACATAGGTCACTGCTTGTTTTTTACTGTTGTTGGCCGTGATAAGGCCGGCCAGGTCACCATCTCGGGTGAATAAGGGTGCGCCGCTGTAACCCGGATTTGATGGCAGACTCACTTCAAACGTGGTAGTGTCAGAATGATAACCCGTTTCTGAACTTATTACACCGGCAGTATATACGATGTCTTTTTTTGGATAGCCCAGGGTAAACACGTCTTCACCCAATGAAATATTTTTTCTAATAAACTTGAAAGGCACCGGATTAAAATGACTGGTCAAATCATCATGACATTTTAAGATGGCCATATCAGAGGCACTGTCTGACCAAATAACACTTGTTTCAAAAGTCAGGTTGAGATCTTTATTTTGCAGCACAGGTAATTCAGCATGTTCAACTACATGATATGCAGTAATAAAATATCCTTCATTGGAGATCAAAAAAGCAGTACCTGCCGGATCACCGGAATGTATCTCAAGTTTTTTAGCCGAGGCCATGAGCGTTATTGAATCAGTTGCGTTTTCTGAAACAGCACTTTCATTTGCATAATCATCCGAGTCAGCTTGTGTGGCGGTTGGCTGAGTATACACTAATTTCTGGTAATCATTCCCTGCGGTTGATTCATTTTTTAAATCACTGAATGGATTTACTACCGTGAATAAAATAGCCAAAGTTGCCGCAATGCCAACAATGGGCCAATAAAATGCGGGTTTAAAAATCAGAGACTTTTTAGCTGTAGGTTTTTTGTTTAGTGTTTGGATGAAAGAAGTGAAGTCATCATACTCAGCAGCAAGTTTGATATCGGCAATAAATTTTTTGTAATTGTTCCATTCTTGATTTAGAGCGGAGTTTTCAGCAAGTTCTTTTTCAAATAATACGCGTTGCTCAGCAGACATCTCATGCTGGTAATAGGCATCAAACCGGTCTATATTTTTTTCAAAATCAGCCATGCGGATAGAACAATTTTTTCAGCCTTTGCAAACATTTGTATTTTTGATTTTTTGCATTTTCTGCATTGGTGTAGTGATACTCATCGGCAATTTCCTGCATGTTTTTTTTCTGGTAATAATAGGATACCAACACGCCGCGGCATGGCTCACCTAAATTGCTGAGCGCAAGGCTGAGTTGTTTTGTGCGGTTGAGTAAAAAATCTTGCTCATCTTCTTCAACTGCATGATCATTGAATCCATTTTCTTCAAGATAAATAGATGAATTTATTTTAACTCGTCCTGATTTTTTTAACCAGAGATTTTTTGAAATGCCAACCAGGTAGGTACTTACTTTAGAAGTGAGTAAAAAGTCTGCTTCTTCTGCCTTTTTGATAAAAATAAAGAAAGCATCCTGCAAAATATCTTTTGCATCATCTACTGTGCCTTGATGGTTTGATACATGTTTTAATACCATGGGATACGTTTCAGTATAAATACTTGTCATTACAGTTTTATCACGCATGCGAATCTGGTGCAGCACCGTTTGATCAACATTGTTTTCACTGCTCATGCTCAAGTCTATTTATCCCGCGGAATTTAAAAGGTAACCCAAATTAAAGAAAAATATTTTAATCGGGTTACTTCTTTGTGTTGAACAGAATGAACGAACAAATAAAACTTTTTAATTATGAAAACAAAATGGATAACAATTAGCGCGGGATTAATACTTGTCATGAACATGATTTCCTGCGGTGGGCAAGGTTCATATACCAAAGATGAAGCGGGGTATTATGAGAACACGCCCGTTGAAAATTCTACTTACGTGTCAGCCACAGAACCTGATGCAACGTCAGCACAAAAAATTGAAGCGCCAACAGATGATTTCAGTGATGTAGCAATGAATACGGAGGAATATGCCTACATGCCTGAAAATGATTTTTTATCTCCGTTGAATAATCCTTTGTCAACTTTTTCAATTGATGTAGATAATGCAAGTTACACCAACGTGCGCCGGATGCTCAATGATAGTCAGAAACCTCCGGTTGACGCCGTTCGTTCTGAAGAGTTTATCAATTACTTTGATTACAACTATCCTGTGCCTGCAAAAGAAGATGTATTTTCTGTTTATACTGAAGTAGGGGATTGCCCATGGAACGAAAACAATAAATTAGTTCATATTGGTTTGCAGGGTTACACCATTGCAACAGAAGATTTGCCGGCATCAAATCTTGTTTTTCTTTTAGATGTTTCGGGTTCTATGAATGATGAAAATAAATTGCCTCTCTTGAAAAAATCATTCAAAATGTTGGTTGATCAACTCACTGAAAAAGATAAAGTTTCTATTGTAACTTATGCCGGTGAAGAAAGAGTGGTGATGGAAGGTGCAAGTTGCAGTGAGGCAAATAAAAATGAGATAAAATTTGCAATTGATAATTTATCAGCAGGTGGTTCAACCAATGGTGAAGGAGGAATAAACAAGGCTTATGACATTGCCGTAAAAAATCTTCTTACGAAAGGAAACAACAGAGTAATTCTTGCTACTGACGGAGACTTTAATATGGGGCAGTCATCTGACGGGGAATTGACAAGATTAATTGAAGAAAAAAGAGATCAGGGTGTTTATCTTACCATTCTTGGATTTGGAATGGGCAACTACAAAGATTCAAAAATGGAATCATTGGCAGATAATGGCAATGGAAATTACTTTTACATTGATGATATTTCAGAGAGCAACCGCGTGTTGGTTACAAATCTTGCTGGTACTTTATTTACCATTGCAAAGGATGTAAAAATTCAAGTTGAATTTAATCCTGAATATGTGGCTGAATATCGTTTGATTGGTTATGAAAATCGTCTGATGAATGCTGAAGATTTTGAAGATGATAAAAAAGATGCCGGTGAACTTGGTGCAGGACACACGGTAACCGCTATCTATGAAATTGTACCCGGCAAAGCAAAACAAACAGATTTAAAGTATCAGCAAAAAAATTCCAAATCATCAGGTGATCTAGCCACGATCAAATTGCGCTATAAAAAACCGAATGAAGATACCAGCATTTTGAAAGAAGTGGTCATCAATAAAAACACACTCAATGCATGGGAAAAATGCAGTGATACATTCCGCTTCTCAGTTGCAGTTGCAGGATTTTCACTCTTGCTCCGCGAATCAAAATACATCGGTGACTTTACGTTTGATGATGTACTTCAAATCACCAAATCATGCAACCTCAACGATCAATTAGATCGCATTGAATTTACCGGATTAGTGAACAAAGCTAAATTGTTATTCCAGAATTAATTCATGTTATGACCCTGGTTAACACCACCGGAATTCCGCAAGGAGTTCCGGTTTTTTTTTTCTAAAAATCCCTAACCCCTAAGTCCTATGTCCTAACCCCTAAGTCCTAACCCCTAAGTCCTAACCCCTAACCCCTAAGTCCTAACCCCTATCAATGCTGTTTCTTAACCAAAATAGATTCGCAGTCAAAAGTTTTTTCAATTTTATCTTCAGTGATTGCATCGTACTCCTCTTGTGAAACTTCTTCACCGGCAGCGGCTGCATCATCAAGCAAGTGTTTTTGAAAATCTACGCTGAGTGTATCAATTTGCAGTGCGCCTAATAGAATAGCTTCAGTACCTGATGGAGTTTCAATTGGAATAGTAAAGTGATCACGGAAGAAAACGCGAATGGCGCCACCTTGTTCATCATCAAATGTAATCCAGCAACCTGCTTGTTGGCAAACATCCTGAATAGATACTTTTACCTTTCTATTGAACGCACCGGTTGATTCCATTTCAGTGAACATTTCAGTCACGGTAGCAAATCCATCTGCAGTAATATCGGTATGACCATATAGGGTATACTCTCCGCGGTCTACTCCGTCAAATGCAATGGTTGATTCTTCTTCTTCGTGTTCGTCATGTACGGCATGTGTGCTGTCAGTTGTATGATTATCTTCTGAAGTGTGGTGATCACATCCACAACATGAGGAGAATCCCAAAGCAAGGACAACCGGCAGAGAAAGCATAATTTTTTTCATAATAGGTATTTTATTGATTTAACATTTCCTTCATTCTTCTGCCATACAGACAGTTTTTCAGGTGGTCAAATTTAACCAATTATTTTACCCTTCCAAGCACAGCATTCGGTTGTGTGAAATAAATATGGCTGCAGTGCTAGGCACTTTTCTTGAATTTCAAGATGAAAAGACTTAATTTTAGCCATTATTTAAAATTGTTCTAACATGTGATTATCCAACTTAATTATGAAAATTTGCGTAATTATGTATTAGATCAAAAGATAAGAGAGTATTAATAATCATTACTGTCCGATAAAATATTTTAGAACGACTTTGAAACCAATGGCACCAATTGATTTCAATAAATAATCAACCGTGGGGCTTACTTTTGGTTATCGGTTTTTATTTTAGTTTCTTTCTTCTTTTGGCTTGACCCAAAAGAAGCAAAAAGTCAAGGCCCGCAAAAAAGACAGGCAATCCTTCTTGCAAATTCTAAGTGCGGACGGGTGATCTCCGGAACATTTGTAGTTGAAGGAACGTTCGCTGCACGGAGCTTCCCGTCCTTACTAAGAATTCGCCGCGAATTATCACCTATCTTTTTTGATGGCCGGGGAAGCTTTATCTGAAAATTTTAATTTTTCCCCCGGACAATAGTGATTAATAATTTAAAATTTAAACATGAAAAAAATCTACTATTTAGCAGGTGCTATGCTTATTTCAGGCATTGCAGTTGCTCAAGGACAAGCGGGTATGGCTATGCGCGCGCAAACAGGTGCTTACATGCAAGAATTTCGTCCACTAAGTAATCAAGATCGTGCGCCGGGTGATGTTATCCTCACGTATGAAGATGATTTTTCAACACCGGCTAACTGGGTAGTTGCCAACACAGGTTCACCGGCTCATGATTTTAGCATCAACACAACCGGTCCGGGATCAGCACCTGACTTAATCAATTCAACTTCAGGCGGAAATTTTGCCTGGTATGATTGTGATCCGCAAGGTGATGGTTCAACCGTTGACGCTACATTAACTTATGGTTCAACGTTTGATTTGACAGGATATCCTGCGGTAATGGTTTCGTTTGAACAATTCTACATGGATTATTATGAAGACACGTATGTAGAAATTAGCACAAACGGTCTTGCCGGGCCATGGACACAATATGAAGTAAATGCTGATTATACACCAAATTCGTATAGTTCAACTAATCCTGTACAGACATTGGTAAATATTTCATCGCAGGCAGGTAATCAGTCAAATGTTGCGGTGCGTTTTTATTATGTTGGCGGCTGGGGCTGGTCATGGCAAATTGATGACTTTGCTTTGGTTGAAGCATATCAACATGATCTTACCATTTCACAGGCGCATTTTACATCAGGCACATGGTTGACTGAATACTATCAAATACCATCTTCTCAAGTTACAGAATTTACTTTTGGTGCTTACATTAAAAGCAATGGTGTAACAACACAAACCAATACCTATATGAATGTGCAGGTAGATGGCGGAGTTGAGTATGATGAAGTTTCAGGTCAAACTACTAATCTTGCTGAAAACCAAATTGACAGTTTCTCAATTGAAACACCAAACGGATGGACTCCAAGCGGAAACGGAACTTATGATCTTGAAATGATTGCAATCACAGATGACTTTACTGATCAATTAATCTCTGATAATATTCAAACGCATGAACCAATTACTGTTGGTGGTACAATTTATGCACGCGACAACGGCATTATTTCAGGAGGCTTTTCAGGTTTCGTTTCAACTGCAGGTGAGCCATTGCAAATCGGAAATGTGTTTGAATTTTATGGCCCGGCCACTTTTGGTCGTGTACACGTTGGTTTAACTACATCGGCAAATAGTGACGGACAACTTGCCTACGTTTCAGTTTATAAATGGGATGACGGTGCAGGTGATTTTGTTTTTGTAACGCAGTCTGGTGATTATATGATCGAAACTGGTGATCTTGGAACCATCATTGAATTTGACTTACAAGATAATGTGGATGCTGTTGCAGGTGAAGTATATTTGGTTTGTGCAGGGCACTACGGCGGAGATCCCACCGTATCTTTTGCAGAAGCACAAACTACTATTGAAGAAACTGTACTTGCTCAATCAGTTGGAGGTCTTATTGTAGCCGGTGATCCAAGTGCAATGATTATTCGCCTTGAATTTGCAAATTCTCAAATTGGTTTAACAGAACAAGTTGCTGCAACCGGTTTCACTGCGTATCCAAATCCAGCAAACGATCAATTTACCGTTGAATATAATTTGGTTCAAGGAGGTAATGTTTCTCTTGTAATTACTGATATCACCGGACAAGTTGTAATGTCAGAAGATTTCGGAAATCAAACAAAAGGCACCTATAAAAATGTTGTTTCAACAGACGAACTTGCCAATGGGGTATATTTCTACACGCTCAATGTAGACGGTACTTTAATGACTAAAAAAATGACGATTACCAGAAATTAATTGCTGAACAATTATTTTTTGAAAGGCCCTGTTACTTTGTGACAGGGCTTTTTTTTTCTGTCAGATTCCGGTTGCTGCAGAACCAGTGCAACTTTTTCAAAGTCTGCGCAGTCTTTAAAAATAAATCAGAGAGATTTGGCAACCCTTTGTGTTGACTGTTGTATTTCTGAAAAATGATCTACTTATGAAACGTATTTTTTACTTTTTTGTCTTGTTGCTGACCATGAGTCTGACTTCAAGTTTGAGAGCTCAAACAACCATTGAGTTGTTGGATTCGATGTCCTGGTCTGCTAACTATTGTCCTACACCGGTTACAACCTATCTCTATGCGTATGGCCAGACAACCGGTTACGACGATCTGACAGATAGCATTGAATTGGAAATATTTTGGGGGGATGGAACTTCCAATAGCTTTATGGTTGACCTTGTTGATGGCGGAGGATTTGATTATTTTTATTCAGACTCTTTGTTGGGAGGAATTCTCGAGCACACCTATTTATTGCCTGGGAATTACACTCCAATGATCATTGCAACAGGTCCGGATGGAAATGCAGACACCACTGCCACCCTAACGCTGATTATTTCATCAACCTGTATTGCCGTTGACGGCTATACTTATCAAGACAATAATTCCAATTGTGTTTTTGATGCAGGAGACGATACGTTGGGTTATGCTCTTGTTCAAATCCATGATTCATCCGGTGATCTAATCGCACTTGGATATTCTAATCAAAGCGGGTATTATAACTTTACCATACCTGAAGGATTGTCGAATTTGGTCATCAGTGCAACTCAGGGGGGTATGGTCACCAACTGTCCAGTTGCCGGTAGCTATACATTTAATTCGACAGCGAGTACTTCATTTGACTTTGGATTGACTTGTCCTGTAACCAGCGCGGATTATTTTGCTTACCATACCGCCATGGTTGGTATTGGCGTTCCTGGTGGTTATGGTGAAATGGCAATCTTCGCCGGTGCTTTCGGTTGTACAGGAGCAGGTAATGCAACGTTGACACTTGAGCTTGACCCATTGGTTTCTTATGTGAGCATGATCGATGGACCAGCACCAACGAGTATTGTAGGAAATGTACTGACATGGGATTTTTCGCCTACCGGCTACATGGGGTATTACGATGGCTTTCTAGTAAGAATGATTACTTATACTGATCCTTCTGCAGTAATTGGTTCTCCATCCTGCTGGGACATTAATATCACCGGAAGTTTGCCGGATCCTGACCTGTCCAACAATGATGAGTACATGTGTTTGACGGTGGGTGGTCCGTGGGATCCAAATGCCAAAGAAGTAATTCCTGCCGGAATTGGTGCAGCGGGTGAAGTGGCACCAGAGACTGAATTTTATTATACCGTTTATTTCCAGAATACAGGGAATGCTCCTGCCCTAAATATTTATGTGATGGATACCATCAGCAACCAACTAGACATGGAAACATTTGAAATTTTAGGAAGCAGTCATTTGATGAATCCGATCTTCACAGATTTGAACATCATCCGTTTTGATTTTCCAAACATCAACTTGCCAGACAGCAACGCCAACGAACCCATGTCACACGGGTGGGTGAGATACCGCATCAAAGCAAAATCAGGATTGGCTAACGGAACCGAAATCGAAAATACCGCACACATTTATTTTGATTACAACGAAGCCATCGTGACAAACACCACGTTGAATACCATCAACCTGTCGCTGAGTATCGAGGAAGAAAAATCAGTTAGATCTGTTTTCACGCTGTACCCAAACCCGGCAAACAACCAGTTCACGGTGCAGTACAATTTGGTGCAGGAAGGTACTGTTTTTCTAATCGTCAGTGATCTGACAGGCAAAGTAGTAAGCACGCAGGAAGTAGGCTCTCAAACACCTGGTACTTATACAACCACTGTTAACACTGCCGAATTTACATCAGGCCTTTATTTCTGCACGCTATTGATTAACAGTGAGGCCATCACTAAAAAAATAACGGTGCTGCGCAATTGATCTTACTGATAAAAGGCTTAATGTCCCGCTATTCAACCAATGGCGGGATTTTTTGTTTTTATAAGGTTTGATTGCGGAATATGAAAAAATGATTAAATTTGCAGCCTCTTTGTATCCGCCGTAGCCCTGGCCAAGGTGGGTAAAACAACTGAGAAGCCCAGTGATAGTCCTTCTACACTAAAGTTTCAAAGGATAAGCCGAAGTGGCGGAATTGGTAGACGCGCACGACTCAAACTCGTGTTCGAAAGAGTAAGGGTTCGATTCCCTTCTTCGGTACAAGACGGGAAAAGTTCATAAAATTTGAGCTTTTCCCGTTTTTATTTTCCGCCCAATGGCTTCGTATTAAAGGGATTGCCGAGAACATCGAATTTACTCTTGGGGTTCGATAAACGTGTTTTTCGTGATCATAGCGAATTCCCTCTGGGAACACCATTTTTTGAATTCTTCTTTTTTCTTCTAAATCGCCAGAAGACCATGCCTCACTGAGATTGGCGGCAGAACCTAATGCAATATCTATTGCATTTTCAAGGTTCGATAAATTAAAATGTGAATTTTCGATTTCATCGGTAAGGTCAGTTAATTCCTTATCAAATTCCTCCTTGTATTTTAGGTAAAGTTCACGATCGATTTCACCCAAAGCAAATCGTTTTCCTATTTTATTCAAATTCATTTGTAATGCAGACACCTGTTTTTCCAAACCGAGTGCATTTGCAATACTCTCTTCATGCATCTGAATAAATACCTGAATTAGCATTTCTTTCATCGGTTGTTTCAATTCAATATCAGTCAACTCATATTCTTTTAGCGTTTGTAAAAACAGTTCGTGCATCTGTTTTGCACTTTTGTTTTCTTTGCTTCCGATACGGTTATTCTTATAATAATAAATGTTCTTTCTTCTGACTAAATAACCCGTATAGGCCGTACCACAACTATCAGCAATAATGAATTGTTTTAACGGCAGATTTTCATCGTCTTTTTGATATGTGCCTCCGTAATTTTTTTGGTTTAATAAACCATTTACTTTCAGAAAGATTTCTTTCGACACAATTTGCGGATGACTGCCTTCTATAACTTCTCCGGGAATAATTGAGCTAACGATAATGCCACAGTAAATCGGATTTCTAAAATAATCGCTCAATTTTTTGTGTCCCTTTTTCCAACCTTGTTTTTTAAGTTGCTTTGTAATTTCGGAATAGGTAAGGTCGGTTTTCGCTTTTAATTCAAATGCTTTTTGCAATAGCTTTCCTTCTTTATTAATAACGAGATTGGGATATTTTCCTTTACCGGGATTTGTATTGTCGTAACCAAATGGAATAGCGCCACACACAAATCCTTTTCTAAGTTTTTCTTGCATTCCTGATACAGTTTTATCTCGGCGAATTGCATTGTCAAATTTGCTGAACGTAAAAAACATATCTTGTTGCAGAGCGCCTGATGATGTTGTTGAATCAACTTCTTGGGTTGCAGAAAGTAGAATAATTCCTCGCTTTTTTAATTGCTCGACAATGTAAGATCCATTTGCTCCTGTTCTTGAAAAGCGATCAAAAGAATAAACAATAATATATGCAATATCAACATGGCGTTTAACATAAGTCAGCATCTTTTGAAATTCTTTACGGTCATCACTTTTAGCTGATTCAAAAGTGCCACCGAAAGATTCAACAACAGTTAAATTTCTCTTTTTGGCGTGTAGCTCACAATATTTTTTCTGGGTTCCCAACGAAGCATTATTATCCGCTTGCTCTTTGGTGGAAACTCTAGTATAAATAACTGCTTTAGTTTTTCCTTCCGTTTTAAAGGCAATACCTTTTTTTGCAAACTGCCCAAAATTTTCCAATTGCTTATTGCTCATTCGTTTTGTGTTTTAATTTGTTCAGTCTGTTTATTTGTTTCAGGATGATGGTAGCATATTCTTCAAGCTGCTCAACAATTTCATTAGCCAATTCATCCGATAATTTTTCAAATCCTCTCATGGCTTTTAAAGTTGTTCCTATCATCTTTTTTCCATATTTCGCTTTCCACTGTTTCAGTTTTTCTAACTCAACTTTTATAAAATTCTGCTTTTCTTCTTGCGATCTTTCTACTTTTTTTCTTGACCTTTTCATTTTGCCTCCTCTCTCATTAACCCCTCGTGCTTATCCGCCAAAAGTGCAGTGTTCCTTCTTCTTGCTTTTTGAATTACTTCATGTTCATTGCCATTTCGGTCTTCATTAAATTTTCTCTTTGCATAAATTCAATTATAACATGCCGTAACGGATAAGAAATAAACGGCTCATTCATAACTTCAACCTTGCTTTTACTTTCGGGTACATGTTTCCCACTTTTTACTATCGTCGTTCCGTTCTTTTTGATCAACAGAGTAGCATCGGATTTGTGAACAAAAGTCTCGTACATCAACATACAGAATATACTATTCATCAAATCGGTGCTACCTTCATTAATTACTTTTTGCAATTCTAAATTGGTCTTTAATGCAAGATTAATTTGTGTTTGAAGTGATTTTACATCTTCCTCTTTCTTCAAATCTCCTTTCAATAATTGCAGTAGATAGTCCTGAACTTTGACCTTTTTTAGAACCACGCTTTTAACATTTCTAATCGCGTCATAGGACAATCCAAATTCACGAAGTTCTTTAACAAGTCGCAACCAGACATACTCAATGGCATTGTATTTTCTTCTGCCCTTAACGTTTTTTTCTTCAAGATACAATCCTGATTTTGTCCAGTCAAAAGAAACTTTATCACTTAAACCGATATGGGCAAGCGTAAATTTTTTGTCAGAAAGATATGCGATGAAGCGCATCGATTCTTCTATTCGTGTTTCTATTTGGCTTTTCTTTTTCATCTTAATTATTCATTTACCTTACCACAAGGTAAGCAAATATAATCAAAAAATACTAACCGTGTTTTTTTCGGCGGTTTATTAACAAACCTACTTTGCTAGCACATTTAGATTGTTCACCAAATCGTACAGATGCCTCTTGTTGACTAGCTTGTACACCATTAAATACGCCTTTTTTGGTGCAACATTTGCCAAATACAATACTTTTTGAATACCATCACTTGGCACACCGCTTTGTCTCAACACTTCGCTAATTGACAAAATTGCTAGTACTCTTTTAATGCTACTGAAATCTATTTCTATCAAACTCATACTTTAATTTTTAGTTAAACATTTATTCTACATTTACTCAAGCTTGACGGCTCAACCGGTAGTCGGATTTTTTTCATTTTCTTCTTTGACAAGTTTATTAATACCTTCCCTAAGCTTATCAGATTTAGAAATTGCCATCAATAACTGAACTACTTGGTTGACTCCCTTGTCTCCGAATTTTTCATAAAGTTCACTGAAGGCCTGATATCCTTCCTTTTGTTTTGTGTCTTCTTTCTTTTGTTCATCGGCGGATTCAACCTTCACTTCTGCATCAGGCACAGGTGGTGCGCCTGCAAGTGCGCCCTCCGGTGTTTTTCCTTTGAATATTCCTAGTAAGGAAATCCCTTCTTTTAACAAACTTGTCATGTCTGTTTTTTTGCGCAGCTCCTCCAACTCTTCTTGAAGTTCATCAATCAATTCTTCTTGATCGTCAACTTTTTGTTGCAGTGATACAATCAAATGTGCCTGATCGTTTTTTTCTAAAGCATCTTTAATTTTTTTATCAAAATCAATTGGATCAGCTCCATTAAGTGATTTTTCTTTTAGATAAAAAATATGCCTGTTGCAGTTGTTTGACTGACCGAAATAGAGAATGACCTCTACCGTTTCCGTAGAACCGTCAATCATCTCTTTATAATCATCAAAACTTCGTGGATTGGATGTTCTGTAAACACAAAACTCTCCATCAACCTTTATGGCGTAAAATCGCTCGCCATGTCCTTGTGATGGATTCAGCAACAATTTTTTCAAACGGCTGACATTATCATCACTGTAATTTTTAGTAAAAATTTGCTGACTTCTTCGTTCAGGAAAACCTCGTCTTTTCCAATTCTTCTTTCCGTCTTCTGGTTCCATAACAATATGTTTTATACCAAAGTTACGACCAGAATAAGGGCACGGGGGTACTTTTCTGCACCCCGTATTTCACTGATTTAAGAATTTTCTTTTCGATCTTTAATTTCTTGGTCGATTGCTTCAATCGCCTTATTTAATTGGAGTTTCTCGAAAAAAGGACGGATAAATTGTAAATCAGCTAAGTGCTTTTTATCTGACTTTTCTGATAAAATCCTTTTAAGAATTTGAGATTTTCTTGAATTGTCAATATGCGTTATAGGATGCTTCGTTAAAAGATGGGCAAAACGCGCAACGTCAGAATTATTTACATTAACCCTTGGTGTTATTCCAATTTGTTTTAATAAAAAGTGAAGTGCTAAAATTTGATGATGCTCAGTGAAAGATGTTGTGTAATCCAATTTTCGATTTCCCGGAATTTTTTTGTTTTCAATCACAGGAGCATCTATACTGAATGGCTCGGCTGTTTCATTTTTAGGATACGCTTCCAGTAAAAGTCTTACCGCCAAAAAATACGCGAGAAGGTCACTGATTTCATGAATCTCCAGTGATAACAGATACCACTCACTCTCAATCGTTTCTTCGACCAAAAAGGAAGATTCTTCGGGTTTATTTTGATAGAGTTCTTCCAAAAAAGTAATTTCCATTTCCGCTCTTTCTCGAACTAAATGCAGTTGGTCAATTGTTTTGATAATTGCATTTTCTTTATTTAGTCGGTAACAGTGCAGAAATAATTTGGACAATGCGCTGAAAAAAAATGAGTCCTTTGGCAATTTAGCGTTACGCTCAAAAAGCAAATTCCGGTAAAAGGATTGTGCATATTCCTTATTGTCTGACTCTTCAATCTTTTCTAAATAGAGTGATTCGAGTTCGTTATAATAGCCCAGAACCCAATCGTCAAATCCTCCCGTTTTTTCAGTCTCCATAATCGCATAACGCAAATTATGTGAGAATGTTATTTTTTAAAGTGTGTTTACCTATTAAGGCATTTTTCTATGATTATTTGGTTTTATTTTAGTAACTTAATGCCTTGAAAATATATTTTATGGATGATTTAGAAGTTGATAGTTTTTTAGAAAGCCACAAAGAAAAATGCAATACAGGCACTGATGATTTTAAACCTGATGATTTTAAAAAACTACTTGAAATAATTCGGTATATCCTCGATAATTGGAAAATACAATCTGGCACATGTATAGAATTAAAACAATATATCCCTGTATTAGAATCACACATTAAAGGAGATTCCGAGTTTATTGATATGTGCTGTATAGTTAATCGTGTTGTCATTAGCAAAAATATGGACGGATTATAGTGTTGGTTCGTATCAAAGTTTTGAAGTCGGTTAATTTACTTATTTCAAAACCCTTCATTAGACAATGGTCGTTCAAGGAAATGTTGTAAACACCTCCTCTTGTTGCTTCGTGTGGTTTTCCTACGTTTATTTTGAGTAATAAATTTGTCTCTTTTCCTTTTTTTGTTTTTATCAAGGATACATGCCCAATACTCAAATATTTTGGAGTGTTTTCGTCTTCTCTAAATCCTTTTTTTTATAAATGAAACTAATTCAAAGAACGATTCAGAGTGTTCTTTCTGTTCGGATTCAGAGAGATCATTAAATCTAAATTTCGTTGCTTTTGCCATGTTTACTCTTTTAAATCTGAAAGTTTTTTGTCGTTATCTATAAGTATTTTTTTCATGCGCTCAGAATTTGATCTATATAATCTGGACTCATCTGCCGTCAACCAACTTTTTGGTTCATTTAAAATTTTTCCTGATTTTAAACACGCTAAAACATAGTCGTTTTTTCTATTCTGAATTGTAGTCAGCATCATTGTTATTTCGTGTGAATCATCTCTATGCGTTTCAATATGTGATTTTTGTATTAAAAGTTCAGATTTGATTTTCTCAATTTTAGACATCAAATAATAAACTATCCAAAAAACTCCAACTAAACTGAAGATTAAAAGAACCAAATCGAACCCCATAATACTTGTAGACTTATCATGTTTAAACGCCCTATCTATCATAGAAAGTACGCCATTTATATTTGAAACCAAAGTAATTATGATTGGAATTTTTATTTTGCTCATGCCTATTAAGTTTAAAGTTTTAACCAATGTCGCGAAATTTTGTAATTTCAACGCCTAGTTCTTTATTCTTTTATGCCTTAATAGGGAAATGCGCCTTTTTTAATGGTTTACAATGATACCCAATCATAATGCAATCATCCGCAATGATTGTCAATGATTGTTGACTTACATTTAAGACTTTTTATTTTTCCCAAATAACGCTTATCGAATAATTGTAGGACTTTACAAATAAGCAATATTCAAAAAATTTCTTGTCAGGCTCATCATCATTTCGCATTCTCAGCCAGTCCGATTTCCAAATATCTTGTTTCAATTCGTCACCATAATAAGTTTTTTTTGTAGTAAATAATTCATTCGCTACGGAGCCAGATGGCGTTTCCTTATCTCGTTCAAATTCTAAAAAATAACGAAAATCATGACTTGCTTTCCACCATTTCATTTTATTGTCTTTGCAAAAAACAATCACAACAGGATGATTACCACGATTAACAAACTTCAAAATGGTTGACGTTTTACTGACTTGAAACTTATTAGCTAAGTGTTCTATCACTTCTGGGCCAAACTTTTTTCTCAAACATTCGTTGTAAAATTTTTCTGAAGGCATGAGGAATTCCGCCGCGAATTCATTCGCTTCCATTTCTTGCGGACCAGCTTTATACCAATTCATCAGATCTTCCTCAGTGTCTGAAAAAATCGGTTGCAAATTCCGGTGCATTTCATAGTGTCCCAGTTCATGAGCCGCCGCAAATCTTTTTTTTGATACAAACGGAATTTTTGAATTGACCTGAATAATAGATCTACCACAAACGGATACTATCTCGCCGTCCTTACCGTCTAATGGGGTTTCTTCATAAAATGCTTTTCTTCCTAAAATGATTTCTCCGATTGGAATTTCGGTTGGATCGTCAAGTCCACATTCATCCAAAACCTTTTTTGCAATTAGTTCCGCTTTTGAATATTTAAAGTCCATTGGATTTTTTTTTATCCTCGTCAAGAAATTTTAAAGTGAAATGCTTAACTAATATTTTCTTAAGATCCTCTTGACTAATCTTTTCAAAGTTCCTAAAACTTACTGTCAATTGTTCTTCCTTAACAAGAGTGGGCAAAGAAAAATTTGCGCTCTGCAAAAGTCTTTCAACCCAAATAATGGCTCTCTCTTTCAAAACTTCAGATTGTAAGTCGTCAAACCAATCTGTACTTTTTAGTATAAATAACTTAGGACACTTTCAATTTTAAAATTAGTTAATTTTTATTGTTTTAATTAGCAGTCGTAAAATTATTTCCGACTACGGACTTTGGCTTTTTAAAAGAGCCAGTCCTATTCAGAATAATTTTACTTGCCGACTTTCGATCAATGTAGCTTTGTTTTCTTTTGCTAATTGTTTGTTGTTTTATTTTATACCTCCTTTCTAATACTTGATTTGACTTGCCGTAATATTTTTGTGCTGGCGTAACATTGTTTATTGATTCATGGTATCGCTCATAGTTGTAGTAGTGCACGAATTTTTGTAATGCTCGCTCTAATTCCATTGGGCTATGATAAACATCAAGCTTAATAACATTCTTCATGCTTCGATGATAACGTTCAATTTTACCTTGTGTTTGCGGATGACGAACCCTTCCTCTTATGTGTTTTATTTCTTGCTTTGCGGTATAATCTTTAAAATCTTTTGCTATGTAGCAAGAACCATTATCACTTAATAATTTTGGTTTTTCGTTTGTTTTTAAATTTGATTTTATCATTGCAGCATCAATGGTATCTTCTACATCAGTTTCTTTCATTGTAGGACCCAATTGCCAATGAATAATAAATCTGCTGTAGTCATCCAAAACTGTGCTTAAATAATACCATCCCCAACCAATAATTTTAAAGTAGGTGAAATCAGTTTGCCACATTTCATTTACTCTATTTGTTTTATCCTTAAATTCATCTGATGCCCGTATCAAATCATATACAGGAGGTGTTATTAACCCTTGCCGTTTAAGGATGCGATAAACTGAACTTTCTGATACAAATCGTTTATGGATATCAGTAAATAAAAATGCAATTTCTCTTGACGAACGCTCAGGATAATCTAAAGCAGTTTCTATTATCAATTGCTTTTCTTCACTTGGTATTGCATTCCAATACTGTTTTCTACTTTTGGGTTTATCGGCTAAACCATCGTAACCATCTAATAAATAAACATTGTACCAATTGTAAAATGTGCTCTTATGTATACCTAGTTCTAACAATGTCCTGGTTAAACTAAGCTCTGATTTTTCTACTAATAAAATGATTTCGTACTTATCGCTTTGTGTAAATCGCATATATTTTGTCATTTTAGGGTTTATTCCAAGCCTGTCAAACTTTTTTTTAATGATTCATTATGCAAATACAAATCAGCGATAGCCTTCTTTAAATCATCATTTTGTTTCTTTAGATAATTAACTTCTTCAGTATTTGCACTTCGTTCTGTATCTCCGCTTAAACGCTTCTTGCCTGCTTCCATGAAATCTTTACTCCACTTGTAATAAAGACTATCGTTTATGCCATATTTACGACAAATTGTAGCCACGTTCTCTTCTCCTCGAATACCTTCAATTACGATACGAATCTTTTCTTCAGAACTGTAAGTACGATTTGTTTTCCGTTTAATGTCTCTGATTACACTTTGAGCTGTTTTTTTGTTTGGATTTGTTTCCATTTTCTTCTGTTTTTACATTAGTTAAATTTAAGAAAATGTCTCTAATCTTTTAGTTTAAATCAGTACACATTGGTTTGAAACGAAACAAGGTTTTACGCCACGTTCAATTAACATTTTACGCACTGCTATATTATTTTCAATATGCTCTTTACTTATTTTGTCATTTCCCTTTAAATCCTTTTCCACCACATTATGGCTAGTTAGTTCGGATGCAAAATCTTTCGCTTTTATAGTTAATGTTGGAAGAAAATCTGCAAGTGGCTTATTCACAGAAATACCAAGTTTTGTTTTCATATCATTTGTACTGAAGCCACCAAAAAGTGCCTGATCCCCTTTACTTCTAATTATGGCAAATCCGTTATGATCAACACCTCTTTCATAAATAATTCCTGAAAGTTTTTTTTCGCTTTTGGTAAGTTTTTCTCTCGCAGAAACTCTTGCCACATCCAATAATCGTTGTTCTATAATTTCTTGCTTCCGAGTTTGAACAGCAAAGTAAGTTTGCGCAAATGCAACTTCACTTTTTGTTGAATCGCCGTTTTGTGCAACTAAATAACAAGCATATCTTGTCAGTGCTACGTCGTCAATTTCTCTTTGTGCGCCTTTAGCCAATTCTATCATTTTCCCGATATCGGCAAAATGATCCGAAACGTCTGCACCAGAAGTTTCACAGGTGTTTTTTGCTTTATCAATTACCTTAATAAAATTATCCCATTTGGCATAACCAAAAATTGTTTGCAATTCTCTTGCACTCCAACATTCAATTTCTTTGTACAAATAACAAGCCTCTTCAAATTTTCCGAATAACTCATCAATCAATTCTTTTTTCATAAATATTGTTTTTTGTCGGCAGGCAGTTGTTGAATATCCTGTTATGCAGCAATTAATTTATCGGTTAATTTTAATATTTCTTCAATTTCGTTTGGTTTAAAAATTCCGCGAATACCTTCGGGGTGTAACATTGTAAAAGGTGATTCTATTAAGTTGCGCTTACTAAGTTCACCTTTATCTAAAATGTATTTTTTTAAAAGATCAAGAAATTGTAATTGACGCGCGGTTAAATAAGTATGTGTTTTTATAAATTCATTAAATGCAATAGACACCGTTTCGGGAAAAGTTTCTAAAACCTGAATTCCTAAAATGTGTTTGATGAACTGAACCAACTGCGCTTTTCGGTGGTGATAAACTCTGCGCAACAAATCAACTGTTATGTGTGGATGCTCATCGTGCAGGGCATCTGCCAATTGCTGTGATTCTTCCTTAGAAATGTCAAGACCTTGTTTTAATTTTTGAAGAATTAGATTTTCAGAAACCAATTCATTTATTTTTTGCTCAACCAATTCGCGATATTTTGCAATACTCAGAGCTTCATGTTGTGGGCCAAATTCAACAAACTCTTTGGCATAGACTTCATCTTTAAAATTAAATTTTGCGGGGCCAAGTAGCACAATTGTTTCCCTGAATTTCATTAAGGGGGAAAGTTTACTTGTTAATTCTTCAAATTTTTCTTCGGTAATAGTTGCCCAATAATTATTAGTTTGGCTTTTACGAATAATATCTTCTTCTTTAGCAACGCTATTTACAGACAAAGGCAATTCGCCGATCTCTTCAACAATACTTGATTTTAGTGCTTCAAATTTTTCTTTTTCATCAGATAAATGTGCCAATGAAACTTCTAAAATGTCTTTTTCAAAACGCATGGATTTGAAATCAACATCAGAGACCGTTCTGAATAAAGGTTTCACAACCATTCTTAAAAATTCCAATTTATCAGGCGTTAAAAGTGTCCAAAAATTTTCGTCATCGAGCCTCTGTAATTCGTGCTTGGCATCCAAAATCACAATTGAATTATTTGGAAGGGTAATGATTTGTTTTCTAAGTTTTGATATTTCAGATTCAACAAGCTCTGTTTTATTTAACTCTTGTGCTTTTTCAATTTTATCTAATCGTATTCCAAACAAACGAACAGGCAATGGAAGTGTAGTTTTAGATTCCTTACCACGAGGATTTAATTTGAAATATTCAAAATTATCCCAACAATCAAGAATTAAAAAATTGTCTTTGTGTGTACACCAAGGTTTTATTTTTTCAGGTTCCAGTAACCGAGTTCCGCGACCAATCATTTGCCAAAACTTAGTATAGGAATAAACAGGTTTTGCAAAAACTAAATTCACCAATTCTCTAACATCAATACCTGTATCTAACATGTCCACGCTAATTGCAACGCGTGGCATATCGTTGTTGGTGAACTGATGTAATAATCCTCCCTTGCCATAAACGCGAGGATCATCGCTCACTAAAACTTTTGCTAACTCGCCTTTGTATTCAGGATAAAACGCATCAAACAATTCTTCCATTCTGCGTGCGTGTTTCATTGTTGCACAAAAGAAAATAGTTTTTCCGGGCAATACACCATTCGCATCTTTAATCGATTCCTCCATAAACTCACGCACGATTAATGCGTTTGTTCCTTTGTTGATGACTTTTTTTTCAATCTCGGTTCCTTCGTAATTTATTTCTGAAACTTCTTTTCCGTCTAAAATTAAATCCTTTTGATCTTCTAAAGAAATGCTTCTCTTATTAATTCCTTCCTCTTGAAACTTAGTTTTAATTTTCATTACTTGAAAATTACTCAGGTAGGGTGGAATATTATTTACAGCCTCTTCATAAGAATATGCAAAAGTTGGAATACCCTC
This sequence comes from Crocinitomicaceae bacterium, assembly GCA_016708105.1. NCBI lineage: Bacteria > Pseudomonadati > Bacteroidota > Flavobacteriia > Flavobacteriales > Crocinitomicaceae > Crocinitomicaceae bacterium. The sequence continues at coordinate 629,219 of JADJGJ010000001.1, forward strand.
TTCGCATTCAAATAATTTAAACGTGTTGTGGTCAATTACATCTGTTGGCGTTGCCGTTAATCCTAATGTTATTGTATTGAAGTATTCTAAAATTTCTTGATACGTATTGTAAATACTTCGATGACTTTCATCAACAATAATCAAATCAAAAAAATGTGGACTCAACGATTTTTTTTCATCGCGAATTACATTCAGCATTGTTGGATAAGTCGAAACATAAATCCGTCTGTCCGTGGTAATATCCTTTTCACCCACTTTAGGCCATCTCGGTTCGTTAGGTAGATGCTCTTTAAAAGCTTCAAGAGTTTGATCGCGTAAAGCAATTCGATCTACTAAAAACAAAACCCGTTCAGCCCAACCTGCTCTCATTAACGCATCAACTAAGGCAATACAAGTTCTGGTTTTACCTGTACCCGTTGCCATTACAAGCAAGAATTTACGTCTGCGTTTTTCAACCGCTTCCATCACCGCACGAATTGATGCAATTTGATAATCGCGTCCGGCAATTTTTGTGTTTATTAATTCGCTCGCAAGTGCTTTTCGAGTATTACGAATATATTGATAGCGTTCTAAATCATCGCGTGTAGGAAATCCGTACACTTTTTTTGGAGGATAATTTCCTAAATCCCAAAAATAAATATCATGTCCATTTGTATAAAAACAGAAAGGTAATTCACCACCTTGCTCATTTTGAATATTTGTACAATATTGTTTCGCTTGTTCTTTTCCAATATTAGCATCAACAGCTGATTTTTTTGCTTCAACAACAGCTAATGGTTTTCCATCTTTACCCAATAAAACATAATCGCTGTATTGATGCCCTTCATACTTTGTACGAGGTTCACTCACACAATCCGGCAGAGGCACGTTTATATTAAACTCTACAAGAACTTGAGAGTGATCATTGACATTCCAACCCGCTACTAGCAAACGTTTGTCAATGATTTCTTGCCTTGTATGTGCTTCGTTTTTGCCCAATTGATTGATCGTGATTGAAATTTAATCATCCAAAATACTCAAAAAGAATGAAAATGTTGGTTTTTTTGGTAATCGAATCAAGAATTAACATGAGACTCTTAAATGGAATATTTTCTGCACAATTCTGCAACAGACATTTCTGCCCGCAAAGCTTCCATTACAATTGTGATTTTTTGTTCCGATGAAAAAACTGTTCTGGTTTTTCTTCGAATTTCTTTGATGTAATTCTCGGATGTTTGTTTCTTTTTTGTTTCCATGTTATTTAAATTTAATAATTTTTGGAAACACGCTCTTAACTTTAACTAATTTCAGTCCACATTATGCTGACGATTCACGGTGATTGAAGAAAAATTGGATACTCTCTAAAAACTCCTTAACTTTGAGGAAATATTACCCACTTTGTGACTGCACAATCAAAAAAAATAAAAGATCTTTCAAGACACTTACAAGAGCGCGTAAAAGAACTGACATGTTTATATGAGATTTCAAAAGCTGCTCAAAAAAGTGATAAGTCTTTAGATGAACTCATCGAAAATATTCTAAAAATTATTCCTAAAGGGTGGCAGTTTCCCGATGACTTAAATGTCTTCATTCGCATAGATGAACAAGAATATGGAAATCAGAAGACATTAACACTTCATCAAAAATCTGAGATACGAATTGACAACGAAATTCGCGGTGAGATAATAGTTTTTTATACAAAGAATTCCAAATCATCCAAATCATTTTTGAAAGAAGAACAGCAGTTGATTAATCAAATTGGGCTGGAGTTGTCTTCCATACTGGATAGATTTGAAAAACGTGAACTTGAAAAAATCATCACGCTAAAATTGCGTTACAGCGATCGTCTGAATGTATTGGGAGAGTTGACTGCAGGAATTGCGCATGAACTAAATACGCCTTTAGGAAATATTTTAGGATATGCCGAGTTACTCGAAAAAGCAGAATCAGATTCTGTCAGAAAATCTGACATTCAAAAAATAATTACGTCTGCAATTAATGCGCGTGAGATTGTAAAAAAACTCATGTACTTCTCCTGTGAAATGCCCAGTCAGTTTAAGCTGGTTAATCTGAATGATGTCATTATTGAATCCATGAATTTACTCCAGATTCAGCTTAATGAAAACAAGGTTCGTCTTGAATTGATACTTTCAAAACAAGTCCGCCCAATCAGGTTAGACTCTATTCAATTTTCTCAGGTACTATTTAATTTAGCTTTGAATGCAATCGCTGCTATGCCATCAGGTGGTGTTCTAAAAATCTCTACAAATGTCCGCAAAGAACTTGTCGTTCTTAAAATTAAAGATCATGGAATTGGAATGGACAAAAAAGATATAGTGAAAATTTTTCAACCATTTTATACCACAAAACCATCAGGTACAGGTCTAGGATTAGCTGTTGTTCATGGCATAATTCAAAGTCATCGAGGAACAATTAGTGTTGATTCAGAAAAAGGAAAAGGCACGGAATTTACAATCACGCTTGATCAAAATACGCTTTAATTATGCTGAACAGATTATCTGTTTTATTGGTTGATGATTCGCATGACATGCTGGAATTACTTCGGCGCAACATGACCGATATGGGCTTTAATGCTTTTGCTGCAAGCACAGTTGTAGATGCGATTGATGTATTAGAAAATACAGAAATTGATTTAGTTGTAACCGATTTAAACATGCCTCACATTGGTGGTATGCAATTGGTCAAATACATGTCACAGCATTTTTCTCAAATTCCGGTATTGGTTATTACAGGTTTTCCAGATGTTCGTAATGCCGTTGAAGTGATGAAGCTGGGCGCCATGGAGTATTTGATTAAACCATTTACGCAGGATGAGCTTCAAGCCTCCATTGAAAAAGTGCTTGGTGAAATTAAAGTTCCAGAAGCTAAAAATGAAGAAATCATTGAATCGTTTCATGGCATCATCGGACGATCTGAACCGATGCAAAAATTATATCACGCAATCGATAAAACAAAAAATAATCGCGCCACTGTTTTGATAACCGGTGAAAGCGGAACTGGAAAAGAAATGGTAGCAAGAGCCATTCATTACAACAGTGCATTTTCTGCTTCACCATTCGTTCCGGTTAATTGCGGTGCGATTCCTGATCAGTTGATCGAAAGTGAATTGTTTGGTCACATGAAAGGTGCATTTACCGGAGCTACAATTTCACGCGCTGGTTTTTTTCAAGCTGCCCAAGGCGGAACGTTATTTCTGGATGAAATCAGCAATGCTTCTCTTTCGATTCAAGCCAAATTATTGCGAGTTATTCAAGACAAAGAAATTACCATGTTGGGCGCAACCAAATCGCAAAAAATCGATGTTCGTTTAATCTCAGCGTCTAATGCGATGCTGGATGAGCAAATGAAGAAAGGCACGTTTCGTGAAGATTTATATTATCGTTTAAATGTCATCACCATTCATATTCCACCGCTGCGTAATCGTAAAGAAGATATTCCTTTATTGATTGATTATTTTACGAATCGCTATTGCAAAGAGTATGATAAAAAATTACTCAAAATTTCAAAACAAATTAAAGGAATTCTAAGCGCTTATACCTGGCCGGGAAATGTCCGTGAACTTGAAAATTTTATAAATCGCATGGTATTGATGAGTGATACGCAGATGAAAGTTGAAGACGTTCCTGTACACATGAAAATGAGCTCACCAAAAATCAACAAAGACGATTTGACAATGACATTAGCCGTGGCTGAAAAGCATTACATTATCAAAGTTCTGGAGTCTTGTGGCAATAATAAAACAAAGGCTGCGCAAACTTTAGGTATCGACCGCAAAACATTGCGCGAAAAACTAAAATAACAACTGATTCAAATCTACCCGGTGCGGGTAATTATTCCCCGTATTTTATCTTTATTTTTTTAAAGGAAAAGAAGTGCGATTTTTTTCCACTCTTCATCAAATCCTTTCATATCCTTATGTTTCGTTGTTTTGAGTAATCTCTAAATTGATTTGAAATCGTACTTGGCATAGCTCTTGAAAAAGAGGAATTACTATGATACAAGTAAGAACCAAAAAAACAACGACAATAGGCCTTCCATTTCCTGCAAACCTGATGGGTTTGTGTCCTGATTGCAATTATTCATCGAATTGCGTTCTCAAAACTCCTTTAACGGTTGTGTTTCAGTGTGAGGAATATGATTCCTCCTTACCAACCAAAGAAAAGAAAATGATACAGCATGCTGATTTACCTTATCCTTCCAACTTAATCGGCCTTTGCACCAATTGCGATCATGTCAAAACTTGCGTGCTTCGGCAACCCGAATCGGTCATCTTTAACTGTGAACATTATCAATAATCAAAATAAAAAAAATGGAAACAAAAACAAAAAAAACCGGAATGTATGAGAACGTTCAGGTGCAGTTTAACAAAGCTGCAAATGTTATGAAATTGGATGAGGGAGTTCGAAAAATTCTTTCCTCCACCAACAGTGAAATTGTTGTGCATTTTCCGGTAAAAATGGACAATGGAAAAACAGAAGTGTTCACCGGTTTTCGGGTACAACATAACAATGCATTGGGGCCTTACAAAGGCGGCTTGCGCTATCACCCAACACTTGACATTGATGCTGCACGTGCATTGGCCACATGGATGACCTGGAAAACAGCTTTGGCCGGACTTCCATATGGTGGAGGAAAAGGAGGAATCGAAATTGATCCTTCAAAATATTCATTAGCCGAATTGGAAAGAATCACACGAAGATTCACGTTTGCCCTTGGAGAAAATATCGGACCTGATATTGATATTCCAGCACCCGATGTAAATACCAACGCACAAACAATGGCATGGATTGCAGATACATTTGCTTCTACAAGACCACCATCAACCCGATTTACAAGCATGAGTGTTGTTACCGGAAAACCTGTTGGTTCAGGCGGGCTTGAAGGAAGAGATCGTGCAACCGGATTTGGGGTTGTTGCAACAATAAAATCATGGGCTGTCACAAAAGACACTGACCTGAAAAACAAAAAATACATTGTTCAGGGATTTGGAAATGTTGGTTACTGGGCTGCACATTTCTTAAAAGAATTAGGAGCAGAATTAATTGCGGTGCAAGATGCCAGTGGAACTATTTACAACGATAAAGGAATTGATCCGGAAGATTTATTAAAGCACTGTTCCAACAATAAAGGAAACATTGCAGGATATAAAAAGGCTGATTCTTTTCATGACTCAGAGTTTTTTGCAATTCCATGTCACATTATAATTCCGGCCGCGTTGGGAAATCAAATTACAGAAGCAAATGCATACCGCATAAAAACATTATTAATTGCTGAAGGAGCTAATGGTCCAACGGATACAGTAGCAGAAGAAATTTTACTGAGCAAGGGCATCGATATCATTCCAGATATTCTTTGCAATTCAGGAGGAGTAATTGGAAGTTACTATGAGTGGCTGCAGAACAGACGCGCTGAAATATGGAAGATTGAAAAAGTGTTGCCATTGATTCAGGAAAAAATTGACACTGCGTTTAAGGAAACTGTAGCTGCTGCAAAAAAACACAAAACCGATTGGAGAACAGGAGCGTATGTTGTGGCACTGGAACGAATTGAGCGCACTTATAAACAACGTGGGGTGTTTCCATAACGATGAAAAAAATAGGATTGATAAACAAAAATCAACACAACAAAATTGTTGTACTGATTCCAAAACATGTTGCATTGCTAAAACACCACGCGCTTTTTTTTATTGAGTCAGGATCTGGTTTAGCTGCTGGTTTTAGAGACGAAGAATATGAAGATGCCGGCGCCGTGATATTGCATTCGAGCAAGGAAGTCCTTATGGTTTCAGATATCATTTTATGTTTTGATGAGTTGCCTGAAATATCACAGGTGGATGACAAAAAAACAATGATTACTTTTTTAAATGTGCTTTATGATTTTAAACCTCTCGCCTCTCTTACCGGAAAAAAAATAGACCTCTATAGTTTGGATTTGATGCCACGGACAACACTTGCACAGTCGATGGATATTTTGTCTTCGGTGGCTTCGATTTCAGGATACCAAGCAGTACTCATTGCGGCTGAAATGTTACCGTCTTGTCTGCCAATGATTACCAGCGCTGGCGGAACATTACGTCCTGCTAGATTTTTAATTCTTGGAAGTGGAGTTGCCGGTTTACGGGCCATTGCAACAGCAAAACGAATGGGTGCGGTCGTAAAAGCATTTGATGTTAGACGTGCGTCCAAAACAGAAGTGGAAAGTTTGGGCGCAGAGTTCATTGAAATTGATGGCGCTACCGAAAATAAAAATTCAGGAGGTTATGCTGTTGAACAAACGCAAGATTATCTGGACAAAATTGAAAAAGTAATTCACAATGAAGCAATTCAAGCTGATGCAATTATAACAACAGCAAAAATTCCGGGCAAACAAGCACCCTTATTATTGAAAGAATATTCAGTAAAACAAATGAAATCTGGATCTGTAATTGTGGACCTTGCGGCTGAGACAGGCGGTAATTGTGAACTTACAAAAAAGGATGAAATCCATGTTCAACATGAGGTAACTCTTGTAGGAATTTCTTCCATCATTTCGCGTTGTTCCAAATCAGCATCCATACTTATTTCCGGAAATTATTTTGCCTTCATCAGTCACTTTTTAGCCAATCCAAATCTTGCTGGGAAAGATGAAATATTAAATCAAACAAAGGTCATCGAAGACGGACTTCTGATCAATCAAAAACTTGTTCAACTAATCAATCAATATTAATTTAATGACAGAGTCTCTCATACTGACCCAAATTGATGGTTTATACATTGTTGTTTTCAGCTTACTGCTGGGAATTGAAGTAATCAAAAATGTACCTGCGGTTTTGCACACACCACTCATGTCAGGTGCAAACGCCATCAGTGGAATTATTGTAATTGGCGCAACCATTCATCTTCTTAACGCAGCTGAAGATGACTACTGGAATTTAGGGTTATCTGCCTTGGCCGTTTTATTAGGAACCGTAAATATTGCCGGCGGATTTTTTATCACGCATCGAATGCTAAGCATGTTTTCAAAACCAAAAAAAAATAAAATTTAATCATGACGTTACTCATCAATATTTTTTTTTTACTCGCATCTGTCGGCTTGATTTTAGGAATAAAATTAATGGGGAATCCAATCCGTGCAAAAATTGGTAATGCTGTTGCTTTGCTTGCCATGTTTATTGCTATTGTAGCGACAGACATTTTGTTGATTCAGGATTCTTATAAAACAACTAATTTAATTTTACTAATATCTACTATTTCTGCGGGAACACTGATAGGATATTATTTTTCATACCGTGTTGAAATGACTGCTATGCCACAACTGGTATCGCTTTTCAATGCATTTGGTGGAGCCTGTGCAGTAATTATTGGTTTCAATGAAGCACTAAACTATTATCACGAACCGAATATAATTTCTGCACTCGTTCTAATTTCAGGTGTTGTGTTAGGGGGTGTTTCTTTCTCCGGAAGTATCGTTGCTATGTATAAACTTTCCGGAAAAATCAGTCATGTAAATGGCGGACTCTATCGTTATGTTTCAAAGATATTATTAGTTGTGATGTTGTTGTTCACATTGAATCAGTTTTCAAATTCGAATGGCTCACTGAGCTTGCCCTTTTTCGTCATCCTGATTTCAGTACTTGCATTGGCTTATGGTGTTTCATTTACCATGCCTATTGGTGGTGCTGATATGCCAGTAATGATTTCTTTTTTAAATGCCATAACAGGAGTTGCTACTGCATTCTCTGGTATAATTTTTGACAACCCGGTGATGTTGATTGGTGGCATCATTGTAGGTTCCACAGGCATGCTCCTCACATTTAAAATGTGTAAAGCAATGAACCGATCGCTGAAGAATGTATTAGCAGGAAAAACAAAATCAGGCAATACAATTGGTGGAAGTAAATCAGATCATCAAGCGGATATCAAAACAATCACCTCGGTCGAAGTTGCATCCATGCTTGCATTCTCAAAACGTGTAGCTATTATTCCAGGTTTTGGAATGGCTGTTTCTCAAGCGCAACAAGCGTGTTATGAAGTACACAAAAAACTGGAGTCAAATGGTGTGCAAGTGAAATACATCATTCATCCGGTTGCAGGCAGAATGCCGGGACACATGAACGTGTTGCTTGCAGAGGCCAACATTGATTACCGCCACATTTTGGAAATGGATGAAGTAAATCAGAGTATGGATCAATTTGATCTGGCTATTATTATTGGTGCAAATGACGTTGTGAATCCCGCAGCAGAAGACGACGAGAATAGTTTAATTTTTGGAATGCCAATCATCAAAGCATACAAGGCAAAACAAGTGGTGGTGATGAAAAGAGGAATGTCAAGTGGTTACTCCGGCGAAACAAATACATTGTTTGAAAGAGGTAATTGCAAATTATTATTCGGAGATGCCAAAGATAGTTTAACGCATATTCTGGAAGAACTAAAAAAAATATAAATGAAAATCATGGAAGAGTCAGTGCTTATTGTGTCAAAGGAAGAATTACCGATTATAAAAAGGTTAATCGAAAAATATCCGGCTACCGATATTATTGAAAAACGTGGAAGACAAAAATTATACCGAGAGCTAAAGCTTGCTGAATTAAAATCAAACGATGAAATGCCAGCGGAAGTTGTTCGCCTAAACAGTATTGTTTCTGTTCAAACTTCGTTCGGAAGAAAAGACGGATTAAAAATTGTACTCCCTCAAGAAAGCAATTTGCAAAAGAAAAAATTATCTGTGATGTCATCTATGGGCACGGCCCTATATGGTTATGCTGAGGGAAGCAAAGTTTTATGGAACTTACCCAACGGTGAAGAATTTATAGTAATTGAACGAGTTATTAACGATAAAGAGTAAAATTGTTTTTACCTTTTTTTTAAACATGATTTGAATTGTTTTCGGTCTTGATATGCTGACAGGCAACAAAACGTGATACTTTTTTCAGACTGAAAATAGAATTTATTGAATCATCGAAAGCAAGAGGTAACCAAATCCGTTTCGGGAAAACCGGAACGGATTTTTTTGTAGTCTTTGAATCAAGACAATGTGAATTTACAATCAATTATACCTTTAGCCGAATTGCTATTTGCAGGTAAAACAGGTATTAAAACTACCGAGATTTATACTTATTTAATCCGAAATGCATTTTTGCGTGCTGCTGTTTAAGGTTGAGTTATAGACTAGTTAAACCTAAATGTATAACTCACCGCTGGCAAAATCGGAAACAAACTCAACTGAAACAATTTAATATTCGAATCAACCGATTTGTAATATAAAAAGAATGGATTTAACTTATTGTACACATTATAAATTCCAAACTGCCAACTTCTCAGTCCTCTTGGTTTTTCTTTTTTTAGGGTGATTCCAAAATCTAAACGATGATAAGCAGGTAAACGATACGCGTTCTTTCCATTATAAATATGAGCTTGAAAAGTATTATCCGCAATCAAACTTTGAGAATAATTAGCCCAGTTAAATCCAGCCACTACAAGATCATATTTACCTTGCGCTAATGTGATTGGATTTCCTGTTCCAAAAACCCACGTTGCCGACAAGGAAATGTTTTCATTGATATCGTAGGTTGCAACGACAGATAAATTATGTCGTCTGTCATATTTAAAATAAAAAGGGTCGCCATTATTTATTTCATCAAATTGTCTAGTATTTGTAGAAAGCGTATATGCAATCCAACCTTTTAATTTGCCTTTTGTTTTTTGTAATAAGACCTCAACACCTTTTATATCTACCAAAGAAATTGCAAAGAAGATGCATAAATCCGAGCGCACGTTGATATCAGGAGAAAGCTTTAATCAATAACTAAAACTTAAATCCTCCCCGACTGACCAGAAGAAGACTCCTGTATACGGGCATCTTGTTTCAACCTTCCAAATTTATAGAAAATTCCAATTTTGAAAGAAGTAAAGACGCTCTGAGCCGTGGCCACACTTTCATAATTACTGCCTGTTTGTATAGTTAAAACCCTTGGGGGTATAATATCTGACACTTCTAAAAATACCCTTAGATTATTGTTGAACATTTTCTTCGTTACTTTAACGGTCCATCTGGCCCTGGTGTTATGTGTGGTTGCATAATCACCAAGTTTAAAAATTCCCAATTGATTGGTAATCGTGATATTTCCCTTTAAATGGAAATTAATTATCACTGAAGAATGCCAGAAAATGTGAAATTCATCTGAATTCATGCAACCTTTGAAATTATTGTCGTATTTATGGTAGAGTTTACCTAAACACAGAATGACTGACACTACCAAATACACTGATACTAACCATTTAGTGGTTACCCGATGTAAAAAGGGCGAAAAAAAAGCCTATAAGGAGTTGTATGGTTTATACTCGAAAGCAATGTTTAATGTCTCTCTTCGGATTCTAAATAATAACGAAGAAGCAAAAGATGTGTTACAAGATTCGTTCACAAAGGCTTTCCAGAAAATTGCAAGTTTTGATGAAAAACATTCATTCGGAGTATGGTTAAAACGAATCACAATTAATAGCTCACTTGACGTCCTAAAAAAGCGAAAACTAAATTTTATTTCTCTTGAAGATGAACATTACATGGCATCTGAAATAATTGATGATGAAAACGCAGATGAAGATGATGAGGCGATCTATGATGTCGAAACAATAAGAGATTGCGTTTTAAAGTTACCCGACGGATATAGAACCGTGCTTTCTCTTTACTTATTTGAAGAATATAGTCATAGAGAAATTGCAGAATTTCTTAACATCAGCGAAGGCACTTCCAAATCGCAGTATAACCGAGCAAAGAAAAAACTGATTGACCTGATAAAACTTAATACTATTTCTGATGGAAGATAAACTAAAATTATTTGTTCATGCGCACAGGGAAGAGTTTAATAATATTGAACCTCCTACCCATTTGTGGAGCACGATTGAAGCTGGGATAAAAATAAAAAATGCACACTGGTTAAAAAGTAATTTGGCTTTAAAACTTTTATATTTCAGTTTCAGTGCCTCCTTGATTGCAATCCTGATATATTATGTCTCGACTAAAACAAATCAGGAAAATATAGATTTGAGTGGAGATAAAAACATTGTTACGACAGTGGTTGTAGACACATCCAAATTGCGTAATGATGAAGAGAATAATAAAAACAAAAATGAAAAGCAAGATACTCCGTTCATAGCAAGTAATCAAATAATAAAGGAACATGAGTTAATCCGAGTTAAGGTCGATTCTTCCAAAACGAAAGTGAACATCAATAATTCTCCTTTTATTCAATCAGAAGATAAGATTGTCAATACGATCGATACTAATGGAAGCACAAACCTCATCACAAATAGCGGGATCGATTCAATCCCTTTAAATATGGGAAGTATGCCTGTTACTTCCAAACGGAATAACTTTGATAAAACTATCAGACCCAACTGCAGACTTTGGGAAACTCCAGATTATTGTAACGTTCCTGATTCATTAAAACTTCCTGTTTCTATAAATTTTAAAGGCACAATTATCGATTTAAATTGTAACAAAGTTGGATTGAATACGAATGTAAAAGCGGTTTGGCTGACTCTAAATGTAGATAAAAGAACCATCTTCTCATTGGAAAATGACTTTAAAAACATACGGTTAATAAAAAAGAATGGTGAAGAAATGGTTCCGGTTGCGATGTCAGGTTTTATTACGAAATCAGGCTATATGTCAAGTTACAAAGGGAATGAGTTCTTTGTTCATTTTGACAACAGGCTCGATTTAATAATTTTCTTTCCGGGTGCTGAAATTGGCGACATAATACACATAGACAATTTTGTTGAAGCAGAAATCCGGAAGTAAACAAAAATAACATGAAAAATATTCTAATTATCCTGTGCATCATTGCAGATCATTGCTGTTTATCCCAAGATACGGATCAAAATAATTTCGCTAATCGGGTGGATGAATATATGCAAGCGCAATCCAATATCAATAATTTTAGCGGGGCAATATTAATTGCGAAAAACGATAGTATCCTTTTTAAGGGAGGGTATGGTATTGCTGACAGAGAATGGAATGTTCCAAATACGGCTGAAACAAAATTTCGTATTGCCTCAAACACAAAACAATTTACCGCTGCTTGTATCCTTCAATTAGAAGAGCAAGGCAAATTAAGTCTGAACGATACTCTCGGTAAATATTTTTCCGGTTTTGAATATGGCAATACTGTAACGATTCATATGCTTCTTACTCACTCTTCCGGGATTCAAGATTATTTTCAATTTAAAGAATTTGATCTTAAACCTGCTGTGATTTCCAAAGATTCTATGGTTTCCCTCTTAAAAAACAAGCTCTTTAATTTTTTACCCGGTACTGATTTAAATTATAGTAATTCGAACTACTTTTTGTTGGGAATGATTATTGAAAAAGTTTCAGGGGAGAGTTTTGAAAACTATTTAAATAAACATATTTTAAAAATTGCGGATATGCACAATACAGGTATAGATTGCTATGATACTATTTTATTAAATAGAGCTAAAGGATATAAAATTTCATCCAATGAATATTCAAATGCTTTTGACCAGAATTATACATGGGATTTGATGTTTGCTGTTGGCTCAATGTATTCCACTGTAGAAGATATTTATCATTGGGATATAGCATTAAGGGGAAATGACATTTTGAGTGAAGCATCAAAAAATAAAATGTACTATCCTTATGGGTTTTCCATTGCCAATGAGAAAAAAAAAGCTGACCCATCCAATACAATGCCTCAAAGTATAGACCCATTATGGTATCATTTGGGTTATGGTGTATGGGTTGACACATTTATGACTCATAAACGAGTATTCTCCAGAGGAGGAACTTCCGGCTTCCATTCGACAATTTACAGGTTTGTTGATGAGAATATAATTGTAATCGTGTTACAGAATAATGAAGAGAATCCTGATAAGATAGCTGAACCCTTGTCTGCTCTTGTGTTTGGTAAAGACGTAGTTATTCCATATAAACACATTCCCTATGAAATTGATCCAAATAAACTTAAAAAATATACTGGAAAATGGGTTGGAAATATTTATGATGAAAAATGGGAAATTGAACTAATGATTATGAACAACAAGTTTTTTAGAAGAATTGAAGGCTATCCGGATTTGGAATTAATACCTGAATCCGATACAAAATTCTTTTATGCCGACGGACAAGATAAAGTATTTGAATTTATCGAAAATGGGGAAAAGGAAATAGAACAGGCTTGGTTCACAGTTAATGGTATTAGGTTTGTGTTAAATAAAATCTAACAGAAGAGTGCTCGTATTAAATGAAAAGAGAATTCTTCATGAAAAACTACAACAAATAATCTATTATCGCTTATCTCACCTTCAAAATAAGCGAGACCACATCAACTCTTCAATAAATATTGAATATCCTCTACTAGATTTAAGTTCGATATTTGACCTAAAACGGGTACAATGCCTCATAATACCGTTTAGAACCTCTAAACGGTATTATTTTTGGTTTTGTTGTTAAAAAATATCCCCACAGATGAAGTAATTTATTTTCATTGAATAATCTTCAGATAGAAGGAAATCTTATCTTTAGAAAATGGTTTTGTCTTCTCTTTTAATTTTCTTAAGTACTGCACAACCAACTCAACATGGTTTTGCAATGTCTGATTCTTTAATACTGTGCACAACACTGCATTTTTCCTATTCTGAAACTGGAAAATTGATGGAACTTGAACAGAGAAATAATGAAGGTGACGCTGTCAGAAACACGATTTATTATTACAATGAAAATGACAATTTTGAAGGTCATGCCGTTTTATACGACGGAGTCATGTATGAATACTCTGAATTAAAATACAATGAATTGGGACTTTGTTTGAGTAAAAACATTTACGATAAATACTATGATATAAAGGATACGATAGTTTTCAAGTACAACAATAAAAATCAACTAGTTGAAGAAAGTCAATATTTAGACATCTTCAATTCATGGTATGGGACTTATTTTAGGTATGATGAGGCTGGAAATAGAACTCACATTATCAAGGGTTCAAATGTTGATAGTTCCGAATATGATTCATACATCCGTTTTGATTACGGAACAAAAAATGAATTGGTAAAAGAGACTCAGTATAAGCGCATAAACAATAGCCTTGTTTTAGATTTGTATCGAGTGCATGACTATGATGAGAATGGGTACAATATTAAAACTACAACTTATTTTGAAGATGGTACGATTGGAATGGAGTTGTTCATGAAGTATAATGTACAAGGGAAGGTTATTGAAATTGTACAATTAATGGAGCAAAGCTATGTAAGAGAAAAGCGGCTTAATTTTTATAATGAAAATGGCCAACTGATTGAATCGCAAATATTCAATGATGAATGTCAAAGTAAACATGCCTTTTGGGTTTATGATGAGTAAATTGTTATTCAGCGCTAGTTTGGTTTTTATGAGTTGCAAAATGAACTGCCTAAATATTTCTATAGTTTAAAATAATTTTCACTTGTTTGATGGTATAGTAATGACCATAGCGTTCTCCTAGTTCTTCACGGAACGCATCCATCCATGTGTTAAGAGTGCGTCCTGTTGTACCATACATGGCAGCCAGTTGCTTGTGTGTGTATGGCTTAATGTCCAAATCATTATTCTCGAATTCCATATCATCATCGTTTTGAGTAGTTAGTAATTGTATCTTTCTAAAAATTCTTTTTCATGTTTTGGTATGACGTTTCATAACGAATATAAATTACACTTGTTACAAAAAGTAACCCTTAAAAAAACTTAACGGTGCGGAATTATTATTCGCAATCAAGTCACAGATATGTGTGATTACATCATTGATTTTTTCTTTGATTGATTTGAAAACATCATAGCGTAAAAAACTACTTTGGCACGTCGGAAAACCGACATCTTTTTTTGAAATAATTGTCGGATATCCGACATGAAAACAAGGGTGAAATGTCGGTTATCCGACACGATGAAAATTCTGAAATAAAATATTGTAAATAAATTTCGGATGCACAAAAAAAAATGATGGTGAATTTAAACGGTTTATGAAAACGAGGATTAAGAATACTTCATGTTGACTGTGATTTCACTCATACTTCTTAAAAGTAAAATGAATTAAGTTCGCTCGAGTTGAATTTTATTCAGTTTCATTTAACCTAAAATTACTTATGAAAAAAATTAGCCAACTGATTCTTGGTTTTGGGGTCATGCTTTTTTGTTCTCCAAATTTAAATTCCCAAACCATTTATGCAAACAGAGAATGGGTTAGAGAGACGCCTGCTGTTGGA